>JAVHLJ010000029.1 GCA_031082205.1 Elusimicrobiales bacterium
TCGGCTCTCGCCGCTCGCGCTTACGATGCTCGCGGCTCCGAGGCGCCCCCGCCGGGCTGTCAGGCCGTCTCCCCCGGCTGTCTCCTTATACGAACCGCCGACAGGACCCCCATAGTTGTTCCTTGAACGCGGGGGCGGGTGAGGGTTAAAGAAAAGGCCTCCCGGGGTAGGGAGGCCTGCGGAGACGGTGTGTGACCTGGGTTACGGGGGCTGGAAGGGCTAAAAACGGGCCTGTACGTAGGCTGAAACGAGCTTTGCCTTGTCGTCGGTGGGGTAGAGGCCGCCGGGGGTGAAGATGGCGTAAACGCCCTTTAAGACGAGGTCCTTGTCTATCGGCCAGGCCACGCCCAGGTCCAGCTCCGTGCCCAGCTGCCGGTTGCTGCTGTTCACGTTCTTGGAGGCCCGGTACTTGAAATAGTCCACGGACAGGATCAGGCGCTTATAAGGCATATCGGCGCCGATATTTATCACATTGAGCCCCGAGACGCCCTCGGGCATGCCGTTGACCGTGCCCGAGGTCTTGATGGTATCGTAGAGGCTGGCGCCCATGATGGCGCCGTAGCCGCCGCGCTCCAGCCCGTCGTTGCGGGAGCCGAAGGCGGGGAAAAAGGCCTTGTCGGTCCCCCCCGCGGCGCCGGGATTGCCGCTGGACCGGCCATAGGCCAGGCGGAATTTAGAGGTGCCGAAGAACCCCAGCGGCTGGTTCCAGGCGCCCTTCATCATGAAGGCCATGCCCTCGTAGTCCACCTTGGTGCCGTCGGTCTTCTTGCCCGAGCCGCCCTGCATGGCGAACTCGCCGTCGAACTCCAGCTGGCTGCGGCTGAGGAAATAGCGGGCGCCGGTATAGGAGCGGTTCCTGGACGAGGCGGTGTAATCCAGCGCCTCGGCGTTGGACGGCGAGTTCTCCCGGAAGTGGTAGAACTGCCAGACGCCCTCCTTGGAGGGGCGGTAGACGCTGGCGCCGAAGACGGTGTAGGCGGCGGTGGACCTGTAGGGCCGGAAGGCGAAGATGTCGGTCTTGAAGCCGAAGAAGCTGTCCGCCTCCAGCAGGACCCCGGGGAAGCCCTGGTCGCTCGACGAGAGGGTTATGCCCTGGCCCAGACGGTAGTCCTGCCGGCCCAGCGTGGCCGTCAGGCCGCGGCGGCCGAAATTGTAGATCCGGACATAGGCGTTGCGGACGAAAGGCGAGCCGTTGACGCTCTCGTACTTGCCGACGCCGCCCTGGAACTGCGGCGAGTCCACCGTGCTGGAGGTGCCGCCGGTGCCCATGCTCTGGAGTATGACGCCTATGTCCATGGTGGACAGCGGGCGGCGGGGCAGGGCTATGTCCTTGACCACGAAGCCCAGCGAGACGTTCTCGGTATAGATGGTCTCGCTGTTGCGCCCGTGGATATAGACCAGGTCCTCGTAGGACGAAGCCTTTATCCTGATGTCCGAAACTATGTCCAGCTTGACGGCGTGCGCGGCCGCTGGAAGGAGCAGCATGGCGAAAAAAGGGAATAGTCGCTTCATTCGGGATTTATTATACAAAAAAGGTAGCTGCTACCTTTTAAATAAAAACCCCGGGGTTTTGAGGCCCCGGGGCTTTTAATCTATTAACCTTTACGGTTATTAGAACTTGACGTTGAACGCCGCGCCGATCACGGAGGCGACATCGTCCTTCGCGGTGAGGGAGTTCCTCTGCGCGTAGTCCTTCTCCGGCATGAACATGGCGTAGTACGCCTTCACGCCGACATTCTCGCTGTGCTGCCAGTTGGCGCACAGGTCGAACTCCATGCCGTAGGCGTCGTAGGCCTTAGCGGTGCCGGTCTTGTCCTCGGTCGGGGCGAAGCTGTAGAGCTTGGCCTTGAGGGTCAGCTTCTCCATGGAGGAGGGGTTCCACTTCGCGCCCACGTTCCAGGTGGTCAGGTCGGTGATACCATTGGCGGTGCCGGTGATATCAAAGCCGCCCCACAGGATGCCCGGGCGATAGTCGGACTGTATGCCGTAGAAAGCTTCGGCATCGTCGTCCGTGGTGTTCTTGTCGCCGGAACCGGAGGCGTACTCGCCCATCAGGGTGAGCTTGCCGGCCAGGTCCATCTCATAGGAGGCATTGACCAGGTAGCCCATGCCGCTGTAGTCGTTCATGCCGGTGGTTCCGAGGGCGTATATCGTGCCGTTGTTCTTGCCCATGTTCTTGGCAAGCTCGGCATGATACTTGAAGCCGCTGAACATGCCATCGGCCTTGACGCCGAGGACCTGCAGACGGTCATTGGGGCCAGTAACGGCAGCGGCGTCACCAGCCTGGGTGTTATACTGGTACACATAGGCGCCCAGCTTCATGTCGTCGGACATGTCGTACTTGGCGGTGATACCAGCGATGTCCTTGTCGTCATCTATCGTGCCAGCAATATCGTTCCCGTCCTTGGCCAGCAGAAAGCCCATGTGCAGCTTGTCCCAGCTGTAGCCGGAGGACCAGCCATCCAGACCCATGACGCTCAGGCCATTGGCCGCGAATGTGCCGTAGTTGTACGGCATGCCCTGGGGGCCGTAATAGATGATGAGGTCGCCCTCTTCACCGTAGTACTGGCGGCCCAGTTTGTGGTCCATGCCGAATACTCCTTTGAGGTTCAGGTAGGCCTGCTCAAAGAAGAAGTTGTCCAGGACCGTGTTGGCATCTTCCGCATTGCTGGTGCTGGGGGTGGCGGTGGTGTTGCCGTACTGTCTGTTCGCCTTAACGGCTGATACCACGGCGTCCACATCGTCATTGAGCTCGAAGCCCATGTTGATCTGGACGCGGGTGTCTACGTCGTTCACCTTGTCCTTGGCCGCATCAGAGAAGTCCATGTTGCGGACCTGGAAGGCGTTGACTTCAACCTTACCGTCGTACTTGAAGTTCTTGAGCAGCTCGGCGCTGGCAATATTGCCGGCGAACGCGAGCAGCGCAAGTATCGCTATCAGTTTCTTCATTTACTCTCCTCCTGTTTTGTCGTAAGCCCCCGTTTCCGGGGCCTTTGCTCTCTCCCGCGGGAGGGTTTTGAATCCCCCTTTGGGATAGTGCCTGTGCCCCGGTATCCGGAGCCTACGGCCTTTCTGGAGAAGCGCCTTAAATTTGGGCGCTCCGCTCCCCCCCATACTACCCCGGGGCTGGCGGACCCTCCTTTACTGCGGTTGGAAGGCCTCCTTTACAGAGCATGGTAATCCTACAAAAACCCCAGAAACCTGTCAAGTAATTATTTATTATATATGTCACATATGTCCCATATGACAATGGTCAAGGCGGCCGGCCGGCGGCGGGCAATAAAAAAGCCCGGCTCGCGGCCGGGCTTTTATGGATCCGTGAAGTCTTACTTGGACCCGGGAGCGGCCTGGCCGGTCTTCTCTTTGGCGGCCGCGGACCAGGAGGTCTCGGGGTAGAGTATCGCTATCTTCTCGTAAGAGGCTTTGGCGCCTTCTTTGTCGCCCAGCTTCTCCTGCACGGCGGCCAGCGAGAAGTGGACCTCCGGGGCCAGCATGTGGTCGGCGTACCTGGCCAGGAAGTCGCGGTAGTCGGCGGCGGCCTCGGCGGTGAGAGCCATGGCCTCGCGGGACTTGCCGGCGTTGTAGAGGGCGAAGGGGCGCATGTAGGCGGGGCCGTTCAGTAGCTTCTTGTACTCCTCCAGGGCTTCCTTGTACTTCTCCTGGCGGAAGAGTATGTCGCCCTTGCTCATGACGGCGTAGGGCGCGGCGTCGGAGCGGGCGAAGCCGGCGGCGACCTCGTCGAGCTTCTTCTCGGACTCGGCGTAGGCGCCGCCGAAGCCGGTCTGCTGGGCGATGAAGAGCTGCTTCCAGGCCGTGTCGTTGATCTGGCGGTAATGGAGGAAGAACCAGGTCCCGAGTATGACGGCAGCGAGCAGGACCACCGAGGCCGCGATGACGCTCTCGCGCTTCTCTTTCACGAAGGCCATGACCTGGTCGGTCCTGCTGACTCTTATCTGGGGTTCCCCGCTGGACACCCAAGTGGATGAAGGCATTTTGTTCTCCTAAAAAACTGGCGCGCCCGGGCGGACTTGAACCACCAACCCTCTCCTTAGGACGGAGCAGCTCTATCCAGTTGAGCTACGGGCGCAATCGAACTAGTATTTTATCAAAGATTCGACGGGGTAGCCAGACAGCCTGCCGCGGCCGTTGAGGAAGCCGAGCTCTATGAGCATGGCCACGGCTTCCACCTTCCCGCCGAGCTTCTCCACCAGGCCGCAGACGCCGCGGGCGGTGCCGCCGGTGGCCAGCACGTCGTCCACTATCAGGACCTTCTCGCCGGGCGCCAGCGCGTCCTCGTGTATCTGCAGCGTGTCCTGGCCGTACTCCAGGTCGTAGGTGACCGAGACGGTCTTGTAGGGCAGCTTGCCCTTCTTGCGCACGGGCGTGAAGCCCGCGCCCAGTTCCAGCGCCACGGGCGCCGCGAAGATGAAGCCGCGGGCCTCCATGCCGATGACCTTGGTTATCCCCCTGCCCTTGTAGGGCTCGGCCAGCAGCTTCACGGCCCGGCCGAAGAGCGCCGTGTCGTTGAGCAGCGGGGTGATGTCCTTGAACATGATGCCGGGCTTGGGGAAGTCCGGCACGTCGCGGATGGCGGCCTTGAGCGTCTCTATGTCGGCTGCGGTGGCGTTCATCATTTCTTCCCCTGCTTGCGCGGCACGTAGGGCTTGGTCGGGATGGCGTCGCCCAGCAGGTCGGTCTTCTGCTTGGGCTGGTTCCAGCCGGGCTGTATGTTGGTGGGCCCGCCCTTGTTGGACATCTCGATGAGGCCCATGCGGGCGGCCACGCGGCGCAGCCGCAGCAGCGCGCGCTCCTCTATCTGGCGCACGCGCTCGCGCGAGAGGCTGAGCTTCTGGCCTATCTCGTTGAGCGTCATGGCGGTCTGGCCGGTCAGGCCGTAGCGCAGCTCCACTATCATGCGCTCGCGCTCGCCTATCTCCACCAGCGCGTCCTTGAGTTCGTCGTGGAGGCGCAGTATGGAGATGAGGTTGTCGGGCGTGGAGGCGTTGTGGTCCTGCAGCGTGTCGCCGACCGTGTCGGAGCCGTCGTCGGAGCCCAGCGGGGTCTCGATGGACGAGAGGCCCGTCATGACCTCGGAGGCGTTGAGGGCCGTGCGCACCTGGTTGGCGGTCCAGTGCATCTGCTTGGCCATCTCGGCCAGTGTCGGATCGCGGCCCAGCTTGCCGTGCATGCTGTCCCACTGCTTGAGCCATTTGCGCAGGGCGGTCCAGGCGTGGGGAGGGACGCGTATGGTGCGCGAGGTCTCCTCCACCGAGCGGCGGATGTACTGCTCCACCCAGTACGAGGCGTAGGTGGAGAAGCGGTAGCCCTTGCGTATGTCGAACTTGTCGATGGCGTGGAGCAGGCCCAGGTTGCCTTCCTCGACCAGGTCCATCAGGTCGGCGCCGGGGTAGAGGAAGCGCTTGGCTATCGGGATGACCAGCTTGAGGTTGAGCTCCAGCAGGCGCTGCTTGGCGCGGCGGTCGCCGCGCTTGACGCGCTTCCAGAGGTCGTGCGTCTCCTCGCGCGAGATCTTGTGGTCTATGGTGCTGATCTTGCGGATGTACTGGTTGGTGGAATCTATGTTGATGGCGCTGAGCTTCTCCTTGGGGATGCCCTTCTGCTCCGCGCCCTCCGCCGCGCCTTCTTCCTTCTCTTCGGGGCGGGCGGCCTCTTCTCCCCTTTCCTCTTCTTTCTCTTCGGTCCTGTCTTTCTTCTCATCAAGCATGTGGCGTGAACCTCTTTACCTTATTTCGAAATTGTCGCCGGGTTCTTCCGGCGTTTCGTGACTCGTCAGCCCCGTCACCCGGGCCCAGTTGTGGCCGCTCTTTATCTCCGTCAGCAGGCGCTCCACTTTTTCCGCGGGGCCCTGGGCCTCGCCTTCCACGTCGCCGCCGGGCAGGTTGCGCACCCAGCCCGAGAGCCCGAGCGAGAGCGCGGAGTCGCGCACGAACCACCTGAAGCCGACTCCCTGCACCCTGCCGCTGGCCTTGAAATATACGCGCATCTTTACCGGGGAAAATAATACTAAAAACGGTACGCACGGGCAAGCGATATTGACAGCGCAATAGGGGGTCAAACGCGAAGCCCGGCGCTCGCGCGCCGGGCTTCATCGGTTACTGACTGTCTTAAAAAACTGAATCGGGGCGGTGAGATTTGAACTCACGATCTCTCGCACCCGAAGCGAGCGCTCTAGCCAGCTGAGCCACGCCCCGATCGTGGATTTATTTTAGCATGTTTTCCGGCCCTTTTCAAAAGAGGGGCTGTAGAGCTCCTCCAGCACGCGGGCGGCTATGTCCCGCGCGGCGCGCGGGCGGGAGAAAGCGGTCATCGCCTTCTTCATGGGGTCGAGCATGGCCGGGTCGCCGGCGGCCTTTTTGACCAGCTGGGCCAGGCCCGCGGCGTTGTCCGCCTTGAGCGCCAGCCGCCGGCGGGCAAGGAAGTCGGCGTTGCGCTCCTCCTGTCCCGGCAGCGGGGCGAAGATGAAAAGCGGCTTTATCAGCGCCAGCGACTCGGCGGCCGTGACGCCTCCGGGCTTGCCGGCCACTATGTCGGCCGCGGCCAGGTGCGGCGAGGTGTCCCGGCAGTAATTGAAGACGCGCGCGTGCCGTTTCCCCCCCAGCAGCTTCTCAAGGCGCGCGGAGAGCTTCCTGTTCTCGCCGCAGAGCACCAGCAGCTGTATCTTCCCCAGCAGCGGCTTGAGCGCGGCGGCCGCTTCCTCCAGCTCTCCCAGCCCCTTGCTGCCGCCGGCCAGCAGGACGGTGAAGAGCCGCGGGTCCAGCCCCAGCGAGATGCGCTCGGCCTCGCTGCTGCGCGGCGCGGCGAAACCCCTGCGCACGGGTATGCCGCAGGCGAAGATCTTCTCGGCCGGCGCGCCGTTCTTCCTGAGGTCGTCGGAGCCGGCGCGGTCGTGGGTGAACCAGGCCTTGATCCCCCGGCCCGGCCAGTAGGAGTGCGCGCGGAAATCGGTGACGACGGCGAAGAGCGGGCCGTGGGCGGTGCCGCCGCCGTCGGAGGCGAGCATCTGGCAGGCCGCCGCGTGGGTGGAGATGACCGCTCTGACGCCGCGCTTGCGCAGGTAGGCCGAGAGCCTGCGGGAATAGTAGGGCAGCACGGCCCCGCGCAGGCTCCTGGCCGCCATCGCGACGAGGCCGTTATCGTAGGCGTAGGACCAGACGGCCGGCGTTTTCTTGAGCATCTGCAGGTAGGCGCGCGCGACGAAGGGGCCGAACGAAGGGAACACCGAAGAGAGATTGACGTGGACGGGCTCGACCAGCTCCGGCGGCAGCTCCTCGGCTATGGCCTGCGCGGCCGAGGAATGGCCGGAGGGCTCGCAGCTGTAGATGAGGGCCGCTTTCAGCGGGCGGTGACGGCGCATGATGCTTTTATACAAAATAAAAGCGCCGGCAGGCATCATTCCCGCCGGCGCAGGGGAGGGATCGTCCTACTTGAGCGCTTCGCCGACCTTGCCGACCATCTTCTCCGAGGGCCTGAGGGTCTTCTCGCCGGGCTTCCACTTGGCGGGGCAGACCTCCTGCGGGTTCTTGTAAACGTGGACGAAGGCCTTCATCTTGCGCGCCAGCTCGTCCATGTCGCGGCCGACATTGTTGAAGTTCACCTCGGCGCCGACAAGGAGCCCGTCGGGATTTATGATGAAGGTGCCGCGGTAGGCCAGGCCGCTCTTGTAGTCGTAGGCGCCCAGGGCCCTGGCGAGGGTCCCTTTAACGTCGGAGCCCATCGGGTACCTGACGTCCTTGAGCAGCCGCTCCTGGGCCTGCCAGCCCATGTGGGTGAACTTGGTGTCCACGCTGACCGAGACGACCTCGGCGCCGAGGGCGGCGAGTTCGGCGTGCTTGCAGGCCAGGTCGGCCAGTTCGGTCGGGCAGACGAAGGTGAAGTCGGCCGGGTAGAAGACCAGGACGGTCCAGCGCTTGTCCTTGACCGCGTCGGCCAGGCGGAAATGGCCGAACTTCATGGAGGCGGGCTCGAAGGTCTCGAGCTCGAAACAGGGGGCCTTCTCCCCTACCGTCAGCGCTTTTTCTTTTTCTTCGCACATGGTCTTGTCCTCCTTTTGGACGACTTGGAGCTTTTCGCCGCGCAGGGGCGGCAGTAACCGCGGAAAACGGTCTCCGAGTGCACCGTGCGGAAGCCGCCGCAGCTCCGGGGCTCCGGCGGGCGCGGCGCCGGGCGCCTTATATCATAGACGGCGCCGCAGGCCAGGCAGAACATGTGGGCGTGGACGCCCAGGTCCGGGTCGAAGCGGCTGCGCTCCGGGTCGAAGCGGAGCTCCGCCAGGCGGCCCAGCGAGACCAGCTTCTGCAGGTTGTTGTAGACGGTGGCCAGCGAGAGGCCGGGGAAGCGGCGCTTGAGGGCCGCGTGCAGGCGCTCGGCCGACGGGTGAGAGGTGTTCCCCTCCAGCAGCGCCTCGAGCGCGTCGCGCTGCGGAGTGCGGCGGGGCGGAGCGGAGGCTTTTTTTGCGGCGGGCGCGGCGCTGTTCTTCATGTTGACTTTTCCCGTAAGGTAAATTAGAATAACTATCGTTTGATAAAGATTACTAAATTGGAATAATTATTGTCAAGGAGCCGGAACATGAAGATCGCTCTCGGGGTCAGCGGGATGAAATGCGGGGGCTGCGCGGCGGGCGTAAAAAAAGCGGCCGAGTCGGTGCCCGGGGTCGCTTCGGCGGAGGTAAGCCTGGAGCGCGCCGAGCTCTCGCTGGAGTACGACGGGAAAGCGGAGACGCTGGAGGCCGTGAAAAAGGCCCTGGGCCGCGCCGGCTTTAAAGCCGGCTGACCCAGGGCCTCTCCGGGCCCGCGCGCGGCTTCAGGCCGCCGGGTTCTCCACGCGCCCGATGAACAGGACCAGGCCGGTCCTGTTCTCCATTATCAGGAACAGGAAGGGCCTGTCGGCGCGGAAGACCTCGAAATCCATCATTATCGACTTGAGGCCCATGGCCACGCCGGTCGCGGCGGCCGCCTCGGTGCCTTCCTCGTTGACCTCCACGAAAGCCTGGTGGAAGGCCTTCTGCACGTAAAGGTCCCGCGTGCCGTCCATGCCGGAGAAATCGGCGGCGTCGGTGAAGGCGATCTTCAGTCCCAGCTTCTGAAGGCGTTCGGCCAGGCTGTACTTGGAGGTGAACTTGAACCTGGGCAGGAAAGCCTTGACGTCGCGCTCCTGCATGTCGGCGCGCCAGGCGGCTATCTTCCCGGCCGAGAGGGCGCCTTCCACTTCCGACAGGCTTTTTCCCTCGCGCGGCAGTATCGCCATCATGGACAGCGAGCCGCCGGCGTAGGGCAGGTCCACCACGGCCGCCAGTTCGTCGGCGGTATAGAGGCGCTTCTTCTGGCCGGGATGGGCCATCATCTTAACCTTCACCGGCTCCCCCTCCTTGACGAAGAAGTCGGCGTCGGAGGTCATGCCCGCCTCGAAGGGATGCTGCCAGGAGCCTTTGAAATAGACGGCGCTGGCCAGTACCAGCCGGGTGAGGGCGTTGAGCGACTTGGCCGGGAAAAGGTCCTTTATCCTGCCGTCCGTTTTCTTCTCGGTCCAGTCGTTTATCTCCTTGCGGGCGGCTTCGGCGTCCTTGCGGAAGTCGACGGCGGAGGACTGGGCGCCGTAGGATCTTTTGAGTTTCGTGAGATAATCGGCCCGGAACTTGTAGCCGTTCTGGGGCCAGATGCTGTTGGCCAGGACCAGCTTGGCGGACCCCTTCCCGGCTTCCAGCGCGGCGGCCCCGGCGGCGAAGCTCTCGGCCAGGCCCTTGTCCGGCGCCGGGAAACCGAAGACGGAATCGAACTCGACGGCGGTGGGTCCCTTGGCTCCCTCGCGGGTCATGGCGAAGGCCGAGGATATGCTGTAGGGGGAGAAGAAGATATTGCCGCCCTCGGGCGCTAGGGAGCGGTAGAGCTTTATGGCGAAATCGTTATTGTAGCGGGCCAGGGCCGGGGGTTCCGGCCTGCCGGCGTCGCCGTCCTTCTTTTCCGAACCGGTCTTGGCCGCGCAGGCGAAAGCCGACAGGGCCGCCATGAAAACCGCCGCCGCCATTATCTTGTTCCCGATCATGTTTTTCCCCTCCCAAATAGTTCGACCTTCCTCATCGGGGCGCCGGCGAACCCTCGTCTCGGATTGAGACTCGGGTTCTTCCCGTCGCGTCGTTCGCAGGTCTTCCGTCGCTATACCAAATAGTTCGACCTTCCTCATCGGGGCGCCGGGAATTGAACCCGGAGTCTCTCGCACCCCAAGCGAGCGCTCTACCATTGAGCCACGCCCCGGTGAGGAAGGTCGAAAACGTCGAGGCGTTATTCTATCAAAAACGGGGCCCGTCTCAAAATCGCGCGCGCGGCTCAGAGCTCTTTCATTATCTGCCGCAGCTCTTTCTTTATCTCGTCGAGAAGCTCCGCCGTTTTCAAGTCGGCGGCCGGCGGGATGAACTGCTTCTTCTCGGGTTTGGTCTTGCCGCGGGAGTAGAGCACCTTCCTGGCGCCGCGCAGCGAATAGCCCTTGAGCAGGACCAGGTCTTTTATCTCGTTGACGGTCTCAAGGTCCTTCTGCGTGTAGCGGCGGTGGCCGCTGGCCAGGCGCAGGGGGCGCAGCAGCCTGAACCGGGACTCCCAGTACCTTATGGTGTGCGGGGCGATGCCGGTCTTGCCGGCTATCTCGTTTATGGTGAGATAGTTCTTTTCCGTACTTATATCCCTATCAGTATCTTGCGGGACGGCTTGAAGCGGATGCTCTTGCGCGGGCCGACCATGACCTTCTGGTTGGTCTTGGGATTGCGCATCTGGCGCGGCTGGCGCTCTTTTACGCGGAAAGTCCCGAAATTGGAGATGACCACTTTCTCGTTGGAGCGCAGCGCGGCGGCCATCATCTCGAAGATGCGGTGCACGGCCATCTTGGCGTCCTTTTCGGTGGTAAGGTGGCGGGCGATCTCCTTGATTATGTCATGCCTGTTCATCGTCCTCCTCCCCTTCTTCCTCTTCTTCACCGCGCCTGTCGTCGCGCGCGCCCTTGCCGGGCCCCCCGGGAGGGCCGGGCTCCTTGAGCAGCTGCGAGATTATGTCGTTAGGCTTTAAATTCTTGAGGTCCTCGCGGAACTTGACCACCTCGTCCTCGGTTATCGGCTTGGAGAGCACCTGCGTCTTGGAGAAGACGGCCTCCGAGACGTATATCGGGCAGCCGAAGCGCACCGCCATCGCGATGGCGTCCGACGGGCGGGCGTCCACGGCCTTGCTTTCGCCGCCGGACCTGGACGCGAGGTGTATGAGCGAGTAATAGGTGTTGTCGTTTATGTCCTTGATGACGACCTTCTCGAGCGTGTAGCCCAGTTCCCTGATCAGGGCGAAGAGGAGGTCGTGGGTCATCGGCCGGGGCGACGGGTAGCCCGAGAGGCGTATGGCGATGGCCTGCGCCTCGGAGGGCCCTATCCAGATGGGCAGTATACGCGAGCCGTCGGTCTCGTCGAGGAAGATTATCGACTCGCTGAGGCTGGTCGCGATAGAGTAGATCTTTACTTCTTTCTCCAGGGGTTCGGCCATGGGCGGGGGCTCAGGCGCCCCCCTCCTTTTTGGAGGCGGACGCCCCGTCCTTGTGCTGGAACGAGAGCTCCTTCCCCTTCAGGATGCGGCGGATATTGGCGATATGCGTGTAGAAGATGAGCCCGCAGACTACCAGCGCCAATATGGTGAACGGGCGCTGCTTGCCGTTGGGATCGGTCAGGAAATAGCAGAGCACCGGCAGCGCCACCGAGGCCGCCATGGAGCCGACCGAGATATGGCTGGTCACGGCCACGGCTATGCCGAAGACGACGAAGGCGCCGGCCGTGGGCACCGGGAGCAGGGCCATGAAGACGCCGGCGGCGGTGGCCACGCCCTTGCCGCCCCTGAAGCCCAGGAAGATGGTCCAGATATGGCCCGCGATGGAGAGGGCGCCGGCCGTGACCGGTATCCACCAGTGGCCGTCGCGCACGTAGAACTGCATTGCGTACCAGGCCGGGACGAAGCCCTTGAGGAAGTCTATGACGAAGGTCGATATCCCCGCCCATTTGCCGAGCGTGCGGTAGACATTGGCCGTGCCCGGATTGCCCGAGCCGTACTGCCTGATGTCGATGCCGTAGAAGCGCCTGCCTATGAGGTAGCCGGCCGGTATGCCGCCCAGGACATAACTGGCGATGAAGGTGAGTGCGATGGAAAGTTCGTACATGGTGAAGTTCATAAATTATATAAAAATGGGCGGCGCCGCAAGGATTATCTGGCCAGCAGGGCCTCCAGGCGGGCGCAGTTGGCGGCGGTGGCGCGGAAGCGGACCCTGATCTCCTTCTCGGCGTGGTCGGCCGAGAGCACCTGCCCTATGCGGTAGATCTCCTTTATCAGCCCGGCCCTGGCGCGCGGCAGGACTATCTCGCGCTCCTGCCAGGAGGCCGAGAGCATGGCTTCCGCCTTGGCCAGCAGGGCGTCCAGGCCGTCGCCCCTGAGCGCCGAGACGCAGAGCGGCTGGAAGAAGCGGCCCAGCCGCCGGGCGCGGGCCGGCGAGGCCCCGGGCGCGTCCACCTTGTTGAAGACGTTGAGCGTGGGCTTGTCTCCCGCGCCTATCTCGGCCAGCGTGGCCTTGACCGCCGCGTGCTGTTCGGCCAGCGCCGGCGAGGATAGGTCGTGCAGGTGTATGACAAGGTCCGAGCGGCCGATCTCCTCCAGCGTGGCCTTGAAGGCCGCCACCAGCGAGTGCGGCAGCTTCTGTATGAAACCGACGGTGTCGGTGAAGAGGGCCTCCCCCCCGCCGGGCAGGCGCACGCGGCGCGTGGTGGGGTCGAGGGTGGCGAAGAGCTTGTCGTCGGCGTAGATGGCGCCGCGCCCCGCCGCGCGGGTGAGCGCGTTGAGCAGCGTGGACTTGCCCGCGTTGGTATATCCCACGATGGAGACCTGCGGCAGCGGCACCGCGTCGCGCTTGCCGCGCTGCACCGACCGCTCGCGGCGCACGGCCTCCATGCGCTGGTGCAGCTCGCCTATCTTGTCGCGCAGCGCGCGGCGCTCGTACTCTATCTTGCGCTCGCCCGGGCCGCGCGTGCCTATCATGCCGTGCTGCTGCTCCAGCGCCTCGCCCTTGCCCGTGAGCCGCGTCAGCATGTGGGTAAGGCGCGCCAGCTCCACCTGGAGCTTCCCCTCGCGCGTCCGGGCGCGCTGGGAAAAGATCTGGATTATCAGTTCGGTGCGGTCGGTGACCGCCAGCGAGAATATCTTCTCGAGGTTGCGCTGCTGCGCGGGGGTCAGGTCGTCGTCGAAGATGACCGCGTCGGCTTTTAACTCGGCGGCCTTGGCGGCCAGCTCCCTGGCCTTGCCCGAGCCCAGC
Organism: Elusimicrobiales bacterium; assembly: GCA_031082205.1. Classification (GTDB taxonomy): domain Bacteria; phylum Elusimicrobiota; class Elusimicrobia; order Elusimicrobiales; family UBA9959; genus UBA2231. The sequence continues at coordinate 13,339 of JAVHLJ010000029.1, forward strand.
AGCGTAGCCGGGGTGAAGGCCTTCACGCGGACCGGGACGCTGCCGGCCGGGATGATGCCGGCGGTCTCGCAGAGCCGGCCCAGTTCGGCCAGCTCGGAGGCGGCGGCGGCCGATTCGGCCGGGCCGCCCCTGAACACGGCGACGAGCAGCGCCTTCAGGCGGCCTCCGCGGCTTTGAGCAGCCTTTCCGGCAGCAGGTCGGCGGGCGACGAGATCTCCACCCGGGGGACATTGCGGTAGCGGCCGAACCAGGTGGCCTGGCGCTTGGCGTAGGACATGGTGACGGCCGTTATCTTGTCGGCCGTCGCGGCCTGGCCCGCGTCGCCGCGTATGTAATCGATCATCTGCGGGTAGCCAAGCGATCTGAGCGCGGGGCAGTCGTCGGGATAGCCCTCGTCGAGCAGCGCCCGGGTCTCGGCCTCCCAGCGGACGAAGGAGGCCGCCGTCCGCGCGCGCACCCGGTCGGTCAGCTCCTTCTTGGGCCACGCGAGGATAAGGAAGCGCGATAGATGGGTCGGCAGCGCGTTGTGGAACTTACCGGTCCAGAGCTCGGAGATCTTCCTGCCGCTTATCCGGATGACCTCCAGCGCGCGGATGACGCGCTGGATATTATTGAACGGTATCTTCGCCGCGGCTTCCGGGTCCAGCTCCGCCAGCTTGGCGTGAAGCGCCGGCCGGCCTTCCTTATCGGCGAAGGCCGTCAGTTCGGCCCGGACCTCCGGCCTGGCGGGCGGCAGCGGGTCCAGGCCGCTCCAGAGCGCCTGTATGTACATGCCCGTGCCGCCGGCGATTATGGGCACCTTGCCCCGCGCCGTGATTTCTTTGACCAGCCTGTGCGCGTCGGCCGCGAAAGAGGCGGCGTCGTAGGAGGACTTGGGGTCCAGGAAATCCACCAGGTGGTAGGGCACGCCTTCGACCAGGTATACCCGGCGGCCGTCCTCCTCCCGCCAGGCCCCGTCGGGCTTGGCCGTGCCGGCCGTGAGCCGCTTATAGACCTGCCGGGAGTCCGCCGATATGATCTCTCCGCCCAGCAGGCGCGCAAGACCCAGCGCCGCCTCCGTCTTGCCCGAGGCGGTGGTCCCCATCAGCGTTATGGGCTTTATCTCTGGATGGGACATTCTTCTTTAATGAGCGGCGGGAAACAAGAAGGCCGAAAGCTTTAGCGGTTTTATCCTTGTTAAAGCGTCCGGCCTTCCGGTCTATCCCGTGCGCGGCTTACTTCTTCTTGAAGAGAGTATCGTCCTTCTGGGGTTTGTTGCAGAGCACGTGCGCCTTGCAGGTCTCAACGCAGACCTCGGGCAGCTTGAGCTCTATGCGAGTGTCGCAGTCCGTGTAGTCCTCGGCCATAAGGCTGATCTTCTTGACCGAGTCCGGGCTGATGCCGCTGAACGAGATTCCGTTCATGAACACTCCGCCCTTCTCCTTGACCCAGGATATTTTGCCGGTTATCGGCACTTCGCCCAGGCCGGCGAGGTTGAGTACTATGTTGAACTCCTTGGAATGCGGCGGGGCCATGAAGGTGATGAGCCGCATGCCGCCGGCCGAGAGGTCCGCGAGGATGGCCGGCTGCGGGCGCGTCTTGCCCGCGTCGTCCGTGGTGAAGAACTCTATTTCCACGGGCTCGAGTATGCCGTGCAGGATGGGGAGACGGACGTGCTGGCGCCTTTCCTTGACTACCTTGTGCTTCTTGGTCATGGTAACACCTTCCCGCTTAGTTCAGTTTTTGCGGTCCCGGTGACTTCCACTCTCACCAGCGAACCCGGGGCGCATTCCCTGTCCAGCCTGCAGTTGAAATTGGAGGAGGTCTTGCCCCTCCGCGCGGACTCCACAAGGACTTCCTCTATTCTACCAATTCTTTCCGCGAAAATACCCCCGCCGGTCTTTTTTACCTCCTCCAGCAGCCGGGCCAGGCGGCCCCTCATTTCCCGGTCCGTGAGATCAGGCGCGTCCTTTGCCGGGGCGCCGGGCCGCGGCGAATACCTGAAGCAGAAGGCGAAACCGAACCGGCCGGCGCGGACCAGTTCCAGCGTCTTTTCGAAATCCTCCTCCGTCTCGCCCGGGTAGCCCACGATGAAGTCCGTGGAGAAAACCGTGTCCGGGTCCGCCTTGCGTATCTTCCCGAGCGTGGCCAGGTATTCCGCCGAGGTGTAGCCGCGGCGCATGGCCTTTAGTATCCGGTCCGAGCCGCTCTGCACCGGCAGGTGCAGGTGCCGCGCGATGGCCGGGTTCTCGGCGTAGGAGCGCAGCCAGGCCGGCGTGAAGTAGAGCGGGTGCGGGCTCATGAACCGCAGGCGCAGCACGCCCGGCACGGAGCTTATGGAATCGAGCAGGTCCTCGAACCGCCGCTCCCCCTCCCGCCAGGCGTTGACCGTCTGGCCCAGCAGCACTATCTCCCGCGCCCCGGCTTCGACTCTCCGACGGACCTGTTGGAGGACTTCCTCTTCCGGCAGGAAGGCCGCCGGCCCGCGCACCGACGGCACTATGCAGTAACTGCATTTGAGCGAGCAGCCGCGCATCACCGTCACATAGGCCGACAGCGGCGAATTGAAAATATTGGCCGGCGCCGTTTCGCCGCCGGCCGGAGGGAGATGCTTGTCCAGCGCCTCCGACAGCCCGTCCAGCGCCTTGGCCCCGATGACGCCGTCTATGAAAGGGAATTTATGCCGCAGCGTGCCGAAGCCCAGCCGCTCCGCCGCGCAGCCTATGACGAAAAGCTTGCGGCCCTCGCGCGCCGCCTTCCAGCCCTCCAGGCGCCCCAGCTGCGACAGCGCCCGGTTCTCCGCCTGCTGCCGCACCGTGCAGGTGTTGACCACCACCGCGTCGGCCTTCTTCAGGTCGTCGGTAAGCCCGTATCCGCGCGCCGCGAAATCCGCCGCCACCAGCTCCGAGTCCGCCTCGTTCATCTGGCATCCGAAAGTAATGATGCAGACTTTTCTTCCCGGCCCCTCTTTCCCGCTTTGGCCGCGGCCGGGCTTTCCCGACGAGGAATCGGCTGTTTCTCTGTTGCCGCGTGTCGACAACTCCCTATGTGGTTCCCGCATTTATGTTCGCTTTCTCCGGTCAGGGCCTTTGCTATAGCTTCGATATTATATCTATTCCGTCGGAGCAGCGGGATCTCATCCTTGCCCGGAAGGTGGTTTAAGATGATCCGCATGCCGGCTTTATCGGCGCAGTCGGTCAGGTAATATTTTCCGTCTTTGGCCCTCAAACGCAGTTGTCGACAAAGTGTCGACAACTTAAAATCATGTTCGTCCATCGGCCTGTTTTTTAAGTGGTACCAGTAGTCGCGAGGATTCTTTGTGGCTACGGTCCCCGCTATTGCGTCCACTACCGAGTAGTAGCGCACCCCGTTGCGGACGGTGTCGCGTATCCAGCTGCGTACAAGTGACTTTTCTTTCATGGAGCCTCCTTAGAATGCTGATAGGTTCCATGTTAGCATGTGCCGTTGAGGCCAGTTTGTCGGAGTTCCCGATATGTTGATGCCCGGGCGAATTCCACCCCCCTTGTGGAAAATATTGCATATTGTAATACGCAATAGTGGGTGAGTCAGCGATTTGGAATTGCCTGGGATCAGCGGAGCCGGCCTTCACGGCCTGGGAAGTTATTCCCCTCCGGCGACTTCTATGATGTCCCGCCAGGGCAGGAGCCGTATGTCTTTCCCGGCTTGTTCTCTCTTTCCTGCCATACTGATGAGGTATCCTTTCGAAGCTTTTAGCTCAGCCCCAAGTTTTCTGATATTTCCGAGGTGCTCAGGGCGGGGAGTTGCTGTGGCCTTGAATTCGATCATCGTCCGGCTTATGCCGAAATCCAACAGGAGGTCTATCTCGTTGGCGTTAGAGTCGCGGTAGAAGTATAACTCATAGTTGCGGTTGTGATTAAGTTTGTACTTCAGCAGTTCCACGACCATGAGGTTCTCAAAAAGCGCCCCGGCCTGGGGGCCGCCGCGCAGTACCGAAGCGCTGGGGTAGCGCAGCAGGTAGGCCAGGAGGCCGGTGTCCGTGAAATAGACTTTAGGGCTTTTTACCACGCGCTTTGAAATGTTGCGGTGATAGGGGCGCAGCAGGTAGACCAGGCGCGTGGTCTCCAGCAGCGAAAGCCAGCGCCGGGCGGTGGTGAAGCTGGTGCCGCACTCTTTAGCGATCTCGTTGAGGTTCAGGAGCGCGCCTGCGCGGGCGGCCAGCAGTTCCAGGAAGTTCTGGAAGACGCGAAGGTCCTGTACGGACGCTATCTGCCTTATGTCCCGCTCCAGGTAGGTCTGCAGGTAGGACGCGTAGAAGCGGTTGCGGTCCGCTCCTCCCGCGACTACCTCGGGGTAGGAGCCGGTGAAAAGCAATTTGAACGGATCGGCGGTTTTTGAGGACTTGTTCTCTTCGGTGGAAAAACCGAGCAGCTCATAAAGCGCCGCGCGCCCGGCCAGGGACTCTCCGAGGCCGGCCATCAATGGGAAATATTGTGAGCCGGTAAGCAGGAATCTCCCTTTCGCGGCGCGGTTCTGGTCGGCGCTCATCTTGATGTAGGGAAGTATCTCAGGGAGATACTGTATCTCGTCGATTATCATGCGCGGCGCCCTGGCCAGGAAGGCCTTGGGGTCTTCCTCGGCCAGTTTCCTGGTGACGGGATCGTCAAAAGTGACGTATTCGTGGCCCGGAAAGGTTTTCTGCAGCAGCGTGGATTTGCCGGTCTGGCGGGGGCCGGTAAGGACCACTACGGGGAATTCCCCGGCCGCGGCTTTCAGTTCACGCTCTATTGCGCGGTGGATATATCGTTTCATAGGTATAGGATAGCAGAGAAATTATGCAAAATCAATATCCAAAAGTTAAAATGCATAAAATTGGGGCGTGGGCGCTTTCTCTGGAAAGACAGGGGTTTATGAACTATACTATACATGAAACCCGTATCCGAACTGTCACCTTAAGGTGTGCGTGTCCTTTGATGGGCTAGGATATGGGTTTCATCTTTTCTGTGTGCCGTTTCTCCCGACTCCCCACGGGGGCGACCAACTAATAACAGAAAAGCCCGCCAGGGCGAGCGAGCAGCGAGCCAGGGCGGGTTTTTTATAAATCACGGTGCCCCCGTTTAATTCCCCTTCCCGGGTGGCCATAATTTACAGAAAAGAGTTTAAAAATCTGCGCTGGCCGTCTGAGGCGCATAGCGCTTGATACGGCACAGCCATAGGCTAGCACGGCCTGGGCGCTAGAAGCTGTAAAGGGTTCTCAACAGTCTATGGACGGTAGAATGAAAGCGGCCCCACAGTTCAGCCGAAGGTGATAATGTGGCCTTTCCGCGCGCTCATACGGCCAGGTCGGTCTTGTCGTCGTCGAATATCAGTTCGGGTTTGACGTAGAGGGCCATGCCGAACGTGAGCGGGCCGACGCGGCCGATGTACATCAGAATGATGATCAGGAATTTGCCGAGCGTGGTCAACGAAGCCGTCAGGCCCATGCTGAGCCCGACGGTGCCCAGCGCTGACGCCGCCTCAAAGAACACGTCGAGGAAGGGCGCTGTTTCCGTCAATGTCAGCAGATATGTGCCGATGACCAGGGTGGAAACGTAAAATGTGAAGGTAGCGACGGCCGTCCGTATCCGGTCGTCCGGGACTTCCGCCCCGTAGATCTTCACTTCCCGGGCTCCGCCCGCCGCGCTTTTCATGAGCGCCCAGATGGCGGAAAAGGTGGTGGTCTTGAGGCCGCCGCCGGTGCCGGCGGGAGAGGCCCCTATCACCATGAGTATGGCGATAAGCATGAGGGCCGACTTTGACAGGGTCCCTATCGCGACCGTGTTGAACCCGACGGTGGTGAACGCCGTCATGGCCTGGAAGAAGGAAGACATCAGCCTCGTTTCCGGCGGGACGGAATTGCCGTAAGTCTCGGTAAGGAACAGCAGCGCGGTGCCCAGCACCAGAAGCCAGCCGGTCATGGAAAGGATCACCCTGGTCGTCAGGGTGACCTGCGGAACGTCGCCTTTGAATTTCCGCCATACGTCCACGCAGACGATGAATCCCATGGCGCCGATAAGGCTTAGTATGGATACCAGGCCGTTAAGCCAGAAATTGTCTTTGAACCCCTCAAAGCCCGCGGGGAACAGGCTGAACCCCGCCGTGCAGAATGCGGAGACGCTGTGGAAGATGGCGCTCCATAGCGGGGCCGGTACGCCGGCTCCCGCGAAAACGAAGTAAAGCCCTATGGCGCCCAACCCTTCGGCTATCGCGGTGAAGATGATGACGCTTACGATGAACTTTTCTATCTTGAAATCCTTGGGGGTGCTGAAGACGGTGTGGGCCACGCTCTTGGATTTGTCGTCGAGGATCTTTTTGGTGGAAAGAATCACGAACGAGCTGAACGTCATGTACCCGAGGCCGCCGAGCTGGATGAGGATCAGGATAACGAGTTGGCCCCAGAAATTGTAGTCGTCTCCCACCGTTACCGTGGTCAGTCCGGTCGTTGATACCGCCGAGACCACCGTGAAGAGATTGTCGAGCGGCTTTACGAAATGGGTGTGCAGCGCCGGCAGCGACAGGAGTATGAAGCCGAAAAGGATATATGACAGGTAGCCCAGTCCGACCATGCGTACGGAACTGATGGATCTGAGTCTGTTGAAAACAACAGCCGCGAGGTGTTTCATCGGGATGTATCCGGAAAAGTGAGGGGCATGGAAAGGGTACTACCTCGAAAATAGCATTATTTTAACGCCGTTTCCAGTAATAGCGCATTTCCCTGTGCTCTTGGGCTGGGGACGCTTCCCCCGCCCCGCCGGGGCGCGCGAACAGCCGCAGCATCGGCGCCGAAAGGCGCTTCAGCGGCCGGCTTTGCGGCCTATGAGGGAGATGTGGGCGGTGACGCCCGCTCCGACTGAAATCAGCAGGGCGGCCAGCCAGGGGCGCTCCGGCCAGGCCCAGGCTGCGGAGGTTCCGAGCGTAAGCCAAAGCAGGGAGATCGAAATGATTTTTGCGCGCAGGGGAATGCCCTCGCCGGACCTGTAGCGCCGCAGGTATTCGCCGAAAAAACGGTTTTCATGGAGCCAGCGGTGGAGGCGGCCGGAGCTGCGGGCGAAGCACCAGGCGGCCAGCAGCAGGAACGGCGTTGTGGGCAGGACGGGAAGCGCGGCGCCCAGCGCGCCCAGGGCCACAAAAAATACTCCCAGCGAGGCGAGCATGGCCCTGGCCGGCCGGCCCCCCCTCGTCGGGGAGGCCGGCGGCGACGCGCACGCTCCGGGGGAAGCCGGTGCTTCCTCCGGGCGCGTACGCGGTTTTTCAGGGCAGCGCAGCGGCATTACTTCGCCACCGCCTCCTTTACTTTGAGTCCCAGCGCCCTGGCCACGCCCTCGCCGTAGGCGGGGTCGGCCTTATGGCAGTTGCCGATATGGCGCAGCTTTATCTCTTTCGGGGCGTCGCCCATGGCGCGGGCGGTGTTCTCGAAGAGCGCCTGCTGCTGGGCGGGGTTCATCAGCCGGAACAGCTTGCCGGGCTGTATGAAGTTATCGTCCTCCTGCGCCCATCGGTCGGCCGCGCCTTCGAGTTTCAGCGGCGGCTCGGCGTAGCCGGGCTGCTGCGCCCATTCGCCGTAGCTGTTGGGCTCGTAGCCCAGCGTGCCGCCGTGGTTGCCGTCAGTGCGCATCTGGCCGTCGCGGTGGTAGGAGTTGAACGGGCAGCGCGGCTTGTTGACCGGGATCTGGTGGTGGTTTACCCCCAGGCGGTAGCGCTGCGCGTCGCCGTAGGAGAACAGGCGCCCCTGCAGCATCTTGTCCGGCGAGAAGCCGATGCCGGGCACTATGCTGGCCGGGTTGAAGGCGGCCTGCTCCACGTCGGCGAAGTAGTTCTCCGGGTTGCGGTTGAGCTCCATCACGCCGACCTCGATGAGCGGCGCGTCCTTATGGTACCACACGCGGGTGAGGTCGAAGGGGTTGTAAGGCAGGTCGCGCGCCTTCTCCTCGGTCATCACCTGTATGTACATGGTCCACTTCGGGAACTGCTTGTTCTCGATGGCGCCGAAGAGGTCGCGCTGGTGGCTCTCGCGGCATTTACCGACCAGGGCCTCGGCTTCCTGGTCGGTGAGGTTCTTTATGCCCTGCTGGGTCAGCAGGTGGAACTTCACCCACACGCGCTCGTTCTTCCTGTTATACATGCTGAAGGTGTGGCTGCCGAAGCCGTGCATGTGGCGGTAGCTGGCCGGTATGCCGCGGTCGCTCATGGTGATGGTCACCTGGTGAAGCGCCTCGGGCAGCGAGGTCCAGAAGTCCCAGTTGTTGCGCGCGCTGCGCAGGTTGGTCTTCGGGTCGCGCTTGACGGCGTGGTTGAGGTCCGGGAACTTGAGCGGGTCGCGCAGGAAGAAGACAGGCGTGTTGTTGCCCACCAGGTCCCAGTTCCCCTCGTCGGTGTAGAACTTCACGGCGAAGCCGCGGATGTCGCGCTCGGCGTCGGCGGCGCCGCGCTCGCCGGCCACGGTTGAGAAGCGGGCGAACAGTTCGGTCTTCTTGCCCACCTTCGAGAACATGGCCGCCTTTGTGTATCTGGTTATGTCTTTGGTCACCGTGAAGGTGCCGAAGGCGCCCGAGCCCTTGGCGTGCATGCGGCGCTCCGGTATGACCTCGCGGTCGAAATGCGCGAGCTTCTCGAGGTACCAGACGTCCTGAAGCAGCATTGGGCCGCGCGGGCCGGCCGTCAGGCTGTTCTGGTTGTCGGCCACCGGCGCGCCGGTCACCGACGTCAATCTATTCTCTTTCTGTTTTTTCATTCCGCCTCCCCTTATTTTTTATTCCCGTTGTCGGCAAGTGGATATTCCAGAGCTCGATATCGTGACATCCTCCCCCTTGGTCAGATTGTCGTAAAACTATCCGCGGGAGTCAAGCGGCTATCAGAAAAGCCCGCCGGAGACGGCCGGACGCGAGGCCGGGGCCGGGCGCCGCGGGCCGATTTACAACCCCGGTTAAAACTAGTAAAGTTAGGTTTTCCCGGCGACGCTGCGCCCGTGCCGGGCGAGGCCGGAACAAGAGGTTGCCATGACAAAGCTTGCTATCGTGGGGGCGGGTTCGAGCTACACCCCCCTTCTTATCGATCACATTCTGAATTCCGGGCTGGACCAGGCGGTGTCCGAGGTCTGCCTTATGGACATAGACGCCGGGCGCCTGAAGGCCGTGCACGGCTTCACGCGGCGGCTGGCGGAAAAGTCCAGGTCGAAGCTGGCCATCAAGGCCACGCTCGACCTCAAAGAGGCGGTGAAGGGCGCCAGGATAGTGGTGCCGCAGATACGCGTGGGCATGATGGCGGCGCGCCGGCGCGACGAGGAGCTCGGCCGCAGGTTCGGCATCATCGGCCAGGAGACCACCGGCGTGGGCGGCTTCTCCAAGGCCCTGCGCACCATACCGCAGATCCGCGGGATAGCCGACGCGCTGCTGCGCTACGGCGCGCGGGACCCCTGGCTGGTCAATTTCACCAACCCGGTGGGCATCGTCACCGAGTCGCTGGTGCGCTTCCACGATATCCGGGCCGTGGGCATCTGCAACGGCTCGCTGACGATGCATAAGGGCGTCAGCGACCTGATCGGCGCGCGCATGGAGGACACCGAGATAGATTATGTCGGGCCCAACCATTTCGCCTGGGTGCTGGACGTGCGGCGCAACGGCCGCTCGGTTCTTCCCGCGGTCATAAAGCGGATGATAGAGCAGGAAGGCCTCCCGACGGCGCTCAATATCACCAAGGTCAAGCTGACGCCGGAGATAATGAGGCGCGCCGGGATAATCCCCACCGGCTACCACAAGTATTTCTTCCACGCCGGCGCGGTGGTGAAAGAGGACAAGACCACCCCGTCGCGCGCGGCCAAGGTGGCCGGGATAGAGCGGCGCATCTTCGCGGCCTACCGCTCGCCGTCGGTCTCGGAGATACCCGAGGCCGTAAAGGAGCGCGGCGGCGCCTTCTACAACGTTGTCGCCTACGACGTCATCGCCTGCCTGCTGGGCCTGCAGAAGAAGCGCGTCACCGTGGCCGTGCCCAATAACGGGACTTACGACGGCTTCGAGCGGGACCATGTGCTCGAGATGCCCTGCATGATGGACAGGAACGGCTACAAGCCGCTGAAGACGGCGCAGCTGCCGGTCTTCGCCAGGGGGCTGTCGCAGCGGATAAAGGCCTACGAGGCGCTTACCGCCGAGGCCGCGTGGAAATGCGACTTCGACCTGGCCTACCAGGCGCTGCTGCTGAACCCCCTCACGCCGGACGCCGACGTCACCTTCCGCCTGCTCAAGGCCGTGCTCGCGCAGAACAAGGCCTTCCTGCCGCCCTACAAGGGGGCCAGGTGAAATATTTCCTCGGCGTGGACGGCGGCGGCACCAAGATAGCCGTGGCCCTGCGGCCGGAGGACGGCGGGGCGGTGCGCGTGGCCCGGGTTCCGGGCGCTAACCTGGAGGTAAAGGGGGTCGAGGCCGTTTACGCCCTCATCAAGCGGGGCGTGCGCAAGCTCGCCCGAGGCCGGAAGATAGAGCTGTCCGGCGCCCGCTTCTGCCTTTGCGGCATAGACTTCCCCCGCGACGCGGAAATGGCGGAGCCATATTTCAGGGAGCATCTTAAGCGCGACTTCGGCTATGCCGGCCCCATGAGTTTCGAGAACGACGCCTTCGCGGCGCTGCGCGCCGGCACGTCGGCGCGGCCGGGCTTCATAATCTCCCTCGGCACGGGCTTTACTATCGCCGCCATCGACGCCCGGGGCCGCGAGCGCCTGGTCTGCGATTACCAGGTGAAGAACCTCCTCAACACCATGGTGCTTGGCGTCTCCAGCGCGGCCCACGGCCTGCTGCCGGGGAACAAGCCCTCGCGCCTGCTCGGCGAGATAATGCGGCTCGCGCGCTGCCGGACGCCCTACGACCTGCTGGCGCGGCTGTGGGCCGTGGATTTCAGGAAATACGCCAGGCCCCTGCCTCAGGAGCTCAAGTTCAAGTTCGTGCCGCTGTTCTACAAGTATTACGCCAAGGGCGACCCGCTGGCCGTCATGATACTCGGCGAATACGCCGAAAGGATAGGCCGCGCCCTCGCCGCCCTTAAGAAATTCGCCGGCGGCGAAGGCGCCGTGGTCTTCTCGGGCAGTTTCTTCATCAAATATCCCCGTGAAAGCGCTTTCTTCAGGAGGGAGATACTGCGTCGCGCCGGTTTCCGCCGGGCGCGGCAGGTAACCCTGGAGAAAGAGCCCGTTCACGGGGCGGTACTTCCCTGACAGCCTTTAAGCTCCGGCGTGTCCGGTCTGCCGGCGGCGTATTATTTATCAGCGGCCTTTTTTGCGGCCTATGAGGAGTATGTGCGCGGTGACGGCCGCGCCGATGGCGATCAATAGGGCCGTCAGCCAGGGGCGCTCCGGCCAGGCCCAGGCCGCGGAGGCGCCGAGGGTTAGCCAGAGCAGGGAGATGGTGACGGCTTTCGCGCGCAATGGCAGGCCTTCGCCGGAATTGTAGCGGCGCAGGTATTCGCCGAAGAACCGGTTCTCGTGAAGCCGGCGGTGCAGGCTGTCGGAGCTGCGGGCGAAGCACCAGGCGGCCAGCAGCAGGAAAGGCGTGGTGGGCAGGACGGGCAGCGCCGCGCCCAGCGCGCCCAGCGCCACGAAGAATACGCCCAGCGCCGCCAGCAGGGCCCTTGCCGGGCGTCGGCCTTTGGCCGGACGGTCCGGCGGCGAGGTCCTTCTCGCCCTGAGGACGGAGGAGGCCGTCCTTGCCGCGGCGCACGTCGCGGGGGAGCGGTTCGGCCTCGGTGCGTACGCGGTTTCCATGGTCAGTAGCGCGTCATGCCCTTTTCTATCTTTTCCGCCCAGGCGTCTATCCCGCCGGCCAGCACGCGGACCCGGGTGAAGCCGAGCTCGCGCAGTTTCCTGAAAGCGGCCTTGGATTTGCTCTGGCCTTTGCAGTAGAGGACGATGTCTTCGCCGCGGTCCAGGCCGCCGCCGTCCTTCGTCAGCGCGTCGAAGTCCATCCAGGCGTCGCCCTTTATGTAGCAGAGGCCGCGCTCCCATTCGTAGCGCAGGTCGAGCAGGCGCGGGGGCGACCCCGATCCCATGCGCTCCTTGAGTTCCTCCGGGCTTATGAGGTCCACCGCCACCGAGGCGAGGAATTTCTCCCCGGGCCCGCCGGTCTTCCCGCATACCGGGCAGCCCGGAGCTTTTTTAATTTCCGTCACCTGGAAATCGCCGTGCCTGAAGTCCAGCATGGCGAACCTGCCGGAGAGCGTCTCCAGGCCGAGCGCCAGTTTGAGCAGTTCCATGGCCTGCATCGAGGCGACGGCGCCGGCGGCCGGGCCCATGACGCCCGATTCGGCGCAGGCCTGGTTCTCCATGGCGCCGGCGCCCGGGCAGAGGCATTCCAGGCAGGGCCCCGTGCGCGGGGAGAAGACGGCCAGCTGTCCCTCGAACTGGAAGACGGCGCCGTGGACGTAAGTTTTGCCCAGCGCGAAGCAGGCCTTGTTGATGGCTGCCCGCGTGGGGAAGTTGTCGGTGCAGTCGGCTATATAGTCGTACGGCGCGAGTTCGGCGGAGATGTTGTCCGCCGTGAGCATGAGCTCACGGGCGTTTATTTTTACCTGCGGGTTGAGTTCCCGCAGCCGCCGCTCGGCCAGGCCGGTCTTGAGCGCGCCGATGTCGCCGGTCCCGTAGAGCGGCTGGCGGTGCAGGTTGGACAGTTCCACCGGGCCGGAATCGAAGACGCCGATCTCCCCCAGGCCGGCGCCGGCCAGGTAGGACAGGACCAGGTTGCCCAGGCCTCCGGCCCCGACGACGGCTATCTTCGCGGCTTTCAGCTTTTCCTGGCCGGCCGGGCCGACTTCGGGAATGACGAGCTGGCGGGAATAGCGGGCGAGTTCTTCTTTGGATAAGGGCATATGGCGGTTTCCTATTTGAAGTTCTCGAAGAGCCAGGTGGAGAGGTATCTCTCGCCGGCGTCGGGCAGCACGGTGACGACGGTCTTGCCCGCCGCCTCAGGCCGCGCGGCCACTTGCAGGGCGGCCCACATGGCCGCGCCGCAGGAGATGCCGGCGAAGAGCCCCTCTTCGCGGGCCAGCCGCCTGGCGGTGTCGCCGGCGTCGGCGGCCGTCACGGTAATGACCTCGTCTATCACGGAGCGGTTGAGTATCTCCGGCACGAAGCCGGCGCCGATGCCCTGTATCTTGTGCGGGCCGGGCCTGCCGCCGGAAAGCACCGGAGAGTCGGCCGGCTCCACGGCGATGACCTTAACGCCGGGCCGCCGGGCCTTGAGCACCTCGCCGACGCCGGTGATGGTGCCGCCGGTGCCCACGCCGGCCACGAAATAATCCACCCCGCCGCCGGTATCGGCCCAGATCTCCTCGGCGGTGGTGCGGCGGTGTATCTCCGGGTTGGCGGGGTTGGTGAACTGGCCGGCTATTAAGCTGCCCGGCGTCGCTTTCTGGATTTCCGCGGCTTTTTCCACCGCGCCGCGCATGCCCCGGGCCCCCTCGGTAAGCACCAGCTCCGCGCCGAATATCTTCAGTATCTGGCGGCGCTCCAGGCTCATCGTGTCGGGCATGGCGAGTATCAGCCGGTAGCCGCGCGCGGCGCAGACGAAGGCCAGCGCGACGCCGGTATTGCCGCTGGTCGGTTCTATTATCGTCGTGCCCGGCTTCAGCAGGCCGCGCTTCTCGGCGTCGTCTATGATGGCCGCGCCCACTCGGTCCTTGACGCTGGAGAGCGGGTTGAAGGATTCCACTTTCGCCAGCACGGACGCGCCGCCGGCCGGGGCCAGCCTGTTTATCCGCACCAGCGGGGTGCGCCCCGTGGTCGCGGTAATGTCTTTGCGGATATTGGTCATTGTTCCTGCGCCGCCTTCTCCCCCGCGGTTCAGCCGGGGAAAGTGTTTTGATAAATGCTATGAAAAGCCCCCTCCGCTGTCAATTTCATGGCCCGGCCTCGCGCGGCCCGACGGGTCTCTTAAGCGCGGCGGTTTTTTTTAACCCGCTGTTTCTCGAGCAGGTCCCGGAAATTGATTATCAGCCTGTCCGTCAGCGGGTTGGGCCATTTCCGCCTGCGCGTGACCAGATAGACGGACTCGTAGATGCCCAGCGAGCGGCTTGAATTTATAGCCACGAGGCCGCCGGCCGGCAGGCTTGCCGCTACGCTGTATTCGTTCAGCGGAGTTATGCCGCGGCCCGCCAGGGCCAGCCGCCGCGCCAGCTCCACGTCCTGCACTTCCGCCAGGACCCGCGGGGTTATGGCGCGCGCCGCCAGCGCGTCCTGCACCTGCCGGAATACCTGGCTGGGGCTGGAAGGCAGGATAAACGGGAGGGCGGAGAGGTCGGCCGGGAATTTCCTGCAGCGGGCGGCGAGCTCCGGGGCGGCGGCCAGCACTACCGGGATACGGCAGATGAAATGGTTGACGAGCTCCTCCTGGCCCCGGCCCGCTATCGGGATATCGGAAAGCGCCACGTCGAGCCTGTGCTGTTTGAGGCTGCTGGTCAGGCCGCCCAGGTCTTCCTCGTGCGCTACGACGCTGGCGAGGGACGGGTCTTCCAGCAGGCAGTCCAGCAGCGCGTGGCCGAAAACCCTGGGAGCGGCGTTCAGGATGCCCACC
>JAVHLJ010000002.1 GCA_031082205.1 Elusimicrobiales bacterium
GTGTCGTCGGGGCCGCCGCCGGAACCGCCCGAGCCGCCGCCGTCCGGGTCCGGGTCGCCGCTGTCGGGCATGGTGCCGCCGGCGTAGGCATTGGAGCAGAGCACGGCGCTCACGGTCATGGCGCCGAAGCCGGCAGCCAGGAGCATGAACATGATGGAAACGAGTATTTTCTTCATTTAACCTCCAAAACTTTACGGTCTTATGATACCAACATGGGGCAAGTCTCCGTAAGGTTCCGCGGTCCTATTGCCGGCAGGGTCCCTGGACACTTCCCCCGTCAAGACTTGACGGCCGCCGCGACCCGCCCCGGCCCGCCCGGAAAACAGCGCCGGCCCGCCCCCGATTTTGGTATATTGGAGTTGTTCCAGCGCGGGGTGGGTATGTCCGATGAAACACTGAAATCCGGAGTTGTCTTCCCGGCCGGCCTGTTCGGCGGCGAAGCCGCGCTCTGTTCTCTCATCGAAAAGGCTCCCGTCGGCATCGCCATGCACGACCGGGACGGCCGCATCGAATATCTTAACGCCAGGTTCACCTCCGTTTTCGGCTACACTCTCGCGGACATACCGGACAAGGCCGCCTGGGCCGCCGCGGCCGTGCCGGACCCGGCCGAGCGCGCGGTCATGATGGCCAGGTGGTCGGAATCGCTGCGCCAGGCCCGGGAGAGCGGCGGGGATATCCCGCCGGTCGAGTTCCGACTCGCCCGCAAGGACGGTTCGCTCCGGAACGTGATGGTGTCCGGCCGTCTGCAGGACGACAAGGCTTTCGTGATGTTCGAGGACATAACGGACAGGGTCAGGGCCGAAACGGTCCTCCGTGAGCGCGAGGCCACGCTCAGGCGGGTCCTCGAGCAGGCCCCGGTCGCCATGGCCATACACGACATGGCCGGCGTCATAGAGTTCCTCAACGCCAAGTTCATCGCCGCTTTCGGTTATACCCGGGAGGATATCCCCACGCTGGAAGCCTGGACTCTGCGCGCCTACCCGGACCCGGCTTACAGGGCGGGGCTGCTGGAAATGTGGGCCGGGTGGATAAAGAACTCCGTGGAGACGGGAAGAGAGATGCCCGGCGGGGAATACCGGGTGACCTGCGGCGACGGTTCGGTCAAGTCCGTCTTTATAACCGGGATAGTGACAGGCGACGGGAAAGTGGTATCCATACTCGAGGACATGACGGCCCGGGCCGAGGCGGAGCGGGCCCTGCGCGAGAGCGAGAGCCTCTACCGCGCCCTGGTCGAGACCACCCGCACCGGTTACGTGGTCCTGGACATGGAGGGCCGGGTGACCGACGCCAACCGCGAATATGTCCGGCTGAGCGGCCACTCCGACCTGAAGCAGATAATGGGCCGCAGCGTCCTGGACTGGTCGGCGCCGCACAACAAAAAAGAGGCCTGGGAGGCCGTGCTCCTGGCCGTGCGCGACGGCAAAGTGGTGAATTTCGAGCTCGACTATTCCGGCCCGTCGGGCGCGCTTATCCCGATAGAGATAAACGCCACCCTGGTGGAGCGCGACGGACAGGCCCGGATACTCGGCCTCTGCCGCGACATATCGGACCGCCGCCGCGCCCGGGAGGAACTCCTGTCGCTCAACCGCGGCCTGGAGAAAAAAGTGGAGTCCCGCACCTCCGAGCTGATACAGGCGCAGAAAATGGAAGTGGTCGGCCGCCTGGCCGGCGGCATCGCGCACGATTTCAATAACATCCTCGCCGCGATAGCCGGCTCCGCGGACCTGCTCAGCCTCAGCCTGCCGGAAGACGCCCCGGCCGCCGCCCAGGTGGAGGACATACTGAAAGCGGCGTCCCGCGGCTCGGCCCTGACGCGGCAGCTCAACACGCTGAGCCGGCGCGGCGAGGTCCGGGCGGAGAAGCTGGACCTGGGCGCCGCCGTGGAAAGCGCCTGCCGGATGCTGACGAGGCTGATGGGGGCCGGCGTCAGACTGGAACGCGAACTGCCGCCCGTACCGCTGATCGTCACGGCCGACCCGGGGCAGATATCGCAGGTAGTCATGAACCTGGTGATAAACGCGCGCGACGCGATAGCGGGAGAGGGCTCGATAAGCATCTCCGTCGGCCGGGTGGAACTGCCCCCGGGCCGCGCCGGCATGAAGCTGCCGGCCCCGGCCGGGAGCTACGCGGTGCTGAGCGTGAGGGACAGCGGCTCCGGTATGGCCCCGGAGGTCATGTCGCACCTTTTCGAGCCTTTCTTCACCACCAAGCCCGAGGGCAAGGGCACCGGCCTGGGCCTCTCCATCGTCTACGGCATAGTCGCCCGGCTGGGCGGCGGCATAGAGGTCGAAAGCGCCCCCGGCCGCGGCAGCGGGTTCCGGGTCTATTTTCCCGCCTCATGACCGCCGGATTTTCCTGGATGCCTCCGATGCATTTCCGGATTTGATATCATTGGCCGGTCCGCAACAGGGGCCATTCCATGGAAATTAAACTTTTTTTATCAGCGACGCTGTTCCTCCTCTCCGTCGCCGGCTGCGCCGGTACGGGGGAGCCGGCCGGCGTGGTGCGGCTGGCCACCACCACCAGCGTGCGCGACAGCGGGCTCCTGGACGCGCTGACCGACGAGTTCCACAAGGACGGCAAGTGGAAGCTCCAGGCCATAGCCGTCGGCTCCGGTCAGGCCATGCGGCTGGGCCGCACCGGCGAGGCCGACCTGCTCTGGGTGCACAGCCCCGACGCCGAGGCGGAGTTCGTGGCGGAAGGCTGCGGCACGGACCGCGTCACTTTCATTTCGAACGACTTCGTCCTGCTGGGCCCGGCCGCCGATCCGGCCGGGGTCAAAGGCGTCAAAACGGCCGCCGCGGCCTTTAAAAAAATAGCCGCCGCGGGGGCGCCCTTCGTCTCGCGTGCCGACAAGAGCGGCACTCATGTCAAGGAGATGAAAGTCTGGGAGGCCGCGGGCGTGAAGCCGGTAACGGGAGCGGGGCCATCGCCGGCCTGGCCGGGCTACCTGGAGGCGGGGCAGGGCATGGCCGGCACGCTGTCCATCGCCGAGGAGAAGAAGGCCTATGTCCTGGCCGACCGCTCCACCTGGCTGTCCATGAAAGGCAACCTGTCGCTGGCGGTGGTGCACGAGGGCGACCCCGCCCTGCTCAACCGCTACAGCCTCATACTCGTGAACCCGGCGAAGTTCCCCAGGGCGAACGCGGCCGGCGCGCGGGCCTTCTATTCCTTCGCGCTTTCGGAACGCTCGCGCGCCATAACGGAGAAATTCGGCGCCGACAGGTACGGCGAGCCGCTCTTCCGCTGGGACCTGCCTGCGAAATAGGCGGGCCTCCCGCCTACCTGGCCGGCCTGGCGGCCAGTCGTTCGTCGTAGGCGTCCACGCTGTAGAGGTTCTCAGCCGGCAGCCGCGCCGGGCGCTCGTCCTCGGCGGCCGCCTGCTGCGGCGTCAGCGCGCTCTTGTCCCCGGTCTTCTCGCCGACATTGATCAGCGTGATGACCATGTTCCCTTCGGGTATGCCCAGCGCCTTGCGCACGGCCTCGTTGTCGAAGCCGGCTATCGGGTGGGCGACCAGGCCCAGCTCGGTGGCGCGCAGCTGCAGCGCCCCCGCCGCCTGGCCCAGGTCGAAAAGGTAGTATTCCCGCTCCTTGATGACGCAGTCGTGGTCCTTCGCGGCGAAGGCCGCTATGATCAGCGAGGCGCTCTTGACCCAGTCGTTATGCCTGCTGAGGCAGGCGTGCACGCCGGCCAGCGCCCCCGGAGAGCGCACGAAGACGAACCGCCAGGGCTGGTTGTTGAAGCAGGACGGCATCAGCCGCGCGGCCTCCGCCAGCTCCGCGATCAGCCCGTCGGTGATCTCCACCGGCCCCAGCGCGCGGTACGCCCTTCTTTTCCCGATGGCTTCTTTTACGTCCATGTCCCCTCCCGGTCCGGCATTCCGGATAACGCGTTCCGCCGGGACCGGAACGGCCCGCGGAAACGCCTCCAGGCGAGTATGTCATAAATAGCCGGCATCTGTCATCCGTTTATGACGGCAATACTCCGGCTTTTCCACGAAGCGGTCCTTCAAAGAAGGCGGGGGCTTGCTGGGAAAGCGACGGACCGGCGGGGCCGGATCCAGCGCGACGATATTATTTCTTCAGCGCGGCGAGGCGTTTTTGGAGTTCTGCTTTCAGCGAGACATCATCTGTGGCGTTTATCGCCGCGCGGTAATTGGCCGCCGCCCAGTCGGGATCGCCGCCTTTCTCCTGGCAGTAGGCCAGCCCGGAATAGGCGCCGGCCACATCCCTGCCTCTTAAATTGTGTTTTTTTGCGGTCCTGATGGCCGCCGAGTAGAATCTCTTCGCCCTGGCGCAGTTGTTCTGCTTTATGAGTATCAATCCCTGCCGCTCAAGAATGCGGGTCTGCCTCTTGTCCTCGGGCTCGATAGATTCGGAGGCCTTGCCGTAAAGAGCGAAAGCCTTGTCCAGCTCGTTTCTCCCCAGCGCTTCTTCCGCGGCCGTCATGAAGGTTTCATACGAGCCGGCCGGTACCGGGGGGGCTGTTTTCTCCTCGTAAGCGGGAAAGGGAGGGGGTTCATTCATGACGGGCGGCGGCTCCAGCGATTCAGTTCGCTGAACCGATACGGCGGCTGGACCGCGCTCGCTTCCGAACCTTAACGCGAGAGACACCCGGTGGGTGTCGCCGAAATCCCCGAAAGGCAAAAACGCGTAGTCCAGGGATAATTTCAGCAGGCTGAGCCCCAGCCCGGCGGAAAACCCCGGTCCTGTATTGCGCGACTTTCCGCTGTTGTATCCGAGCCGGATGAACGCCGCGGCGGCCGCGGCCAGATCGAACCTGATCTCCGCGCCGGCGGCGTATGATAGGTCGGCTTCTCCGAGTTTGCGCACTTCCCCGGAAAGCCAGTGTCTGCCGGAAACTTTATATGCCGCGCCGGCCCGGTATATTCGGGGCAGTTCGGATTCTTCCCGGTACATTTTCATCTTTCCGCCGAGATTCTGAGCGGCCGCCCCTATCCTGAACTTGTCGCCCGAGCTTATCAAGCCGATGTCGCCGGCATAAGCGGAGGCCTTTACCCCGCGCGCTTCCTGCAAGACCGCTTTTACGAAGCACCCCGCTGTGACGCCGCTCTCTATCACCGCCAGGCCGCCGCCGTACATGGCGTCCATGGCGTTGAACTCGCCGGTCTTGTTGCCGCCGGAGTCGTAGGAGGGCATCATGGGGCTCATGAGGGCGGAGACCCCGGCGAAGTAGGTCAGATTCTCCGCGGCTGGTTCCACATATGCTATTTGATTGGTGCTTAATTCCTCTATCCACTGGTTGTGCGACAGGAATATCTCCGCGCTTTTCGTCAGCGCCGCTCCCGCCGGATTATAAAAAATGCCCGAAGCGTCGTCCGCTATGGCGGTGAAAGCGCCGCCCATAGCCGCGGCCCTCGCGCCCGAATCGATCTTAAGGAAAGGGGCCGCCTCGGTCCCGACCGCGCCGGCCCGCGCGGCGATGACCGCCAGCAGCGGGAGGAGGAATAAAGCCGCCTTCATGCGCCGTTACCAGAAGACATAGAACTTCCCCGTCCCCTTCCCGTAGTTCCCGGTCTTTGCCAGATAGACATACAGCCCGCTGGCCGCCTTTTTGCCTCCCTCGGTTTTCCCATCCCAGTAAGGCATATGAACGAGTCCGCTGCCGGGCCGCAGCGTACGCACCAGTTCTCCGGCGGTGTTGTAGATATATACCTTGACATCCGTCGCATCCGCCGGTATGCCTGCGATCGTGACGAATTCCGCGGAATTAAAATAAACAGGATTCGGGTAAGCTTTCAGGTCTTTCAGGGCCGGCCCGGTGGAGTTCTGGGAGACGAAAAGCAGGGCGGCTTTGGCGTCCACTATGCCGGCTCCGCAGAGCGATGTGCTGCAGTCAGAGCCGGTCCCGGTCGGAAAACTTCTGGCGGTGGATTTCAGTATAGCCGAGATCTGCGCGGGGGAAAGCGAAGGATTGACCGAGACCATAAGAGAGGCAATCCCGGCCACGTGGGGCGTCGCCATGCTGGTGCCGGGATTCGCCTTATATATGGCATTGCCCGGAGCAGTGAGACCATCATTGTGTGTGGATAATACGCCTATCCCAAGTCCCTCCCCCTCTCCTCCCGGCGCGGATATATCCACGGTGGTGCCGTAATTGCTATAGGAAGCTCTTCCTCCGGCCCTATTGACCGCTCCGACGGTCAGTACCCCGTCGCAATTGGCCGGATTGGACCGGGATGCGTTCATGTTCTCGTTGCCCGCGGCCACTATTATGGCCGCCCCGGCCGCTATCGCTTCTCCGATAGCCGACTGATAGGCCTTGCCGCATTCGCCCTCCCCGCCCAGGCTCATATTGATGATCTTCGCCGGATTAGGATTGTTCGGGACGCCGGGCACGGGCAAGCCCGCCGACCAGCGGATTCCGTCGATGATGTCCGAGTCATAGCCGCCGCAGTCGCCCAGGACCCGTACTGGAAGAATCTTTGAGTTCCAGTTGACCCCTGCGACCCCCAGATTATTGTTGGTGGCGGCGCCGATGGTCCCCGCGACATGGGTGCCGTGCCATGTACTATCTGTTGCCGGACTGCCTGGATAACAATAATCGGCGGGGGCCCAGTCCCCCGGGTCGGAGGGGTCCGCATCGCGGCCGTCGCCGTCGTTGGATTTATCGGCGTCCGCTATCATGTCATAACCCGGGAGAACTCTCACGGGATCAAGGTCTTCGTGCGAGAGTATGCCGGTGTCGATAACGGCCACCACTATGTTCGTCGCACCGGTGGTAATGTCCCAGGCTTGAGGCAGATTGGCGCCGCCGGGCTCTCCATCCACCGGACCGAGATAATGCCATTGTCCGCCGAAGCTCGTATCGTTAGGCAGAGCTTGCGGCCGGGCGATCCTGTCCGGTTCGGCGTATTCTATGTCCGGTTGCGCTCTCAACCTGGCGGCCGCCGCCGCGACTTCTTCTATGCGAAGTTTCGATCCCAGGCGGAGGACTTCCGCCCTGCCCGACATGGCGCGTTTATGGGAAAGGGGTTTCCCGGCGGCGGCGCTCAAGTCCGCCAGGCGTTTTACCGAAAGCGGCGCGGAATTTTTTGTTCCCGCAGTTTTGAATTTAACGATGATCTGATCGGTAAAATCCGAGGCTATGGGGGCGCGGCCGGCCTGGGCTACGCTAAACCCGGGAGCGAGAAGGACCGTCAGGACGAGCATGATCTGGTGTCGCATGAAAGGTGATAGCCGTATATCGCGGAGACAATCCCGGGAACTACCTTTACGGCTCCTGGGGTTGCGGCGAAGGGTCACGTTAGTTTGCGTGTGTTGCGCTCTATCTGTGCCTGGCAGAGGGCGGTCTGCGCCTGCAGTTTCAGCAGGAAGACCCGCCGTCTGGAATAGCTGTAGCCGGTGGCGGCGCAAACCACTCCTCCCGCCGCCGCGTACGGCAGGATGGCTTCCCAGTCCGTCATGGCGCCGCCGCCGATAGCTCCCGCCAATAGCCCGGCGAGTAGCCATTTCAGGGTAGATTTCAATACCAGCGTCGCCGCCTCGCGGTAAAGTTCTTCGGCGAAAGCCTCGATAACCTTCTCGTCGTACTGGACCATGCGGGCGCCCCCTATTTCAGTCTGGCGGCGAACTCTTCCTGGAGTTCGCTCTCGATCCTGCTGTCGTTCCCGCTCGGCGTCCAGGCCTGTGTCCAGGCGTTCCATTTCTCGAATTCGGCCCTGAAATTGAACTTCAAGGGTTCCTTGCTTTCTGTTCTGACCGCCATTCGCACGCGGCTCTCCGGCGTCCCGAGGAAGTCCTTTTTGACCTTCCAGTCGGTGCGCAGGTAGCCGGAGTTGGCGTCCACCGTTACGATGTCGAACTTGTCGCTGATAGTGCTCACTATTATCGGCCAGGCTTTCCTGTAAGAGATGGCGGCCTCCGGTATGGTCTTCCAGACGGGTTCCACCGTGGCGCAGCCCGCCAGCCAGAGAAATGAGACCGCGATAAGCGTCCGTTTTATCATAGCTCCTCCTGAGTCGATGCGAAATGGGCGACGCCATTCATAGGGGCCGTCCCGTCCCGGATGCTTTTCCGGAACGGTATGTTTTGCGGTGCGTGTTGCGATTAAGGGCTATTATAGGGGAATAGCGACTATAAGTCAATATTATTTTTGACTTCTGTATTATGTCGGCGGCGGGCGGGACTCTTCTAGAATAAACCTGTGCACAACCGGGACTTCAAGGGCGGAGGCTTATGACGCGCAGGGATATATACGCTATGCTGGGGGACAGGATACGCCAGGAGCGTAAGCGGGCCGCCCTGTCAATGGAAAAGCTCGCAGAACTGGCGGGAATCAGCACCAGTTTTCTCGCCTATATCGAGACCAAGCGGAAGAAGGCCAGCCTTGAGACCGTGGAGAAGATAGCCGCGGCCCTGCGGATCCCGGTTGCGGACCTTTTTACGGCGATACCCGCTCCACGCCGGGACGCCGCCTACGACGCAGCCCGGATCTTCGTCCATCTAGTCCAAGACAAACGCCCGGAAGAGATAGCGACGGCTCTCGAGGTGGCGAAAAGCGCCCTGAAGAGCATGAGCGCGACTAGGGAGCGTAAAACGGGGCGATAGGCTCGTCCGTTCTTCGCGGCGTTCGAGAAAGGCCCCCCGGGGCCTTTTTTATTGTGAGCGGAGGACGGGCGGGAGTCCGGTCGGCCCGGCTGAATTTGTCCGGGGGGCGGGGTTATGGCCGGGCTATACTTGCCCGTGGGATTCAGGCTAAAATAGTCTTTCCTCCATGGAATTCATAATCGAAGGATTCAGGAAGGCCCTGGGCCTTATACTCAGCGGTAACCCGGAGATCTTCTCCATAGCCCGGCTGTCGCTGACGGTGTCGCTGCTGGCCACGGCCCTGGCGGTGGTCGTAGGCGTGCCGCTGGGCAGCTGGATAGCCGTGAAGAAATTCCCGCTCAAGAAGCTGCTGATAGCGCTGGTCAATACAGGCATGGGGCTGCCGCCCGTGGTGGCGGGGCTGGTCGTCATGCTGTTCCTGGCGCGCAGCGGGCCGCTGGGTTTCCTCAACTGGCTCTATACCCCCAAGGGCATGATACTGGCGCAGGTGATAATAGCGCTGCCGATAATAACGGCGCTGACCATCTCGGCCATGCAGAGCGTGGACCGCAGGTTTTACCGGCAGGTGCTGGCGCTGGGCGCCACCGAATGGCAGGCGATACTGGTCTGTCTGAAGGAACTGCGGCTGACGATGGTCGCGGCCGTCATAGCCGGCTTCGGCCGGCTGGTGGCCGAAGTCGGGGCCGTGATGATTGTAGGCGGCAATATCCGCCACCAGACCCGGATGCTCACCACGGCCACGGTGATGGAGACGCAGATGGGCAATTTCGACATGGCCATCGCCATAGGGCTGGTCCTGCTGGCGCTGGGCTTCGCCGTGAACCTGGCGCTGACGCTGATACAGCAGAACAGGGTGATCGCCCGATGATACGCCTGCGCGGACTTAGGATCTCCTACGACACGGGTTTCAGCCTGGAGGTGGAGTCGCTGGACGTGCGCCGCGGCGAGATCTTCGCCGTGATAGGCCCCAACGGCGCCGGCAAGACCACGCTGCTGGGCGCCATGGCGCTGCTCGACCGGCCGGCCGCCGGCTCGCTCTCGCTGCTGGGCCGCGACGCTTTCGGAGGCGGCGACCGGCTGGAGCTGCGGCGCGCGATGTCAGTGGTCTTCTCCCAGCCTTACCTGACGGCCGGCACCGTGGCCGACAATGTGGCGCTGCCGCTGCGGCTGCGCGGCCGGCGCGACCCGGCGGCAGTCGAGGCCGCGCTGGCGCTGTTCCGCGTGGGCCACCTGCGGGACCGCGACGCCCGCACGCTCTCGCAGGGCGAGTCGCACCGGACCGCGCTGGCCCGGGCCTTCGTCACCGGGCCGCGGCTGCTGCTGCTCGACGAGCCCTTCGGGAATCTCGACGAGAGGGTGCGCGAGGAGATCTCGCGCGACCTGCGGCGCGTGGTCAGGGAGAGCGGCGCGGCGGCCGTGCTGGTCACGCAGCACCAGGAGGGCGCGCTGACGCTGGCCGACCGGCTGGCCGTGATGATAGGCGGCAGGCTGCTGCAGCAGGGCGAGCCGCAGGAGATCTTCGCGCGGCCCGCGTCGAAGGCGGTGGCCGATTTCGTGGGCGTGGAGACCGTGCTGCCGGGCCGGGTGGCCTCGCGGCAGGACAATCTCTGCGCGGTGGAAGCGGCCGGGCGCACGCTGATGGCCGTCTCGGACTGCGAGCCGGGCGACAGCGTCTTCTTCTGCCTGCGCCCCGAGAGCGTGAGCGTCTCGCTCAACTCCGACGCCGGCGGCCGTCGCAACAATTTCCCGGCGCGGATAGTCGCCGTGGAGCCCTGGGGGCTGGAATACCGGGTGGAGCTCGATTGCGGGTTCCCGCTGCAGGCGGCCGTGACCAGGCAGCTGGTGGACGGCCTGGGGCTTAAGCCCGGGCTGGAGGTCTACGCCTCGTTCAAGGCCGTGGCCGCCCATTTGATAAAGAGGTAGGAACATGATCACTTTCGAAGAAGCCATAAAGTCCGTCCTGGCGAAAGCCCGGCCGCTGCCGCCGGAGCCCGTCCGCATAGAAGAGGCCGTCGGGCGGGTCCTGGCGGAGGATGTGCGCTCGGGAGTAGAGATGCCCCCTTTCGACAAATCCGCCGTCGACGGCTGGGCGCTGCGCGCCGCGGACCTGGCGCGCGGCCGGGAGCTGCGCCGCCGCCCGGGCCTTATACAGGCCGGCGAGGGTTTCACCGGTGCGCTGAAAGCCGGCGAATGCGTCAAGATAATGACCGGCGCCCCGGCGCCGGCCGGCGCCGACGCGGTCATGATGGTCGAATTCTCGTCGGAGAAGGGCGGGGCCGTTAATTTCAGCCGGGGGATAAAGCGGGGGGAGAATATCGCCAGCCGCGGCGAGGATATAAAGAAAGGGCAGGTCGTGCTGCGCCGCGGGGCGGTCATAGGCCCGCAGCATATCGGCGTGCTGGCCGCGGCAGGACGCTCGCATGTGCGGACCGGTGCGTTGCCGTCGGCGGCGCTGGTCAATACCGGCGGCGAGATAGTGACGCCCGGCGCCCGGCGGCCGAAGTTCGGAATCTACAACAGCAATGGTCCCATGCTCTCGGCCCTGTTGCGCCGGGACGGCGTTATCGCCGCGCCGGAGATAGTGCGCGACGAGCCGCGCAAGCTCAGGGCCGCGCTGGCGCGGGCGCTCAGGTCCGATATCGTGATAATATCCGGCGGCGTATCGATGGGGGATTATGACCTGGTGCCCGGCATACTCAAGTCCCTCGGGGTTAAGAAAGTATTCCATAATGTCCGCGTGCGGCCCGGCAAGCCGATGTTCTTCGGGGTGAAGGGCCGCAGGCTGGTCTTCGGCGTGCCCGGCAATCCGCTGGCCAATTTCCTGGCCTACCTGGCCTATATCGGCCCCGCGATAAGGAAGCTGGCCGGGCGGCCGGACCACGGGCCTGATTTCCTCGACGGGACCTGCTCGGTCAAGTTCGATCCGCGCACGCCGCGCCGGGCGATGATGCTGTCGCGGCTCGAGTCCCGGCCGGCCCACCGGCTCTCGCCCGTGGACCACAGCGGCTCGGCCGACATACTGGCGCTGGCCGGGGCGCGCGCGTTCGCGGCCGTGCCCGAGGGCGGCAGTGTTAAGAAAGGCGGGAGGACCAAGTTCCTGACATGGCGATAGATTACCTGCGCCTGTCGCTGACCGACAGGTGCAATCTCAACTGCGTCTACTGCACCCCGCTGGAGAAGAAGGGGTTCCTCCGCCACGAGGACCTGCTGCGCCACGAGGAGATCGCCCGCGCCGTCGCCGCCTTCGTGAAGGCCGGCGTGCGCAAGGTGCGCCTTACCGGCGGCGAGCCGCTGGTAAAGAAGAACATAGTCGGCCTGGCGGGGATGCTGCGGGAGATCCCGGGGCTGGAGGAACTGGCGCTGACCACCAACGGCCTGCTCCTGGCCGAGCTGGCCGCGCCGCTGCGCGAGGCGGGGCTCGACCGCGTTAACATCAGCCTGGATTCGCTGAAAAAAGAGACTTTCGCGAAGATAACCGGTCATGGGACCGGCGCCTCCGCCGGCGCCGACGCTTTCGACCGGGTCTGGCGCGGCGTGGAGGCGGCGCTGGAGATGTGGCCGCGCGGCGTGAAGCTCAATGTCGTCCTGATGCGGCGGCTCAACGACGCCGAGGCCGCCGATTTCGCCCGGCTGACGCTGGACCGCCCGCTGGCCGTGCGGTTCATCGAATTCTACGCGACGAACGAGCGGGCCGCCAGGCTGGGAGACGCGCTGGTGCCGACCGCGGAGACGCGGCGGCGCATAGAGGACGCGCTGGGGCCGCTGGAGGCCGTGGCCCCGTCGGCCGCCGATGGTCCTGCGCGCGTATATAAGCTGCGCGGCGCCGCCGGCCGGATAGGTTTCATCAGCGGACGCAGCGACTATTTCTGCGGGGCCTGCAACCGGGTGCGCATGGACTGCACGGGCAAGGTCTATCCCTGCCTTTTCTCCGGCCCCACGCACGACCTCAGGGACCTTCTTCGCCGCGGCGCGCCCGAGGAGGCGCTGGCCTCCTATATAAAAAAGATATTTTTAGTAAAATCTAACCACCGAAAGGACGCTCCCGGCTCCGGCCACATAGAGATGAGCAGCATAGGCGGGTGAGAGCCTGCCCGGCATAAACCTTGGGCCGGGCGCTAATCAGGGGCCGGTAAAGGGAATCTTGACCCGTCCGGTCTAAAAAAGTACTCTTTTGTCCGTGAGGAAACGTCGAATAATTTTACCGGTGCTTTTTCTTCTGGCGCCCCTAGCTTTTTCCGCCGAGGTCTATAAGACCGATAACACTTCCGTTTCAGGCGACATCACGAACAAAGAAAAAGATTCGATCTCGGTCCGCACGGAAAGCGGCATTTTCGAGATATCGTGGCAGGATGTTCTCTGCGTCGAAGACCGGCTTCCATCTGGCCGCGCCCGCGTGATTCTGCCGCCTTTTGCCGGATCATTGAGCGTCGGTCTCAACGGTTCCCGCATGTTCATGGACGGGTCCGATGGAGATATTATCGGCGTTTTCGCCGGCTATATGCCGTTCAGGAAGTTTGAGTTCACTTTTGACGCTCAGGTGATGAAGAATTCCGGCGACTATGGCGGTGTAGCCTCGAAGTCTGAAACAACGACATATTCCGCAGGGGTCAATTATTATTTTTACCCCTCCGCGCGCAACTATCTGGACTGGGCGCGGAGTCAAGCGCGCAAGGAAGGACACTCCGGCACCAAGCCCCCGCTGACGCTGAATCCGTTGAGCCTGAGGATGTACACGGGGTTCAGTGCCGGGGCCACCCGCACCAAGAGCTCTGTCGCCGGTGATGGCGACAGCAGCTCGGAGACCTCCTATACCTGGACCGTCTTCGGCCTGGCTTACAGCCTTACCCGGGACCTTTCCGTGGACTGGAACATGAAATTGACCGCCGTTCCGCCGGTGGAGGAAGAGACCGAGCTTATATACTCGACGGGCATAGGGTTGAGATTTAAGGTGTTCTGACTATGCGCCGGATAACGATCATAGCCCTCCTGACGCTGTTCCTCCCGGCCGTATCGAACGGAGAGGGAAAGAAGCCTTTCAATGCCGGCGTCAGGATGTCGCTTAACCGTACGCCGGCCCCGGGCGGCTTCGCCTGGTCCTCCTCTTTGTCGCTTTCAGGCGGTAAAACTCTTAAAGACGGCATACCTCTTGGCCCCGGCGCGATGGCGGCGGACCTTGAAGGGGGCCTCTCCCTGTCGCTCAACGGGTATAGTGTGGATACCGAGAGATACGTCTGGTCTGTCCCCCTCACGTCCAGTTATAAATACCGCACCGTCTCTAATACCATGACCACGGCGATGAACGCGTACATGCGCTCCAATCTGTCAGGCCTGGGGCGTTTTTCCCCGTATCTTTCCGCTATGTGCGGACTGATGGTTTCCCGCAATACAATCGAGAACAAGACTTATCAGAACGCGGGCTCGGTATACGACTGGAACCTTCAGAGCGGGACCGTCGCGTCGGATACGTCGTACGCCCTTTCAGGCGGATTCCAGATAGGCGCCAATTATTTCCTGACCGACAGCGTATCTTTCAACCTTCAGTACGAGCGCAATATCCCGTTGTCCTCGGACGTGGACCCGGTCTCCATGATAAACTGGGGACTTCAGTTCTGGTTCTGATGCGCCGCGTCCTTTTGCCGTTCATGTTCCTCGCGGTTTTCAGCGCGGAGCTGGCGGCCCAGACGGGCTTGCATACTGGTGAGCGCCAGGAGCCGGACGCCGCCTCCTGCGAAAAGCGGGTAGCGGGCCTTCAAAGGCAAATTAGTTCTCTGGCTAACCAGGCCCTCTCCCAGACCGCGGATACGATTGCGGAAAACAAGGCCATATACAAGGATATAGAGGTCAAGCGGCGGGAACGGATGAATCTGAGCCAGAAGGCGGTCTCCTGCCGTAACGCAGCGTGTCCCCGGATGATAGAGACGCAGTCCAGGAGTCTGGACTCGCAGATCTCCGAGCTCGAGCGCCGCGCGCAGGCGAATTTTGAAAAGAGGTTGAACGCTCTGAACCGGCAGAGGGAGGCGCTTGAGAAGATGGTGATGTCGCTGCAGGCCAGCCCGGATTGCATGGCGCCGGGGCGGGCCAGGCCCGCCGGCGTTCCGGGGCAGATTCCGGCGGCAGCTGATAAAGAGGATGCTGGGACGGAGGCCAAGGGTTCGTCAGCCGTAAAGCGGGCAATGGAGATAATAGCGAATACCGGGAAGGAAAAGGCGAAAGCCCTGGATTGCTCCGGCCTGGTCGGAACAATATATCCCGAACTGGGCAGGGATAAAATGATAAAAGCGGTCAAGGACTGTCCCGAGGGAGCCGGGGGCTGCGAGTGCGCGCCTGAGGCCAGGCCGTGCTCCCGCCACTCTCAAAAGCAGTACGAACATCTGCGCCGCTTAGGGCGGATAAAGACGGATATCACCAAGATCAGTGAGGGAGATGTTTTATTTTTCAAGGAGGAGGAGCAAGTCGTTCATGTAGTGATTGCGGATCGCAAATCTAAAAAGAGCGGAAGGTGCACCAAAGCCGATTGTCCCATGTCTTTTATATACACATCTAAAGGGGATCCATTCAAGCAAAGGGAACTGAAGCTTGAGGATGGTTGCTATAGTTGGTGTACGAGCAGACCAAAAATATTTAACAAAGAAAAAAACATGTGGGAATGTGCGGCGGGCGCTTCGCGCAAACAGTGCTTTGTGGGTGGAGGAACGCCATGAAAGTATTTTTGGCTGTCATATTGATCCCATTCGCCTCTCTCCCAATCCGGGCCGAGTCGGATGGTGCTCGTAAGGAATTAGAAAAATTCTTCTCGGAAAATATGCCGACTGTCGTCTGGCCGGCCAAGGTTGAGGCCGATTTTATGGCTTTTGTTGACGGCCATGTGTCAACCGCTGCATTCATCCATAAAAGTTCATTCAGCGCTCCCGGCGTACCCTCCGCGGTAATCATCAGTATGGGAGAAAGAACAGTATGTAAGCATCCGATAAATAAATTGCGAGTTGCTGATTATACGGGTGGTCGGTGGCGGGATGTTTTTCGGATAGAGCGTGCTTCAAACTCAATATTGCGCGTAATGAATTCCAGCGGGACAATGGATTTTCAGTATGAGCAGGCGGCGTGTATTGACCTCTCCACCGCGACATTCCGCGACGTCCCCGGACTCGTTATTCTTGAGGCCCTGTCCGACGACGGAGCGGTGACCGACAGCATGCCGTGGTTTTATTCCAAAAATGGCAATATGTATGTGGGCACAGAAAGCATGGATTATGCCACTGAGAACAACATCGAAGGTTGGTTCGCTTATTATTTCCCGGAGAATGCCGATAAATGGCCTAGGAAGGCGGCAAAGACACTGGGCACATTGGAGTCAGAATACAAGCCGGATTTCATATGGAAAGGCAATCTGCTAGGCACCGGCAATCCGGCGGTATTCATGCTGGTTTATAAGGGAGCTCCCGGGCCGGAGAACAAGCCGGAGTATATGAAAGGTTTGTCCTTCTACAGGCTGAAGGTGCTGGAATACCGCGAGAAATGGGGCGGATGGAAAGAGCGTATGCGCGCCGACAACGGGATTTATATAGACGGCAAAGAGGCTGAGAACGCCAATTTCGGCAGGCTGGATGCGTATCATAACCTAATGCTTAGTTATCGGAATTACGGCAAGGATATTGGGTTGTGTATGACTGTGGCTGGCGGATTTACGAAGGATGGGTGGCTTGATCCATGCGTGGGATATGACTCACAAATGGACGCGTTTGACGCCACTGATTTCACTAAGCCCATAGGCGGAGAGTGAAACTTCCGCGGCTCCGGGCAGGGAGGGCAACTGTCCTTTTGCCGTTCATGTTCCTCGCGGTTTTCAGCGCGGAGCTGGCGGCCCAGACGGGCTTGCATACTGGTGAGCGCCAGGAGCCGGACGCCGCCTCCTGCGAAAAGCGGGTAGCGGGCCTTCAAAGGCAAATTAGTTCTCTGGCTAACCAGGCCCTCTCCCAGACCGCGGATACGATTGCGGAAAACAAGGCCATATACAAGGATATAGAGGTCAAGCGGCGGGAACGGATGAATCTGAGCCAGAAGGCGGTCTCCTGCCGTAACGCAGCGTGTCCCCGGATGATAGAGACGCAGTCCAGGAGTCTGGACTCGCAGATCTCCGAGCTCGAGCGCCGCGCGCAGGCGAATTTTGAAAAGAGGTTGAACGCTCTGAACCGGCAGAGGGAGGCGCTTGAGAAGATGGTGATGTCGCTGCAGGCCAGCCCGGATTGCATGGCGCCGGGGCGGGCCAGGCCCGCCGGCGTTCCGGGGCAGATTCCGGCGGCAGCTGATAAAGAGGATGCTGGGACGGAGGCCAAGGGTTCGTCAGCCGTAAAGCGGGCAATGGAGATAATAGCGAATACCGGGAAGGAAAAGGCGAAAGCCCTGGATTGCTCCGGCCTGGTCGGAACAATATATCCCGAACTGGGCAGGGATAAAATGATAAAAGCGGTCAAGGACTGTCCCGAGGGAGCCGGGGGCTGCGAGTGCGCGCCTGAGGCCAGGCCGTGCTCCCGCCACTCTCAAAAGCAGTACGAACATCTGCGCCGCTTAGGGCGGATAAAGACGGATATCACCAAGATCAGTGAGGGAGATGTTTTATTTTTTAAAGAGGATGACAAGATTGTTCACGTTGTGATGTTTGATGAGCAAAATCTGGAAAACGGTCAAACGTGCACAAAGGAGCGCTGTTCAATTAAAGCGGTGTATACGTCTGACGGTGCGCCGATTAAACATGCCAGTTTGGTGCTGAACGAAGGGTGTTATAGCTGGTGTCCCGGAAAGCAACGGTGGAATGTGGAGAAAAAAAGACGCGAGTGTGACAAGGCTTTAAGGAAACAGTGTTTTATTGGCGGAGGAATTCCATGAAATTGTTTTTAGGCGCCATGCTCATTTCGTTTGTCGTTGCCCTCGTATCAGCCCAGACACAGCATGATGATTCGCTGAAAAGCCTGGATAAGTTTTTTTTCGCGAATATGCCGTCGGCGGCATGGCCGGTAAAGGCTGAGGCTGACTTTACGGCGTTTATCGGCGAGGTGTCAACTGCTGCATTCATTCACAAGGGCTCCTTCAGTGCCCCCGGGTTGCCGTCGGCGCTAATCCTTGACAGGCCACGAAAGGAAAACTGTGGTTACGACTATGATGATTTACGAATCGTCGACTATAAAGACGGCCGATGGCGTGATATCCTGCGCATAAAACGGAAATCCGAAAAGGAATTCGTCCTGATGGACTTCAGTGGAAGAAAATCAGACTATAAAGACGGTTATTGTGTTGATTTTGATGTGATGAGGTCTCATGGTAAGCCGCGGTTTTTGCTCCTTAAATCTGCCCACGGCCGTAAAGGGAAACCCTGGGTTTACTCTGAAGGAAACGGTGGGTATATCTTCCTTGCGGATCAGATCAAGATAACGGAGGATACTATAGAGGAGTGGTTTTCCTACTATTTCCCGGACAATTCTGATAAGTGGTCGCAGAAAACGCTCAAGACATTGGAATCACTGAGAACAAGACTTGACCCCGATTTTATCTGGAAGGGGGACTTGTTTGGCACAGGGAATCCGGCCGTGTTCATGTTGTCTTATAAGGATGCTTCCGGGAAATCCAGCGGGCCTGATGGAGGCAAAAAACCTTTTCACGCGATTAGGTTTCTGGAGTATCGAAAGAAATGGGGGGGGTGGAAAGAACGATTATCGATTGGCGATAAAATACATGTGGATGGGGAATTTGCCGGCGATCCTGTTTTTGACTATCTTCATGAGTGCCAAAATACGAGCATAGCTTACGATATGCCCTACGGCGGCATCGGGATATGTTCTGCCACTAAAAGGGAGTGCGCTACATGGGGTGAGATTGTTCCCTGCATAGGCTACTCTCGGCATGACGATATGTTCGATGCCAGTGATTTTACCGACCCAAAATGGCCAACAGGAGATGCTCCATAAAATAGCATGGTAAAGGCCATTAGTTTTTTTGTTCAGCGGGGGGCTGTCGCAGCCCAGACGCAACAGTGGCGTGTCCGTTCCTGGTGCGCCATCTATTCTGATGCCCGAATCCCCAGGGGTGTGATATGATAGACGTCGGCTCCAAAAAAGACACCCGTCGCGTCGCCCGCGCGCAGGCTCGCATAAAGCTTACCCCCGAAATAGTCGCCCTTATAAAGGCCGGGAAACTCCCCAAGGGCAATGTCCTGGAGGCGGCCCGCTTCGCGGGGATACTGGCGGCCAAGAACACGGCGGGCATAATACCGCTCTGCCACAATCTGCCGCTCAACTATGTCGGCGTGGATTTCAGGGTGGAGAAGGCCGGCGTCCTGATAACGGCCGAGGCGCGCTGCACCGGCAAGACCGGCGTGGAGATGGAGGCGCTGGTCGCCGCTTCGACCGCGGCGCTGACCATCTACGACATGTGCAAGATGTTCGCGCAGGACCTGGAGATAGGCGATATCTTCCTGCTGGAGAAGAAAGGCGGCAAGAGCGGCCATTATAAACGCTGATGGGACGGATACACTCGATAAATATCAGCAAGGCCAAGGGCGTGCCCAAGTCGCGCGCCGACAAGGCCCTGCTGCTCAAGGGGCTGGGCGTGGACCGCGACGCCCACGCCGGCACCGATATAAGGCAGGTCAGCCTGCTCGACATCGAGAGCATACGCGGCCAGATCGCCGACGCTAAGGCTAAAGGCGCGACGGTGGAGATACGCCCCGGCGTATACGCCGAGAACATCACCACCGAAGGCCTGGACCTGTCGGCGCTGAAAATAGGCGACCGCCTCAGGGCCGGCCCCAAGGCCGTGCTGCGTATTTCAAAGATCGGCAAGGAATGCCACAGTCATTGCGCCATCTACCACCAGGTGGGCGACTGCATAATGCCCCGCAAGGGCATATTCGCCGAGGTAATGGAGAGCGGCGAGATAGCCGTGGGGGACACTCTTGAAAAAATTTAAGCTCGCGGTGCTGACCTCCAGCGACAGGTGCTCGCGCGGCGAGGCGGAGGACGCCAGCGGGCCGCTCGTATCGGAACTGGTCCGCGCCGTCGGAGCCGAAGTCGCGGCCTACGACATAGTTCCCGACGATATCGGGGCCATAAAGGCGAAGCTCGTCCATTACTGCGACGCGCTCAAGGCGGACCTGGTCGTCACCACCGGCGGCACCGGCTTCGGCCCGCGCGACGTGATGCCGGAAGCCACGCTCGCCGTCATCGAGCGCGCCGTGCCCGGCCTGCCCGAACTGATGCGCGCCGAGGGCCTTAAAAAAACGAAGAAGGCCGTATTGTCGCGCGGCGTCTGCGGCCTGCGCGGCCGTACGCTGATACTCAACCTGCCCGGCAGCCCGAAGGCCGTGAAGGAATCGCTCGAAGCCGTGCTGGACCTCGTCCCGCACGCGCTGGACATGATGGAAGGCGGAGGACATTAGGACCAAATGACGCTCAATTATATCTGGCTCGGTTTCTTCTTCACGGCGCTGATAGTGGCGCTGGCCCGTTTCGCGGGCTATGTCATGCACTTCCACATGGACATGCTGCCGGGCCTGGTCTTCACCGTAGCCGACCGCGACATCTTCGTCAAGATAGTCGAGAGCACCTTCGAGATGTCCAAGACCAGCGTCACGATAGCGATAACGCTCATCGGCGTGATGACGCTGTGGCTGGGCGTCATGCGCGTGGGCGAGCGCGGCGGCGCCGTGGCCGCCATGACGCGGCTGGTTCAGCCCTTCTTCAGCCGCATCTTCCCCGACCTGCCGCCCGGCCATCCCGCTTTCGGCTCGATGATGATGAACATCAGCGCCAATATGCTGGGGCTCGACAACGCCGCCACGCCGCTGGGCATCAAGGCCATGGAGCAGCTGCAGGAGGCCAACCCGGACAAGACCACGGCGTCCAACCCCCAGATCATGTTCATCGCGCTCAATACCTCTGGCCTGACGCTGATACCGGTGTCCATCATGGCCGTGCGCGCCGCGATGGGCGCGGCCAACCCGGCCGACATCTTCCTGCCCATACTGCTGACGACTTTTTTCTCCACTATGGCCGCGCTGGTCTTCGTCTCCGCCGCGCAGCGCATCAACCTCTTCCAGCCGGTGATAGTAGCCTATGTGGGAGGCCTGTCGCTGGCCATCGGCGTCCTGCTCTGGGGGCTGAGCAATATGGCGGCCGGCCGCATAACGGCGCTGTCCACCTTCGGCGGCAATTTCATACTGTTCCTCTTCATCGTCGCCTTCCTGTTCCTGGCCTGGCGCAGGAGCGTGAACGTCTACGAGGAGTTCGTCGAGGGCGCCAAGGAGGGCTTCCACGTGGCCGTCAGGATAATCCCCTACCTGGTGGCCATGCTGGTGGCCGTGGGGGTTTTCCGCGCCTCCGGCGCGCTGGACATGCTGGTCTCCGGCGTCGGGAAGTTCCTGGGACTCTTCGGCCTCGGCGGCGATTTCGTGGGCGCCCTGCCCACCGCCTTCATGAAGCCGCTCAGCGGCAGCGGCGCGCGCGGCATGATGATAGAGGCCTTCAACCATTACGGCGTGGACTCGTTCACCGGCCGGCTGGCTGCCACCTTCCAGGGCTCCACCGAGACCACCTTCTACACCATCGCCGTCTATTACGGCGCGGTCAATGTGCGCAATACCCGCTATACCGTGATGGCCGGCCTCTTCGCGGAGCTGGCCGCCATTATCGCGGGCATCTTCATCGCCGGGATATTCTTCGGCGGCTGAGTTTGTTTGAAAAGAAGAGGCCGCCTCCGGTTTGCGGACGGTCTCTTATGATAACACCGCTTAAGTTTCCTTTAGGTATCAGGGAGGTTTTGTGGTTAGGCTCGCCAAGAGTGCGGTGTTAGGACTAATCCTGTTCCCTTCGGTATTTTGCCGTGAAGCGGCGGCCCAGATAACCTTTCATGTAACCCTTGGAACGGGGGCCGCTCCAATCGAAGAAGATCCAGGGCGCGTACAGTACCGGGAAGCACGCCGGGACTCATTCAACAGAGACTGTGACGCTCTCAAAAAGCTGCTGGCCGTTCAAGAGCTGGAAGTTAAAATCAAGACGGGACATCTCTTCGATTTCCTGGCGGTTTACGGTTGGGACAACATCCTCTCCTCTTATGATCAATGCTACGGCGAACTAAAAAAATATCTGCCTGTCTGGCTGGAAAGGGACGGGAAGCGCGGGTTCTCATACTATGACGGCAGTTTAATGGTGGAGCCAAAGTATGATTCTGCGTTCCGCTTTAGCGACGGACTAGCCGGTGTCAAGCTTGATGGCAAATGGGGGTTCATCGACCGCAACGGAACGGAAATTATCCCGCCGCGCTTTGCGGAGGCTAACCCCTTCTACGAGAATTTGGCCGCGGTCAAGGTGGAGAGAGGCTGGGGCTTCATAGGCCCGGACGGGAAATGGGTGTCCGCTCCTGAATACGGATACGCATACAGTTTCAGTGAGGGGCGTGCGGCGGTGGAGGCCGGCGGCCGTTGGGGTTATATCGACCGAACGGGAAAGGTCGTCATCCCTATTGAATATGAGCGCGCCTCGTACTTTAATGAGGAGTCCAAACTCGCCGTGGTCCGGCGCGGAGGGCGGTTCGCCTACATAGACAAAAAAGGCAACCTTCTGTCGTCCTTCAAGTACGATACTACGCGCCCATTCGCTTCCGGCTTCGCGGTGGTGGGTGCGGGTGGGAAATACGGCTATGTGGACCGCAACGGAAAAGAACTGGTTCCGCTAAAGTACGACTATGCCCAGGATTTTTACGGAAAAAAGGCCTGCGTCATGAGAGAGGGGAAGTGGCGGATATTGGACCGGGAAGGCAGGGAGCATTGGAGATTTTTAAATTGGCCTTGCACAAAATAAGGGGAAGAAGTGGTTCCGCTTCATGATTATACGCGGCAATTCGGCGAATCTCCGCCCATGCCTGCCTTTGCCGGAAGATTCCTCTCGCGATTCGCCAGTCTGCCGCCTGCCAGGCGGCAAGGTCTGCCCCTAACCCGAAAATTTCGCTCCGGTAAAAGTAAAAAAGCGGCTGGCCCCGGCTATAACCGCTCTTGTGCCCCCTGCGGATAAAATCGTCTTGACATATAGACATTTGTCTGTTATATTAGACATATGGGAAGACAGAAGGCTTTTATTTCATATCCTCTGGACTGGGTTTTCGCGGCACCGAGCCAGCTGGCGGTGCTGCGCGCGCTGAAAGACACCTCCGAGGGCATGAGCGGCAGGGCCGCCGCCCGCGCGGCCGGGGTAAACCACCAGGCTTGCAAGCAGGCCCTGGACCGGCTGGAGGCGATAGGACTGGTGATACGCCAAGGTTCCGGCCACACCCAGTTGCTGAGGCTGAATTTCGGGCACCAACTGGTCAAGGAAGCGCTGCTGCCTCTCTTTGCCGCCGAGAGCGCCTTCCGCGCTCGGCTGAGCGCCGATATAGCCAGAGGCCTGGGCGGGAATGCCGGCAGCGTGACGATCTTCGGCAGTTCTGCCCGCGGCGAGGACCGGCCCGGCAGCGACATAGATCTGCTGCTGGTAACGGACCGCCGCAGCAAGGCCGCCCTGGCGGACAAGGCGGCGGAGTTCGGCCGCGGCTTCACCAGGAAATACGGGATCCGCCTTTCCCCGATAATCTACACCGCCGGCGAAGCCAGGGCCAGGTACGAAGCCGGCGACCCGCTGATAGCGAACATACTGGCGCACGGAGTGGACCTGCTTGAAAAGAAGCTCCGGGAGATACTGCTGTGACGCCGCGGCAGGCCAAACGGGTGCAGGTGCCGCGGCCGCGCGGGCAGGACTACTTCGCGGTGGCCGAAAGTTTCTTTAATGGCGCGCAGGTTGCCAAAGATTTCGAGTACTGGAACGCGGCCGGAGTGCTGATGGTGCACGCGGCGATCGCCTACACGGACGCGCTGACGATACGGTTCGGCGGGGTGCGCAGTAAGGGCGAGGACCATATGGCCGCGGCCGACCTGCTGCGGCAGGTGGCGCGCCTGGACGAGCCCGACCTGCTGCAGGTGCGGCATTTCGAGCGTATCATCAACGAGAAGAACCGCGTATCATACGAGGGAGAGATATTCCATCGGAAGGACATCGAGCCGCTGTGGAAACACCTGACGCGCTACCGCGAGTGGGCCTGCGGCAAGATCCACGGATAACACCCCCGCCGTTGCCGGAAGGCCGTCCTTCACGCAACAGCCGGGCGGGGTTCCCAATTAATAATTAAAAAGGGTAGAATTACCGTGCAAATCATCCCGCTTACACGGAGGCGCAAATGAAAGGCTGGACCGGCTATATCCTGAGGGTCAACCTCACCGACAAAACTTTTAAGAAGGAATCCTTCACCGAGGAATTCGCTAAAAAATGGGTAGGCGGGCGCGGTTTCGCCTCCAAGATACTTTTCGACGAGCTCAAGCCCGGCATAGACGCGCTGGGCCCGGAGAACAAACTGGTCGTGGCGCTGGGCCCGATAGCCGGCATCCCCGCCCCGAACACCGGCAAGGTGGTCGTCGCGGCCAAGTCGCCGCTGACCGGTTTCTACGGCGACGGCAACCTGGGCTCCCACGTCTCCAGCCAGCTGCGCAAGGCCGGTTACGACGCGATGATAATAGAGGGCGCGGCCGACAAGCCGACCTACCTCAATATCGAGGACGATAAGGTGGAGTTCCTCGACGCCTCCGAGATGTGGGGCAAGGGCACCTATTTCTCCAACGAGTGGATATACAAGAAGCACGGCAAGAACGCCGGCGTGCTCAACATCGGCCAGGCCGGCGAGAACAAGGTCCTCTTCGCCGTCATACGCAGCCTCGAGGGCCGCGCCGGCGGCCGCCCCGGCATAGGCGCCGTGATGGGCTCCAAGATGCTGAAAGCCATAGTGGTAAAGGGCACAAAGCCGATACCGCAGGCCGATCCCGAGCTGATGAAGAAGCTCGGCGTCGAAGGGCTCAAGAAGGCCCATGACCTGGACCAGAAGAGCGGCTGGTCCCGGCAGAGCACCACGGCCGTGCTGGGCTGGTGCAACGAGGTCAACGGCCTGCCCGTGCAGAACATGCGCAAGACCTCGCATCCCGACGCGAAGAACGTGGACGGCGAGCATCTCGACGCCGCCCGCGTGAAGACCTACGGCTGCCCCAGCTGCACCATGCACTGCGGCATCACGATACACGACGACGAGGGCCGCGAGAGCGAGCTGGATTACGAGAATATCGGCATGCTGGGCCCTAACGTCAACGTGTTCGACCTCAAGAAGGTCGGCTCGCTCAACTACCTCTGCGACGACTACGGCCTGGATACCATCTCGGCCGGCGCGGTGCTGGGCTTCTACGCCGACGCCATAGAGCGCGGCGCCGCGAAGGGCGACTTCAGGTTCGGCGACGCCGACAAGGGCAAGACGCTGCTCTGGGACATAGCCGCCCGCAAGGGCGGGACCGGCAATATCCTGGCCGACGGCGCGCTGAGGGCGGCGAAGGTGTTCGGCGGGAACTCGGCCGATTACGCCATGCAGGTAAAGGGCCTGGAGATGGCCGCCTACAACTGCAAGTCCATCCCCGGCCAGGCGCTGGCCTTCGGCGTGGCCGCCATCGGCGGACACCACCGCGAGGCGTGGATCATCACCTTCGAGCTCAAGAACAGCAAGCGCGAATCCTACGGCCCAGAGAAGGCGGCCAAGGTTATAGAACTTCAGCGCATACGCGGCGGCCTCTTCGAGATGCTGGTGGCCTGCCGCTTCCCGTGGGTGGAGGTGGGCTACGAGCTGGAGAACTATCCCAAGTTCTTCAACGCCGTCACCGGCCTGGACTGGACGCTGGATAATTTCTGGACGGCGGCCGACCGCGGCTACGCAATGATAAAGCTGCATTACCTGCGCGAGTTCCCGAACGCCGGCCGCAAGGACGATTACCCGCCGGCGGTCTGGTTCGACAAGTCCAACGCCGACACGGACGGCCCGCAGAAGGGCGTGGTCCTGGAGTACGACAAGTACGACTCGCTGCTGCAGCACTATTACGACCAGCGCGGCTACGATAAGCGCGGCATCCCGACCATGGAGACGCTCAAGAAGCTGGGCCTGGAGGCCGAGGCCGCCGAGGTCTCGAAGCTGGCGAAACTGAACTGATGAAAGTGACGGTGAAGCTGATAGGCCCGCTCATCTACGAGGCGGGCTTCGGCGAGAAAGTCGTGGAGCTCCCGGGGCCGATGGCGGCCGGGGAGCTCCCCGCTTTCGTGGGCGTGGACAGGAAGCGGCCCGTCATAATCACGCGCAACGGTCGGGCGGCCGCGCCCGGCGACGCGCTGGCCGAGGGCGACCGCGTGGTGGTATCGCATATCTATTCCGGCGGCTGAAGGCTCCATGGGCATGAAAAAAAAGAACGGTAAAGCCGGGGCCGCGGGCCGCGGCTGTTCGGCGCTCTCCCCGGAGAGCCGGTTCCGGCGCATGGTCGAGGGACTTCGCCGCGAGTATTTCTTCTACTGCCACGGCGCCGACGGCGTCTTTCAGTACGTCAGCCCCTCGGTGCGCAATATCCTCGGCTATTCCGAGCGGGAGTTCCTGAAAAATTTCGACAGGTATCTAATGCCGGGCCCCGCCGCCCGCGAGGTGCGCGAGCGTACCGCCATGAGCCTGAAAGGCGTTCGCCAGCCGCCTTACGAGGTGGAGACCCGCCATAAGGACGGGTCCGTGCGGACGCTGGAGGTGCTGGAGATCCCCGTGCGGGAGGGGGGACGCGTCGTAGCCGTCGAAGGGATCGCCCGCGACATAACGGAACAGAAGCGGGCGCAGGCCGCCCTGGCCGCGCACGACAGGGAGATGACCGAGCAGTCCCGGCTGATACTGCTTTCCGCGGGGGAGGGCATAATCGGCGTTGACATGGACGGCAGGGTGATTTTCATGAACGAATCGGCCGAGAAGATGCTCGGCTGGCGGCTCGACGAGCTTAAAGGCGAGCTTCTCCATCCCGCCGTACACTGCAAGCGCGCCGACGGCTCCCGTTACCCGGCCGGGGAGTGCCCCATGAGCGCCGCCCTCAGCTCGGGCAAGGTCTCCCGGGTGGACGACGAGGTCCTCTGGCGCAGGGACGGTTCGCCGTTCCCGGTCTCTTATTCGTCGCGCCCCATGATGCGGGACGGCGGCCGGGTAGGGGCGGTGATAACTTTCCGGGACATGACCGCCCAGCGCCGGCTGGAGGAACTGCGCGAGTTCCTGACCCACGCCATGATCCACGATCTCAACGGGCCGCTGACCTCGATAATGGCCGGCGCCGAGATGGCCTCGGAATGCCCCGCGCATCTTCCCGACTGCGCCAACCGGGAGCACCTGGCCGTGGTCCGCGAGGCCGCCGCCGAGATGAAGAAGATGATCTCGGACATACTGGACATAAGCCGTATGGAGCAGGGGAAGATGCGTCTTTCCCCGCGAAAAACCGCCCCCGGCGCGCTGGCCGCGGCGGCCGCGCGGGCCATGGAATACCCGGCCAGGATGGAGGGACGCGCGCTGTCGCTGTCCGCCCCCGGCGGGCTCCCCCGCGTGAGCGCGGACGCGCCCCTCATACGCCGAGTCATAGAGAACCTTATCTCCAACGCCCTGCGCTACGCGCCCAAAGACTCGGCGGTTAAAGTATCCGCCGCCGCGCGGAAGGGGCGGGTCGAGTTCTCGGTGGCCGACCGCGGACCGGGGGTGGCTCCGGAGCATCTCGGCAGGGTCTTCGATAAATATTTCCAGTCGGATCCGGCGCCCGGCGGAGGCCGCAAGGGCAAGGGCCTCGGCCTGGCCTTCTGCCGCCTGGCGGTGGAGGCGCACGGCGGGCGCATCCGGGCGGAGAATCTCCGCCCGCGCGGCTTCGCGGTGCGTTTCGACCTGCCCGCGGCCGGGAAAGACCCGCGCCCCGGCGGGCCGCGCCGTCGCGGATGAGAGGGAGGAGGATATTATGGCTCAACTCGACAGACTGATAGAAAGGCTGCAGGCCGGCCAGGAGGTAACGCTGGAATCGGGGAAACCGCCGGCGATAAAGACGGCCGCGGGCTCCTCCCCGGTGGCGGCGCAGGAACTTTCCCGCCAGCAGGTGGTATCGCTGGTGCTGGAAACGGCCTCGGGACCCGGTAAAGAGGACGTTTCGGCCGGTCAGTCCGCCACCTTCGAGTACCAACTGGGGGGGAAGCGCTTCACGGTGGAGTTCTCCGCGTCGGAAGGCAAAGCCTCGGCGCGTGTCTTCCCCGCCCAGCCCCCGGCCCCCGCCGCGGCGCCGGCCGCCGCCAAAGGGCCGGAGCCCGAGATAAACGCCATGCTGCGCGCCATGTTCGCGCTGGGCGCCTCGGACCTGCACCTCACCTCGGCCCATAAGCCGATGATACGCCTGCACGGCGACATGAAGGAACTGCCCGACGCCCAGGTCGTCTGGCAGGACAAGATGGCGCCCCTGATCTCGGCCATAATGCCGCCTCATAACGCCGCGGAGTTCGAGGAGAAGCGGGATACCGACTTCGCCTACGAGATAGGCGGTCTCGCCCGTTTCCGCGTCAACGTCTTCATGGACCGCTACGGCATGGGCGCCGTTTTCCGGCAGATACCGATAGAGATCGTTACGGCCGAGAAGCTCAAGCTCTCCAAGGAAATACTGGACCTCTGTTTTCTTTCAAAGGGCCTGGTCCTCGTGACCGGTCCGACCGGCTCGGGCAAATCCACCACGCTCTGCGCGCTGGTCGATTATATCAACCGCAACCGCCGCGCCCATATCGTGACCATCGAGGACCCGATAGAGTTCATCCACAACAAGAAGAACTGCCTGATAAACCAGCGCGAGGTGCACTCGCACACCCGGTCATTTTCCGCGGCGCTGCGCGCCGCGCTGCGCGAGGACCCCGACATAGTCCTGGTCGGCGAGATGCGCGACCTGGAGACCATCTCCATCGCGATAGAGACCGCCGAGACCGGCCACCTGGTGTTCGGCACGCTGCACACCACCACCGCCGCCTCCACGGTGGACCGCATAATCGACCAGTTCCCGGCCGACCGGCAGGCGCAGATACGCACTATGCTGGCGACCTCGCTCAAGGGCGTCATCTCGCAGACGCTGTGCAAGAAGACCGGCGGCGGGCGCGTGGCGGCGATGGAGACGCTCTTCGTCAACAGCGCCATCTCGAACCTGATACGCGAGGGCAAGATCTACCAGATCCCGTCGATAATACAGACCGGCAAGAAGCAGGGCATGGTGGCGCTCAACGACGCGCTGCTCAAGCTGGTGGTGGAGAAGGCGGTGGACCCGGCCGAGGCCTACATAAAGGCTGTGGACAAGCAGGGCTTCGCGGCGCTGCTCAAATCCAAAGGGATAGAACTCAGCCTGACGGCGCTCGACGAGTAACCCCGGCGTCCGGCAATGAAAAAGCCCCGGGCGTTCCGCCCGGGGCTTTTTTTGGGCCGGGGCTCAATCCACGTAGAGGCAGAGGTAGGCCGTGTCTTCGGCGACCTTGAGCTGGAACTTGGAGTCCGGGGCCACGGTGAATTCCGAGCCCTTGGGGAAATCCTTCCAGTCCGCCGCTCCGGGCAGCTTCACGGTCAGCTTCCCGCTGACCACAGTCATTATCTCTTTCTTGCCGGTGCCGAACTCGTACTCTCCCGGCGCCATCACGCCGACGGTGGCCGGGCCCTCCGGGGCCGTGAAGGCGATCGATTTCACCTTGCCGCCGAAATATTCGTTAGTCTTGAACATCGTTCCTCCTTGTTATCCCTGATCATTTCGTTTCGATAGAGCCGCTTCTAAAATCCGTAGATCCCCGAATATTTTTCCTTTATGTAGCGCACGAAAGGGGCGGCGTCCCGTTCCTTCCCGGTCGCCCTGCGCAGCAGGTCGGCGGGAAAGTACCTGGCCCCGTGTACGTGGATCTTTTCGCGCAGCCAGCCGAGCAGGGGGGCGAACTCGCCGCGGGCTATCAGGCCGTCCATGTCCGGCATGTCGGCCCGCATCGCCTCGTTGAGCTGGGCCGCCATGAGGTTGCCCAGCGAATAGGTGGGGAAATAGCCGATGGTGCCCTGCGACCAGTGCACGTCCTGCAGGACGCCCTCGGCGTCGTTCTTCGGGACTATCCCGAACAGTTCCTTCATCCCGGCGTTCCACGCTTCCGGCAGGTCCTTTACCTTTAGCGAG
Organism: Elusimicrobiales bacterium; assembly: GCA_031082205.1. Taxonomy (GTDB): domain Bacteria; phylum Elusimicrobiota; class Elusimicrobia; order Elusimicrobiales; family UBA9959; genus UBA2231. The sequence goes on from JAVHLJ010000002.1 coordinate 29,684, forward strand.
CCGTCGAGCAGGGCGGTCTCGAGGCGGAAGCGCAGGGCTATGTGCATGTCGTAGGTGACTTCGTCCGCCTCGACGCGGATGAAAGACGGCCCCGACTTGTTGACGGCGCGGTAAAGCTCCTCCGGGCCGGTCTTGTCGAACTTGCCGGGAAAGTGACGCCGCAGCCTGGGCAGCAGCCACTCGCAGAAAGGCCGGCTCCGGCCGACGAAGTTCTCCCAGAAGCGGGACTGCGACTCGTGCACGCCCAGCCCTGCCCCTCCCGCCAGGGGAGTGAACTCGAACCCGGCCGGAGCGCCCATGGCGTAGAGGGCGTGGCCGCATTCGTGCAGCGAGGCGTAGACGCAGGCGGGCAGCCAGTCGCGCATGGTCCAGGTGGTTATCCGTATGTCCGAGAGAGAGAAACCCGTGGTGAAAGGGTGGACGGACCGGTCCTGGCGGCCTTTAGTGAAGTCGAAGCCCAGTTCCCGGACCAGTTCGTCGGCCAGGGCCAGCTGCGCCTTCTCGTCGAAATCGCCCTTGAGCGTGTCGTCGGAGACCGCGGCGCTGCTTTCCGATATCGCCTTTATGACCGGCTTCATGCCTTCGGCGAGTTCCCCCAGCAGAGGCTCCAGTTCCGCCCGCCTCATGCCCGGCTCGTAGAGGTCGAGCAGGGTATCGTAGGCGGGCTCGCCGGGAGCGAGGAATTCGGCCTGTCGCCGGTTGAACCCCACCATCTTCTCCAGGTGCGGGGCGAAAGAGGGGAAATCCGAATTTTTCTTGGCCGCTTCCCAGGCCGCCATGGCCGCGGAGGCGGCGGCGGACATTTCCGCCACGAAGTCGGAGGGCAGCCTGGTCGCGCGATCGTAGTCCCGCTTGAGAACGCGCAGGTAGGCGGCCTCGAACGAGTCCGGCCCTTTGGCCTGCGCCCAGTCCCAGGTCTCTCCGATCAGCCTGCCGACCTCCGGGTCCGTGGCCTTGCCGTGCACCACCCTCGCCAGGGCCGACATGGAGCGGGCCCTGCCAGGCGCGCCGCCGGGCGGCATGGTGACGCGCTGGTCCCAGGCCAGGACCGCGCGGGCCGAGCCCAGGGCCGCCGTTTCCTCGTATCTTTTGCGGAGTTCCGCGAATTTATTTTCCATGAGGCCCCCCCAAATGAAAACCCCGCGCCTTTCAGCGCGGGGCGGCGTAGTTTAATGGCCGCAGCAGCCGTTGCAGGTGTGTCCGCCCGGGTTCATCGGGCAGCCGCCTCCGTCCTGTCCGCCGCCGCCTTTCTTGAGGCCGGGGATATCGTCGGACACTTTCACGACCTTGCCCAGCTTCTTGTCGTAGACGTAGCGGCCGGTGGGTTTTTCCGTTTTCGGATCTTCTTTCTGTTCTGACATAAAAATCTGGTGCGCCCGACAGGCGAGCTGGGGTCGCGGAAAAGCGCTATGCGCTTTATCCGTGACTCGAACGTTCGATTCCGTCAAACGTTCTTCAACTTAAAAAAATTGGTGCGCCCGACAGGAATCGAACCTATATCACCGCCTTCGCAGGGCGGTACTCTATCCTTTGAGCTACGGGCGCCTCTTAAAGAACGAAGCTATATTTTACCAGTTTCAGGGTCTTAAAACAAAACCTCAGAAAGAGAGCCGGGCCTCGGCGAAGAAGCGGCGGCCGGGCTGGACGTACCGGTCCGGCGGCCGGTTGGAGGTGTGATACCAGGTCTCGTTGAAGACGTTCTTCGCCATGAAGCGCAGTTCCAGGCCCCCGGAGAGGAGAACGGAGAGCGTGGCGTCGGCCACCAGGGCGGAGTCCACCTTGTCCGTTCCCGTCGCGGCTATCACGGACGGGTTCTTCCTGCTCCCGTAACGCCTGGCGGATAAGTCCAGCTTCGCGGGCCCGGCCGGGTCCCAGGTCAGGCCGGCGCCGGAATTATGAAGCCCTATCTCGGCCACCCTCGCCCCGTCCTCGTCCTCGGAATCCTGGAAGGAGTGGTTTACGTGTCCCTTGAACCGGCCGCGGGAGAACTCCAGGCGCGCTTCCGCGCCGCGGACGGATATTTCGCCGGCGTTCGTCCATCGGTCGGCGGCGCCGTCCAGTACCAGAAGGCCTTCGAGTTCATTCCGGTAAACGGATAAGGAAGCCAGCAGCCCGTGTGAGAACGCGTAGGCTCCCGCCAGCTCCATCGAGCGCAGCTTTTCGGGTTTCAGGGAATTGTTGCCCGCCCCGTAGGAATAGTCCCAGGGTTTCGGGGCGCGGAAGGCTTCGCCGTAGAGGGCCTTGAGCGAGAGGGCGTCGCGCGAGTATACGAGCCCGCCGCGGGGCGTGTAGACCTCTCCGTAACAGCCGCTGTCGTCGCGCCGCAAGCCCGCGACCAGCGAGAGGTCCCGGGTCAGGGCGTAATTACCCTGCGCGTACACGGTCAGCAGATCGTTGCGCGTCATATCGGGCGTGGCGGGGGCCGCCGGCCGTACCAGCGGGCTGCCGCTGTAGGTTGTGGAGAAGCTCCTCGCCAGACGTTCGTGCTCGAGGACCAGGCCCGCCGTCAGTTCGAAGGTCCCGGAGAGGCGCAGGTCGGCGCGGGTCTCCAGCCCCAACAGCTCGCCGGGCCTGTACTGGCCCACCTGTCCGCTGGAGGCGGTCAGGTCGTAGACCTCCGAGACCGTGTCGTCCATGACGGTGCTGGACCTGTAATAGAGGCGCGACTCCGCGCGCCGGTCCGCGTCGGCCGAGTGCAAGACCTTTAGCCAGGCGTTGGCGAACCTGATATGCCAGGCGGTGCCGAAGTCAAGGAGGTCGGTCCCTTCGGAGACCGCATTCGTCGTCCGCGAGGCGCGCTTGTCCTGAACGGCCACGCCCAGCTCAAGCCGGCCGCGGGACAGCTTCCCGTCGAAGGCCCAGTCCTCCTCGAAATTCTCCATGCCGGCGGACCAGTTGCCGTCGCCGCGCGCGCCTCCCATCCCGTACTTGTCGCCGCGCTTCATCACGGCCGAGAAGCTCAGGCCCGTGCCGCCTTCGTACCTGCGGGCGAACGAAAGCCCCGCTGCGCCGCTGTTCTCCGTCCCCCGCATGAACGAGGCTGAACCGCCGGCGTCCTCCGGGTCCCTGGTTATCATGTTCACCACGCCCGAGACGGCGTTGGTCCCGTAAAGGGCGGAGGCCGGCCCGTAGACCACCTCTATCCTTTTGACATTGGCGAGATTGTGCTGAGCCCCGCCGTAGAAGCCGCCCGAGTTGAGCTCGTTGATCTGCACTCCGTCCACCAGCAGGAGTATGAGGTTGTTCTGGCTGGGCAGGCCGCGCAGGAAGACGTAGCTGTTGAAGCCGGAGATGTCGCGGAACTGGAAGCCGGGCAGACCGGAGAGGGCCTCCTCCAGCGTGAGATAGCCGCGCTCGCGTATCTCCTCGGCGGTGATGACGCGCACCGTGGCGGCGGCCTTCGAAGCGGGCTCCGGGTGCTTGGAGGCCGAGACCACCTCGAGGTTCATCAGCTCCGCCAGGTCGTAGGTGAGCAGCTCTTCCAGCCCCGGCCCGGCCGCCGGCGCCGCCGCCGCGGCGGCCGGAAAGATAAAAGCCGCCGAAAAGACCGCCGTTCTCAAGAGCCTGTTCATGTTCCCCCCGTGTCCCCTGAGAAAAACTATATTAAATCGGATGCGCTTGTAAAGCGCCGGGGGCGATTGAACCGGCGCTGGTTATTTTGTCTAATTCAGGTGGGGGGATTCCTCGTCCAGATTATCCGGCGGCCGGCGGCCTTTTCCCGGTTCCACGGCCGGCGCGAGCAGGGGGTTCTATGACGCAGAGCGACGTTTCCGCCGTGGAGATACTTCTCGTTGAGGACAACGAGGACGACGCCGCGCTAACGGCCAGGGCTTTCCGCAAGGCCAAGATGCGCAACCGTCTCAGCGTCGTCCCCGACGGAGTGGAGGCGCTCGCCTACCTAAAAAAAGAAGGGAGGTATTCCGACGCCGCCCGCCCGGACATTATCCTGCTGGATCTCAATCTCCCGCGCCTCAGCGGCCGCCAGGTGCTGGAGCGGATCAAGGCCGACCCGGACCTCAAGGATATCCCCGTTATAATACTCACCACTTCCAAGGCCGAGGAGGACGTGGCGCTGGCCTACAAGAGCCATACCAACTGCTTCATCTCCAAGCCGGTGGTCATGGAGGAGTTCGAGAAGGTCATAAAGGACATAGCCGATTTCTGGTTCGTGATAGTGAGGCTGCCCCCCAAAGATAAATGAGCGGCGCCAATAAACTATGAATTTTTCCGGGATGTCCCTGCGGGCCAAGCTTACGGCCCTGATAATGTCGGTGACCCTGCTGGGGCTGGCGCTGGCTTTCATCCTGCTCTCGCTGGCGGATATGCGGGCCATGCGGGCGGCGCTCAGGCGCGAAGCGGTCATTTCGGCCAGGCTGGCCGCGGAATACTGCGTGGCGCCGCTGGCCTTCGGCTACGCCGAAGAGACGGCCGAGGCCCTGACCAAACTGGCGGCGCTCGAGGACATCGCCTACGCCGCGGCGTATGACGCCGGGGGCCGGCTTTTCGCCTGCTACAACTGCGGCGGCGGGGACTCGCCGCCCCGCGTCATGCCTCCCGCGGAGGAAGAGCGGGCCTTCTCCAGGATCATAGCCGTCAGGGAGCCGATGGTGTATAACGGCAGGGTCTACGGCACGCTGAGCCTGGGCGTCTCCACCCGGAATCTCTACCGCACCATGGCCGGACGTCTCGCGCTGCTGGCCGTAATCGGCGCGGCGCTGGCGGCGCTGACTTTCTTTTTCGCGGTCAGGGCCCAGCGGGTGATATCCGCTCCCATGCTCAGGCTCGCCGAGCTGGCCAGGGCCGTCGCGAGGCACGGCGATTATTCCGTCAGGACGGGGATAGAGCGCAGCGACGAGATAGGCACGCTCGCCGCCGGCATGGACGCGATGCTGGAGAACCTGGAGTCGCGCGGCCGTCAGCGCGACTCGGCCGAGGAGGCGCTCCGCGCGGCCCACGCCGGTCTGGAACGGGCGGTGGCCGAGCGTACGGCCGAACTCAAGGCCGCCAACGAGGAACTTGAGGCCTTCACCTATTCGGCCTCGCACGACCTGCGCGCCCCGCTGCGCCGCATAGACGGTTTCGCGGCTATACTCGAGGAGGACCATGCCGCGGTCCTGCCCGAAGAAGCGCGCGGCGCCATCGCGAGGATACGCGCCGGCTGCCGCCAGATGGCCGGGGTCATAGACAGCCTGCTGAAACTTTCGAGGCTTATGCGCCAGTCGATAAACAGCGTTCCGCTCGACTTGAGCGCCATGGCCGAGGAGGCGGCCGCCAACCTGCGGGAGGCGGAGCCGGAGAGGACCGTCGCTTTCAGCGCCGCGCCCGGCCTGTACGCCCGAGGCGACCGCACGCTCATAGGCGAGGTGCTGGAGAACCTCATAAGCAACGCCTGGAAGTTCAGCCGCCGTACCGCTGGAGCGAAGGTGGAGTTCGGCCTCGACGGCGGGGACGGGGAGGGCGCTTTTTTCGTGCGGGACAACGGCGCCGGTTTCGACATGGAATACGCCTCCAATCTTTTCCGGCCTTTCCAGCGCCTGCACGCGGCTTCGGATTTCCCCGGTACCGGGATAGGGCTTGTGACATGCCGGCGCATAATAGAGCGCCACGGCGGCAGGATCTGGGCCGAGGGAGAACCGGGCAAGGGCGCCGTATTCTACTTTACTCTGCCCGGCTCGGCGGGGAGGGGCAGCGATGCGGAAAAAGAGGGAATTTCAAAAGCGGAAGAGGGGGCTTGAAATGGCTAAAAAGGCGCTCAGGATACTGCTGATAGAGGACGACCCGGACGACCTGGCGCTGACGCGCAGGGTCTTCAGCAGGACCAGGGCCGCGCAGATGCGTCTGAGCACCGCCCGCTCGATGAAGGAGGCCCTGGCCGCGCTGGGCAAGGAGCCTTTCGACGCGATAGTGGCCGACCTGAACCTGCCCGACAGCAGGGGACGGGATACTTTCGACAAGCTGGTGGAGTCCGCGCCCGAGACGCCGCTGCTGCTGCTCACCGTCGTTAACGACGAGGATATGGCTCTGGACCTGGTCAACCAGGGCGCTCAGGACTATATCGTCAAGGGCGACCTGAGCCCGGCGCTGCTGGCGCGAGCCGTCTTCTACGCCATAGAGCGCAAGGACTTCAACAGGAAGCAGGCGGAACTGGTCGCCAGCCTGGGCAAGGCCCTGACCGAGGTGAAGACGCTCTCAGGCCTGCTGCCGATCTGCGCGGGGTGCAAAAAGATACGCGACTCGTACGGTAAGTGGCAGAACCTGGAGGATTATATCTCCAGCCGCACCGAGGCGGAATTCACCCACGGCTTCTGTCCCGATTGCGCGCACAAACTCTACCCGGAATTTTCCGGCAAGGAGAAGAAAACTCCCAAATGAACATGAAGGCGGCGGGGAAAATACGCGGATGGGCGGCAGGCGGCCTGTGCCTGACTGCCTTCCTGGCGTTTTTCCCCGCGGCCCCGTCGGCGGAGACCGGGAACCTGGAAGCCGGGGTTAAGGCCGCCTATGTCTACAATTTCACCCAGTTCGTGGAATGGGAGACTCCCGCTTCCACCGGCGCCGCGCCCGGCGTGTTCACTGTCTGCGTGCTGGGCGAAGGGGCGGTTCCGGCGGCGTTAGAGGCGCTGGCCGGCAGGAAAGCCGGCGCGGAAGAGATAAAAGTCGTGCGTCACAATGACGCGTCCCTCTTCCCCGGATGCCGCATACTGTTCGTATCCCGCTCCGCGGCGAAGAGTCTGCCGGATACGCTTAAGGGCCTGGGCCGCGGTACGCTGACGGTGAGCGATATTCCCGGTTTCGCCAGGCGGGGCGGGATCATAGGTTTCTTTACCGAGGAAAAGAAGGTCCGGATAGAGGTGAATCCGCGCCTGGCCGGCGAGGCCGGCCTCAAGCTAAGCCCCCGCCTCCTGCAGGTCTCGAAGATAGTCGGCGACCCCCGCTAGATCCCCAGCAGTTTGCGCCACCACGGCTTCGCCGGTCGGGGAGCCGCCGGGACTTCCGAAGTTTCCTGCGCTTCGCCCTGTCCCCGGTACACCGGCATGCCGACCCTGAAAGTGGACCCTTTGCCCGGCTCGCTGTCCAGCGTCAGCCTGCCGCCCTGCATGACGGTCATGGCCTTGGTGATGGCGAGCCCGAGCCCGGTGCCTCCGACCTTCTCGCCCGAGGCCACCTGGACGAACTTCTCGAAGATCTTCTCCTGGTCCTCTTTCTTTATCCCGGGGCCGCTGTCCTTTACCGAGAAGAAGACGTAGTTGGAGAGAGCTTCCTTGCCGGCGTCCACGCTTATTTCTATCCGCCCCCTGTTCGGCGTGAACTTTATGGCGTTGGAGAGCAGGTTTATGAGCACCTGCGTGGTGCGGTTGGGGTCGGCGTAGACCGCCGGCAGTTCCGGCTCGGTCCGCAGGTCCAGCGTTATCCCCTTGGACTGGGCCCAGGCCTTCATCGACTCGGAGGCCTCGCGGGCTATCTCGGCCGGGGCGGAGCGCGCCTGGCGGAACACGAGCTTGCCCGACTGCAGCTTGGAGAAGTCGAGTATGTCGGTGATGATGGAATTCAGGCGCTCGGCGTTGCGGATGGCGGTGTTGAGCACGGTCTGCGACTCGGGGACGGTCCCGTCCTTGCGCAGCATGTCCAGCGCGGCCTTTATGGAGGTCAGCGGCGAGCGCAGCTCGTGGGTCATGTTGGCCACGAAATCGGACTGGAGCTTGTCTATCTCTTTGAGCCTGGCCGCGTCGGTCGGTATGGAGACGGCGCCTACTATGCGCCCGTCCTCGTTCTGAACGATAGCGGTCGCCTTCTTTATCGTTTCGGCCAGGCCTTTGTCGCCGGCGGTGGCCACGCCCTTGTCCAGCTCTTTCTGGCTTTCCGGCCTTATCTCGCTGGCCAGCGACAGCACCTGGTTCTCCAGCGCGGCCACGTCCAGCAGTTTCTTGCCGGAGAGTTCGCCCAGACGCTTGCCCGACAGCGCCTCGGCCTGGGGGTTCATCATCAGGATCTTGCCTTCCGCGTCCACTACCACCACGCCTTCCGCGATGGAGGAGACCACGGCCTCGGTGCGGCTGATATCGTTCTCTATCTTGCGCTTTTCCTTCTTCACCTCTTCAAGCGCCTTGTTGACCCTCTCGTCCACCTCCTGCAGGAACTTCTTCATCAGCGCGTCCACGATGCGCTTCTGTTCCGCCGCGTCCGGGGTCAGGCGGGCGGCTATCAGCGAAAGCGACCTGGGGAAATCGGCCGGCTCCAGCTCTTCGGCCGCGGGAGCCCCCGGCGAGGCGGCCGTGCCGCCGGTACCGCCGTCGGAGCCGGGGGCCTGCGCGCCGGGCTTTATCGCGGCCTTGTCCCCGGCGGCCTCCACCTTGGCGTAGACCGATTTCGCCGGCGCTATGCCCGAGACCCCTTTCTCTTTCAGGTATTCGTAGGGGTCCGTCTTTACCGCCTGCGAGCCGCAGAAGGCCAGGAGTTCCTCGCGGGTCACGGAGGCCCTGAATGTCACCGTCTGGGCCTGGAACCGGGCGAAGACGTTCTTTATGGAATTGGGGACCTTGTCGGCGGGGAGGAACTCCGCGCCGTCGGCCAGCAGCTTGCCGTTATCGAGGGTGAGGTTTATCTCGCCGGAGGAAGCCAGCGGCGCCAGGGCGGCCAGCGTCTGGTCCAGCGCCTCCATCACCTGCGGATGGTCGCTCTTGTAGAGGTTGACCTGAACCAGCGAGCGGGTCAGGCCCTTGAGGAAATCTATCCAGAGTATCTTGGTCTCTTCGTTCACGGTTCAAGCCCCCTCTCCGCCTAGATTATACAAAAAGCCGTCCTGCAAGGGCCCCGCTTTCCCGGCCGCTCATATAATCATATAATTTGACGCGATGGAGTGGCTCTTACAGGTCCCGATACTTCTTTTTTCGATAATCTTCCACGAGTACGCCCACGGCTACGCGGCCTACAGGCGCGGGGACGATACGGCCTACCTCATGGGCCGGCTGACCTTCAATCCCGTCCCCCACATAGACCCTTTCGGCACCGTGCTGATGCCCGCCCTCTGCGCGCTGATGGGATTGCCGATGTTCGGCTGGGCCAAACCCGTGCCCGTAAACCCCCTGCGGCTGGACCGGCCGCGGGCCGACATGTCCTGGGTCGCTTTCAGCGGCCCTCTATCCAATCTCTTCCTGGCCGTTCTGTCGGCCCTTCTCTACAAGGCCGTGGTACTGGGCATGCCGCTGCTCGACGCGGGCCTGGCCTCCACCCTTCTAACGGGCCTGCGCTTCGCGGTCATTATAAACCTCGCGCTGGCCTTCTTCAACCTGGTCCCCATCTACCCGCTCGACGGCAGCCAGGTGCTGATGGGCCGCCTGCCCGACGGCGCCCTGCGGATATATGAAAAACACCTGCCCTACGGAATTTATATAATCTTTGGTCTGATACTGACGGGCGTCCTCAAATACATCATCCTCGCCCCCGTCTATTACGCGCTGACCCTGCTGGCCGCTCTCGGCCTGCCGGTGATCTGAGAAGATTTATGGAAGAGAAAAAAGCGGCTAAGACCGTCGTCTCCGGCATGCGGCCAACCGGCCGCCTGCACCTGGGCAATTACTGGGGCGCGCTGCGCAACTGGGTGGAGCTGCAGGACAAGTACCGCTGTTTCTTTTTCGTGGCCGACTGGCACGCCCTCACCACGGCCGAGGACACAGTGGGACTCCGCGACAATACCCGCCTGCTGGTGACCGACTGGCTGGCCGCCGGACTGGACCCGGAGAAGTGCGTCATATTCAGGCAGTCGGACGTCAAGGAGCACGCCGAACTGGCGCTCCTGATGGGCATGATGACCCCCATCAGCTGGCTGCTGCGCAACCCCACTTTCAAGGAGCAGCTGCAGGAGCTCTACAAGGCCCGCTACAAGGGGCAGGAAGACAAGATGAAGAAGGCCGAGGGCGTGACCAGGGCCCTCGCTGAAGCCCACGGCCACGAGGCCGACGACATGGCGCTGCATTCCGACATGGCCACCTACGGCTTTCTCGGCTATCCCGTTCTGCAGGCCGCCGACATCGCCCTCTACGGCGCCGATTATGTCCCCGTAGGCAGGGACCAGCTGCCGCACCTCGAGCTGAGCCGCGAGATAGTCCGCCGCTTCAACCGGGCGGCCGGCAGGCCGGTGCTCGTCGAGCCCGAGCCGCTGCTGACCTCCTCCCCGATGGTGCCAGGCCTCGACGGCCGCAAGATGTCGAAGTCCTACGGCAACGCGATAGAGATAGGCGAAGACCCGAAGTCGGCCGAGGCCAAGATAAAGAAGATGTTCACCGATCCTAAGAAGATAAAGGCCGACGACCCGGGCCATCCCGAGGGCTGCGTCGTCTGCGCCTTCCACAGGATCTACAACCCGGACTGGAAGGCCCGCGAAGAGGAGTGCCGCTCCGGCAAGGTCGGCTGCGGGACCTGCAAGAAGCAGCTCGCCGAGCTGATGGCGCCGTCGCTGTCCGACTTCAGGGCGCGCCGCGAGCCCTTCGAAAAGGACCCGGCCCTGGCCGACAGGATACTCGCCGCCGGCGCGGAGAAAGCGAAGGCCGCCGCCGCGGAGCTGATGGCGGGCGTGAACTCCGCGCTCAGGATAAAATGAAAGAGCTCGACATACATCTCGACGTTTTCGAGGGGCCGATAGACCTCCTGATACACCTGATCAGGAAGAACAACCTCGACATCTACGATATACCGATAGCCCAGATAACCAGCGAGTACCTCGAATACCTCGACATCATGAAGAGCCTCAACCTCGAGATCGCCGGCGAGTTCCTCGTCATGGCCTCGACGCTGATGCAGATAAAGGCCAAGCTGCTGCTGCCGTCCCAGGTGGACAGCGAGACCGGGGAGAAGGGCCCCGACCCGCGCGGCAGGCTGGTCAACATGATCGAGGAGTACCAGCGCTACAAGGGGGCCTCGAAGTCGCTGGAGGAGCGCTTCGCCAGCTACAAGGACGTCTTCTACCGCGGCTCGCCCGTCTTCACCAACGAGGAGAAGTTCCTGGACCTCGAGTTCTTCGTTTTCGTCGAGGCGGTCAAGCGGGCCTTCGCGCGGCTGCCCGACGCCGTGGCCGTGGAAGGGGAGTCGTACCCGCTCGAGCCCCGCATCGACAAGATACTGGACCTTCTCGGCAAAAAAGAGTGGGTGCTGCTCGACGACGTTTTCGCCACCGAGACCGCCAGGCAGGGCGTGATCACCTGTTTCATCGCCCTGCTGGAACTGGTCAAGCAGCGCCGCATCATGGCCAGGCAGGACGACGCCTGCGGCGAGGTGCGCATCTACCTGCGGCCCGAGCCGGCGGCGCCCGCCGCGGCGACCGAACAGCCCGCGCCGGGAGCTCCGGCCGGGGAATGAGGGATTTATGGACGATACCCAGCTCAAGAGAGTGATAGAAACGCTGCTTTTCATAACCGACCACCCGCTGCCCGTCGAGCGTCTCGCCCAGGTCTGCGAGGTCAAGGACGAGGCCAGGATATCGGCGGCCATAGCCGCCCTGCGCGAGGATTATGTCCGGGAAGGCCGGGCCCTGCGCGTGATGGAGGTCGCCGGCGGCTTCCAGCTGGGGACCGACCCGGACCTGGGATTCTGGGTGCGCAAGCTCTACCACAGCCGCATGACCGTGCGCCTGTCCGCCGCCGCGCTCGAGACGCTCACCATCATCGCCTACAAACAGCCGATAACGCGCGCCGAGGTGGAAGCCGTCCGGGGCGTGGAGGTCATCGGCCCGCTGGAAACGCTCATAGAGCGCAAGCTCGTGACGGTCGTGGGCCGCAAGGAGACGGTCGGCCGCCCGCTGCTCTACGGCACCACCGACGAATTTTTGCGCCAGTTCGGCCTGTCCTCGCTGGACGCGCTGCCCAGGCTCGAGAGCATAGTCCCCGAGCCCAAAGAGGTGCCGGCCGACGCCGACGTGCAGCCCCCGCTGCCGCTGGAGGGGGATTTCCCGCTGCCCGTCCTGGAGAAGCCGGCCGAGGCCGACGAGGGGGCCGAGTTCGACTCTCCCGCGCCGCCGGCCTCAGGCGAGGCCGTCCTGCCGGCCGCCGCGGAGCCGGCCGCCGAGGCGGAGTCCGCCCCGGTCGAAGAGCCCGCCGAGCCGGTTCCCGCCGCGGAGGCGGAGGTCGCGGAGCCGAAGGACGGCGACTGACCCGTGCCTGAGATAAGAAAGGACCCCGTTTTCGGCCAGTGGGTGATAATCGCCTCCGAGCGGGGGCGCCGCCCCAACGAATTCGCCCTGCCGCCCGAGGCGGCCTCCACGGTGGTCTGCCCCTTCTGCCCCGGCCGCGAGGACCAGACGCCGCCGACCGTCTGCCAGTGTTCCGGCAGCGACGGCAAGTGGAAGATACGGGTCGTTTCCAATAAATTCCCCGCGCTGACGCCCGAGCCGCCCCCGCGCTGCTCCGAGACCGGCCCTTACCAGAGCGAGGAGGGCCTCGGCATACACGAGGTCATAATCGAGACCCCGGTCCACGACCTGCACATGGACAGGATGGACGAGGCGGACCTGGCCGCCGTGCTGTCCACCTACGTCGAGAGGATACGCGAGCTCAAGAAGGACCCGCGCATCAAGTACGTGATGATCTTCAAGAACCACGGCCGCAACGCCGGCGCCAGCCTCTCTCACCCGCATTCGCAGCTGGTCGGAATGCCGATGGTCCCGACCCGGCTGTCGCAGGAGATAGAGGGCGCGGCCAAGTACATGTCGGAGAAAGGCTCCTGCGTGTACTGCGACATGGCCGCCGCCGAGCTGGAGGGCGGGCGCCGCCTGATACTGCGCGAGGGCCCGTTCGTCGCCATCGCCCCCTACGCCAGCCGTTTCTCTTTCGAGACCTGGATAATGCCCGTGGCTCACGCCAGCCATTTCGAGGATATCCCGCCCGCCGACATCCCCGCGCTGGCCGCGACGCTCAAAGAGGTGCTCTCGCGCCTCAATTCATCCGTCGAGGGCCTGGCCTACAACCTGATAATCCACACCACGCCGGTGCACGCGCCGCAGGCCGGACATTACCACTGGCACATAGAGATCATGCCCAAGCTGGCCCACGTGGCCGGCTTCGAATGGGGCACCGGGTTCTATATCAACACCGTCTCGCCCGAGGAAGCGGCCGAGACGCTCCGCAGCGGAAAAAAACACAAAGGATGAAGCCATGAAGATACTGGTAGCCTCCAGCGAAGCTTTCCCTTTCTGCAAGACGGGCGGCCTGGGCGACGTGGCCGGGGCGCTGGCCCAGGTCTTCGCCCGAGCCGAGGGCAACGAGGTGGCGCTGTTCCTGCCGCGCTACCGCAACATAGGCGGCGGGGCCTTCTCGTTCAAGGCCGTGGGCGGCAATTTCTTCATCCCGATGGGCGGCCGCATGGAGACGGCCTCGCTGAGCCACGTGCAGTGGGGCAAGGTCAGCGTGTATTTCGTCGAGAGCCAGAAGTATTTCGACCGGCCGGGCCTCTACCGCACGGCCCACGGCGATTTCGAGGACAACGACGAAAGGTTCATCTTCTTCACGCGCGCCGTGCTCGAGGGCGCCAAGTTCATCGGCTTCAAGCCCGACGTGGTGCACTGCCACGACTGGCAGACCGGCCTGCTGCCGGCCTACCTGAAGACCTCCTACAGGATAGACTCGTTCTACGCCAAGACGGCGACGGTCTTTACCATACACAATATCGCCTACCAGGGCATGTTCGGCCGCGACACCTTCCTGAAAGCCGGCTTCAGCTGGACCGACTTCACGCCGGAGAAGCTGGAATTCTACGGCGGGATAAACTTCCTCAAGGCAGGCATAGCGATGGCGGACACCGTGACCACGGTAAGCCCCACCTACGCCGCCGAGATACAGCACCTGCCCGATTTCGGCAAGGGCCTCGAGGGCGTCCTGCGCCACCGCTCGTCCGACCTGTTCGGCATCATCAACGGCATCGACGAGGAGATCTGGGACCCGGCCACCGACACCTTCATCGACCGCGGCTACGATTTCCGGAGCTATACGCGCGGCAAGGCGGCCTGCAAGAAGGCGCTGCAGGAGGAGTGCGGCCTGGAGCAGAACAAGGGCCTTGTGCTGGCGGGCGTGGTCTCGCGGCTCGACAGCCAGAAGGGGCTGGACCTGATACTGGAGACCGCCCCGGAGTTCCTGGAGCACATGCAGCTGGTGGTGCTGGGCGTGGGCGACCCCGGGCTGACCGAGGGTTTTAAGCGGCTGGCCGGGGCCAATCCCGGCCGGGTGCATTTCAAGCCGGGCTTCGACGAGGGCTTCGCCCACAAGATCTACGCCGGCTCCGATATATTCCTCATGCCTTCCCGGTTCGAGCCCTGCGGGCTGAGCCAGATGATCTCGATGCGCTACGGCTCGCTCCCGGTGGTGACCCGCACCGGCGGGCTGAAGGATACCGTGAACTACAACGGGGAGCCCAAGGATTCCAACGGCTTCGCCATAGATTCCCCCGACGCGGGGCAGCTGAGGTCCATCCTCGGCCACATAGTCTCCATGTTCAAGTGGCGCGACCTCTGGACCTCCATGGTCAAGAACGCGATGAAGGGCGACTATTCCTGGAACCGCTCCGCGGCCGACTACCTCAGGCTCTTCAGCATCGCCTGGCAGAAAAAGCAGCTGTAGAAATAATGGACAACTATTCCGGGTGCTGCCGGGGTGAGAGCACGCGAAACACGCGGTCTCGCGCATAGCGCTCGCCGCTCCTCACTCGGCCTTCGCGCTTGCGATGCTCCGGCCTCCGTGAAGGTTTCGCTAAGCTCTCACCCCGTCATCCCCCGGTTGTCTCCTTTATGCGATACATACAGGGCCCAGGCATAAAATGGGCCTTTCGCTTCTGGCGGCTGAAGACGGTATAACCGATAATATAACGATGGGTATGAACTACCTTAAGGGCCCCGTTTTCGCGCTGCTGCTGGCGGCGCTGCCTTTCACGGCTTCGGCCCAGCAGGCTCCCCCGCCGCTGCCGCCCATGCCCACTACCGGAGATATGGGGACCCTGCCTCCTCCTCCGCAGGTTCCCGCTCCCCCGCAGATAATAGGCGGCCCCGTGACGGGACCTGCCATTCCCCTGGAGCCCCCGCAGCCGGCGCAGCCGCTGCCGGGTCCGCAGTCCCCGGCGCAGCCCTCCCAGCCGGCGCCCGCAACGGAACCCGCCCAGGCCTCGACCGTACCGGTATCGGCCATACCCCCTTTCGCCTTCTCAGACCGGGCGGACGTGGAGGCCCTCATCGCTTCCGCGGTATATTCCTGCCGCGAGACCCTGGACGTGGCGGTCTACGGCTTTACCCTGCCGCGGGCGGCGGCCGCCATACTCGACGCCCATAAGCGCGGCGTCCGGGTGCGCGTCATCTCCAACGAGACCCACGCCCTCGGCTCCAAGGTAAGCCCGGAGCTCAGGTCGCTGATGGCGGCGGGGGTGGAGGTCCGGACTCTCCGCGGCGCCGGCTCTTACGGCATCATGCACAACAAGCTCGGGATCTACGACGGCAGGATGGTCTCGGCGGGCTCCTTCAACTGGGCGGTGACGGCGGATTCGTCGAACCATGAGAACATCGTTTTCATCAGGGAAGAGAATACCGTCGACGGCTACGCGAAGTATTTCGACTGGATGTGGCGGTTCACGCGCTCCCCGGAGGACGGGCCCGGGCCGGCCTATTCCCAGTCACATTTCGGCCCTCCGCCCGAGGACCGCTCCCGGCCCGTCTATTTCAACGGCGCCATGCTTCCCGGCTATTCTTTTTCGCCGGCCGGCCGCACGGAGGAGGACCTTGTCACGGCCGCGCGTTTCGCCAGGCGAAGCATAAAGGCGGCCGTCTTCAGCTTCTACTCGTCGACGGTGGGACAGGCCCTGGTGGAAGCCCGGAAGAGGGGCGTGGACGTGGAGGTGGTCACCGACCGCGTGCAGGCCAGCCAGTCGCATATGACAGGCTACCTCGCGGAGAACGGCGTCAAGTTCCGCTGGTCGCGCGGCCAGGACGGCCGCGGCGTCATGCATCACAAATACGCGGTCTTCGACGGGAAGCTGCTGATGACGGGATCTTTCAACTGGTCGGTGAACGCCCAGTCCAACAATTTCGAGAACATGTATTACACCGCCGCACCGGAGTACGTCTCGGCGTTCTCCGGTCATTTCGACCAGGTCTTCGGTTCCGCGGTCGTTCCCTCCGCGGAGGACATGCAGTCCCTGTCCTCCCAGTCCCCGCAGGAAGAATAGCGCCTAGCCAGCCGGCGGCAGCAGCACCCTGAAGGCGGCGCCTTCTCCGGGCCGGCTTTCCACCGATATCTCGCCGCCCGCTTCCTCCACTATGGTCTTAACTATGTGCAGGCCCAGGCCCGTACCCCGTCCTTCGGCCTTGGTCGAGAAGAAGGGTTCGAAGATCCTGCCCAGGTCCTCCGGTTTTATGCCGGGCCCGTTGTCCGAGACCTCAAGCACCGAGCCTCCTCCGGCCGCGGCCGGCCTCAGCGAGACCCGGACCTCTCCTCCCGCGCCCGCCGAATGCCGGGCGTTCATGACGAGGTTGAGCGCCACCTGCTTGAACTTCTCCGGCGTGAGCGCCACGTGCGGGGAGGGGGAGACCTCGTAAACGGTCTTCACCCTTTCCCCGGGAAGCCTGTCTATCATCAGCTTTATCTCCGACAGCGCCGCGGCCGGGTCGGCGGGGACGGTCTTCGCCTCCTGGCGCCGGGAGAACAGCAGCAGCTGCTTCACCAGCGCGCCCGCCTCGTCCGACATCCTCAGCACCTCTTTCAGCAGGGCCGGGTCCTCCGATGGCTTCATGTTCTCCATGAGGAGGTTTATCGAGCCCGTTATGACGGCCAGCAGGTTGTTGAAGTCGTGCGAGACCTGGCTCACCATCAGGCCGAGCGCCTCCAGTTTCTGGGTGCGCGCCAGCTGGACCCGGGTCTCTCCCAGCTGGTCCGAGAGTACCGAGTTCCTGGCCGCCAGGGCGGCCACCGGAGCGAAGTCCCTGGCCTTGCGCAGGTCGTCCTCGCCGAAGGGCCGCGCGCCGGCGCGCCGCCCGGCGAAGACGAGGGCGAAGTCCCCGCCTTCGCCGGGCAGGGGAATGAAAAGAGCGGCCGCGATATCCCCGGCCCCGGGCGCGCCGGACAGCCCGGGCGCTCCGGCCGGTTCCGCCGCGAGGCAGTCCCCGTTCTTTTCCTTCAGCAGAGGCCTCGCCGCTTCGCAGAGTCCGAGGGCCGCCTTTTCCCCGTCCCCGGCGCCCAGGTGATAGTTCCTCGCGGGCGTCCAGGGCGACGCCGGCACCGACAGCAGGACCTCGTCCGCCGAGAAGAGGCGCGCGGCCGCCGCCAGTATGGCCCGCGCGGTCCCCTCGCCCCCGGCCCCGGTCATAGCGGCCCTCGCGATCTCGTCCAGCCGCCGCTTCTCCACGGCCCGCTCCGCGGCGGCTTCCAGCGCGTCTATCTGGAAAGGCTTCTTGAGGTAATCGGCGGCGCCCAGCCGCATGCTCTCCACGGCGGTCTCTATGGAGCCGTGGGCGGTCAGCATTATGACCGCCGTACGCGGGCAGTTCCTGCGGAGCTCGCGAAGAGTGGCCAGTCCGTCCATGCCGGGCATCATGAGGTCGAGGAATACGAGGTCGAAATCGCCGGCCCCCGCCAGGGCGACGCCCTCCTCGCCTGACGAGGCCGAGGAGGCGCCGAAGCCGGCCCGCTCCAGCGCGAGGGTCACCAGGCCCAGCAGGTCCTCGTCGTCGTCTATGACCAGCACTTTCCCTTTCTCCGCCATACCGCCCTCCGTACTCCGCAAGAACGGCCCGCCGTCCCCCGCCCGGTATATTATCGCAGTCACTGTTACGGCAAAAAGAAAATAAACGTCAAATATTGGTCAAATCCGCGCCGCCTGTGCCCAAAAAAAAGCCCTCCCCGCGGGGGGAGGGCTCCCTTGCCGTGCCGGGCGGGCGCCGTCAGACCGCTTCGCGCCGCTCCAGCCCCATCTTATTCCTGGCCCACTCCTGGAAGTCGTCCATGTAGGCGTAAGTGACCGGCGTCATCAGCAGCGTGATGAGCAGCGACAGCGTCTGGCCGCCTATGATGACCATGGCCATGGTGCGGCGCGTGCCGGCCCCGGCGCCGGTGCCCAGCGCCGTGGGTATCATGCTGACTATCAGCGTCAGCGTGGTCATCAGGATCGGGCGCAGCCGGGTGCGGTTGGCCTCTATCATCGCCTGGTGCCGCGGCATGCCCTTCGCCCGCAGCGTGTTGGTATAGTCCACCTGCAGGATGGAGTTCTTGGTGACTATGCCGAAGAGCATGAACATGCCCATGATGCTGAACAGCGTCAGGTTCTGCCCGGTCAGGAACAGCGAGATGATGGCGAACGGTATGGTCAGCGGCAGGACCACCATGATCGAGACCGGGTAGACGAAGCTCTCGAACTGGCTGGCCAGCACGATGTAGATGAAGATGAAGGCCAGCGCGAAGGCGATGCCGAACTCCTTTAACATGTTGCCGAGTTCCTTGGACCGGCCGTACACGCCGGCCTTGTACTCCGGCGGCGCGCCCAGCGCCTTGAAGGCCTTGTCGGCCTCGGCCAGCAGGCGGTTGACCGCGATGCCGTCCACGTTGGCCGTGACCTGCACGTTGCGCTGGCGGTTGTAGCGGGCTATCTGCGTGGGGCCGAGGCCCTCGGTCACGCGCGCCACGCTGTCGAGGCGGGCGACGCGGTCGCCGGCGGCCGGCACCATCAGCGCCTCTACGGCCTCCTTGCGGTCGCGGAAGACGTCCTCCGCGCGCAGCCGGACCTGGTAGAGCTCGTCGCGGTCCTTGAACTTGGTGATGTCCTCCTCGCCGCCCACCAGCGTGCGCAGCGAGGTGGCTATGTCCTGCACCTTGACGCCCAGGTCGTGGGCGCGGCCGCGGTCTATCTCCACGCGGTACTCGGGCTTGGCGTAGGAGAAGCTGGTGTCCACGTCCACCGCGCCCTTTATCGAGCGCAGCTTCGCGGCCACGGCGTTGGAGTATTCCTCCAGCCTGCCCAGGTCGGGCCCCGAGATATTGAACATCAGCTCGGCGTCGCCGCCGCCGAAGCCGCCGGCGGGCATTACCGACGCGCGCAGGCCCTTGTACTTGGACATCATCTCGCGCGAGGCGAACATGAGGTCGCTCATGGGTATGTCGCGGCCGGAGAGGTCGTCGAGCTCGACCAGGACGTAGCCCTGGTTGGCGGAAGAACCGCCGAAACTGCCCCCGGTGCCGGTGCCTATCGAGGAGAGTATGTTCTTCACGTGCGGCAGCTGCCGCGTCTCGGTCTCTATCTGCGCGAAGATCTCCTTCATCCTGCCCAGGCTGGTGCCCTCCGGCGCGGTGACGTTGATCTGGTAGAGGCTGGTGTCGTCGGCCGGCATGAAGTCCTTGCCGAGGAACAGGAAGAGGGGGACCATCGAGAAGACGACGGCCCCGGCGAAGACGACCATCCTGCGCTTGTGGGCCAGCGCCCATTCGAGCATGGTTATGTAGCGCGAGGCCAGCCATTCGTTGACGCCGTCCGTGAACCGCTCCAGCCGGCTCTTGGCGCCGGGCCGGACCTTGAGGAACAGCGAGCAGAGCATCGGGGTCAGCGTCAGCGCGACGAAGACGCTCAGGGCCACGGCGAAGGCTATGGTCAGGCCGTAGCTCTTGAGGAAGCGGCCGATGATGCCGCCCATGTAGGCCAGCGGCACGAAGATGACCAGCAGCGCGGCCGACATGGCCACCACGGCGAAGCCTATCTCGCGTGAGCCGTCGAGCGCCGCCTTCAGCGGGCTCATCCTGTGCTCTTCCATGTGGCGGTAGATGTTCTCCAGCATGACTATGGCGTCGTCGACGACTATGCCCACCGCTATCGTAAGGCCCAGCAGCGTCATGATGTTTATGGTGAAGCCGGCGGCCTGCATGAAGACGAAGGTGCCTATCAGCGAGGTGGGGATGGCCAGCGCGGAGATGACGGTGGAGCGGAAGTCGCCGAGGAAGACCAGCACCATCAGCGCGGCGAACACCGCGCCCAGTATAAGGTGCTCGGTGACGCTGTTGACCGAGTCCTTGATGAAGACGCTCTGGTCGCCTATTATGGTGGTGCTCACGTCCGGCGGCAGGGAGTTCCGTATCTCCTCCAGGCGCGCCTTGATGTTCTCCACCACCGCGACCGTGTTGGTGCCGGACTGCTTCTTGACCACGGCGGTGACCGACGGACGGCCGTTGTAGAAGGAGGCCGTGCCCATGCGCTCGCCCGTGTCCTCGACCCGGCCGATGTCCGAGACCCGCACCGGCGCGCCGTTGATGTTGGCTACGACCATGGCGCCGAAATCCCGGACGTCGTTTATCCGCCCCAGCGTGCGCAGGACGAATTCCCTGTCCTTCTGTTCCACCTTGCCGCCGGGTATCTCTATGTTCTGCTGCACGATGGCGTCCCTGACCTTGCTTATCGGCAGGTTCAGCGCGGCCAGCTTGAGCGGGTTGACCACTATGTGGATCTCGCGCTCGCGGCCGCCGACTATGTCCACCGCGCCGACGCCGCTAACGGTCTCGATGTTCTCCTTGATGCTCTTCCTGGCGATGTAGGTCAGGTCTATCAGGTCGCGGTCGCCGTAGACCACCACGTTGAGCACGGCCTGGGCGCCGATGTCGAACTTGCCTATGACCGGCGGGTCGGTGCCCTGCGGCAGCTGGGCCAGGACGGAGTTGACCTTGTCGCGCACCTCCTGCGCGGCCACGTCGCCGTCCTTCTCCAGGGCGAACTTGAGCATGACCAGCGAGAGCCCCTCGTAGCTGGTGGAGTTGATGTCCTCGATGCCGGAGATGGTGTTGACCGCCTCCTCTATCGGCTTGGTGACCGAGGACTCCATCTCCTCGGGGCCCGCGCCGCGCAGGGTGGTCTGTATCATCACGAAGGGGAATTCCACGTTGGGCATCAGGTCTATGCCCAGGCGGAGGTACGACGCCGCGCCCAGCACCAGGACGGTGAGGATCATCATCGTGGTGAGTACCGGGCGTTTTACGGAAAGGTCCGTGATCTTCATGGTATTAGTTCTGCGCCTTTATCTTGCTGCCGTCCTTGAGGCCGTAGAGGCCGAAGGTGATGACCTCCTCGCCCGCCTTCACCCCGTCCACCTGGGTGAACTCGGCGGTGGCTATGCCGGTCTTCACCGGCACCCGGCGCGCCTTATCGCCGGCCGGGACGAAGACCCAGGCCTGGCCGTTCTCCCGCATCACCGCGGCGGAGGGCACCGAGACCGCCGCGCCGCGCGAGGCGACGATGAGCCGGACCTCGGCGAACATGCCGGACTTGAGCCGGCCTTCGGCGTTGTCGAGCAGCACTTCCACGGCGGTGCTGCGCGAGCGGGCGTCGACCACCGGGCTGACCCGGTGGACCCGTCCGGTGAAATAGCGGTCGGGGAAGGCGTCCACCTTTATCCTGGCGGCCTGGTCGCGGAAGACCCTGCCGATATACTTCTCGGGCACGTCCACCTCGACGCGGACCTTTGACTGGTCCACCACCAGGGCTATGGGCGTCTGCGGCGTGACGTTGGCGCCGGTGTCCTGGTAGACGCGGCCAACTATCCCGCTCAGCGTGGAGGGCACGGGCGCGGGCTCGTAGACCACGCCCACCTCGTCGCGCTCCACCAGGGCCACCGCCTCGTCCTTCTTCACGGGATCGCCCTCCTTGAGGAGGTTGCGCAGCAGCTTGCCGGCGGCGCGGGGATAAAGGGTAGCCTCGTCCAGGGCCCGCACGGAGCCGGTCAGGAGGATGTAGTCCTCCAGCTGGCGCGCCTCGGCCCGCTCGGTCCTGACCAGGAAGCGGTCCTTCTCCAGGGCCTCGAGCGCCTCTTTGGCGCGGTTCCCGCAGCCGGCCGCCGCCAGGGCGGCGGCGCCCAGAAGCAGTGCCGTTATATGGTTCTTGTTCATATCGTTTTTTCCTTTATGGGCTCACTTTCCCACGGCCCAGTCCAGCTCGGCGGCCGCGGAGCAGACGTCGTGCTGGGCCTGGGTGTAAAGGGTCTGGGCCCTGTTGAGGGCCAGGGCCGCGTCGTTGAGGTCCAATTGACCCGCCAGTCCGCTCTTGAAGCGCAGCTCCGTCGCCGAGAGGGCCTTGCGGGCGGTCTCCACCGCGGCCGCCTGGGAGGCGAGGCGCTGGGAGGCCTCTTTGAGCTCCAGCCAGGCTTTTTTGACGGTTATCTTCAGCCCGCGCTCGGCCCGGGCCAGGTTCTCCTCCGCCACCCGCAGCGCCAGGCCGGCCTGCTTCACGCGCGAGGAGACCGAGCCGCCGGAGAAAAGGGGCAGGCTCAGTTTCACGCCGGCGGTGAGGGCCCAGCTCCTCTCGTCGGAGCCGGGGAAGGCGGAGTCCGTCTGGCCCTGGAAGCCGCGCGAGGCGAAAGCGCCCAGGTAGGGATAATGCCCCGCCCGCTCCAGCGTGACGTTCTGTTCCGCCAGCTTCTTTTCAAGGTCCGCCAGCCTGTATTCGGGCCTGTCCGCCATCGCGGCGGCGTAGAGGTCGTCGAGCGGCGCCGGCCCGGCCGGGGCGCAGCCCATCGCGCCGGTCAGCCTGAGCTCCGCGTCGGGGTCCATGCCGAGCAGGTCCTTGAGCGCCAGCAGGCCGGCCTCGTAAAAGTTCAGGTTCTGCGTGACGGCCGGCTCGTTGTTTGAGACCTCCACCCGCTGCCGCAGGAGCGTGAGGTCGCTGGCCAGCCCCTGCCTGTAACGGGCCTCTATGACGGCGAGGTGCTGGCGGGAGAGGTCGAGGGTCTCCTCCTGTATGTCCGCCATCGCCTTGGAGAGCAGCACCGAGTAGTACATCTGGGTGACGGCCTTGCGCACCGAGTTGCGCGCCGCGCGCAGCCGCTCGGCGCTGGAGTCGGAGTAGATGCCGGCCATCTCTATGCCCGTGCGCACCTTGCCGCCGGCCCAGAGCACCTGGTTGAGGTCCAGCGACGCCGCGTACGCGTTGTCGGAGCCCAGTTCTATCCTGTTGCCCCCGAAGAAGATGGAGGGCTTCTCTATGTTGCGGGTGTAGGAAGCAGCGGCGCTGAGCTGGGGGTACACCCCGCCCCAGTACTCGCGGATCTTTTCCTTATATATGAGGCGGCCGCGCTCGGCGTTGACCACGTCGGTATTGTTCTCCAGCGCCAGCTCCACCGCCCGGTCCACTCCCAGGGCGACCGGCTCCGCCGCGGCGACGGCGGGGAGCAGCAGCAGCGCGGCGGCCGCGGCCTTCAGGGAGCGGGCTCCGGCGCAGATGATGCGCGCCAGGCGGCGGGGCAGGCCCTTGTCTATGGCGGCCGCTCCTTTCTCCCTGGCCTCTATCATGAAATGCTCTATGACAGAGCTGATCATGTGAAGTACGTCCTCGGCGGCGCGCGGGGAGAAATTCTCCTTCTTGAGCATGGCGCGCAGGGCGGCGCGGTTGCGTTCCTTGAGCCCGCGCGCGAGCTCGGCCAGCGTGCCCTCGGAGGGGGAGGACATCATCTTCAGCGCGCACTTGGGCATCTCCGGATAGCGGCGTATGAAGGCCAGGTGGTTGGAGAACACCTTCTCAAGGCGGCTTTCCAGGTCCAGCCCGGGCTGGTCTATCTCCACCCGCAGGTCCTTGAAATGCCTTGTGCCTTCCTCGAAGGCCGCCTGTATCAGGGCGTCCTTGTCCCTGAAGTAGTAGTAGAGGACCGGCTTGGTTATCTTCAGCGTCGCCGAGATCTCGCGCATGGACACGGCGTCCGGCCCGCGCTCGGCCATCATGGCGGCGGCCGTCTCGAGTATCCTGCGGCGGGTCTCCTCCGCGCGCTTCCTTCTGGGGGTGGGCATGCCTTTCTCCGTGGATGCGTATACTTACCGGTAGGTAAGTTTAGCAGAACGGGGCCGTTCCGGTCAAGCGGGCCGCGCGGCGCGGTCCGTGGCGGCGGGGCTCAGCGGGCGGAGACGGCGGCGGCTATGCGGCGGGCCATGCGGTCGGCGAAGTCGGGGGGGAAATCGGCGAAGCGGCTGTGCTGGAACTCGAAGATGGTCAGCGTCATGACGCCGCGGATCAGCAGGCGGGCGTCTTCGGCGGAGCCGGGGGGGACGCGGCCGTCCTTCTCCATCGCGGCCATGACCTTCTTCAGGGCGTCGGCGTGCCGGGCTATGCGGCGGTCCGCCATGCGCCGGAGCGCGGAGCCCTCAGGCGCGGAGTAAAGCTTGAGCAGGCACTTGGCCGCCTCGGGGCTGGAGCGGAAGAACTTCATGCGGCTGCTTATCATGCCGCGTACCAGCTGCTCCAGCGTTACGGCCGGGTCCAGCCTGGCCGCCCAGTCGCCGGCGGACTCGCGGGAAGTCTCTTCGAAGACCTTCTCTATCAGGGCTTCCTTGTTCCTGAAATAGTAATAGAGCAGCGGTTTGGTCAGTCCCAGTTCGGCGGCTATGCTCTCCATCGAGACCGCGTCCGGCCCCTGGTCGGAGATCATGCGTATGGCCGTGCGCAGTATCCTGGCGCGCGTCGCTTCGCCCTTGGTGGGCTTGCCGGAGGTTTCTTTTTTCATGGGGCCAGGAACGATTATATCAGCCGGCGGCGGTTCCGTCAAACCGGGGGCCTAAAGGCCCAGAAAGGAGTAGGCCCTTTTTTCGGGCCGGCCTGGGCTTACGGGCCCTTGGGGCGGGGGGCCGTTTAAGTTAACATTTATCAAGTCGTTTCCTTTGTAATCCCCCGAAAGGCGGGGGAGTATCCACGCGGCCGCCTGTGAACGGCCGCTCACCAGGGGAAAACAGGATAAGGGTTTATTCCTGTTTTCTTATTTTTTTGTTCCCCGGGTGAAAAACGGATGATAAAAACACTTGCCGTCATTTTCCTCTCCGCGCTGCCGGCCTACGCCGGCGGCGCGAGCGTCTTCACCGACCCGTCCTTCCAGAACTTCAACGAGCTGGCCTACGGCTACAAGCAGCCCGGCCGCGGGCACCGTCCCCCGTCGGACCTGCGCGACGCCGTGATCTCGGCCCCGGCCGGGCTGGCGGCCATGACGCCGCCGGCCCCCCTCGCCGCGTCGAAGACGGAGGCCGCGCGTCCGCCGGCCGCCACGCTGCCGCCCGACGTGCCCGCCGGCTGGCCCCACCTGGTCTACCGGGTGCGCTCGGCCCTGCGCCGCGGCCCCATCTCCGCTTTCGTCCCTTCGCCGGGTTCCTCCGCGGCCGGCGCCCACAGGGGCCTGGTCTATGTGAGCTTCGTGCCGGTGCCGGACGATTTCGGCCCGCTGGTGAAGGAACTGGCCGACAAGGCCGGCTTCGTCTACACGGGCGAACGCGCCCTGCGCTACACGCCTTCTTCCACCGCGCAGGTCAAGATCTACGGCCTGGTGCCTTCGGCTTCGCTGCCCTCCGTCTACTGCCACCCGGGCGTGGCACGGGTGGGACTGGAGGGCGGCCGGCCCGAGCTGCCGCTCAGGAGCGAGGTCGCCTTCACCCTTCGCGTGCCGGCCGGCGTGAATCCCGGGGAGTTCATAGAGTCTTTCGCCGCTTCCATGTCCGAGCGGGCGGGTTTCGCCCTGGCGGTCTCGGCCCCGGCCGCCGGCGGCAGGCCCGGCCACGACACTTTCACCCCTTATTCGCTCTCGGGCGAGGTCCACTCCGACCGCGTCAACGAGCTTATCGGTTCGCCCTTCGTAACCGCCGTCTCCGTAAAGAGCTGACGGCTTCCGGCCTCCGGGAAAAAAGGCCCCTCCCTTTAAAGGCGGGGCCTTGTGTTATATAATAATAATATGCAGGAACATTCCCATACCGCCCCCAGTACACCGGAGGCCGCCCGCCGCAAAGGCTACCGGGTGGTCTTCCTGCTCGCTTTCACCGCCGCCGTCCTCTTCGAAGCGCTGCTTTTTCTCCATACCCAGGCGAGGGAGATCCTTTCCCTTCTCGAGGACGATTTCCGCGTCGTGGTCCTGCTCAAGGACGGCGGCCGCAAGGAGCGCGACGCCCTCTGGGAGTCGATACGCGCCCTGCAGGGCGTGAGGAGCGCCGTGTTCATTTCGAAGGACGAGCGCCTGGCGCGCATGCGCGAGGACGACCCCGAGCTGATCAAGGGGGCGCTGTCGCTGGGGCCGAACCCGCTGCCCGACTCCTACGAGATAGCCGTGGACCAGGCGGTGATGAGCTCGCTCAGTTCCTGGACCGAGCTGCTCTGGGGGATGAGCGGAGTGGCGGAGGTGCGCTACAAGCAGCTTGAGGCCTACGCCATACTGCATTTCTCGTTCTACGACAACTTCATGGCCCTGGCTTTCGGCCTGTCGCTGCTGGGAGCGGTGCTGTTCTCGCTCACCGTGCTGCTGCACCGCTTCTCTCCGGCCGGCCTAATGGAAGGCATCAGGCGCGACAAGCGCTGGTTCTTTTCCGGCGCCGGCGGCGCGGCCGCGGCCGTGCTGGCCTGCTACCTGATAGTCTATCCGGTCCGGTACCTCAGTCCCGTCTGGGCCTGGCCCAACCCGCTCTGGCATCTGGCGGGGGTGCTGGCCGCCGGTTTCCTCGCCTGGACCCTGGTGCAATGGAAAAATTCGCGATAGCCGCCCTCGCCCTGCTGCTGCTGTCGCCGCCCGCTTTCCCGCAGACGGCGGCGAAGCTGCGCGAACGCAGGGACAGGCTGGAGGAGATAAACAAGCAGCTTTCGGAGAAGCAGGCGGAGCTGGAGCGCTACCAGGCCGAGCAGAAGAAGATCTCGGCCGAGATAGACAGCCTCAGGAGGCAGGACCGGCTGACCAAGGGCCGCCAGCGCGAGCTGGAGAGCCAGCTGGGGGTTTCGCGCAGGAAAGGCGACGAGGCCAAAGAGAAGCTCGCCTCGCTGGAGCGCGCGCAGGACGAACTGGCCGGCGCGGCCTCGTCCGAGGTCGCGATGTACTCGATGGACAGGCTGTTCTACTCGCCGTATTACGGCCGCGCCGACCTGATGCGCGACGTTTTCATCAGGACCGCCATAATGAACAAGTACGCGCTGGCGGCCACGCTCAGGGGCGAGAAGAAGAAGGTTTCGGACGATATGCGGACCCTGGCGAAGCGCCAGAAAGAACTGGCGGTCAACCGGGAGAAACTGGCCCGGGAGATAACCATAAGCCAGCGGAACGTGCGCGACAAGCAGAAGGAGCTCTCCCTGGCGAAGGACAGGGAGAAGGCGCTGCGCCGGGAGCTCGAGGACCTCAGGAACGCGGCCGCCGGCCTTAACACGCTGGTCAAAAAGCTGGAGAAGCAGGCGCCCTATAAGACCCGGCAGCCCGGCGAACTGCCGATAGAGAAGGGGTCCCTTCCCTGGC
This sequence comes from Elusimicrobiales bacterium, assembly GCA_031082205.1. Taxonomy (GTDB): domain Bacteria; phylum Elusimicrobiota; class Elusimicrobia; order Elusimicrobiales; family UBA9959; genus UBA2231. The sequence goes on from JAVHLJ010000002.1 coordinate 56,907, forward strand.
CGGCCGCCGGCCGCGTCATAAGCAGATACGGCAGGGAGCAGGTGCCGGAGCTCAAGACCTGGATCGTGCGCGAAGGTATACGCATACGCACGGCCGACCGGGCGCCGGTCACGCCGGTGCTGCCGGGCAAGGTCATATATTCAGGCCCTTTCAGGACCTACGGCAACGTGGTCATAGTGGACCATGAGAAGGGCTTCTTCACGGTCTACGGCCTGCTCAGCTCGGTGGCGGCGTCCCGGGGCGACCGGGTGACCGAGTCGTCCAGGATAGGTTTCGCCGGCGCGGACACGCAGGCCATCTCGGGCGGCGAGACGGGCGAGGGCAGTACGGTGTACTTCGAGATACGCTCGGGCGCGGACGCCATAAACCCGCTGCCCTGGCTGGCCCCGGCGCCCTGAGGCGGGAAAAGTCAAGGAGAAATACATGAGGATCCCCAGGAAAGTCGTTCTGATAGCGGGTACCGCGGCCCTGATGGGCCTGGTCTTCCCTTACGCCAACTCGGCGGTGGACCAGACCTACCAGCAGCTCAAGACCATAGTGGACGTGCTGGAGCTCATCAAGGAGAACTACGTCGACGAGACGGAGTCCCAGAAACTGATATACGGCGCGGCTCACGGCATGGTGCAGCAGCTCGACGACTTCTCCCAGTTCATGGAGCCGGACCTCTACAAGCGCGTCAAGAGCGACACGGAGGGGGAGTTCGGCGGCATCGGCATCCGCGTGGACGTGCGCGAGGGCTGGCTTACCGTCGTTACGCCGCTGCCCAACACCCCCGCGTTCCGCGCAGGGCTTTATCCGGGCGACAAGATAATCAAGATCGAGGGAGAGAGCACCAAGGACATGATAATCGACGAGGCCATCAAGCGCCTAAGGGGCGCGCCCGGGACCAAGGTCAACATCACCACGGCCCGCGAGCCCGACGACAAGGACGCCGACTGGATACAGCGCGACGTGGCGCTGGTCCGGGAGCTTATCAAGACCGAGGCCGTGCGCTACAAGATGCTCGAAGGAAAGGTCGGCTACATAAGGCTGATAGATTTCACCGGCCACGTGGTGGAGGACGTCAACAAGGCGATGGAGGCCCTCAGGGCCCAGGGCATGGAGGCCCTGGTCATCGACGTGCGCTACAACCCCGGCGGCCTGCTCTCCGCCTCGGTGGACATCTCCAAGCTCTTCGTCGACGGCAACAGGATGATAGTCTACACCAAGGGCCGCAGGCCCGAGAACTACCAGGAGTTCCGCGCCGGCTCCAGGGCGCCTTTCCCCAGCCTGCCCGTCGTGGTGCTGGTCAACCGCTTCTCGGCCTCGGCCAGCGAGATCCTGGCCGGCGCGCTGCAGGACAACAAGCGCGCCGTCATCATAGGCGAGCGTACTTTCGGCAAGGCCAGCGTGCAGTCCATGATCCCGCTCTCCGACAAGTCGGCCCTGCGCCTGACCATAGCCAAGTATTACACCCCCAGCGGCAAGTCGATACACCGCGACGCCAAGGGCGAGAACGGCGGCATCACTCCGGACATCGAGATCAAGGTGGACCGCGAGACAGAGACCGCCCTCATAAAGCAGGCCGAGGAGCTTTTCTACCCGGGCAAGGAGAACGGGCAGAACGGCAAGGCCAAGCCCCGGACCCGCGACGAGATGCTCGAGCGGGGGCTGGAGCTGCTCAAGGCCAGGGAAGTGCTGGGAAACCTTAGGGCGGCCAAGTAAAAAGTGCTGACGCTCGCCGTCGAGACCACCTGCGACGAGACCGCGGCCTGCGTGCTGCGGGACGGCCGGATAATTTCCGAGGCCGTATTTTCGCAGATAGCCCTGCACCGGCGCTACAGCGGGGTCGTGCCGGAACTGGCCAGCCGCGCGCACCTGGAGAAGATAAACCACGTCGTGCGCGCCGCGCTGGAAGGCGCGGGCATAAGACTGCCGGCGGGCGCGCGCCGCAAAAAGATATTCGACGCCGTCGCTTTCTCGCGGGGGCCGGGACTGCCCGGGGCGATACTCGTCGGCCGCGTCGCCGCCCAGACGGCCGCCCGCGTCTTCGGCGCGCCGCTGATAGGCGTCAACCACCTGGAAGGCCACCTTCTGGCCTGCGAGTTCCGCAAGGGGCGCGCGGACGCGCGGCTGAAATTCCCGCTGGCGGCGCTGATAGTCTCCGGCGGCCACACCGAGCTCTGGCGTGCCGGCGGCTACGGCGACTACGAGCGGCTGGGGAGCACGCGCGACGACGCCGCCGGCGAGGCCTTCGACAAGGTCGCCCGGCTGCTGGGGCTCGGCTACCCCGGCGGGCCCGAAGTGGAGAGGCTGGCGCTCAAGGCCGGGAAGAAGAGGCCCTCTTTCCCGCGGCCTTTCATGGACGGCGGCCTGGATTTTTCCTTCAGCGGGCTCAAGACGGCGGTGGCCTATTACCTGCAGGACAACCCTCGCCCCGGCGCCGCCGCCAAAGCCGCCGTCTGCGCGGCCTTCCAGGAGGCGGTCGCCGACACGCTCTCGGCCAAGGCGGCCCTGGCCTGCCGCAAGTACGGGCTGAAGTCCGCGGCCGCGGGAGGGGGGGTTTCGGCGAATTCCCTGCTGAGGGAGCGCGTGACGGCCGCCTGCGCGGCGGCGGGCGCCGCGGCGGTCTTCTCGGAAAAGAAGTACTGCACCGACAACGCCGCCATGATAGCCCTGGCCGCCCAGCGCCGGCTGGAAAGCGGCGGGCGGCTGGAGCACCGGGTCGAAGTTGACCCCGACCTGGAAATAGCGGGCTGGCGTTAATATTAATTCAACAAATCCCTGCTATAAATTAGGGCGCGAAAAAAGATGAAGATCTGGATACTGTCCGATTACGATTCCCGCAAGCACCTGGCGGTCAAGAACCTGCTGGCGCGCTTCCACGCGGAATACCCGGAGCACAGGTCCGGTTTCGAGGTGCTCAGCCGGCGCTCGCTCTGGGACGCCCTTTTCGCCCATCTGCGGGACCCGAAAAACTCCCCCGCGGCCGACCTGATGGAGATCCCCCAGTCCTGGACTCCCCTGTTCGCCAAGCTGGGCCTGCTCGCCGACCTTTCCGGCCAGCTGGAGGGGCCCGCCGCCCGCTATCCCGATTTCATACGCCGCAGCTGCCTGCCCGCGGAGGGAGGCTCGGTTTACTCCATGCCCTGGTGGGTGGAGATCATCTGCCTGCATTACAGGGCCGATACGCTCAAAAAGATCTCGAAGGACCCGGAGTCCGACCTCTCCTCCTGGGAGGGACTGCTGGACGTATGCGGCAGGCTTAAAGCGGCCTGCCGCAAGAAGGACTACTACCCCCTGGAGAATTCCAACCCCTCCGGGGCCGTCAGTGCGGCCGACGTGCTCCCCTGCGTCTGGAGCCGCGGCGGCGACCTCTTCAGCGAGGGCTTCAGCCGCTGCGCGGTCACGCGCGCCGAGACCGTGCGCGGCATGGAGGACTACCTGGGTCTGGCGGCGAAGGAATACATGCCGCTTTTCGAGGAGAATTTTCACGAGAGCGGCTTCCTCGCCTCGGGCCTGAGCGACCTGGTCTTTTCCGGCCGCCTGCCAATACAGGTCAAGGCCGGAGGCCGCGGCGCGCAGATGCGCCCGGTCCCCTACCCCTCGTTCGGCCGGCCCGTCTCGCCGTGCTTCGTGAATTCTCTGGCGCTGTGCAGCGGGGCCGCAGGCGAAGAAGGTCCGGCTGAACTGCTCAAATGGCTGCTGGACCCCAGGCAGGCCAGGTATTTCACCAACGCCTTCGGCGCCTTCCCCTGCCACAGGCAGCCGCTGGAGGACGCGCTGGACGCGACGCGCCACGGGGAGATGTACCGCGGCCTGCTGGCGAACGCCAGGCTCAGGCCCGGCGTCACCGCGTATCCCACCTGCGAACTGCTGCTCGACGCCGCGCTGGCGGGCGCGGCTCTGCGCTCGGCGGAGAGGGACTACGACGGCGAGGACCTGCGCCGGGAGCTCATAAAGATACAGGGCGAGATAGACTACCTGCTTTCGATATACTGACGATGAAGCGCAAGGAACACGATATTTACGAGGAGCTGGAGCGGGCGGTCCTGACCGGGCCCAACGCCTTCTTCGGCCACCTGCTCAGCGAGCTGGCCGCCGCCTATTCCCTGGACGGCGTCTCTTTCTTCGAGCCGGACCTCAAGCGGTCGCTGCTGGGCCTTAAACTTCGCTGGAAGCACGGCCTGGTCTTCGAGCACGAGGAGAACATCCGGCTGGACCAGGCCTCGCCGCTCGGACAGGCCATACTGCGCGGACGCTCTCACGCTGCGCGCCTGCCCGGCATGCATCACCTCTACGTCCCTTTCTCGCTGGAAGGCCAGCCCGGCGCTCCGGGCCCGCAGCGCTCGGGCGTGATCCGCGCCGAGCGCCTGCACTCCAAGCGCGGGTTCAGGGACCGCGAGCGCCAGGGCGCGGCGGCCATGGTGCGCGGGCTTGTCCGGCACTATTACCGCGCCGAGTACGCCGACCTCGCCCGCCGTCACGAGCGCGGCATGGCGGCCGTCGCCGAGCTTACCGAGATCTTCGCCACCTCCATACGCGTGCGCGAAAGCTTCAAGCACATCCTGACAGGCGTGCAGAAATATTTCGGCTTCGACCGCGTGCGCCTCTACCTCATAGACAAGGGCGCCAACAAGCTCAAAGGCGAGTACAGCGCCGACATACGCGGCCAGGTCAAGAGCATCTCCTACGACGAGATCCCGCTCGAGCCCGGCGCGCACCGCTTCGCCGACATCGTCCTGGGCAAGAGCACCGGCGCCTTCATGGACCGCTACCGCGAATGCGTGCTCTACCTGCCGCTGGTCGTGCAGGGTTCCACCATAGGCCTGCTGATAGTCGACAATATCCTCTCGCAGCACAAGATAGACCCGGCCGACCTAGCCATGCTGAAATCCTTCGCCGGCCAGATAGCTCTGGCCGTGGACAACGTGAAGCTCTTCGACAAGGTGGAGGAGCTCTCGCTGCACGACGAACTGACCAAGCTGCCGCTGCGGCGCTATTTCATGCAGCGCTTCCAGGAGGAGTTCTACCGCGCCGAGCGCTCGCGCAAGCCGATGGCGCTGGTCTGGATAGACCTCGACTATTTCAAGGAGATCAACGACACCTACGGCCACCAGATAGGGGACAAGGTGCTCAAGGAAGTCGGCCGCGTCATCCTCTCCAACCTCCGCAAGATAGACTTCCCGTGCCGCTACGGCGGAGACGAGATACTCATACTCCTGCCCGAGACCGGCGCCTTCGACGCGAAGAAGCTCTGCGAGCGCCTGGCCGCCGAGATACGCGACCTCAAGATCCCGGTGCCTTTTTCGCGCAACCGGGAACTCCAGGTGTCGCTGAGCGTGGGCATCTCGGTGTTCCCGCACGACGCCTCGTCCACCGAAGAGCTGCTGCGCAAGGCCGACGAGGCGCTCTACAAGGTCAAGTCCGGCGGCCGCGGCTTCATCATGCTTTTCGACGAAAAGGCGGCGGAGGCCCCGGCTCCCGCGCAGGATTGCGCCTGTCCGTCCCCCAAGGAGGCCGCGCCCGATGCGAAGTAAAACTTTCGTCCCGGCCGCGCTGGCGGCGCTTCTGGCTGCCGCCCCGGCCCGCGCCGTTTTCGAGGACGTCGGCCTTGGCGCGGACCAGGCCGCCATGGCCTGGTCGGGCTCGGTCCTGGACGGGCACGGCCTGCTGAACCCCGCCGCGGCCGGCGGCACGCGAAAGACGGTCGCCGGGGCCCATTACCTTTCGTCCCGCCGCCTGCCCAACGGGCCTTACGATTTCGACGACTACGCCTTCGACCTGCGCCGCCCGCTGATGCTGAAGGGCCGCCAGGGCACTTTCACCGGCGCCCTGCGCTACCGCACCGACGGCTCGCTGGCCCGCCAGCGCGACATCGCGCTGGGCTGGTCGAGCTGGCAGCTCCTGCGCGCCGCCGGCGGCTCGCTGGACCTGGGAGTCAATTTCCGGATGCAGCAGGTCACGCATATCCCCAGCAAGGAGGCGGTCAGCAATCCCGGCCTGGACATCGGCGCGGTGTACCGGGGAGAGGCGGGGCTGTCCTACGGTTTTTCCGTGCTGAACCTCGGCAATCCGGAGTTCGAGGCGGGTACCCTGGCGGACAGTGCCCCCAGGATATACAAATTCGGGGCCGCCCAGTCCGCGAGGCATTACCGGCTGGCCATGGATTTCACCCGACGCTCGGACTCCGCCGGCCACGGCTCCACCTACACGCTGAGCTCCGGGGCCGAGCGGGCCTGGCATTTCCTCAGGCGCGGCACGCTGCTGGCCAGGGGGGGGCTGCACCTGGGCGACGCCTCTTCTCTACTGGCGCTGGGCGCCGGCTGGAGGCTGGCCGAGTCCGACTTCTCGTACGCCTTCATGCTGCCGCTGAGCGGCGGCCAGGGCGCCGGCCACGCTCTGACGCTCAACCTGCGCTTCGGCGACAGGGACGCCTCCCAGGAATGGGAGAGGCTGCTAGAGCGGGAGATGAAGTTCCGCAAGGACCTGCTCCAGGCCCTCGACGAGGCCTCGCTGCGCGAGGGCGCTCTCAAGGACGAGCTGGATTTCCTGCGCCGGGAGTTCGTCGCCCTCAACGCCATGTTCGCCTCCGAGTCGGAGCGGGCGGCGTCCGCCGGCGACCAGAAGCGCCGCGTCGAGGCCGCCCTGGAGCGGCAGCGCCGGGCCGCGGCCGAGCTGAAAGAGCTGGAGGAGAAGCGCCGGAAGGACAAGCTGAACCAGCTGGCCTACCAGTTCAGCGTCGATTTCGAGGCCTACCTGAAGATGAAGGCGGGGGGAGCCCCGCCCGAAAGCCTGCGCGCGGCGCTGGGCCGGGTGATAGGCCAGTACCAGGATTCGGGCATAGACATCAGCCGGGCCACGGTGGAACTGCAGTCGCTGGTGGGGAAATAGACCCCGAAACTTTTTGTTAACAATTATTTCACCGCCCCTTAACGGCCTCCCTAGTAAAATAATGTGACCGCCGGGCCCGTGGCCCGCGGCCTTTTATGGAAAATTCCGAGCTGGACAAGAAGATATCCGAGGTCTGGAAGCGAGTGGCCGGGACCGACCTGCCCCCGGCGGCGCCGCCCATGCCGGAGATGCGCGAATCCTCGGTGGAGACCGTCCGGTTCCTCAAGGACAATTACGGCAAGGCCCAGGCCGAATGGGAGCGCCTGCTCTCGGCCAAGGAACTCAATCTCCGCGACCTCTCCTCCCAGCTGGAAGAGACCCGGGCGCACCTGGCCGAACTCAAGCAGCATTACGCGGAGGCCCGCGAGAAGCTGGTCACCGAGCAGCTCAACACCGCCCTCAACCTGGAGGAGACCCGCAAGGTCCTCCGCGAGCAGAAGGCGTCCCACCACAAGGAAGTGCGCCTGCTGCAGGAAGTGCTGGAGCGCGGCAAGAACGAACTGCGCGAGCTGGGGGCACGCATCGAGGCCCTGACCCGCGAGCGCGACGAGCACCGCCGCAGGCACGGCGAGTCCAGCGTGGAGTCCGCCAACCTGCGCGACGCAGCCGCGGCGCTGGAGAAGAAGCTTTCCGACGCCAAGGCCGCGGTGGAAGCCACCCTCTCCGAGCTGCTGGCCGAGCGCAAGGAGCGCGCCGAGGCCAACAGGCGCATCAAGGAACTCGAGCGGAAGAACTCGGAGATGGCCGAAGAGATCTCCGCCGCAAAGGCCGCCTGGGACGCCGAGCGGACGCAGTGGAAGGAGCTCTGGGAGCGCGAGCGCTCCGTCTGGGAGACCCACCGCCAGGAATTCGCCGTCTGGGAGGAGCGCCTGCGCTCCGAGCGCCAGGCCTGGCTGGAGAAGCTGCGCGGCGAGGAGCAGAAGGGCCTCGATCACGCCGAAGGCCTGGCCAAGGTCCTGAAAGATTCCTCCGAGTGGTCGCAGAAGGTCACCCAGGTCCTGCAGCTGTACGCCCTGAAAGGGGTGGAGCTGCCCAAGGTTTTCGTCTCGACCCCCTCGGGCCCCGTGGAGCGGACCCGCGGCCTGCGCCGCGCCTTCATGATGGCCGGCGCCGCCCTGGTATTGCTGGCCGGCACGGCTTTCTATATACACGATTACCGCTCCAAGCCCCATTTCAGGCCGCTGCAGTCCTGGCCGCTGGACCTTAAAGGAGTATCTTATATAGCCGGCTCCGAGGAGGGCCTCTGGCTGGCCGACTGGGAGAGCGGCCTGGTGCTCAAGGACCGCAGGGACATGGCCACGCTGCGCCGGATAGACGGCAACGCCGGCGTGCCCCTGCGCGCGGCCGCGGCCGCCCCCGTGTCCGGCTCGGTCTGGGCGCTGGACCTTGCCCAGCTGCGCCTGGTGCGCAAGGAGTCCGTCTCGGGCCGCGAACTCGACAGCGTCCGCACCCCCGGCCCCGCCCCGCAGGGCCTGGCCCACGACGGCCACAGCCTCTGGTCTTTCGACGCCGCCTCGGGCCTGTTCTACCGCCACGGTCCCGACCCCGCCAGGGGGGCGCTGGCCAGCTACGAGATAAAGGGCGTCAGGACCGTCAAGGCCATGCAGTGGGCCGGCGGCCGCCTCTGGGTCCTGGACGGCGGCGGCCGGCTGGGGATATACGATTTCACCCACGAGGGGTTCAGGAAGGCCTCGGGCAGGGACCTCGGTCCCGGGGCCGAGGGCTTCTGGCTGGACGGCGAGAACTTCTGGACGCTGGAAAAGGCGCGGGATTCCTCGCTGCTGGAGCTCAGGAAAAGCGGCGTTAAGTTATATTGATTAACGGGACGGCAAAATGCGAGAATTACGGTGCTTTTCCCCTATTAAAAGAACGGAGCCTGAGATTATGAAAAACAGGATTTTGGCGGCTATACTCGCGGCGGCGGGGCTCTTGTCCGCTTCTCCGGCCCTGGCCCAGCAGCTCTACATAAACGATATCGACGTCAGGTACCAAACCACGGTCTCCGGTTCATGGTGCAACGCTACGACGGACGCCAGCGATGTCAGCGGCGACGATGTCTCTTTTAATAACACGCTGGGGGACCCGTGGCTGGGATCGGCCCGCATAGAGTCGGAAAGGCCGCGCACCGTGGCCGCCTCCGGCAGTTATTATCCCGGCGGCTGCCTCAAGCTCTGCGCCTCCATCCAGTGCGTCGTCCCCAGCACGCCCACTACCTTCGGCATAGACGAGCTCTCCTTCGAGATCTTCAAGTTCGGCCCCGGCGCCAACCCGCTGGACCCGGCTTCCACGCCGCCGATACGCACCATCAACATGTACAACATAGGCATGTGCTCGCAGCCCAGCGGTGCTATACAAACCCAGGACGTCGGCACCTACTGCACGGCCTGGGACGGCTTCTACAACATCAACGGCACTTTCGGCAAGACCAACGGCCAGTACGGCTTCCGGGCCACGGTCAAGACCAACCAGGTCTCGCAGACCGCCGGCAATATCTCCATACAGCAGACCGCTGCCTATCCCGGCCAGAACCAGTATCCCATAAGCGTGGACGTCATCAATGTCCACGCCGTCCGCTCCACTCCCACCGTGGTGGGCAAAATAACCGGCGTGGCCGCGCAGCCCTACAATATCCTCTACCGCCTCTCCAAGGACGCGACGACTACCATCAAGATCTATCCCACAAACGCCTCCTCTTTCGGCCCGCTGGCCAGGACGCTGGTGGACGGCCTGCCGCGCGTGGGCGAGGGCACGCCCGACGGCACGCTGACCAACGGCGATTTCTGGGACGGCCGCGACGACCAGGGCCGCATGCTGCCCTCGGGCGTCTACGCCGTCTACATAAACGCCGTGGGCTACGATTTCTTCGGCGCGGACATAGCCTGGGGCGCCACTACCTATATTTCCCTGGACCCCCTGCAGATAACCGACGTGGCCATAAAGCCGCTGGGGGCTTCCTCCACGGACCTGGCGAACATAAGCTATATGCTCACCGAGGCCGCGACCGTGTACATGGACATCTACCCGCCCGGCACCTCCTTCGGCGACATAAACCAGTCCCCGCCCACCACGCCCAGCCAGACCATAGTGCGCCGCATAGTGGAGCAGAAGGACAGGCGCACCACTGTGACCTCCATCTGGGACGGCCGCGACTCCGCCGGGCGCCCGGTCTGCGACGGCGACTATGTCTACGCCCTCTGGGCGGAACTCCCTTCCCCGGTCGCGTCGGGCGGCTCGGTCAGGACCAGCAAGACCCTGGTCGGGGTGCTGCCGGTGGCGCGCGGCCTGCCGCTGAGCCTGATGACGCCCTCCTCCACGGTCATAGGTTCCAGCCCCACCGCGGCCGGCCTTGACCCGTTCTATTTCCGCTACACGCCGCAGCGCGACGCCATAGTCAATCTGACCATCAAGGCGATGAACGGAACCACGGTGGTGCGGCGGGTGGTGCAGAACGAAGTGCGCTTCGCCAACTTCTCCAACCGCGACATCTGGGACGGCAAGGACGACAGCGGCAACTACGTGTCCAGCGGCACCTACCTGGCGGAACTGGCCGTGACCGACCCGCTGCTCTGCGCCACGGTCAAGACCTCCACCTTCACGGCGCTGATCCCGGTGGACATGTTCCGCATCGTGGACGTGCGCAGCTCGGCGCTGCTGGGCGGCGCCTCGGCGCAGGCCACCATCAGCTTCGAGATGTCCCAGACCATGTGGATGGACCTCAATATCTACCCGGCCGGCACCACGATAGCCGCCAGCGCCTGGCCCTGGGAGGCCGGCATGCCGTCGCCGGTCTACAACGTCTCCGGCATCAGGCCCGGCCGCTTCCGGATAACCGAGTACTGGGACGGCCGCGACTCCGACGGACTGCTGGTGCCCGACGGCCGCTACCCGTTCACGCTGGTGGCCAAGACCAGCGGCACGGCCGGAGCGCAGATGATCTACGCCACCGACAGGGTCAGCGGTTATGTGGACGTGACGCGCGGCCAGATAATCTTCTCCGGCTTCGACGTCATCCCGTCGATCCCCACGATGCACAACTCCAGCGACGTGGTGAAACTGCCTCCCTACGAGATAACCTACGCGCTCAACCGCCAGAGCTCGGTGACGGTGCAGATCATGACGCTCTCGCTGCCCTCGCAGGTGGTGGCCAATATCGTCAACGGCGGCATACGCGACGGCGACATGATCTACCAGGAGTACTGGGACGGCAAGGACGACAACGGCAATTACGTGCGGGGCGGAGCCTACAACGTGCGAATAACGGCGGAGGACATCGCGGCCCAGCTGACCTCCCGCGCCACCGTGCAGATGACCATAGACGTGTACCCGCTGCGGATATACGACGTCTCCATAGTGCCGCTGACGGCCGAGAACCCGGCCATCATCTCCTACCAGGTCTCGGAGGCGATGAAGGTGGCCACCAAGGTCTACGAGCCCGGCACCAACCGCAACAATATAGCCGACCCGGGCTCCGAAGCCCCGGGGACGCTGGTCAAGCGCATAATAGGCGTGCGGCCGGCCAGGACGCCGATAACCGAATACTGGGACGGCACCGACCTGACGCTGACGCGGGTACCGGACGGCACCTACGTCTTCCAGATCTACGCCTCCACCGACACGTCCAACATCAACACCCTGACCGGGGCCGTGAGCAACCTGGCGGCGCTGGCCGACGACGTGGTGACGGCTAATATCCCGCTGACCAAGGGGGGTGTGGCCGACCTCTGCGGGGAGTTCAACTCGGGGTCCTTCTTCTACCCCAACCCGTACACCGGGACCTCGGGCAAGTTCCGTCTGAAGGCGCCGATCACCGGCGGCATAAGCCTGAAGATGTACAACCTGGCCGGCGACCAGGTCTACAAGTACGATTTCGGGGACCAGGAAGGGGACAATATCCTGGAGCATTCCTGGCCGCGGGTCAACTCGGCCGGCAAGGCGGTGGCGCCCGGAGTCTACCTGGCGGTGCTGCGCTTCGAGGCCACGCAGGGCACCAGGGAAGTGTGCCAGACCGTGAAGAAGATACTGATACCCTAAAGCTACCGTGAACCGGGACAAAGGCGGAATTATGAAGAACTTTAAAGGTCCGAATGCTCGGGTGCCCGCGCTCCTGACGGCGGCGGCGCTCTGTTTCTCGCCGGCGCTGCTAAGCGCCGCGGACGAGAGCGCCGGCACCTACGGGGCCGTGTTCATGAAGATCCCCACGGGCTCGCCCAGGGCCCAGGCGCTGGGCAACTCCGGCGCGGCGCTGGTTGAGGGCTCGGAGGCGATCAACATAAACCCGGCGGGCATAGCCACCTCGCAGCTCCGCGAGTTCAACTTCTCCTACCTGAGCTGGTTCGGCGGCTACGGCGGCCAGTACATGGCCTATGTCCACCCGATAGGACAGTCGGTGCTGGGCCTCAACGTCGCCTATTACAGCGTGGAGGATTTCGACGTGCGCGACGCCGCCGGCATCCCCCAGCACTCCACCGACGTCAAGGTGCGCAACGCCTACGCCACGCTGGCGCTGGCCAAGTCCTTCTTCCTGGAGAGGTTCTCGCTGGGCGCTTCCGTGAAGAGCGTCCTGGAGGACAATTACAGCGAGTCCTACCGCAATTACGTCTTCGATCTCGGCGCCTCGCTGCGGCTGGGCCGCAAGCTGTCTTTCGGCTGGAGCGGGCAGAACTATTCCGGCAGCGAGAAGGAAGTCGTAAAGATATCCCGCCTGGGCGCCGTCTTCGCCCCCAACCCCTTCTTCACTTTCGTGGTGGAGAACAAGAAGTACAGCGACAGGGACGACTCCAGCCTGGGCGGAGGGGTCGAGTTCAGCCTTCCCGAGGAGGTGCTGCAGGTGGGCAAGGTCTCTTTCCGGGCCGGCTACACGGACACCAGCGATTTCGGCAAGAGCTACGACGATTCCCTGGACCGTTTCGGCCTCACCGAGGCCAGCGGCTGGAGCTTCGGCATCGGCATCTACACCGCCCAGTCGCTGGGCTACGGCGTGGGCATAGATTACGCCCTGGTCCCCTACGGCGCCCTGGGCAAGTCCAACCAGATCTCGGTCAAGATGCAGTTCTAGCCTATGGCCGCGCCGCGACGAACGCCGTGCGCCCCGGGCGGGATGAAGACGACGCCCGAGGGGGCCGGCCGCCTGAAAATCGCCCTCAGGCGCGGACAGACGGCGGTGGAATATATACTGGTGACTACCGCCCTGCTCATGGCCTTCGTGATGATATACCGCGTAATGCAGTGGTACCTGACCAACCAGTTCAGGGCCGGCGGCCTGGTCATCATGCGGAAATACGAGGCGCTGCCCTGACGGCCGGGTCCGCCCGGCCGCGGCGCGCGATAATAATATATAATTCTAATCGGTAAAGACTCCGCGGAGGTTTCAATAATGAAACTGCTTAAGAACAGGAAAGGTCAGAACACGGTGGAATACCTGCTGATGCTCGCGGTCGTGGTCGGCGTGGTGCTCATCGCCGGCATGGCGCTCAAGAACTATATGCCCGGGCTCTTCCAGAGCATACAGGGCATGATAAGCGGCGCGGCCAGTTCCCTGGGCGCCAGCGGCGGCAACAGGTAAGAGCGGTTTTCCGGACAGGACCGGGGCCGGAGGTCCCGGCCGCCGCCCCCGGAGAGGGGCGGCGGCCGGGTGCCAACATTGTGACGGACCGGCTTCCCGGCCCGCCGGAAGGCATGTTATGAAGCGAGTCGTCCGCAGGGATGGGCAGGTCACCGTGGAGCTGCTGCTGGTGCTCCCGGTGTTCATGCTGATGCTCTTCCTGATAATGGAGCTCGGCAACCTGGCCTTCCAGACCATACTGGCCCATCACAGCGCCTACGAGCTCGCCCGCATCGGGTCGCTGGTGGCGGGACCCAAGGGCGGCGAGCGGGCCAATTACTGCGACAAGGGCAAGGCGGAGATCAAGATGAGGGAAGTCCTCTGCGAGATGTTCGCCAACTGCAACAACATGACGGTCACTGCGAACTGTATCCCGACCGGACTGGACAGGCAGGTGCAGGACACGGGGGGCAATCCCCACCAGAACCACGACCTGGAAGTTACCATGCTCTACCCGGCCAGGCTGGTCTTTCCCGGCGCGAACTACGTCCTGTCGGACCCGCCCAGGCAGAAGCATTCCAAGACGATCCGGGTCATGATGCGTATGCCGGTGGAGAAGCCGCTGTTCCAGTAGCAACGATTTAACAACGATTTAACACCCCTGTAACCGGGGTCCGGTAAACTATAAGCCAGAGGTGCTCTGTCTATGGAAAAGAAAGGATTCCTTCTCCCGCTGCTGCTGGCGCTCGGCGCGGCGATGATCTACTGGTGGATACTCTCGCAGAAGGAGAAGAACCTGGCCAAGGCCTACGAGACCGGACAGGTCCTCGTCGCCAGGTTCGACCTGCCGGCCCGCACGGTGATCAAGGAGGACCTTGTCGAGGTCATACAGGTCCCGCGCAAGTACATGCAGCAGGACGTCTACGAAGTGCGCAGCCCCTCCGACATAAAGCACGTGGCAAACCTGGTCACCGCCGTCCGGATACCCAAGGGCAACCAGGTCACCCAGAGCTCGCTGGTCTCGCTGAGCCCCGAGGCGGGCCTCAGCGTCAAGGTGCCGCCCGGCTACCGCGGCTGCATCCTGCCCCTGGAGAACGAGCTGCTCAAACTGGTCAAGCCCGGCGACCGCGTGGACGTACTGGTCACTTTCGACGCCTTCATGGGCGACGGCAAGAAAGAGAAGGTCACCGCCACCATACTGCAGAACGTCCTGGTCCTGGGCGTGGGCTCCAACCTGGGACAGGGCATGTCCGGCGACATGGCCAGGAACAAGGCGTCCAAGGAAGCGGCCGACCAGGCCTTCTCCGACAAGGGCGTGCTGAGCCTGGCGCTCAACCCCAACGAGGCCCAGTACCTTTCGCTTTCCGCCAAGACCGGCGAGGTCGCCGTCGTAGTGCGCGGCCTGGGAGACATAGAGCTGCACCCGATGGAGATCGCCAGCTTCAGGAAGCTGATCAAATAGAACGCGGGGGACGCCATGCCGCACGGCGGCCCCTACCGAGGAACCAAATGAACAGGATAATATCGATAACCCTCGCCTTCGCCGCCTTTCTCGCGGCGCCGGCGGCGGCCCAGAAGACGCAGATGGTCGCCGTCAGCGCGGACATCGTGGAGATAAGCGGCTCGATACAGAAGACGCGCGGCTTCTCCTGGAACCAGCTCTTCGAGTTCAGCGAGAAGTCGGTCCCCGGCATAATCCGCCTGGGCGAGTTCGAGCGCAAGACGCAGCTGAGCACCTCGCTCAAGCTCCTCGAGACGGAGGGCAAGGCCCAGCTGCTCTCCAACCCGAAGGTCATAGCCAAGAGCGGCTCGCAGGCCAACTTCACGGTCGGCGGCGAAGTGCCCGTCCCCTACTCCAACAACCAGGGCGTGGGCGCCGAGTTCAAGAAGCACGGCGTCATCCTGCAGGTCCTCCCGGTGGTCATCGCGGAGAAGAAGGACACCGTGGACGTGCAGATAGCGCTCGAGGTGTCCAACCCCGACTATTCCAAGCCTGTCGTGGTGGGCGGCACCACCATCCCCTCCATGATAACCAGGCAGGTGCAGACCGAGGTGGAGCTCAAGAGCGGCGAGACGCTGGTCATAGGCGGCCTCAAGAAGAGCAGCCGCAACGTTTCCAAGAACCGCGTGCCGATACTGGGCCACATTCCGCTGATCGGCAAACTTTTCAGCTCTACGGACATAGTGGAGGACCAGAGCTCGCTGTTCCTGTTCGTGACTTTCGAGATCATCAAGTAAAGAGGCGGCAAGGATGGAAGAAGCGGCCAGCACCCTCCCGAGGGTGATAACATTTACCGGCCCCAAGGAAGGGGTCGGGTCCACCACGCTGGCGGTCAACATGGCGCTGGCGTGGGCCAATTACCAGAAGCGCAACGTGCTCATCGTGCCGATGGACCACATGTGCCGGCAGGAGCACGCGCAGCTGCTGGGCCTCAACCCGCCTTCGCTGGCCGAGCTGGTGCGCCTGCTGGGCCGCGAATCCATCAGCGCGCTGGGGGCTCTGATGAAGGGGAAGGTCCCCATCTCCCAGTGGGGCGTGGGCGTGCTGCCGCTTTCCAAGCGGCGCAGCGAGGCCGCCAAGCTCTCCCCGGACCTCATCATGCCGGTGCTCGCCAAGCTCTCCCAGTCCTTCGACATCTTCCTCGACGTGGACCCCTATTTCCCGATGCAGGTCTTCGCCTTCGACATCTCGGACATGGTGTTCTGGACCACCAATTCCAACGCCACCAGCCTCAACGCCACTGCCGGCATCTTCCGCGAGGTCAACGAGCTGCATTTCAACATGAACAAGTTCGAGATAGTCTCGAACCTTTACGACATGCCCGGCGCGCTGGGGCCCAAGGAGGTCGAGAAGTTCTTCAAGCAGCTCGGCCGCGACGTGCTGGCCTACATGCCCTGGGAGGACGCGCTGCCGGCGGCCGCCAACCAGAACAAGATCCTCATAGTGGAGCAGCCCAACAGCCAATGGGTCAGGATACTGCGGGTGCTGCTGGGCCGAATGGCCGAGGTCCCGCCCACGGAGAAGCAGTGGGTCTCCAGCGTTTCCTCGGTGGAATTCTCCCACGGCTCCGACATGCTCTGGCGCGCCGTAGAGCGCGAACAGCCGGCGCCCGCCGCCGGAGGCGGGGGGGGCGAGAAGGCTCCCGTCTCGGCCACCGCGGCCCGCACCGACGTGCCCCCTTTCTGGGACGAGCTGAAGATGAAGATGCACGGCCTGGTGGTCACCGCGCTCGAGACCGAGCGCATCAAGCTGACGGACGACGCCGCCGCCAACCAGGAGACCCGCAAGAAGGTGGACGGCATCATAAACGGCCTTATCCAGAAGGAAACCTCCTACGCCCTGACGCGCGAGCAGCGCGTGAAGTTCATAAACGAGCTGCTCGACGAGATCCTCGGCCTGGGCCCGCTGGAAGAGCTGATGCGCGACCCGGCCGTCACCGAGATCATGGTCAACGCCCCTGACCGGGTGTTCATAGAGCGCTCCGGCAAGCTGATACTGACCAAGTACAAGTTCCGCAACGACGACCAGATAGTGCAGGTGATGAAGCGCATAGTGGCCCCCCTGGGCCGCCGCATAGACGAATCCGTGCCGCTGGTGGACGCCCGCCTCAAGGACGGCTCGCGCGTCAACGCCATCATCGCGCCGCTGGCCGTCTCCGGGCCGACGCTGACCATACGCCGCTTCTCGGCCAAGCCGCTGACGGACTCCAAGCTGGTCGCGATGGGCAGCATCTCGCAGGACTGCGTGGACTTCCTCAAGGCCTGCGTGAAGCTGCGCAAGGACATCATCATCTCCGGCGGCACCGGCACCGGCAAGACGACCTTCCTGAACATGCTGTCCAGCTATATACCCGAGGACGAGCGCATCGTCACCGTGGAGGACACGGCCGAACTCCGGCTGCAGCAGGACCACTGGGTGCGCCTGGAATCTCGTCCGCCCAACATCGAAGGAAAGGGCGAGGTCACCATCCGCGACCTGGTCAAGAACTGCCTCCGCATGCGTCCCGACCGCATAGTCGTGGGCGAAGTCCGCTCCTCCGAGGCGCTGGACATGTTGCAGGCCATGAACACCGGCCACGAGGGCTCGCTGGCCACCATCCACGCCAACACCCCGCGCGACGCGCTGACCCGCATGGAGGCCATGTGCCTCATGGCCGGCGCCGACCTGCCCATCTGGGCGCTGCGCGAGATGATAGCGTCGGCCGTGCACATGATAGTGCAGCTGACGCGCTTCTCCGACGGCACGCGCAAGATCACCGCCGTGACCGAGATCACGGGCCGCGACGAGAACACCATTCTCACGCACGACCTTTTCCGCTACCACCAGACGGCCATAGACCATTCTACGGGCAAGGTCAGCGGCTACTTCACCGCCACGGGCGAGCCGCCCAAGTTCTTCAAGGATTTCGAGACGCACGGCATACCGGTCCCGGTGGAGATGTTCTGGACCGAGGAACAGAAGCGCGCCCGCGCGGGGGGGCAGCGCCCCTAGGGCGGTCCTATGAAGAAGGCGGCCGCGATCGTCCTGCTCCTGCTCTGCTTCGCCGCTCCGCGGGCGGAAGCGTCCGTCTTCACGCGCGCCGAGATGGACGAGGTCAGCTGCTCGGCCCTCAAGCTCCAGCTCTTCTACTATTACCTCGCGCCCGACCGCGAGCAGAAGATACTCGACTACACTTTCAAGTGCCGCGGCCGCGACATGCGGCTGAAGATGCCGCAGTGGATGATAGATTCCGTCCAGGTCATGGCCACCAAGCCGGCCTGGCGCGACCCCGAGGAGGGCGAGATCAGCGAGGCGGCCCTCTGGCAGGCCTCGGTCTCCATCCTCTACGAGTTCATGGAGATAAGCCGCAAGACCTTCCCGCCGGACCAGGGCGGCGCCTCCATCGCCCCCGCGCTGCTGGTCAAGGAATACTCCGACATGCGCATCAGGTTCCAGATGTCGCTGGACCGCCTCTATCGCGCGCGCCTCAACGACTCCATGGACGGCCGCGGCCGCGGCATACTGGCCACTTTTTCCCTGATACTCAAGCAGATGGAGAGCATAGCCGACGCCATCTCCAGTTCCGATTCCAAAGCCTACGCCGAAGCCGTCACCGCCTCGTCCGTGCTGGCCCAGGACGCCTTCTTCCAGGTCTTCGAGCCGCCCAGGAAGTACGAGCCGCCCAAGCAGGCTTCCCGGGCCCAGGAACTGGCCGCGGTCGCGGCCACGGTCATCGGCGTGATACTGGTCTTCGCCGCGGTGCGCCTCTTCTTCATGCTCAACGAGAAGGAGACGGAGAAGATGACGGCCGACTACATGGGCCGCGTCAACAAGTGGACCGACGACTTCTCGCGCCAGTTCATGACGGTGAAGGTCCATTACATGGTGTTCATCCCGGCCGGCTTCTTCGCGCTGCTGGGCCTGCTGACCTTCAACCTCCTCCTGTTCTTCATGCTCAGCGCCTTCGGCATGTACGTCGGCATGAAGACGCCGGGCATGGTGCTGCGGTCCCTCAAGCAGAGCCGCGGCAAGAAGATAGACACGCAGCTGATGGACGGCCTGATCCTCCTCTCCAACTGCCTCCGCTCGGGCCTGGACGTGGTGCAGGGCTTCGAGATGGTCTCCAAGGACCTGATGCCCCCGATCTCGGACGAGTTCGGCTTGGTCATCAAGAACTACCAGCTCGGCATGCCTTTCGAGAAGGCCCTGGGCGTCATGGAGGAGCGCGTGGAGTCCAAGATGCTCTCCTATATGATACGCGCCATCGTGCTGCAGCGGCAGATGGGCGGCAACCTGACCAAGGTCTTCGAGCGCATCGTGGTGGACATCCGCGAGGAGTCCAAACTGGAGGAAAAGACCAAGGCCATGACGGCGCAGCAGAAGATACAGTCCATAGTCGTGGGCATCATGCCGTGGATCATGGTCGGCGTCATGTTCATGTTCCAGCCCGACACGATGATAAAGTTCTACGGCTCGCCGCTGGGAATGTTCGTCTTCGTCGGCTGCGCCATCTGGATAGGCATAGGCATGAAGGTGGTCTCCAGCCTGGGCAAGATACGGGTCTAGCGGGATAAGATCATGGACCAGTTCATAAACCTTTTCATGCTGGCGCTCCTCTTCGTGGGGTCGATGGCGGCTTTCACGGCCGTCCAGCGTTTCCTCAAGCCCCCGGAAACGGGCCCCTCCTCGATCGGCGACATCAGCGACATGGAGGGCCGGGAGACCTCGGTCTTCTCGCGCCTGGACCCCAACCGCAGCGTTTTCGAGCGGGTGGACCTCTTCCTGGCCAGGGACCTGGGCCTGGAGAAGAAGCTGGAAGAGACCTACATGCTCCTCGGCAAGCCGGCCAGCACCGACCCGCTTAAGATACTCCACGCCAAGGAGATGGCCGCCGTAGTGCTGCCGCTGGTGATGTACCTGGTCAGCGACTCCTTCATGTCGCTGATCTTCATGCCCCTGGGCTTCCTCCTGCCGGACGGGGTGGTCTTCTCGCGCCGCATCCGCGAGCGCCAGGAGGACATCATCCGCAACTTCCCGACTTTCGTCGACCTCTCGGCCCTGATGATAGAGTCGGGCCTGGACTACATGACGGCCTTCGACCGCATCGTGAAGATCTCCACCCAGAAGACAGGCCTGGAGCTGGAGGTCGAGCGCATGATAAACGAGGTGCAGCTGGGCTACTCGCGCCGCGACGCGCTGCGCAACCTGGCGATGCGCACCGGCCTGCAGGAGATACGGTCCTTCGTGGGCCTCATCATCCAGTCGGACGAGCTGGGCACCAGCCTCGTGGAACTGCTGCGCAACTTCTCCACCGACATGCGCTTCCGCCGCCTCAACAAGGCCGAGAAGCTGGCCGCCCAGGCCTCCACGAAGATGCTCATCCCGCTCTTCATATTCATTTTCCCGACCGTGTTCATACTGATGCTCTCGCCCATGATAGCGGACCTGCTGATGGGCGGAGCCCTGCCGTTCTGACGCGGGGCGGGCCGGGCGGTCCCGGAAGGACGAATTCAAAGAGGGTTTTATGAAAAACACCGTTCTTATACTGCTGGCCTGCGCCGCCGCCCCGTCGCCGTCTTTCGGCCAGGCGGCGACGGCGGCCAAGCCCGTCCACACGGAGGAGTCGCTGTTCCTCAACATGCAGAAGATAGGCCTCGGGGCGCTCGACGACACCGAGGAGAAGAAGAAGTTCCTCGACACCGTTCAGCTGGAGAAGCAGAAGATACAGTTCAAGATGCTCCAGAACGTCTACGAGAACGCCTACCACCTCTACCGCTCCGGGGATTACGACAGCGCCCGCGACATGGCCGCGCGCATACTTTCCATAGACCCCAACTTCCAGGACGCCGCCATGCTCATGGAGGCGTCCACCCAGCTGCGCGGCAGCGCCAGGCCGGTGCTCTCCGAGCGCGTGATGATCGAGGACAGGTTCAAGGAGGCCCTCTCCCTCTACCAGGAGGGCCGCATCGTGGAGGCCCACCGCAAGATGGAGGAGGTCGCCAAGCTGGCGCCCAACAATATTAAGGCCCGCTACTGGCTGGGCCGGATGAAGGACAACCTCAAGGACTACTACGTCTCCAAAGGCGAGGAGGAATACGTCAAGCGCGACCTCAAGGCCGCCCTGGACAATTACTACAACGCCCTGCTCATAAAGCCCCGCGAGGCGGCCATCATCGACCGCATCGCCCGGGTGGAGGACGAGCTCAGGCGGGAGCGCGCCACGGACAGCCTGAAGTCCGCGCTGGAGGCCTATGCGCAGGGGAACCTGCAGGGCGCCTACAACGGCCTGCGCAGGGTGCTGGAGATACAGCCCGGGGACGCCAAGGCCGGCAAGCTCCTGGGCGACGTCAAGGGCGAGATAGAGCAGGGGTTCATCGCCCGCGGCCGCAAACTTTACGGGGAGCGCAAGTACACCGAGGCGATCTCCGAGTGGGACAAGGCCAAGCCTTACTCCTCCAACCCGAAGTACCTCGCCCAGCTGGTCTCCAGGGCCAGGCAGCAGATGAAGCTGGAAGAGGAGGCGCGCAAGCGCCGGGCCGAGGAGGCCGCGCGCAAGGCCCGCGAAGAGGAGGAACGCCGCGCCAGGGAGGAGGAGGAGCGCAGGAAGGCGGAGGAAGAGGCCAAGCGCAAGGGCGTCGCCTCCGGCCCGATAGAGAAGAAGCCCCAGGGCGTCAGCGAGGAGAACCGCCAGGCCGCGCAGCGGCACTACATGGAGGGCATCAAGCACTTCCAGAGCGCCAACTACGACAAGGCCCGCGACGAGTGGACCATCGCCAAACAGCTCGATCCCGGCAACGCCGACGCCGAGGCCGGCCTCAAGCGCATAGAGCAGCTGCTCTCCGGCGGGCGGTAGCGGGGGCGCCGCGCAACATTTCCGCAACGAGCGCGTAGTAGACTATAGCGTATGAGACTCACCGGGAAATGGCTTCTCTGGTTCGTGATGATAGGCGCCTACGTCATGGTGCTGGGCGGCGTCTTCTATTACAACCTGTTCAAGTGGACCTTCGACGAGAAGCTCAAGCAGGACATCGTCGAGACGGTCAAGGTCTACGCCCCGACGATGCGCAACGGGCTGCTCAAGAACCCGCGCGCCATCACCTTCGAGGAATACGACATCATGCAGTCCCTGGCCAAGGACGAGCGCATCAGCTCGATGATCTACCTCAGCCGCCAGGGCACGATACGCTGGCACAAGGAGCCGCGCTTCCTGGGCATCCCGTGGGACGAGTTCCAGAAGCAGGTGCCGCCCCCGACCGACGCCATCACCCAGGCCTACCTCTCCAAGATGCCCAAGACGAGGCAGGTCCCCAAGGAGCCGTTCTACGAGATAGCGATCCCGTTCTCCGTGCGGGGCGAGATCATCGGCATCATAGACCTGCTGGTGTCGCGAGCCGGCGCCGAGGTGCTGATAGGTTCGGCCATGCGCAAGTACGTCTTCGGCGCCGTCGGCGTGCTGTTCCTGCTGGGGCTGCCGCTGTACTTCTTCTTCCATCATTACGTCATCTCGCCGCTGGAGGTCCTGCGCGACAGCGTGGACACCATCTCCCTCAAGAACATGGACCTGCGCTTCGCCAAGCGCGCCGACGAGATCGGGGAGCTGGGGCAGGCCATAGCGATGTTCCTGCAGAAAGTGAAGAACGAGCTGGAATCCCAGGTCAACAAGGACAGGAAATACCGGGAGGCCGAGCAGCGCTGGTGGCGCTCGCTGCTGAGCGTCATAATCCCGTCCAGCGAGTACGTGATAGTCGTGGACGAGAACAATAACGTTCTCTACGCCAATTTCGAGCTCGGCGGCGGGCTGGACGCCAAGAACATCCACCTGCTCGACGTGGTCGACAGCCAGCAGCAGAACCTGCTCCGCCTGGTCGGCCAGGGCTTCGAAAGCCCCAACCAGACCATAGAGGGCGAGACCGTCTTCAAGGGCCAGGCCGCCAGGGTCAAGGTCCTGCACGTGGGCGAGGGTGCCGACCTCAGCCGCACCCTGATCCTCTTCTCCCCCAAGAAGACCGCCATAAGTATCTAAATTACGGTAAAATTGCTAATATAAATCCGGCCCCGGCCGCGCAGCCGCGGGGGGCGGCCGTTCCGCACATATTCGATCCGGAGGTAGTTAGCGATGAAACTAGAGGTAAAAGGCGTTCAGCTGGGCTCGCTCGTCCTGTCTTCCGTTCCCGCCGTCCTGTTCTTCCTCGGCGTGCTGGGCGGCGGCATAACCTTCTTCGTGGTGGACAATCCGCAGGTCGCCTACATGAGCTTCGGCCAGAAGCTGCTCGCGATGTCCGTATTTTCCCTCCTCTACATGCTGCTCATGGCCGCGCTCGTGGTGACGGGGGCCTTCATCTACAACGTGCTGACCTCGGTAGTCGGCATGCGCGGTGTCCGCTTCGAGATAGAAGAGATCGCCGAAGGGGAGTGACGCGAAACCGTGAAGATCAACGTAATATTCGCAGCAAAGGATTTCTCCCGCGCCTCGCTGGTGCTGGAGATGCTGTCCCGCCAGGGCTACTCGGTGCTGACCGCCCACAAGTCCCGCGAGGTCATGGGGCTCCTGTCCGAGAAAAGCTTCGACCTGCTCATAGTCGGGCAGAACCTGGCCGACGAGGAGGGGCTCAGTTTTCTCAAGAACCTCCGCGCCAAGAACAAGACCCTGCCGGTCATCGCGCTGCTCGAGTCCCCGGACACCTACCTCGACCACATGCCGTCCGGCCTGACCGCCGAGTCTTTCCATCTGCACGGCTCGTCCGGTTCGCCCAAGATCACCTACAAGCTGGCTTTCTTCCAGCTCGGCGCCGACGAGTGCCTCAGCTACAGCCAGGACCTGCACGAGAGCATGGCGCGCGTCAGGGCCGTCGTGCGCCGCACGGCCTCGGTGCAGCCCGAAGAACTCATCAAGATGAACGAGATAGAGCTGAACATGTCGAGCTACACCGTCAAGATCGCCAACAGGGAGATCACGGTCACCGCCAAGGAGTTCGACCTGCTCTACGTCTTCCTCAGTTCCCCTAACCGCGTGCTCTCCCGCCCCTACCTCATCGAGCGCGTCTGGGGCTACAACTACTTCGGCTCCCCCAGGACCGTAGACGTGCACGTCAGGCGCCTGCGCGCCAAGATGGGCAAGGCCGCCCGCTACGTGCACACGGTGCCCTGCGTCGGGTACAAGCTCGTGCCCGGCTCGAAATAACGGAGGTTCGATCATGGCTTACAAAGTCCTCATAATAGACGACGACACCCATCTCAGGGAAGGCCTGGCCGAGGTCCTCGACGCCGAAGGCTTCGCCTGCACCGAGGCCGGCAACGCCAAGAGCGGCATCGATTCCGCCAAGAAGCAGAATCCCGACGTCGTGATCATGGACATACAGCTGCCCGACTCCAGCGGCTTCCAGATCTGCCAGGAGCTCCGCAGGCACTCGAAGGAGTTCGTCCTGATCATGATGACCGGCCGCTTCCTCTCCGCCGAGGAGAAGACCCAGGGCTTCGAGCTGGGCGCCGACGAGTACATCACCAAGCCCTTCGACATACAGGAACTGTCCATACGCATAAAGCAGCTCCTTTCGAGGAAGGGGAAATGAAGCGCCTGCTGCCGGCCCTCCTGCTCCTCGCCTGCGCTTTCCAGGCCGCGCCCGCCCGCGCCGCGGGCCCGGACATGGAGCTTTACTTCGAGGCGATGGACGGCCAGAGCTGGCAGTGGCTTTTCATGGCCGACGCCGCCCGCCGGCGCATGCCGGCCGCGAAGCTGGAGGTCCTGCCGCTGGTCTCGCGCGGCGAGAACGGCTGGGTGTCCAAGCGGGGGGAGCCGGAGCTGGAGGAGTCGGCCAGGATAGCCTGGGTCTCGTCCAACAGGCCGGAGGCCCTCTTCAACTACCTCAACGCCCGCTCGCTGAGCCCCTGGGCGGACGGCTGGCGCGACGCGGCCCTCTTCAGCGGCATCGACCCGGACGAGCTCGGCAAAAAGTCGGCCGAGTCCCGCGACAGCCTGCTGTCGGGCCTGAGCGCCCGCGCGGAGGCCCGCAAGGCGGAGTCCACCTCCCTGTACATAAACGGCAAGCCTTACGAGGGAGGCCAGCGCCTCCTGGACCTCTACGCGGCCGTCAACGCCGCCCTGCCCGAGTCCGAACGGCTTTATAAGCCGGCCGCCGAGGCCCCCGGCAAGCCCGCCGCCGCGCCCCGGACCCCCAAAATGTGGGTGCTGGCCGCCGAAAAAGAGGGCGTAGCCGGCGACCCCAACGTCGCCGGGGCCTTCAAGCGCTATTTCGCGGGCATAAAGCCGAAGGAACTGGACTACGCCTCGGCGGAAGCGAAGAAGATACTGAAGTCGCCCAGGTCGCTCCCCGCCTACGTCATAGAGGACACCCCGGAGGTGCGCAAGGCCTTCGGGCAGGCCATCTCCGCCGGCGCCTTCGAACAGGCGGGAAAGAATTTCGTCTATTACGACAAGGGCCGCAGGGCCCTGCTGCCCGGCGCGAAGCGGCTGCCCGGGGAACTGGAAGTATTCGTGATGAGCCAGTGCCCCTACGGCGTGCAGGCGGAGAACTCGCTCATCGAGGCCCGGAACAAGGGCCTGCTGCCCGAGGGCACGAAAATAGTCCTGCGCTACATCTCCGACCCCGTCACGGATGAAAAGGGGAACGTGACCGGCTTCAACAGCCTGCACGGCACTCCCGAGTGGGAGGAGAACGCCCGCCAGCTCTTCATCCAGAAGCATTTCCCCGACAAGTTCTTCGCCTACCTCTCCGAGCGCAACAGGGACGTCATGTCCAGCCGCTGGCAGTCCGCCGCGGAGGCCGCCGGAGTCGACGCCGCCAGGGTCTCGGCCGGTTTCGAAGAGGCCAAGGCTCTGCTCGCCGAGAACGCCAGGCGCGCCAGGGAGCTGGGCATAGGCACCTCCCCGACCTTCCTGGTCGAGGGGCGGGTGCTGGTCACCGGCATAGGCGGCCTGATCCAGGTGAAGGGCTTCGAAAAAGTCCCGGCCC
This sequence comes from Elusimicrobiales bacterium, assembly GCA_031082205.1. GTDB lineage: Bacteria > Elusimicrobiota > Elusimicrobia > Elusimicrobiales > UBA9959 > UBA2231. Next base: position 82,771 of record JAVHLJ010000002.1, read on the forward strand.
AGGCGGCCCCTCCCGGGCAGGGCTGCTCGCAGTAGCCGCGCTTTTCTTCAATAAAGAAATATTTCGGCAACACGGTTCTGGGATAATATCCGTGGCGGCGCGCGCAGCGCACGCCCCACGGAGACGATTTTTATTATGACGCAGAGAAGGAAAAGAGGCCGGCTTTTTTACAAGTTCCTGTTCGTGTTCCTGATAGTCTCGCTGGTGCCGCTGGGCATAGTGGGGTACTACCTGGTCAACCTCACGCAGGTGACGCTGAACAAGGCCATCACGCGCGACCAGGAGGCCCTGGCCGTCGGCTTCTCCGACACCGTCTCCACCTACATCACCTCCTTCCGCAACGTCCTATACGACGCGGCGCACCTGAGCGATTTCGTCGGCATGGACGTCGAGAAGCAGAAGAACATGGTGAACAACATCATGCAGCTGCACGCGGCGTTCCTGGAGGTCTCGGTCATAGCCGCCGACGGGCAGGAGACCATACGCATAGGCCGCTTCCTCAAGGACAGCAAGCTGCGCGATTTCTCCGGCGACGGCATCTTCCAGAAGACGATAACCCGCGGCGAGTTCATCGGCGGCCTGGAACGCTACATGGGCTCCTACCCCACGCTGACCATAGGCATACAGATAGTAAGCCCGTCCGATAACCGCGCCGTCGGGGCGGTGCTGGCCAAGCTCAGCCTCAACGGCCTCTCGGGCATACTCAAGACCAGCTTCCCCGAGAGCACGCACACGCAGGCCGCGGTCATAGATTCCAGCGGCTTCCTGGTGGCGCATTCCAACCTGGACGAGGTCTACAAGTCCGACGCCAGGATGCCGGAGGACGTGCTGAAGATACTGCTGCAGAACGACGCCAAGACCGGAGGCGGCGAGATCCTGCTCGACAGCGGCGAGAAGGTCCTGGGAGCCTTCGCCGAGGCCGAGGAGCTCGGCTGGGTCATCTACATACAGCGCTCGGTCTCGGTCGCCTACCAGGCCTCGGCGGACATGCTCGAGCGCACCTACAAGATGGGCGGCATCGTCTTCTTTTTCGTGCTGTTCCTGGGCTACGCCGTCTCGCTGGTCATAGCCCAGCCCATACAGGCGCTGCGCGAGGCGGCGATAAAGCTGGGCGAGGGGGACTTCGACTACCTGCCCGACCTGAGCATGCCCAACGACGAGATCGGCGAGCTGGCCCACACGTTCATGCAGATGAGCGAGTCGCTCAAGGTCAAGACGGCCGAGATCATCTCGGCCAAGGACGAGCTGGAGCGCCTCAACCGGAGCCTGGAGAACCGGGTGGAGGCCCGCACCCGGGAGCTCCGGAGCGCCCAGGACGAGCTGATCAAGAAGGAGCGCCTGGCCGCCATCGGACAGATGTCGTCCGTGGTAGGCCACGAGATACGCAACCCCCTGGCCGTCATCAACAATTCCATCTACTTCATAAAGACCAAGCTGGGCGCCGCGCCGCAGCCGCCGGACCCCAAGATGCTCAAGCACATCTCGATAATAGAGTCGGAGATACGTCAGGCCAACGGCATCATAGACGAGATACTCGGTTTCGCCAGGACGCGCGAGTTCAACCTCAAGCCCGCCCACCTCAACTCCTACCTCGAGGACCTGACGATGTCGTTCCCCTTCCCGCCGCACGTCGAGCTGGTCAAGCAGTTCGCCCCGGAGAACCCCGGCGTGAACATCGACGCGGACCAGCTGACCCAGGCCCTGCGCAACCTGATCAAGAACGGCATAGAGGTCATGCCCGAGCGCGGCACGGTCTTCGTCCGCAGCGAGGTCGTTTCCCCGGACTGGGTGCGCGTGGACATAGAGGACACCGGCCCGGGCATCCCCAAGGACGTCCTGGAGAAGATCTTCGCCCCGTTCTTCACCACCAAGGCCCGCGGCACCGGCCTGGGCCTGGCCGTCGTCAAGAAGGCGGTGGACGGCCACAAGGGGAAGGTCGAGGTCGTAAGCACCGTCGGCAAGGGCACCTGCTTCAAGATCTACCTGCCTATTGTAAATATCAGTCAAAATAAGTGATAATTTGGGGTCAGGTCTTTACTTTTGACTTGGCGGAGTCCGGCCTTTCCGCGGGGAAAGGTCAAAAGTAAAGACCTGGCCCCTTTCTCTATGGGAAGCAAGATACTCATAACCGACGACGACTCGCATCTCCGCGAGACGCTGCGCGACCTCCTGGAAATGGAGGGCTACCAGGTTTTCGAGGCGGCCTCGGGCGCCGAGGCCATGAAGATGGTGGTCTCGGACTTCTTCCACGTCATCCTGATGGACTTCAACCTGACCGACAAGACCGGCATCGAGGTCATCAAGGACATCCGCAAGCTCAACACCGACAGCCAGATACTCATGATGACGGCGCACGCCTCGCTGGACACCGCCGTGAAGGCCATCCAGGAATCCGTCTACGATTTCCTCATCAAGCCCGTCGATTTCAACTACCTGCGCCGGGCCATCAAGAAGGCCGAGGAGAAGCTCTACCTCGAGCAGGAGAACAAGCGGCTCATCGACATGCTGCGGCGCAACAACGAGCAGCTCGACAAGCTCAACAACATGAAGTCGAAGTTCCTGTCGATGGCCTCCCACGACCTGTCCAACTCGCTGATGACGCTGCAGATAAGCTTCGAGATGCTGGCCGGCACGATAAAGCCCAACGACGACCAGAAGAAGAAGATGGACTTCATCACCGCGAGCATCACGCAGATCTCGCGGCTCATAGGCGACCTGGTGGACTGGGCGTCCATCGAGCAGGGCAAGTTCCGGCTGGAGAAGAACTATTTCGAGATGGACAAGATGGTCGCCGAGCTCGTCGCCGGGCCCAAGGCCCGCGCGCACCAGAAGAGCATCGAGATCGACTACAAGATAGGCCAGGGCCTCAAGATGGTCTGCGCCGACAAGCGCCGCATCGGCCAGGTCCTGCTCAACCTCCTTGAGAACGGCATACGCCACACCCAGCGCGGGGGGAAGATCACGGTCTTCGTCGACAAGCTGGAGGATTCGGTCTGCGTCTCGGTGACCGACAACGGCGAGGGCATACCCCCGGACGTCCTGACCAAGCTTTTCCAGAGCTTTTACCAGCCGCAGAGCGGCAAGTCGCCGCACGGACGGCTGGGCCTGGGCCTGAGCATCTCCAAGGAGATAATCCAGAGCCACGACGGCCGCATATGGGTGGAGTCGGAGGGGGCCGGCAAGGGCTCCTCCTTCAAGTTTACTATCCCTTTCGCCAAGGAAGGGTCCCGGACGGAGGGCGCGCCCCAGTCGCAGCAGCTGCCCAGGCAGCAGCCGCCCGCCCAGCAGCAGTGAACGCCGGGGGAACGGGGGACGCCATGCGGCATGACGTCCCCGCGGGGCCCGGCGCAGAAAACAAGGTAAGGAGCTAGAAACATGGCAAGCCCCAAAAAGACGGTGACGGTGCTGATAGCGGACGACCAGACCCTTTTCCGGGAGGGCATAAAGGACCTCCTGGAGGACGAGAAAGGCATAACGGTGGTCGGAGAGGCCTCCAACGGCCCCGAGGCCGTAGCGATGGCCAAGAAGATAAAGCCGGACGTGATCCTGATGGACATCAAGCTGCCCCAGATGGACGGCGTATCGGCGACCCGCATAATCCGCAAGGACTGCCCGTCTACGAACGTGCTGATACTCTCTTCCTACGAGGACGAGGCGCACATCACCGAGGCCATACAGGCCGGCGCCAACGGCTACCTGTCCAAGATGCTCCCGGCCAGCGAGCTGGTGCACGCGCTCAAGACCTTCACCGCCGAAGGCGTCATGATACCGCAGCCCATCATGGGCAAGCTGATACAGGGCCTGCGCCAGATGGGTCCCGGCGGCTACGACAGCGCCCCGGACAGCCTGACCGCCACCGAGATAAAGGTGATGGCGCTGCTCGGCAAGGGCAAGAGCAACAAGGAGATAGCCGCGGAACTCGGCTGCTCCGTGAAGACGGTCAAGAACCACCTCAACAGCATCTTCCAGAAGCTGGGCGTCAATAACCGCACCGAGGCGGTCGTCAAGGCCATAGAGAAGGGCCTGATCTCGCCGGAAGACGGCGCCAGGTAAGCCCTCCGGTCAGCGGGCGTCGAGAGGCGGCCGGTCAGGGACCGGCCGCCTTTCCATTGCCGGGCGCGCAACACCTATTTAACAACGGGTATCTATAATAAGGGTATTGAAAAACCCCCGTTTTGGTGGTATAACATCAGGACTGGAGCGGGGCGGAAGGGACGCTGATGATGATGGAACTGGATATTTTAGCCTGTCTGCTGCGGTCGGGGATCGTCCGCCGCGTGGCGGCCCCGTCGCGCCCCGGCCTGCGTTTCAGGCGGGGGCAGAACCTGGTGGAGTACATGCTCATGCTCGCGGTCATAGTCAGCGTGACGCTGATGCTGGGCATAGCTTTCCACCGGAAGTTCCTGGGCGGCTTCTTCACGCTGATAGGGATGATCATAGGCGGGGGGACGCCCAGCTGAGAGCGCGCATATATGGCCAGCGGGGAAAAGTCACCGGTAAGGAACTGGGCCGGCCTTAAAAGGGCCGGGCAGGTCCTCATACCCTCCATTTTCGTCATACCCACGCTTTTCCTCTTCGTCTACCTGCTCTTCGAGACCGCCAAGATCTCCCGCGAGAAGATCCGCCAGCAGTTCGCCGTGGACTCGGCCGCCTTCATACAGATGGGCGACTACACCAACTTCTTCAACCGCACGGCCTACGTCAACGGCGCCTTCCCCTACCGTATCTTCAAGGAGGCCTTCGAGTGCCCTTCGCTGGCGCCGGGCACCGACCACGTCTACCAGCGCAGCACCGGCACCGGCGACGTCTGCCTCTACGACATGATGTACGACAACGGCGTCATCCCCAAGTACGCCGGGGACTCCGCGCGGCAGGTGGAGCCGTCACCCCTGGACAACGAGCCCAAGTGGACCATCGGCTACAAGGACACGCTGCGCCCCGGGATAAACGATCTGCAGCCCGGCGACGACCTGGACGAGCGCCTGATCCTGATAACCCAGAACCAGGGCCAGTACATAATGATATTCTGGAACGAGGCCTCCGGTTTCGTCTACAAGTTCTACGCCCAGGTCTTCACGCTGCTCGGCTCGGTCCAGGAGTCGCAATACACGGTCTTCAAGCGGCTGACCGAGAATTTCAACTTCTTCCGCAAGTCCTATTACCTCAACGCCAGCCCCGCTGAGTGCGTCTCCAACCCGGCCGCCTGCGGCGAGCAGGGCCTGACGGCCGGCGGCAGCAACTTCGTCAACAGGCGGGTCAGCAAGAGCCACGGCAACTTCGCGATGCACTTCATACAGAAGATAAAGTTCTTCTGCAAGAAGCCCGTTTCGGGACTGCCGCCCTACCAGCTGGTGGAAACGCCCGACATAGACATGCCCTCGCCGGGGCTTTTCCAGGTCGCCTCCGTCGAAAAGGAGATCCTGCGGCAGCTGGGCCAGGGCGTGGAGATCTACCAGGGCTGGAACGCCGGCGGCAATTATTTCAACGTGCCGCTGGACACGCTCGCCGCCTGCCGGGAGACCGGCCGGCCCTGCGTGCACGCCCGGGTCGCCACGCAGTGCCCCGCCATGTGGGGCGGCGGCTGGGCCGGCCAGAACAACTGCGTCTGGCCCAACCCCACCCCGAAATACCAGACGAGGCTCTACCCTTAACAGCACGGCATGACCCGGAGACAACACCAGATAAGGACGCGCCTGGAGGCCTACGGCCTCTGGCCCTCTTTCCGCCGGCGCAAGGGGCAGGCCATGACGGAGGTGGTGCTCCTCTTCCCTATCTTCATGATCATCGCTTTCCTGACCATAAAGATCTTCCAGCTGCTGGTGCTGGTGCAGAAGATGGAGATAGCCTCGTATTACGCCGGCCGCCGCTGGCAGCTGGAATCGCATATAAACATCGGCTACAGCCCCGACGACAGGCACCTCAAGCAGGAGATCGAGAAGGTCGTGCGCGGCTACCTGGGCTACGGCACCGACGCCCGCAACGTCACGCTGGAGATAGAGCGCACCCAGGTCTGGAACGTGGTGACGATAACCGTCGAGACCCGCCCCCCGGGGCTCGGGCTCTTCTGCAAGTATCCCAAACAGACCGTCTGCGCCCATCCCTACGGCCAGGCCTGCAATGACGGCTACGACTATATCTGCGGCGGCGGCAAGAAGCTCGAGGTCGTGAAGTACGTGCCCAACCGCGACAGACCCATACAGTTCGTGCTGCCGGGCCTGCAGTAGGCCTTGAAATTCCGCGGCCCGCCTGCTATAACATTGGGGTGAGCGCGGCCCCGGAGATGGCGGTAAGTCATTCCCCGGGCCGCAACTGTGTTTTTTGACGCTTTATCCGGAGGCTTTATGGAAGAGAAAAAGCGCGGGCGGGTCACCGGCGGGCCGTTCTGGCTGCTCCCGGTGGCTGCCTTCCTCGTGGTCGGTGGCCTCATCGCCGTGGTTTCCATGCGCGACGCCGCCGAGAAGCTGGTGGGCCGGCCGCAGGCCGGGGACCTTTCGTCCGGCTCGGGCCTGGGCGTGGCCCCGCGCGGCGCCGGCCTCGAAGGCCGGGACTTCTTTTCTTCCGAGGAGGACCTTTCCGGCGACGCCATGGCCTCTTATGAGCGGCATCGCCTGGAGGTGGAGGACAGGCTTTACGAGAAAGGCTCCTCCGGCAAGGTGACCGCTTTCGGGCAGGCTGGCGCGGCCGGCGCGCAGGACGGCGGAGGCGAAGGCCAGGCCGGCGGAAGGGGGTACTCCGGTTCCGGCGCCGCCGGGGGCGGGCCCGCCCCCAGGCTCGCTTCGAAGCTGGCGCAGGCCAAGGTCGGCGCCGGCCAGGGCGCCTCGAAATCGTCGCTGGGCGCCGCCGGGGCTTCTTCTTTCGGCGCCCAGTCGGGCAGGCCGGCCACGGTGACCGGTTCCGGGCAGCCGGACATGAAAGGGAGCGCCTCCAGGTCGGGGGCCGGCGGCGTGATAGAGTCCCTGCGCAGCGCCTGGCGGGGTTCGGTAATGGGCGCCCGCGAGGCTTCCAACGACGCGGCCAGGAGCATGCTGGCCCGCTCTTTCGACGGCTCGCCTTCGAGCGAGCGCCTCTCGCTCCAGTACGACGAGAACATGAAGAAGGCGCTGGACGTGGTGGACCCCAACTCGATCCCCAAGTTCCTCCGCGACCAGGACCTCAGCCCGGACCGGGCCGCCAAGTACGCCGTGCCCGAGATAACCGGGGCCAAGGTCAACCGCGAGGGGACGGAGGCGGCCCTGGCCGCCGACAAGGATTACCAGGCCAAGAAGGCCCTGGCCGCCATGGACAAGGGGATGCTCAATTCCATGTTCAGCGGCGTGGCCAATACCAACGGCCTGGCGCCGGAGACCCCCGGCGCGCTGGACGCCGGCGACGGCGACGACGGCGGCATGAACCTGATGTCGGACCCGGGCGACCAGCAGTGGTTCGAGGACCTGCAGAACCAGGAGTGGACCGACATGGGGAACATGGGCTGCGGCGAGGAATGCGGCTGCAGCTGCGCCGCGCCCTGCTGCTGCCTGCCCCCGCCGCCGACGGGGTGCCCGATGTACGGGCCATTCCTGCCCGACGATCCCTGCGGGGCCGATTTCGGCGTGCCGCCGGCCGGCGACGGCCTGGTCTGGGTCTGACGTTTTTTGACGCTTTAAAGAGGTGCGGATGAAGAAAAGAACGCTTCTTTGCGCGCTGGCGGCCCTCGCCTGCGCCTGCTCTTCGGATAACCAGAGGGACGGGAAGATAATAGAGGTATTCCAGCGCCATTCCTACGAGCTGCACCCCGCCGCCGGCCTGGCGGCCGAGCTGCGCGCCGGCGGGCCGGCCGCCCTTAAAAAGTTCGACCCCTACGCCGCTCTCGTCGGCGCCAGGCCCGAGGCCGCGGCCGCGCGCCCGGCCGAAGCCCCCGCCTCCACCGGGATGCTGCTGGGGCCCTGCGGCGCCAGGGTCTGCGCGCTGCGCGTCCTGCGCGGCTCGCCGGCCGACAAGGCGGGCGTGAAGGATTTCGACAGGCTCATCTCCGTGAACGGCTCCGGCCAGTCGCCCGAAGCCATCCTTCCGGCCCTGGAGGGGGCGCGGGGCGCCATAGAGATAAGGGCCGAGCGCATGGGGCGCGCCGGGGAGATCGGTTTTTCCGTGGAGCCTTCCGCTTTCGCGTATCCCGGCGTCGTGGGACTTTACTCGCCGTCGGCCTCGGCCGCCTATGTCCGGGTCCCCATCTTCTACGAGGGGGCCGCCGCCGTGGTGGAGAAAGGCCTCGCCTCGCTCAAGAGGTACGGTTTCAGGCGGGTGGTGCTGGACCTGCGCTACAGCCGCGGCGGCCTGCCGCAGGAGGCCGCGGCCGTCTTCAGGCTTTTCGCCCCGGCCGGCAGCCGCTGTTTTTCGATAAAGTCCAGGCACAAGGGCTATTCCATGGAATTCCCCGGTTCGGGCGGCGGGCCCTATTCGAGGCTGCCCCTGTCGGTTCTGGTCAACGGCGAGACGTCTATGGCCTCCGAAGCCCTGGCCGCCGCCCTGGCCGAGGCCGGCGCCCGACTCTACGGCTCCCGGACCAAGGGCTCGGCCACCATCGCCCGCACTTTCAGGCTCGACGATAAGGGCGGCCTGCGGCTGGGCGTGGCCAGGTTCTTCGCCCCGTCCGGGGCGGAGATTGAGGGGACCGGGGTCCTCCCGTCCCGCGAGATCCCCGAGCCAGCCGGCTTCAAGACGATGTGGCAGACCCCGGCCGAGACGCTTTTCTACCGCGACGCCGCCTGGCTGGCGGCCGCGAAAGGCTGACGTTCCGCCGCATTGACCTGTCAAGACCCAAACCCCTTGACAAAAGCGGGAAATCCTGTATAATATAGTGCTCGGCCCCGTGGGCCGCGCGTTTTGATGTGTCACGACAATAGCAAACCCGCCCTAAGGCGGGGGCGCAAAGCTTAGGGTCCGACCGCGGACTGCCTGGCTGCCGAAGACCGGAAAGCGTAAAGGTAGCTGCTACCTTTTGGCGCGATCTTTCAGGCCGTTCGCCTGTCTTCGGGGTACCGGAGCCGGCGGGCGGTTTTTTATTTGGCCGGGACGCCTTTATGGAAACTACCGGAACGTTTGAAAAAAATATTTTCGCGCGCGAAACAAAAGCGAAATATTATATTATTATCATAATATTCACGCTTTGCCGCGCGGCCGGTCGTTTAAAACGGGCGCTGCAAGGCGGGCGTGCTTTTCACATGAGAAAAACGATCACCGCTTCCGCCTTCCTCGCGCTGCTGCTCTCCGCCGCGCCGCTCCGCGCCCAATCATCGCCCGCCGCCGCGCCGGCTCTTTCCGCCGCGCAGGTCAGGGAGCGCGCCGCACTGCTTAGGGACAAGGACCTCGAAGTCCGCCTGCGCGCCGCTTCGGAGCTGGGCCGCGCGGGCACCGCCGCCGCGCGCCGGGCACTGGTAGCGGAACTCGGCCGCGAGAAGAGCCCGTATATCCGCGCCCGTATAGTGGACGCCCTCGGCGAGCGCCCCGATAAGGACGGGACGGCCGAGCTTGTTAAGATAGCCCGGGGGGACAAGGACGCCGACGCCAGGCAGGCCGCCGTGAAAGCCCTGGCTTTCTCGGCGGACCCCGCGGCCGCCGCGGAACTGCTGGCCCGGTTCGCCGACGCGGACGAGGAGATGGGCGTCCGCCTGCGGGCCGCCGACTCGCTCACCCGCTACCAGACCGACGCGGTCTTCGCCGCCTTCACCGCCGCCCTCGACGACGCCGACGGCCGCATAAGGACGCAGGCCGTCGTTTCCCTCTACAACGGCTTCGGCTATGACAGGCCCCGGGTCCGTCCCTATCTCGAGCGGATGGCGGACGATCCCTCGGCGGGCGGGACGGCGAAACTTTACCTGGAGAGGCTCGGCCGTTAAGCCGGACGATATATGAGGCTGGAACGCTGGATGAAAGGCATGACAGGCCGCGCGGCTAAAGCCGCCGCGGCCCTGCTGCTTTTCGCCGGCCTGCTGCCCGCGCCCGCCGGCGCCGACTACGAATGGGGCAACCGGATCGCCGTCTACCGCCAGGTGGACTGCGGCGACATGTGGAGCACGGTCAACAATAACACCGAATTCCGTTTCACCGCGATGCAGGACATAACCGGCGTAAACGAGATACGCATGCTGGTATCCTATACGGTCAACGCCGCCGCCGCCTACGCCACCTGGGAGGTGGGCGTGATGAACTCGGGAGGCACAATATTGAGCTCCACCTCCTGGACGGCCAATATGGGCGACGCCAACACACAGGTCTGGCGGTCCTGGGCCATACCCGCCTTCGATCTGTCGCAGGGCGGCAATTACAGGATATACGCCAGGGTCACCGGCACCAATGCCGGCCGCCGCATGCCGCGCATCGTGGCCATGCAGGCGCCGCGGGGTTTCGTTCCCAAGGACGACGAGACCGACTCCTACGCCGGCAGTTATTACAATGGCAGCAGCGTGGGCGCCGAGCCGGTCTACATGATCGGCAATGGCAGCGTCTACCAGGGCCAGCCCTATGCCCGCGGCCTGGAATCGGGGTCGGCGGTCACGGACGTCCTTCCCATCACGCTCAGCGTAAAGGACCCCAACGCCGTGGGCCAGCTCTTCCAGGCGCCGGCCGGCGGCCTGGGCCTGGTGGGCCTTAGCGCCTACGCCAAGGCCAAGGATTCAGCCAAAGACCTGCTTTTCAGGATAACCTCCGAGGATGGCGCCACGGTCTACGTGGACACAACCACTTTCTTCACCGGTGACGGCAGCAATGTCTTCAAGGAATGGTCCAAATCCTTCCCCGGCGTTTTTCTGCCCGAGGGAACCTACCGGCTGGCCTTTATAGACCTGGCCGGCGGCGAGACCTGGTTCACCACGGCCGACAGCAAGGTGGGCGGTTCGCCCTTCGACGGCGCCACTTACAAGGGCACCCCTGCCCGCTATCAGACCTCCACCAACCGCGGCGGCAGTTGGAGCAATCCCACGGTCTCGGGCGACCTCAACTTCAAGTTCATCATAGACGATACCCGGCCGACCATGCAGATACTGCAGCCCAGGAATAATACCTGGCGCAAGAGCCTGCCGCGCATAGAGGGCACGGCGGCCGACAACTATTACATTAACCAGAACAATGTCACCCTTTTCATCAAAGAGGAAGGCATCACCAACCGCTACTGGACCGGTTCCTCCTGGGGTTCCTATTCCACCGGCTATGAATACGACTACGACAAATGGGTGTCCACCGGACCGGCCTCGGCCTCGGCCGGCGCCACGGTCAACTGGAACTATACTGTGCCCTGGTCGCATGACCGCAAATATATAATCTACTCCCGCGCCAGGGATTCCGCCGGCAATTACACGCAGTACTGGTCCACCTCCACTTTCCACTACGATATCTATTCGGCCGGTCCGCCCGAGCAGCCGGATTCCCTCGCCCAGGTGCCGGAGCATAACTCGGTCATAAACGCCGTTCCTTCGGCCATAAGCGGCACCGCGGCGGATAATTCGCTGGGCGGCATAGGCAATGTGAAATGGGTGCTCTGGCGCAATACCGACGGCGCCTACTGGATGGGCGCCTGGACCGCCGGGCCGGTGCCGGCCGACCCCGGCTCCTGGCCGGACCCCAACACACTCTCGCCTTCCGGCGGCACCCCCGTGACCTGGGAACGCAATACCATGCTGCCGACGGCCGGCGACATGACCGACGGCGCCACCTATTACGTAACGTCGGTCGCGGCCGACCGCGTGGTGGATTCGGCTAACAATGCCGCCCCCAACTACGAGGTGCAGCGTACCACCGTCACCTTCTGGTGGGACGTGAGCGCGCCGGTCTCGCGCAGCACCATGCCCGCGCAGGGGGCCAGGTATTCATCGCTGACCGCCCTCCACGGCACGGCCTATGATAATGTCAAGATAGACAGCCTGCGCGTCCGGCTGCGGCGCAATACCGATAATAAATACTGGAACGATTCCGCCAACGAGTTCGGCATAACCGACCCCGAGGCCGCCTGGGTGACGCTGGGCACAGGCCTGGCCCAGCGCACGACCAACTGGATGTACAGCGACCTCTTCGCCTGGACCGGCAGCCCCGCCACCGAGTACCAGGTCAACGTGCAGGCTAAAGATTACCTGCGTTATGAGACGAATTTTTCCACCGCCGTCTTCACCTACGACACGCAGGCCCCGTCGCCGCTGGTGACCAGCCCGGCCTCGCTGGGCTATATGACGGCTCCCCTGGCCGCGGGCGCCACCATACAGGGCACGGTGGACTCCGACGCCTCGCAGGTCAGGGTGAGGATGCAGAACCTGCAGGACAATCTCTACTGGACCGGCGGCGGCTGGGGAGCCGAGACCTGGCTGACGGCGACGATATACGCCCCCGGCTTCTGGCGCCTGGTCGTGCCCAAGACCGCTTTTGCCAGCGGCGGCAAGTACGAGGTGACGCTGGAGGGCACGGATTCCTCCATCCCGACCCCCAATGTGGGCTTCAGCGCGGCCCAGCGCTTCTGGTACGACGTGGACAAACCCACCTCGGCTGTGACGGGCCTGGCCGACGGCTCGCTGCTGGCGGGGCTGTCCTCCATCTCGGGTACCGCCGCCGACACCGCTCCATTCGGCCCCGTAGGCACCTCGCTCGATAAAGTGAGGGTTTCCATATACAACGACCAGACCGGCCAGTATTTCACCGGCTCCGGCTGGGGCCCGCTGACCGAGCTCCCGGTTGACATGGACGGCGGCGCGCTCAACGGCGGCCGCTGGGAGCATAACTGGACCATCACCCCGTCCACCGGCTGGATAAACAATTACGACTACGAGATCCGCTACGTCGCCGTCGACAAGGCCGGCAACAGGGAAGACCATAACCTGCTCAATCCCAACGCGCCGAAAATAGGGTTCAGCATAGACCTGCAGCCCCCGGTCTCGGTGTCCACCTTCCCGGCCAACGGCGCGGTCTACGGCGCCGGGGCCTGGCGGATATACGGCACGGCCTCCGATAATAAGGGGCTGGACCGGGTGGAACTCTCCCTCAAGCGTTCCACGTCCACCGATTTCACCGCGCCGTACTCCTACTGGAACGGCGTGTTCTGGCAGGATGATCCCGGCTACGAGGTCTGGGTGAGCTCGCAGAACATGCAGAACCTGGGCGTCGCCTCGCTGAACTGGAATTACGGCGGCGTGGGCTGGACCTCGGGCAGATATCAGTTGCGGTCCAGGGCGCGCGACGACGTGGCCCGCTGGCAGACCGCGCTGACCGACGTGGCGTTCACCATAGACATGTCGGCCCCGGCCAGCGCGGTCCTCACGCCGGCCGACGGGGGCGCCTATAACGCCGCGGGCTTCAGCTCGTTCCAGGGCCAGGCGACCGACGACCTTTCCGGCATCCCGGCCGCCGGGGTGAATATCTGGATACGCGATATGGGCTTCACCGACGATGAACTGCCCTGGCCCACTACCTACTGGAACGGCACCGCCTGGCAGAACAGCGCCAGCCCCATCCCGCTTCAGGCCACGCCTGTCAATCCGGGCGCCATGTCCACGCCCTGGACCTATCCTAAACCGGCCCTGGCCGACGGCCACCGCTACGCCGTGCAGTCGTGGGCGACCGATATCGCGGGCAACGTCGAATCTCCTTCGGCGGTCTCCGTCTTCGATTATGACGTGCGCCATCCCACCGCGACGATAGGCAATCCTCCGCACGGCGGCGCCGTCAGCTCGCTGCCGGAGGTAAGCGGCGAATACGTCGATACTTTCCCGGGGTCCGGCGTCCCGGCGGGCGCGGTCAGGGTCTCCATACGTCAGAACTTCGGCTCGCAGCTTTACTGGAAAGGCTCGGTCATAGGCTGGGATGGTACCACCGAACACTGGCTGGACGCGGCAGCGGCCGAGGTGGATGTCAGCACCGAGACCGGCCGCCAGGCCTCCTGGAAATACACGGACCTGCCGGCCTGGGAGGACCAGCGCGTCTACCGCGTCAGGGCCAAGGCCGCGGACGCCGCCGGCAATACCCAGGAGTCGCTGGGCGACTCGTTCATCGCCGTCTCCACTTTCACTTTCGACGCCTCGGCGCCGCAGACCGAGATCTACGCGCCCTCGACAGTCAGCCGGCCGCGCTACGACCAGTACGGCGTTTACACCATACAGGGCGCGGCCACGGCCGGCACCGCCGAGATAGACCGGGTGGAGATACTCATATATATCCCCTACAGCGGCACGCACCATTATTACTGGAGCTGGGGCGCAAGGAACTGGACCTATGACACCATAGCCAACGACGCCCCGTACTGGAAGGATATAGGCGTGACCAAAGCGGTAGGGCCGCTGTACTGGCGCTACGAGGGCGCGGATATGCCCAGCTATCCGGGCAACAATACCTATGTCACCGGCTACGACGCCGTCGTAAGGGCCAGGACCAGCACGGCGGAGCGCACCGAGGTGGCCGGCGCCGGCGAGCGCTGGGACCCGACCTCCGACTATCCCTGGTCCATACTGGATACGCCGGTACACGGCAGCATAGGCTCTGGCGTGGCCACGATGACCGGCCGCTTCTGGCCGGACGATGAATCCACCAATCCCGTACCCAAGGTCAGCATCTACAACAAGACCACCGCCAGGTACTGGGATAATTCGATGAACGGCGGCCTGGGCGGCTGGAGCGCCAGCGAGGTCTGGAACAACGCCGTCTCCGGTTCCGACTTGGGCCGCTTTTACAACTTTACCTACAATTCTTCAAGCGTCACCTGGACCACCGGCGAGTACGTCCTCAGGAGCAAGAAAGACCGCGGCACCAGGCTGGAGGTCCCGCATAAAGGTTCTATCTATATCGTGGACGTCTCGCCGCCCGAATCGCGCGTGCTGGTGCCTGGCAACAATACCATGCACAGCGCCCTGCCTTACCTCAACGGCACGGCCGCGGACGTGGGCCCGGCCGGTCTGCAGACCGTCGAGGCCGCGCTAAAACGTATCACCGGCGGCACGACCTACTACTGGAGCGGCGGCACCTCCGCCTGGGTCCCCACCGAGACGCCGGTCTGGAACGGCGCCTCCCTGAGCGGCTCCAGCTGGACCTACGACACTTCGGGCGTGGCCTGGACCTACGGCCAGCTCTATACCGGCATCGTGCGCGCCACGGACAAGGGCAACAATGTTCAGACCGCCATCGCGACCGGCCGCAACTTCAGGATAGACAATATCGGCCCCGTCTCGGCCGTGACCGCGCCGGCCGACGGCGGCATCTATGCCGCCCTCTCCACGCTTTCGGGTACATCGTACGACGAATATTCCGTGCCTATAGACGGCCAGATGCGGCTGCACCGCGACGTCAACGGCGACGATGTCCCCGACGGGACCTACGACGGTTCCGCCTGGCAGCCCTACGATGACGATCTCTGGTTCGCGCCGGGCAGCTTCAGCCTGAACGGCACCACGGCCACGCTGACCAAGACCATGCCCGACGCGGCCTGGGACTCCGGCTACAAGTACTACTTCTATGTCCGCAGCAAGGATAACGCGCTCTCCGGCAACAACCAGGGCTCCGCGTCCCCGGTCTCGGCCTTCTGGATAGACAAGACGCCGCCTTATTCGACCATCCTCCACCCCTCTGCCGCGGCCTATAACTCGCTCACCAGCCTCTACGGCACGGCCGGCGACGCGCTCTCCGGCGCGGACGAGGTGCGAATAACGCTTTACAACACCTCGCTGGGCCAGTATTACGACCCGTCGGCCAACCCGCCCTGGACCGCTGGCGAGGAGAACGCCGCGCCCTGGGTCCTGGCGCAGGCCACGGTGTACCAGACCTCGGCCTCCTGGAGCTATGCCGTGGAGAACTCCACCTGGACCAGCGGCGCCCGCTACCGCCTGCGCGCCCGCGCCAGGGACCGGGTGGGAAATCTCGGCGTCGCCCTTTCCACCGCGACCTTCCAGTTCGACACCGACCTGCCGGTCTCCAGCGTGACCTATCCCGTCAACGGCACGCATCTGACCAACGCCGCGCTGTCCGTCACGCTGGCCGGCACGGCCTACGATTACCCTCTCATAGACAAAAGCGGCGTGAACCTCACGCGGCTTTATTTCAGGCGCGGCAACGGCGATTATTTCACCGGCCTGGGCTGGCAGACCGATCCTTATCCGCTCAACGCCGAACTGCCCGCGGACAATTGGACATATTCGCTGCCCGACGGCGTCTTCACGGACGGTGAGATCTTCCATGTCTATGCGAGCGCCAGGGACAATGCCACCAATGTCGAAGCTTTCAATCTGAGGAGCACCTTCGTCTACGACCTGACGCGGCCTACCGGGACCATAACCTACCCGTACAACGACGGTTACATCAGCCAGACCGGGCGGATAGCCGGCACGGCCTACGATACGCCCAACGGCCTGGTGGACAAGGTCTATGTCCGCGTGAAGCAGCTGACCGGCCCCAAGCCGGACCATTACTACCGGGTCTCGGATTCGTCCTGGACCGTGGAGGGTTCTCCCGAGGTGTGGAACGAGCTCCCGCTTCACGGGACTTTGAGCCCGGACGGCACCTGGTGGCAGCTGAATACCTCGCCCTGGCAGAGCGGCGAGACCTACGAGATGAACGCCACCGTCAAGGACAAGGCCGGCTGGTACCGGCTGGGCTACAGCACGGTTACGGCCATCAAGGCCGACTTCACCGCCCCGACCTCCACCGTGACCTATCCGTCGCATCTCAGCACGCTGGAGGAGAACCTGACCGTCATCTCCGGCTCGGCTTCCGACGCCGCGCCCGGGCAACTCGACAAGGTGAGGGTCTCTTATTTCTGCGTGGACGGCATCTGCCAGAACAAGTACTGGAACCGCGACGCCGGGGCCTGGAATTCCGACACCGAACTTTTCTACGACGCGACGGTCCTCCCCGGCGACCGCTGGGAGGCCACCGGCGCGTCGTCGCCCACCTGGGCCCAGTCCACCGAGGGTATCAGTTTCCGTATCTTCGCCAGGGGCGTGGACAAGGCCGGCAACGAGGTGGCCAAGCCCGGCACGGGCCCCGGCTCGCATATCGAGTTCACGCTCAAGACGCCGCTGCCGGTCTCGGATATCGCCGTCCCGGACGAGAACACGCCGCACTGGCGGCCTTCGCCGTCGCCGGTTCTCTCCGGCACGTCCCTCTACGCCAGCGGGGTCAAGGTGCGGGTGGTGGACTGGGGTCCCGACGGTCTCTGGGGCAGCGGCGACGAGTATGTCTGGGCCGGGAGTTCCTGGGTGCCGGTGGGCGAGTTCGCGGGCTATGTGGACGTCAGCGCCTTCAACCCGCCCAACTGGCAGTGGACCATCCCGTCGTCCGCCTGGAACGGCAACCGGACCTACCGCGTGCGCTCCATGGCCGTAAGCGCCAGCAATGAAACGCCCAAGAC
Source organism: Elusimicrobiales bacterium (assembly GCA_031082205.1). Classification (GTDB taxonomy): domain Bacteria; phylum Elusimicrobiota; class Elusimicrobia; order Elusimicrobiales; family UBA9959; genus UBA2231. Next base: position 100,118 of record JAVHLJ010000002.1, read on the forward strand.
CGGCCGCGACTTCATCATCGACTCCTCGGCCCCGGTCACCGGCATAACCGCCCCGTCGGCCGCTTACATGAAGAACGTCCCGGCGCTGACGGCCACTGTCTCGGACCTGGCGCCGGGCGCGGTGAGTTACGCGTATTTCCGCGTCAAGCGCCAGGAATCGGCCGAATACTGGAACTGGCGGGCCTCCACTTTCACGGCGCTGTCCGGCGCCGACACGGACCTGCCTGCGGTCATCGACGGCGGGATAGCCTCCTATACCACCGACTATTTCAGCGCCGGTACCGCCTTCGAGGACAACAGGGCCTACGTGGCGCGTTTCTCCGCCTTCGACAGGGCCGGCAACGAGGGCGCGGCCACCGACCGGGCCTTCACGATAGACCGCTCCTCGCCGGCCGCCCGGATACGCGTCCCTTACGACCTCAATAACGGCGGCATGCGCTCCGTGACGGCCCTCTCCGGCACCGCCGCTGACAACTGGAGCAACGCCTCCGTGCAGGTGGCGATAGAGCGATGGGTAGGCGGCGCGGTGTACCGTTTCAACGGCACCGGCTACGACACCTACGACGACCATTACTGGATAACCGTGGACGGGACCAACGGTTATCTCTCCCCGTCCGCGACCTCCTGGGTCTACGCGCCCGCGAACCTGGACAACTACTTCGCGAGCGGCTACCGCCACATGGTCCTGGCCCGGGCGCTGGACACGGCCGGCAATGTCCAGGAGTCCTTCACCGTAGGCGTCTCTTCGCTGGTGGTGAAGGTCGACAAGGAGCCGCCCGCCTCCTTCCTGATCGATCCGCTGGATTCCTCGGACGGCGAGAGCGGCCGCTATAAGGCGTCGGCCATCGGCCAGTTCCCCGCCAATCATATACGCGGCACCGCCACGGACGGCCCGGCCGGTATGGCCGCCGGCCTGCAGACCCCCCAGATCCGGCTGTCCTACCTGCTTGCCGGAGACACTTATTACTGGACCGGCGTCTCGTTCAGTTCCGGCGCCGCGGCCGAGGCCTCGGCCTGGCAGGGAGCTTCCAGGAGCGGCTCGTATCCCGTCTGGAACTGGGACTATATCACCAGCGTGGTGTGGCCGGCCGGCGACCGCGAATACACGGTGGAGGCGCGCGGCATGGACGACTCGCGCCTGGCCGACGATACCGGCGACGGCAACTGGGGGCAGCCGCCCTACGTCAGCCGCAGGTTCATAGTGGACAACACTCCGCCGTCGGTGGCCATCACCACCCCGACCGAACTTTCCCTTAACTCCGCGACCAATATATACGGCACGGCCAACGCCGACCTGGCCGGCCACGCGCTTACTTATGTGAGGATCTCCACGGGTTCCGGCGCCGGCCTGCGCTACTGGGACGGCGGGACTTCCGCCTGGGTCACTTCGGCCGAAACCTGGAATCCCGCCCAGAAACTGGGCCCGACCTCCTGGTATTACACCGTCTCCCCGTCGATACTGGTGGAGAAGACCACCTACACGGTATCGGCCCGGGCGCTGGACTTCGCGGGCAACTATTCCACGGTATACGCCACCCGGACCTTCCTCAACCAGCGTCCTTCGGACGTCGTGCTGAGCCCCTACTCGGCGGCCTATAATTCGCTCACCTCGCTCTCGGGCGAGGCCTTCGACAATACCGGCCTGACCGCGTCCGCCGTCTCCATCTTCAATTATACGCAGAGCCAGTGCTACGACCCGTCGCTGACCCCGCCCTGGAAGACCATAGGCTGCGTCACCGACAACGACGCGCCGTGGGTGAGCGTGCCCGCCGCCATCTGGACCACTTCTGCCTCGTGGACCTACGCCATAGAGAACTCCAGCTGGACCAGCGGCGCCAGCTACAGGGTCAGGGCCCGCTCCCGCGACGCGGCCGGCAACTGGAACGTGGTCCTGGCCACCGCGGCTTTCCAGTTCGACACCGAGATCCCGGTCTCCACGGTCACCTACCCGGCCGACGGCTCCCACCTGCCGCTCTCGGCCAATCCCATGACCATACAGGGCACCGCTTTCGACGGCTTCTCCGGGGTCAACGAAGTCAGGTTCTACCTGCGCCGGTCCAACGGCGACTATTTCGACGGCATCGGCTGGTACGCGGACCCGCGGCAGCTCACCGGTACGCCGCCTCTCGCCAACTGGACCCACTATCTCGAAGGCGCGGCGGCCTATATAGACGGCGAGCGCTACACGCTGTCGAGCTGGGCGAGGGACCTGGCCGGCAACGAGGAGGCGCTGACGCTCAAATCCACCTTCGTCTACGATATCAGCCGCCCGACGGCCGCCATAACCTACCCGTACAACAGCGGTTATGTCAGCCAGACCGGCCGCGTCACGGGAGATTCGTACGATAAGCCCAACGGCCGCGTGGCCAACGCCTTCGTCAGGATAAAGCGCGACTCCGACGGCCGCTACTGGAGCAGCGCGCTGGGCGACTGGACGCTGACCGGCGCGCCGGAGGTCTGGAACGACGTTCTCTCCTACGGCTCGCTGAGCTCCGGCGGCACCTGGTGGCAGCTCAACGCCGCCCCCTGGCAGAGCGGCCAGTCCTACGAGGTCAACGCCTACACCGTGGACAGGGCGGGCAATCAGCAGCTCGTTTTCTCCACCGCCGCCAATATCAACGCCGACTTCACGGCCCCGACCTCCACCGTGACCTACCCGGTCCACGATTCCATAGTACAGGCCGAACTGCCCGTCATATCCGGCTCCGCTTCCGACTTCGCCCCCGGCGTGCTGGACAAGGTAAGGATCTCGTATTACTGCGTCAACGGCAGCTGCGGCGGCAATTACTGGAACCGCTCCGCGATGGCCTGGAATTCGCCGACCGAGATCTTCTACGACGCGGCGATACTGGCGGGGAACCGCTGGGAGGCGACCGGGGTCTCGACCCCCGCCTGGATCTCTACCCTGGCCGGCGTGGACTACAGGGTCTTCGCCAAGGGCGTGGACCAGGCCGGCAACGAGGTCGCCAAGCCGGGCGCGCCGGCCGCGGGGACCTCGTTCATAAAGTTCACGCTGAGGCCGCCGCCGCCGGACTCCATGATAACGACCCCGTCCGGCACGCCGCACTGGAAGATCTCGCCCGCGCCGACGATAATCGGCACGGCCATATATTCCACCACGGTGCAACTGCGCATCGTCGACTATGGTCCCAACCTTGATGAGAAGACGGGCGGCGACGACCTGGTCTGGAACGGCTCGGCCTGGGTTTCCACCAACGTCTTCACCGGCTATGTCGGCGTGACCAATTTCGCGGCCCCCAACTGGCAATGGACCATGCCGGGGGCGAACTGGACAAATAACAGGCGCTACCGCGTCTATTCGCTGGCCAAACACGAGCCCAACGGCATAGACGAACAGGAGGGGGACGACAAGGAATTCGTGATAGACGACACCGCCCCCTCGGCCGCGGTGACCTCGCCGGACAGGGCTTATGTGCCCGAACTCACGCAGCTTGCCGCTTCGGTATCGGATACCTCTCCCGGCGAGATACAGAGCGCCTATTTCAGGGTGAAGCGCCAGGAGAACGCCGAGTACTGGGACTGGAAACTTTCCACTTTCACCCCGACCGGTACGGACATCAACCTGTCCGCGACCGTCGACGCGGGGCTCGCCTCCTACACCACGGATTACTTCCAGACGGGCCGGGCCTGGGAGACCAACCGTTCCTACCAGGTCCAGCTCTTCGCCGCGGACAAGGCGGGCAATACCGGTTCCTCCCCCGTCGCCTCATTCACCGTAGATCGCAGTTCGCCGGTGGCCCGCATAACGGTACCGCGCGACGCCAACTCCAAGGGGATACGATCGATAACCTCCCTGCTGGGTACGGCGCTGGACAACTGGGGCAACTCCAACGTCGAGATAGCCGTGCAGCAGCTGGGCAATCCCCCGCTCTGGTTCAATGGTCAGACCTTTTTCGAGCCGGATCCATACTGGATTCCGCTGCTGGGCAATACCAGCGCTTACCTGTCGCCGTCGGCCACCTCCTGGGTCTACGCCCCGGCCGGCCTGGATACGCACTTCACCGGAGGCACCACCGGCACGCGCTACCTGTTCCTGGCCCGCGCGCGCGACACCGCCGGCAATCTGCAGGACTACCTGGAGGTGGGCGTCTCGTCCGCGGTCTTCTCGATAGACAAGCGGCCGCCGACCTCGTCCATAGTCTTCCCAGCCGACCACCAGGACGGGGTCAGTGGCCGTTACAAGTCTTCCAATGCCGGCAAGTCCGGCACCGACACGCGGTTCTATGGTTCGGCCTCCGATAACTACTATACCGAGCGCAATGCCGGCGTGGCGGCGGGGCGCATGCGCCTGTCCTACCTGGACGGCGGCTCCACCTGGTACTGGACCGGCGCCGCCTTCGATAATGCGGTCTCCTCCGAGGCCGCCTGGCAGCCTATAAGCGTGAGCGGCAGCGCCCCGTCGTGGAACTGGGTATACCTGCCCGACATAGAGTGGCCCGCGGGCGACCGGGAGTACAGGGTGGAATCCAGGGCCATGGACGACTCGCGCCTGTCCGACGATACCGGCGACGGCAACTGGGAGAACAGCTGGACCAGGGGCGTCAACCTGCGCCACTTCATCATAGACGACACTCCCCCGTTGGTGCTGATAACCTCGCCGACTTTCGACGCCTCCGGCGCGCTGGCCGAGATACGCGGTACGGCGAACGCCGACATAGCGGGCTTCAAGCGCGCCGAGATAAAGATCTCGACCTCCGGCGTGGACGGCACCCGCTACTGGACCGGCTCCGGCTGGACCGCGTCGGAGACCTGGATAACCTCGACCATCAAGCAGGGCCCGACTTCGTGGTATTATACCGTCCCGCCGGCCATGCTCAGGGACGACACGGTCTATACGGCCGTGACCCGGGCCGTGGACTACGCCGATAATTTCTCGACCGTCTATTCGACGAAAATGTTCACCTACGACATAACTCCGCCGCTGGTGTCCATCGCGCACCCGCAGCACGACGCCACTTATTCGCGCATCCTGCTGTCCACCCCGATAGCCGGCGGCACCTCCAGCACGCAGATCTCGCCTTTCACCGGGGCCAGCACGGTGGCGGTGGCGGTCAGCGAGCTGGACGGGGCCGGTAATTACGCGAATTGCTTCGACGGCTCCGGCTTCACCGGCTGCTCCGGGCCGGTCTGGCTGCCGGCGCAGGGTACGGCGGCGAACTGGACTTTCAACGACCCGGACCTGGCCTTCATCAGCGACAAACAGTACAAGTACGAGGCGCGCGCGGCGGACATAGCGGGGAACATGTCGTCGCCGGTCTCCGTGACGACCAAGTTCGACCTGGACATCCCGACCTCGACCGTGGTGTCGCCCTCGGCGGAATACGTCAGGTCCCTGACGCTGATCTCCGGCACGGCCTCTGACGAGCGCTACGGTCAGCGTGATTACGAGGCGGGTCTGGGGACATATACGGTGAAGGTAGCTATAAGGCAGATCGGGCGCGACTGGTGGAACCCCGGCGAAAATGACTTTACCAGGGCTAATCCTTTGTGGTATGAGGCGGCGGTCTCCACGGCAGCCGCGACCAAGGGGGACTGGACCTATTCGCTGCCGTCGGCTATGCAGACCGCGATATCGGACTGGAAGAGGCGGGACTACCTCGTCGTGACCTGGGCCTACGACCTGGCGCTCAACCGCGAGTTCGGGCCGGCCGGCTCCGATCCCTCCAACGCCGACGTGCCGGCCGGCGTCGGCCGGGTGATACGCTACGATAATGTCGTCCCCATCGCCGTCTCGACGATGCCGGCCGACGGCGGCCATTACAACAGCGTGCCGGCCCTTTACGGCGTGGCCACGGACACGGGCGTCGTGACGACCGTTCACGTCATGCTTAAGGTCCGCGGGGGATTCAACGCCACCTGGAAGGGGACTTACGACAACGCCATTTCCGACTGGGACGACACCGCGGCCAAGTATACGCGCTGGAGCACGGCGACCTTCAATAACGGCGCCTGGACCATACCGCTGCCCTCGCTGCAGCCGGTCAATAACCTGCGTTTCTCGGTCTGGGTCAGGGCCATCGACGCCGCCGGCAACTGGCAGTCCACGCCCAGCAACGCGCAGATAGACAATAACCAGAACGCCGACGGCTCGCCGGCGCACGTCTTCACCTACGACAACACGATCCCCGTCACGGGGGTCACCGCCCCTTCCGACTACGCCCTGGCCGTGGCGACCGGCCTGATAACCGGCACTTCTTTCGACGAGGGCATCGAGTCGTCGGGCGTCAGCGAGGTCCGGCTGCGCATGCGGCGCTCCGACGGCGCCTGGTGGAGCTTTAACAACAACAACTGGATCAGCGCCACCCAGTCCGACACTTTCGGCGTGGACGGCAGCAACCCCTGGACCAGGGTAGTGGCTCCCGCCTCTCAGGAGGACGGTTACAGTTACGACATCTACCACGCCGCCAGGGACCAGGCCGGCAACAATTTCTCCGGCTTCTATTCCGGCACCTCGTTCTTCTCCACGTTCACTTTCATCGCGGACTATACCGCGCCTTCGTCCAGCATTACCTTCCCGGCCGACAACAGCTTCATCGGCGCGGCCGTGTCCATAAACGGCACGGCCGACGATTCGGTGGAGAACCTGCGCGGCTGGTCCGGAGCGCGCTCCTACGAGGCGGGCATCGCGCCCTCCGGCGCTCAGGTCGCCTTGCGGAAGACCAGCGGGAATTGCCCGGCCCTGCCCCCGCTGAACCAGTGCTGGTGGAACGGTTCCGCCTGGAGCGACACCGCCTCCGGTCCGCTCTGGCTGACCTCGTCGTTCACGGGCGCTTCGAGCGGTACCTGGTCCTACGCCCTGCCCGGCGGCACCGTGGAGGACGGCCAGACGTACTACGCCGTGAGCCGCGTGACCGACATCGTCGGCAATCTCAAGTCGCAGTGGACGACCAATTACTTCACCGGCGACACCACGCCGCCGGATTCCAGGGCGACGGCCCCTACGGGAGAGGTCTCGCAGGTCAACTCCATCTCGGGCACGGCGCGGGACACCGCCCCCGGCCTGCTGCGCGAGACCGGCACGGTGCTCATAGCCCTGCGCCAGATCTCCCCGGTGATAAACTGCTACGACGGCGCGCTCAACCAGTTCGTCACCTGCCCCGCCGGCGCCTATCCCAACGACCGTCTCTGGCTCAGCACCGGCACCACGGCGGATCCCGGGGGCCAGCCCGCCGCCTGGACCTGGAATACTTCGCTGATAAACTGGGCCAACGACTCCGGCTACGACGTGCAGGCGCTGGCGGTGGACAAGGCCGGCAATGCCAGGCCCGCGCCGGGAGCCGAGATACGCGACCTGACCTTCACCTTCAAGAGCCCCGCGGCCGACACGACCATAACCACGCCGGACACCGAGTTCGGCAATTACCGGGCCTCCTCGCTGATCTCGGTCATCGGCAGCGGAGTGAACCTGCGCGCCTCCAATAGCGTCAGGATACATGTAAAAAGGCTCAAAGAGCCCGCGAGCTGGTGGTACGAACCCGGCGGCTACTGGGTGAACAACGACACCTGGACCTATGTCGGCCACACGGCGGGAGCCTGGTCGATGGGGCTGAGCGGTTCTTCCGTCTTCACTGTGGATAACGCGACCTACGCCATCTCTTCGATAGGCTACAACGCGGCCAATGAAGCCGAGAACCCGCCCACGGTCCGCAATATAATAATCGACAATACCCGGCCGCAGGCCGCCATACTGTCGCCGGCCTCGCCGTACGCCAGGTCGCTGCCGGCGCTTGATACGGTGACCGGCACTGCGGCCGACCCCGGGCGCTCGGAATTGCCTTCGCTCTACCGCGAGGGTATGAGCCATGTCCGCGTGCTCATCAAGGACACCTTCGCCGGCACCTACTGGAACGGGTCCGCCTTCGGCGCGCTTGCGCCGGAAAGCGAACTCGCGGCCGATATCGGGGAACTTCCGAACTGGAAGATCTCCACGGACATCACGCCGGCCCTGCGCGACGGGCGCAACTACCGCGTCTTCGCCAGGCCCTACGACAAGGCCGGCAACCGGGACGACAACGAGAACACGATGACCCAGTTCGACGTGGTCTTCGACACCAGCCCGCCGGTCTCCTACATCGGCTATCCCGGGCACATGCAGGTGCTGCGTTCTCTCTCTCCGCTCGCCGGCACGGCCTCGGACCCGGCGGGGGCCTGGGCGCCCAACCTCAAGTCCGACCTCGGGCGCGTGACCGTCCAGATCTACGACGAGGCCGGCGTGAAATGGTGGCATCACGGCGCCGGGGCCTTCTCGGTGCTCAGTTCCAGCTTCAACGTGGCCTCGGGCACCGACACCTGGTCCTACACTCATCCCAACCTCGAGGCTTCGCTGGAGACCGGCAAGTATTACATAATGCGCTCCAGCGCCGTCGACCGCGCCGGCAATCCGCAGGCCGTGGTGACCAACGCGGTCTCGTCCATAACCTTCGTCTGGGACAGGACCGCCCCCGAGGCCTTCTTCGCGGTGCCGGCCGAGGGGGGGCGCTACCGGCCCTCCGTGCTCACCGGCGTCAACGCTCTCAGCGGCACGGCCTCCGACGCCCCGCTGCCGGGCGTCACCGACCAACTCAACAAGGCGCAGATAAACCTGAGCTACCTGCACGAGGGCGACACCTATTACTGGACCGGCGCTGCCTTCAGCTCCTGGACCGTGACCTTCGACGGCGCCTGGCAGGACGTGCTGGGCGCGGCCTCCTGGAACTATCCTTTCGACGGCGCCAGGTGGGTGTCCGACAGGGAATACACGCTGCTGGCGCGGGCCTTCGACAAGGCCGAGCCCATGGGCGCCAACGGCGGCAACGAGAGCGCCTGGACGCGGGTGAAGTTCGTGGTGGACGGCACGCCCCCGGTCTCGCGGGTCTCGACCCCCACCGCCGGCAGTTACATACAGTCCTCCCTCTCCGGGATCTCCGGCACTTCCTTCGGCGGGCTGTCGGGCCTGCAGTCCGGCGCGGCCGGCCTGCGCCTGCGCGCCTATTACACGCAGGGCGTTGACACCTGGTACTGGCGCGGCACCGCAGCGCTGGGCTGGTCGCTCAACGCGCCCGTGGACCTGCCTGTGGATTTCACCGCTTCGGCCTCCACCGTGACCTGGAGCTATCCGCCGGTCGGCTGGGAGCCTCCGGTCATCTCCACCAACAACCAGGTCTATAATTTCTCCGTCTCCGGCCAGGACCTCGCGGGCAACTCGGGGGCCTACGCGGCCATCTCGGTGACCTCGGACTTCAATTACCCGGCCATAACGATATCGACGCCCATGGCCGGTTCGAGCGCCTTCTACGGCCCCGCCCGGACCGTGACCGAGCTGCGGGGCCAGGCCGCCGATTCGCCGGCCGGCATAGTCCTGCCGCTGCGCGCGCAGCTCTCCAATATCTCGGAGGAAGGGGCCGTGAAGCCCAAGTGGGACGGCTCGCAGTGGGCCGTCGCGGATTCCACCTGGCTGGCGGCCGCCGCGGCGCTGCCGAACTGGACCTTCTCCTCCCCGTCCTGGCCCGAGAACAAGCGCTTCCAGGTCGAGCTGACCGGCCTCGACGCGGCCGGCAACGCGGTCCCCGCCGGGACCTATACCAGGGACTTCATCTACGACACGAACAGGCCCTCCTCTACCATCTCGGGCCTCTCCGCCGCCGGCTTCAGGAACCCGTCCCAGATAGCGACGATAGCCGGCGCGGCCCAGGACTGGGTGAATTTCACCTCCACCCAGGCCTATTCCGGCCTGGCCCCCGACGGCGTCGAGATACAGATAGTGGACCCGGACACCAACTACTACACCGGTTCCGGCTGGGACGGCAACAGCGTCTGGCGCAAGGCCGTCTTCACCGTGACCAATTCCATCAGCGACAGCAAGCTGGGCCAGATCAACCGCACCGCCAACTGGTCCTATCCGAAGGCTCCCGACGTCTGGCCGCCCGCGCTGGTGGAAGGCAGCACCTATACCGTCCGCGTGAGGGCCATGGACCGCTCGCTGAACCTCGAGAACTATGTCCAGGCCTCGTTCTGCTACGACGCTTCGGCCCCGACGGCCACCGTTACCATGCCCGGCAATTTCGCCTACAAGGCCCTGCCCCTGATCTCCGGCACCGTGCTGGAGGCCGTCTCCGCGCTGAATCCCGTGGACGGCGTGCAGGTGGCGGTGCAGCGCGGCGACAACCGCTACTGGAACGGCACCGGCTGGGACGTGGCCTTCGTCCCCGCCAGCCACTGGAAGAACGCCACTTCCTTCGGCGGGGGGAACTGGAGCCACGCCGACGCCAATCTGGACGCCGATTTCAACAGCCTGCTGGGCCTCAACGCCGCGCTCCAGTACCGGGTATACGTCCGCGCCAAGGACGTCACCGGCAATATCTCCAGGTCGGACGCGGCGCCGTCCAATCCCGACGCCTCGTTCACCATAGACCCGATAATCCCGGTCTCCGGCGTCGTAGCCCCTTCCAGCGGGGCCTACCTCAACGCGCCCATAGCCGCCATGGAGGGCACGGCCAGCGACTGGAGCGGCGGCGTGCCCTCCGGCCTGAACAATGTCCGGATGCGGCTCTCAAGGCTCAACTCCGGCGGGGTCAGGACTTACTATAACTGGACCTTCAACAGCTGGTCCTCCAATCCCCCGGACTGGACCTTCGAGAACGTGGACGGCGCGCTGGACAACTGGTCCAAGGCCGTGACCCCCACGGCCTTCACCGGCGCGAACACCGGCGACGGCTACCGCTTCGAGATACAGTCCGAGGCCAGGGACAATACCCAGCCGGTCAACGGCGGTCCGAACATAGAGGTCGCCTACGCCACCTCCACGTTCGTCATAGACTTCTCCACGCCGCTGGTGCATATATCGAGCCCCGCCCACCAGGGCTTCTTCAGGGTGATGCCCTCGGTGTACGGCACGGCGGCCGATCCCGCCGGCCCCGGCGGCCTGGCCGGCGGCCTGGTCTCCGTCGAGTACGAGCTGATCGACATCGACCGTTCGCCCGTCCAGTACTGGAACTTCAACACGCTGGCCTGGCAGCCGGGGCAGGTCTCCAGCGTGACGGCTCCGTCGGGCTCCTGGGCCATGTCCGCCCTGCCCGTCAATAATCCCCTGGCCGCCAATTCCTGGGCCGTCGGCCGCTCCAGCGCGGCTTTCGTCCTGCGGCTGAAAGCGACGGACCGGGCCGGCAATTACGCCGCCTTCCACCTCAACCGCTCCACGTTCACGCTGGACATACAGGAGCCGGATTCCGCGGTCTCGGTGCCTGCGGTGGAGGACGGCAGCCTGCAGACGCTGGCCGCCATCTCCGGCACCGCGGACGACGCCACTTCGGGGATCAGGCGGGTCCTGCTGCGCATACAGCAGGACACGGCCCAGTCCGACTGCGTGGACCCGGCCAATAACGGCCAGTACTGGAACGGCTCGGCCTGGCAGGCCGGACAGGCGTGGCTGCCCGTGGATTCCTACGACTCTTTCTCCAAGGCCTGGAGCTATAATTCCGCCGGCGTGGTCTTCAAGCCGCAGTGCTTCTACGTGATAAAGTCCAGCGCGGCCGACGTGGCCGACAACGGCGAGTCGACCTTCGGCAGCCGCCGCTTCAAGTTCACCCCGCCGCCGGCCGTCACCCGCGTCCTGGTGCCCGGGAACCTGCGCTACCAGAAGGCCCTCAGCGTCCTGAGCGGCACCGCGAACCCGGACACCAAGTCCCTGGCGCTGGAGCTGCGCCGCCTCTCCGACAATCAGTACTGGAATTTCGGGGCCCAGGCCTGGCAGGGCACGGCCGTCTCCACCGCCGGCCTCTCTCATACGGCCGGCAACTGGTCCTATGACTGGAACCTGCCGCCGCTGGCGCATAATTCGTCCTACACCCTGCGTTCGATAGGCACCAATTTCTCCGACGTGCAGGAGCTGGCGCCGGTTACCGTGCAGTTCTACTACGACACGCAGTCCCCCGACCCCTCGGTCTCCCTGCCGGCCGCGGCCGCAGTCTACTACCGCTCGCTGCCGGGGATGGGCGGCGCCGTCTCGGACCCGCCGGGCGCCTCGCCGCCGGCCGCCGGCGTCAACAGGGTCTGGACCCAGCTGCAGGCCGCCAACGGCCCGCACGCCGGCGAGTACTGGAACAATGTCCAGTCCACTTTCACCGCGGTCTGGACGCAGAACGACAACGAGGGCTCCTATCACCTGGCCGGCTCCTCCTGGAGCTTCGCTTTCTCCTATTCCACGGCGGCGCTGCTCAACAGGGTGCAGTACTCCGCGCGCGTTATGGCCGCCGACCTGACCTACAATAACGGCGTGATCGAAGGCAACCAGTCGGCCCTTTCGGCCGCCGTGCTCTTCAATTACGACATCTCTCATCCCACCGCCACGGTCGCGTCCGTTTCGGGCGGGCAGGTGCGCTCGGCGGTGGACATAGCTTCCGGCACGCTGAACGAGGAGATGGTCCTGGCTAACGTCGGCCAGCAGCCCGGGGTGCAGATCGCGGCGGTGCGCCTGCGGATAAAGGACAACAAGCTCAACCAGTACTGGACGGGGGCAGCCTGGAGCCCGCTGCCCTCCTCCTATTCCGACGCCGCGGTGCACCAGTCCTCCTGGTCCTACTCCTCCCTGCCGGTCTGGGCGGATAACGGCAGCTACACCATCTGGGCCGAGGCCGAGGACAAGGCCGGCAATATCCAGGCGAACTTCACCGCCAACGGCTCCTCCGTCACCTTCGTGACCGACAAGTCCGCCCCGCTGGCGGGCGTCGCGTCGCCGGCCGCCTCTTCCAAGATCTCCTCGTTGCTGGCCCTCAGCGGCACCGCCCTCGATCCCAATCCCCCGGCCAACGCCGGCATAGCGGGCATGGCCAATATCCAGGCCCAGCTCTCCTACCTGGAGGGAGGCGCCACCTATTACTACGACAACGCCGTGGGCTTCTCCTCCTGGACGCTCAACGACTCCAACTCGTGGTGGTCGTCCACCGAGTGGACCGCGCAGGGACCCTCCTCGGGCACCTGGTACTACGCCCCGCCCGGCCTGGCGACGGCGCTGGTGCCGAACAGGGTCTACCGCGCCAGGGCGCGCGCCCGCGACAACGCGCTGCCGCAGTCGAACCCGGCCGATCCCATGGCCAACGCGGTCACCAACGCGGACATCGTCTACGACGTGACGCCGCCGGTCTCGCGCGTCGTCTCCCCGGCCCATGGCTCGGTCAGGCGGACGCTCGCTTCCGTCTCCGGCACCTCCCTGGACAACCTCGCCGGCATCTCGACGCTCGGCCAGCTGGAGATAGCCATACAGGAGGTATCGCCCGGAGCCGGGCACTGGAACGGCGTGGTCCCCGGCACCTTCACGCTGGCTTCGGAGATATTCTATCCGCTCAACGGGGGGTCGCTGGGCGGGGCCTACGACGGCCTTAACTGGAGCATGCTCTCCCCGGCGCTCAGCGACGGCTATACCTACCGGGTGAAGATACGGGCCCGCGACGACGTCACGCCGCCCAACCAGGAGACCGTCGTCTCTTCGGTGACCTTCACCTACGATACCTCCGCGCCGCAGGCCGCCATCACCGCCCCGGTCGGACTGCCCGACAGCCGCGGCAGCGTCAAGGCGCTGGCGCAGATAGCCGGAACGGCCTACGAGCAGTTCGGCATACGCTCGGCTTCCGTCTCGGTGCAGGAGGCCGACACCCTGCTCTATTACAGCCTCCAGTCCTCCACTTTCTCTTCGGTCTCGCAGGTCTGGATGACGGCGGAGCTTTCCGGCTCCGGCCCCGCCTATACCTGGACGCTGGCGGCGCCGGCTTTCCAGGACAACCGCAATTACAACTTCCAGGTCACGGCCGAGGACGCCGCCGGCAACGTGACGACCCCGCCCACCCCCACCGTCATGCGCTACGACGTCACCGCCCCGGTGGGACGCGTGCTGACCCCGGCCGACAACGCCTTCCTGCGCTCGCTGGCCTCGGTCTCAGGCACGGCGCAGGACCCGAATTCCAATCCCTCCGGCGTGGCCGGCACCCAGGTGAAGGTGCAGCGGGCCTCGGACGGCAATCACTGGAACGGTTCGATCTGGGTCTCGCAGGAGGCCTGGCTCGGCGCGGTCGCGGGCTCGCCGTGGGCCAAGAACTCGCAACTGCCGCCGGCCGACAATTTCGCCGGCCTGGTGGACGGGCAGCAGTATATCGTCCAGGCCCGGTCCTACGACGTGGCGGGCAATACCCAGAGCGTGCTGCTGGGCGGTTCCTCTTTCCGCTTCGATATCTCAAGCCCGGCGGCTCACATAGAGCTGCCCGGCCACGGCCTCCGGTATAGTTCGCTCTCCTCGATAGGCGGCACGGCCGGCGACACCTTCAACGTCACTTTCCCGAGGATCAGGATCTACGACATCGGCCTCAACAAGTACTGGATGGACGGCACCGGCTCCTGCGGCGGCACCGCCCTGCCCAACTGGGTCGGTACCGAGTGCGGCGCCTTCCCGAACGTCTGGAACCTCTCGGTCTCCTCGTCCTCGGCCGGCGGGTCCTTCTCCTGGAACTACCCGTCCTCGCAGGTCACCTGGCCGGACCGCGACAACGAACTGCGCGTGGAAGTGCGCGCCTACGACGAGGCCGGCAATTACGGCGTGGCCTCCTCCACCTTCAGTTACGACCGCACGCCGCCGTCCTCGCGCATACTGTACCCGCCGGTCAGCGAGGTCCTCTACTCCTCCATGTCCCACATAAGCGGCACCTCGCGGGACCTGGTCTCGAGCATCAACGACGTCCGGATACGCATGTGGTACCTCTCCGGCGGCGCGACCTATTACTGGTCGCCGACCGCCCCGCACTGGGAGCCCGCGGACACCGGCTGGTGGTCCATCGCCGGCGCCCCCGGCTCCAAGCTGCTGGACAATCCCTGGTCGTACACGAACTCCGACTTCGACAACCCGGGGACCATACAGTTCGCCTGGAAGGAGGGCACGCACGACGGCCTCAACGGCAAGCGCTTCCACATAGTCACCAAGGCCATAGACGCGACCGGCAACGAGGAGGTGTCCTATTCCACCCGCACCTTCGTCTTCGACAACGAGCCGCCCATGTCCCGCCCGGTCGTGCCCGGGCCCGATACGGCCTACCGGGAGCTGCCCCTGATCTCCGGCACCTCGGTGGACGGCGTCACGACCGTCAATTCCGCCTATATCTCGATACTCAGCCAGGACGAGCCCGGCGGCGCCAAGTATTTCGACGGCTCCTCTTTCATCAACGAGTCGGAGACCTGGCTGCCCGTGACGAACCTCTACCAGTCCTCCTGGACCTATTCCAACGGCCTGCTGACTTTCGCGGACAAGCGCCATTACGTGGTGAAGTCCTCCGCCACCGACTCCATCGGCAACGTGCAGTCGGCCGTCGGCCAGTCGCGCTTCCTCTACGACGTCACCGAGCCGGTCTCTTCCGTGCTCAACCCCGTCAACGGCTCGGTCTATAACGACAACAAGGTGGTGCTCGGCAACGCCGCCGACCCGGGCTTCACCAGCGGGATAAACGGCACGGGCTCGGGCGTCTATCCGTCCCTGGGCTGGCACGCCGGCAAGGCCGAGATCCTGGTCTTCCGCGACACCGAGCCGTATATCTCGGCCTCCGGGCCCTTCCTCTACGGTTCCTGGGACGACAGCGGTTTCTTCTGGAACGGCTCCACCTGGACGCCCGTCTCCGCCGGCCCGGTCTGGGTGCAGGCGCAGTACACCGACGCCCTGGGCAACTGGCAGTACTCCGGCCTGGTCTGCCCCTCGCCCAACACGGACGGGACGCCCTGCTGGGCCCGCGGCGACTCCTACGCGTCCTGGGTGCGCGCCACGGACAACGCCGGCGTGGTGCAGACCATCATCTCCCAGGGCCCCAAGTTCTACATCGCCGCCCCGGCCCAGAGCTTCCTGGTCACCGTCTCGCAGAACCCCATGTCGGCGGGCGCCGACGTCAACATGACCGTGGAGGCCAAGGACGGTCCCGACGGCACCGGCAACCGCGCTTCCGCGTACCAGGGAACGGTCAACTTCTACATAGACGGCGTGCCCGGCGGCCCCGAGACCATGGACGACAACGCCGTGCTGGACGATATCTACGGCCTGCCGCAGCAGACCCCCTTCGTCTCCACCGACTACGGCATAAAGACGTTCCAGTTCCGCCTGCGCAAGGCGGCGGCCCGCGCGATGCGCGTGGAGGACAGGGACAACTCGGCCATATACGGAACCAGGAACGTCACCGTGAACCCTACCTCGCCCGACAGGGTGCAGGTCATAGCCGACTACGACCCCGCCGGCCAGATGCCCGCGCCCGGCACGCCCGCCGGACGCTCCGGTTCGCCGCGCACCAAGCCCGCCGGCAGCTCCATCCCTTTCCTGCTGCAGGTGACCGACAGGTACTGGAACCTGGTCGTCTCCTCGGCCGCCTCGGTCTACGTCACGGACAGCGATCCCAATAACGCGGCGGCCTCTCCCGACGGGGTCTCGGTCTTCACCGGTTCCACCACGCTCAACAGGGTCTTCGTCTCGGCCGACCCGGCGGGCTGGACCGTCTCGGCCTCGGGCCAGGGCCTGTTCACCAATTCCTCGAACCCGTCGAGCCCCGTGCCGGTCATAGCCAACGCCGCCGACCGCCTGCTGGCCATGCTGCCGGGCGAGACCCGGGTGCAGGGAAAATACTCTTCGGAGCCTTACGGCAAGAGCGGCGTCCCTGCCGACCAGCAGGCCGGCTCCACCTTCACCGTTACGGTTTACGGCGTGGACGCCTTCTACAACACGGACCCGACGGCCGTCTTCCAGGTAGCTGCCGATATCCCGACCGACCTTTACGACGCCGATCCGCCGCTGAAGAACCTCGTCGCCGGCGTCACGACCTTCGCCTTCACGCCTGTCACGGCCTCCAGCCATACCCTGAGGGCGAGGAGCGGCTCGCTGCCCTCGGCCACTTCCTCGTACATGACGCCCAACCCGGTCGCGGTCTGGTGGGGGCGGCCGGTCAAGCTGCACATGGTGCCGGAGGGGATGGCTCTTGCCTCCGGCCTGCCGCCCTACGGTTCCAACCCCTCGAACGGCGGAAAATCCGGTACGGCGTCGGCCCTGACGGCGGGCGCGACCACGCAGGTGACGGTGTACCTGACCGACAGTTACTACAACGTGGTGCGGGGGGCCACCCCCTTCATGTCGGTCTCCTCCAATACACCCATCGCCGAACTCCGCTTCGACAATGACCCCAATATCGTCGGGCGCGGGCTGGCCCCGTCGCCTTACCAGAAGAGTCTCGTGGCCGGCGCCACCACTTTCAGTTTCGTGCCAGTGACCAGGAACCAGGGCTCGGGCCTCTCGGTGACCGTCAGGGATACCGGACTCAACCTGGGCACCTCTTTCAGCACGGACACCGTCTCCGGCCTGACCGTGAACCCCAATACGCCCGTCGCGCTTCAGCTCCTGTTGCCCTCCGATTCGGGAGGGGGGGAACAGCCGGCCGAGGGCACCGTGGCCGGCAAGACCGGCTCGCCCGGGCCGCTGACGGCCGGCACGGCTTACACGGTGAAGGTCCGCTCGGTCGACGCCTACAATAACCTCGCCCCCGACGGCAGGCAGGTGAGGCTGACGTCCAACGACGTCTACGCGGACCACCCGCCCAGGCAGCCGCTTGCCAGCGGCGAGGCCGTGATCAATAACTTCGTGCCCAGCGCGGCCACCGGCTACCTGGTCGTCAACGCCGTGGACGACGATACGCTCGAGCCGAAACTGTCCACCCAGACCGTCTCCGGGATAACGGTCAACGCCGGCGCGGCCGCCAGGATGATATTCGTCCTGCCCACCCAGACCCTGGTGCCCGGCAAGACCTCCTATCCCTACGGCGTGACCGGCGCCATCTCGACCCAGACGGCCGGCAACGCCTTCACGGCCATGCTCTACGCGGCCGACTCGCGCTACAACAGGGTCTACGGCGTGAACCGCGCCGGCGTCCCCGTGACGTCGGACGATCCGTTCGCCTCCTCGATAGGCATCTATTCCATGTCCGACGGCGCGGCTTCCGTGACCGGGGTGACCTTCAGGACGGCCGGGACCCGGGTGCTGACCGCCTCCGATCCCAACGCCGTGCTCACCGCGGCTCAGTCGGGACAGGTGCCCGCCGCCCCCAATATCCCGACCCGCCTCCGCGTGCTGCCCATCGGGGAGTCGCGCGTCCCGGGTTCCACGGCCAGCGGCCGCTCCGGTTCCCCGGACCCCCAGCAGGCCGGCGTGCCTTTCAACGTCACCGTCGACATAACCGACGCCTTCTGGAACCTGGTGCCCGGGGCCAGCCAGCAGGTGCGCCTCGTGCCCGACGACCCCTACGCGCAGGTCGTGCCGGCGGGGCAGATCGTCGTGACCTCGGCCACCTTCTCGGTGACGCCCGTGCGCTCCGGGGCCCTCTACCTGCGCGCCGAGATGCTGTCCTCCCCGCCCGACTGGGGCTACAGCCTGGCCGAGGACACCTCGACCGTGGTCAACGTCGCGCCCGGCGTGCCCAGGCGGCTGCTGGTCAGGCTGCCCGGCGAGGAATTCGCGCCCGGCTCCGCCACCGGCAAGAGCGGTTCGCCGTCCTCCTCTCTCCGCGCGGGAGACACCTTCGTGGTGCAGGTCGGCGTGGTCGACGATTACTTCAACCTGGTGACCGGCCGCGCCCTGGACGTGAGGGTCAACACCCCCACCGACCCGTACGCCAGCCCGGTCGCCACCGCGGCCGTCAACGTCCTTACCGGCGCGACCGGCAGCATGAACGTCACGCTGAGAAGGGCCGCCACCCATTACCTGACGGCCACCGACCTCAATACCGGCCTCTCCGGCGATCCCCAGTCCTCCACCTTCACGGTGAGGGCCGCCGCGCCGGTGGGCCTGCAGGTGGTGCTGCCCGGCGAGACCCGCCTGGGCGGCAGCGCGGATTACCCGGCCGCGGGCAGGACGCTGACGCCGTCCACCCAGACCGCTGGCGCGGAGTTCTTCGCCCAGGTCAACCTGGTGGACCGCTTCATGAACCGCTTCACCGAACTTTCGGTCGGCCCCACCGTCTACCTGGTCACGTCGGACGCCTACGACATAGAGCCCTCAAGCCAGGCGCTCAACAACGGCGCCCTGCAGATACCGCTGACGATGGTGACCAGGAACTCCTCCGCCTGGATAAAGGCCTGGCCCGTGGACGCCGCGGACAACAGGGTCTGCTCGGGCAACACCCCGCTGGGCATATGCCGCAACGACGACGCCGCGGCCCGGGGCTCGTTCAAGGTCTGGGCGTCCACCGCCGCGCGCCTCGAGGTGGTCCTGCCGGGCCAGGCCCTCGAAGAGGGCCGCTGCAACATATCGCCGCCCTGCCGCGACGCCGGCATCTCCAGGCCGGGCCGCTCCGGGACCGTGCTGCCCTACGCCATAGGCGGCGGCTCGCTGTTCGCCAACGTCTATCTCACCGACCGCTTCTACAACAGGGTCAGCGAACTGACCGGCGCCGCGCAGGACACCAACCCGGTGGCCGTGATGCCCGAGGTCTCGATCCTGCTGGCCCAGGACGGCAAGACCGCCCCGCCTCCGCCGCAGACTCTGGCTTCCGGCGCCGCGCTTTTCTCCGTGGACCCCAGGACCTCGCTCAGCAGCTATACCGTGACGGCCGCCACCACACCCTCTTCCGCGGCTTCCTACGCGGTGGGCGTTTCCACCCTGGTCGTCCACCCCGGCGTAGTGGCCCGGCTCAGCTATGTTCTGCCCTCGACCAACGCGGTCGCCGGACAGCCTTTCTCGGCTTCGCTCTACGCGCTGGACGCCTACGATAATATCTGCTCGACCGGCCCCAATGTATACGTTTCCACGGCGGCTTTCGTCATCGAGACGCAGCCCAATCCCAACCAGCAGCCCGAACTGCTCGCCAACGAGGTGTTCTTCTCTTCCGCCTCCGCGGGCGTGCGCGCGCTGACCGACTGGTTCACTTTCCGCAAGGCGGGCGTCAGCACCCTCGGCGCGCAGGACACTTTCTCGCCGGCGATAAGCGTCTCTCCGCTGGTGAACATAAACGTGAGCCCCGGCCCGCCCACCGTCTACAAGGTCTCGCCCGACTCGGACCAGGAAGTCGGGGCCGGCTCGCTGTCCAACCCCGGCCGGCAGTCGCTCACCGCCCAGCTGACCGACGCCTACGACAATAATATCTCGTCCGCCGGGCTGCCGGCCTACCTCGCCATAGCCGAGGTTTCCGGCGCCCAGGGTTCGTTCGAGTACTACGACGGCCTGAACTGGCAGGGCATCGGCGTCTCCACGCTGGTCTACACCGACTCCTTCGGGCGCATAGGCGTGTCCACGCAGATGGCCTACCGGGTCTCGTCGGCCGCCGGCGACTGGGCCAGGGTCTGGATCGGGACCACGACCATAACCCTGCTCAACGACTACATAGCAAGGCGCCAGAACGTCACGGGCATGCTGACGACCGCCGGCGGCACGCCCACGAGGCTGCTGTACGTCTCAAGCCAGGCCTCGGCCGAGGCGGGCGTCCTGGAGATGCCCGGGACCGGCGCCGCCTTCACGGTGGAGCGCCGCGACGACTTCGGCAACGTCACCAGGCAGGGGCAGACCGACGTTTACCTGGTGCTGCTGGCCTCGCACGTGACGGTGCATACCGGCCTCGGGCGCTCGCTGGGCAGCTTCGGCACGGTCGGCGACTACGGCTTCCGAAACGTGATAAACGACCAGTTCGTCACCGCCGTCAGCATACTGCCCGGCCAGAGCCAGGTCTCCTTCCGCTACCACGACCGCACGGCCTCCTACTCCGGCGTCTCTCCCCAGGCCAACACGGCGGAGGGAGGCAGGCCGGGCTACTGGCACCTCATAGCCCAGTCGGGTTCGATGCAGTCCGCGTCCCATCTGCTGCGGGTCGACCCCCAGCAGATAACCAAGGTGGCCTTCGCCAATCCGCAGAGGACGATGACGGCGGGCAAGACGATCTACCAGAGCCAGAACTCCGAGTCCTTCCGGGCGGAGCTGCGTGACATGTTCGACAATCCCCGGGTCGCCACCTCCACCGTGGAGGTGCTGCTCTCCACCGTCGCCAGGCAGTCCTCCACCGTGAACGACTCCTTCGGCTTCTCGGCCTCCACCATCCTGGCCGGCGGCTTCCCGCCCATCTTCGCCTCGACCGTTTCACTGGTGACGATACCGCTGGACAGGTACTCCGCCACCTTCTATTACATCGACACCACCGCCTCCTCCGTCTACGAGGTGGCCCTGCCGACCAAGCCGATAATAGGGCTCTCCGTGCCGGCCCGGTCCGAGTGGTCGGGGTCCACGCAGTCGGTCAGGATAGTGCCCGACTTCACCTACCGGGTGAACGTGCGCTCCGGCGCGGGCCAGACGCTGGTCGCCGGCACCACATCCCAGATGTTCACCCTGGCCATAGAGGACAATTACGGCAACCCGACCCCGGTCGGCCCCGGCCAGGAGGACTCCGGGACGCAGTACGTCTCCTTCGTCCTGCAGTCGGGTTCCGCCGGCGACGTCCGCTTCTCCTCGCCCGGCATGGGCCCCTTCACGGCGCAGCCCGGCACCGCGCGGCTCAGGCTCGGCGAATCTTCCACCTCTTTCTACCTCATCGACACCCTGATGTCGGCGCCTACCCACCAGTTCTCGGTGAACACGGTGATCTCCAAGGGCTGGTTCCCGGCCGTCGCCTCCTACACGGTGGTGGCGGCCGCGCCGCATCACATTTCCTTCTTCACCCCGCCGCGGCGCCTGGTCGCCGGAACCACGGTGCAGTACGCCGATTACGCGCTCAATGTCACGACCCCGACCAGGATCACGGTGGTGCTCAAGGACGCCTACGAGAACACCACGACGACGGGGTCCGCGGTGGACCTCGCCTTCTCCGGGGCCCGCAACAGCACCTACGGCGGTATCGATTCGGCGCAGCCGACCGATTCCTCCAACCCGGCCTGGCAGCTGATAAACACCAACCCGATCCCCAGGACCATCTTCCCGGGCGAGTCCTACGCCTCCATCTTCATCTGGGACACGGCCGTCGGCACCGCCCCGGTCACCGTCCAGGCGGGGATCCCCGCGGCCGGGGTCACTTTCCCCGCGGTATCCCAGGACCAGTACATCACGCCCAACGTGGCCGATTATTTCACGCTGCACCACGGCTACACCCTGGCCAGCCCGCTGCGCGTGCTGGCGCCCGGCACCATAACGCTGCGCGCCCGCGACCGTTTCGGCAACCAGGCCGCCGGCGACCCGGTCAACGGCCAGTACTACACCGGCAAGATAAACATGGCCACCAACACCCGCGGTTCCGCCGACCTGCGCGACTATATCGCCGACACCACCGACTACACTTTCGTGCCGGCCGACCGCGGCGAGCGGGAGCTGCAGATCAGGGACACTTTCGTGGAGACGCTCAGGGTCAGCGTTACGGATTACGCCAGGCCTTCCGTCTACGGCCATACCAGCGACGGCGGGCGCGGCAAGCCGGTCGCCTCCTCGGGCGACGTCGTGCTCAGCGGCATGGTCATCACCCCCACGGACATGGCCCCGCAGGACCCGCTGCCGAGCTCGAAGATATCCATAGGCATAAACAAGCTCGCGCTCTACCAGGGCGACGGCAACATCGCGGACGTGCCGGGCCCGGTGGTGATGCTGCGACTGACGATGCAGACCACGCCGGCCGGCTCGCCGCCGGCTTACCTCAAGTCGATACAGGTGAAGAGCTCCGGCACGCTCTCGTACTCGGACGTGACGCAGGTGGGCTTCTACGCCGACAATCCCTACGCGGGCCAGCTCGGCATGCTGGACGTGGAGAGCGCGCTCGGCGGGAGCCCGGTGGACTTCTTCGTCACCAGCGGCACCTACGACTCGGGCCTCGGCACCTGGCGGTTCGACGACCTCAACGTCAAGGTCTCCACGGCCGTGCTGATCTCCAACTCCCCCAAGAACTTCTTCCTGGCGGTGAGGGTCTCCACCGTAGCCGCCACGCCGCGCAGCCTGGCCCTGGTGGTGGACCAGCCCAGCTACGTGGTGCTGGACTCCACCTTCGTGGGCGTTGCCTACAACAACTTCCCGCTGCAGACTTCCACGTCCCCGGTGCGCAACCAGCCCGCCACCATAAACGTCTCGGGCGAGGACATCGCCGCGTGGTGGCAGCCGTCGGTCGGCGGCGTGCAGCAGGCCCTGGGCAAGTACGATTACGTGGACCAGGGCGTGGCGCGCGCCGGCATGCTCAAGGTAAAGGCCTGGACCGACAACTTCATCGGCACCATACGCTCTTTCAGGATCATCAAGACCGGCACGGGCGGCGGCTCCTCGCTGCTGAGCATGCGCCTCTTCCTGGACGCCTCCGGCGGCGACCCGGCGCTGGGCGACGGGGAGTTCCAGCCCAGCATAGACAAGGAGGTCACCGACCCCTCCAACCCTCCGCGGTTCAACCCGGACGACCCCGACCAGTTCGTGCTGCCGCTGCTCGAGCCCAGGGTGGACGGCGAGATCAGCCGCTCCACGCGCACGTACTTCGTGGTCTACGAGCTCAGCCCCGACGCGGTGGCGGACCAGACCCACGGCGCCCGCCTGGAGACCGCCGGCGTCAGCCTGCTCGACGGCCAGATGGCCGCCTTCAGCCCGATAAATTCCTCCACCGTCGTGGTGCGCGCGACGGCGGACAAGCTGCTGCTGGCCGACGTCAACAAGTCACAGCCCAACGACTTCACCAAGCCCACCGCGCTCACGCAGAACGACAGGGACAAGGCGGTGGCCAGGCTTACCGTGCAGGTGGAGGGCAACCAGGGCGCCGTGGTCTGGACCGGCCTCAAGCTGGACCGCTGGATAACGGCGGCCGAGAACGGCGGCACGCCGGTCTACAACAAGGCGAGCGACGTCAAAAAGATAAGCGTCTGGTACGACTCCACGGGCGACGGCCTGCTGCAGACGACCGGCACCGTCAGGGACACCGAGGTCCTGCTGGTGGGCGGGCGGAACCGGACCTTTCCGTACGACGCGCTGGAGCAGCCCGCCCTCGCGGCGGACACCACGCTCTACGTCAAGGACGTGCAGTCCTTCTTCTCCACCGACAGCCCCTTCCCGCGGGCCCCGGGCAGGCTTGTGATAAACGACGCTCAGACCGACCCCGCCCTCAAGGAAGTGGTCTATTACTCCGGCGTGGATAACGACGCCAACGCCTTCACAGGCGTCACCCGCGGCGCGGAGGGCACCGCGGCCGTGGCCTGGTCCAGCGGCACCGTCGTCTCTGGCCAGGCGGCGCTGCCGCTAATCGGCGACGGCGGCAACCTGGACGGGCAGTCCGTATACGTGACGCCCAAGGACTATTTCGTGACGTTCGACATAGACCCGCTGGCCACCGTGGACAACATGGCCAATATCGGCCTTTCCATGCGCGGCACGGATTACTTCGCCGTTTCGCCCTCGACCAAGGGCGTCAGCGGCGTCAATATCGGCGTCACGCCGCCAGGCAAGTCGGTCTCGCTGGTCGGCCGCATACGCGAGTACGCCGATAAAGTGCTGATAAAGGCCACCGACACCGTGGCCGGCGCCACGCTGCAGCAGAAAGCGCAGGACCAGCCTATAATCGCCTTCACGGCGGAGACCGACGTGGCCGACGCCCAGTGGCGGTGGGTCATGGTCTACGCCTCCGGGACCCCGCTCTCCGACGGCACGGCCGTCAACGACGTGGCCCGCGTCAAGATCTGGTACGACGCCGATAACAACTCCTACCTGGGCGGCGGCGACGTGCTGGTGGGCAGCGGCACCTTCGGCAACACGATATTCGGGCCGCTGGTCGCGAGGGTCAACTTCAACTCTCCGGTGACGCTGCATACCGAAGGCCGCGCGCTGCTGCAGGGCATCTCCCAGCGCTACTTCGTCACCTACGACATCACGGATTCGGCCATGCCCAACGACGCCATCGGTAACCCGCGTTACCTGGGCGCTTACCTCAGGTCCGATTCCTTCGCCAATACCAGCCCGACGGTGGACGACCCGGTCAAGAACGCCTTCTCCCTGCCCAACGCGCTCAGCGCGAGCTCGGTGCTGCCATTCGAGTCCAGGGTCAGGGAGATAATCTCCGCGCCCAGCACGGTCACGGTGCTGGCCCAGCCGGTATTCGCCTCGCCTTCCGGTGGCAGCGTCAATTCCATACGCCTGGCGCAGGACATAACCACCACCGGCTCCCAGGACGCGGCCTGGGCCGTGGTCTCCACGGCGGGCATACCCTCTTCGGGCTACCTGACGGTCGACAACGAGATAATCTATTACAGCGCCACCGGCGCCGGCGCGCTGCTCTTCGTCGAAAGGGGACAGTTCGGCTCGCCCTCCGTGACCCACGCCAACGGCTCGCCGCTGGGCGTCATGTCCTTCCAGGGCAACGTCAACGTCCCGCTGCTCAAGCTCACCATGACCACCGACGGCTACGGCGTGCGCTGGGAGTCGCTGCGGCTCGCCAGGCGGCAGCCGGCGCCGCTGAGCGGCTACGACGCCGACGCCCAGGTCATACGGGTCTGGAAGGACAACGGCAACGGCCTCTTCGACCGCGACCCCGTGACCGGCGGCAACCTGACCGACGTCGTGGTTGGCGAGGGGCGGCTGGGCGTCAATGAGCCGGTCGGCCGCGCCACCATCAAGGTGGTGGACCCGGCCCTCAGGGGTCAGCAGTACGTGGTCGTCAGCGCCACGCCGACGGTCTACTTCGTGACCGTGAGCGTGGACAAGGCCTCCAACTTCTCGCACAACGCGATGACGCCGCCCAACGACGTCTTCGGGCTCGAGGTGCAGACCGAGGGCAACTTCACATTCGGCCCGGCGGGCTCCGGCCATTCGGCCTATTTCCCCTCCCCGGTGCGCTCCCCCGTCAACGTCGTCATGCCCACGATAAACCTGGTGACGCTGGAGCCCGAGGATATCTCGCCCGTGGAACTGACCCAGGCCGACATGAACGTCGGGCTGCTGTCGATGAAGATGCGCACCGACCTGACCTCCGCCAGGGTGGAGGCCATACGGCTGGCGCGCACCGGCACCGCCAACGACAGCGACATCGACCTCATCAAGGTCTGGCGGGATTCAAACGACAACTGCCTCTTCGACTCGCAGGATACCGCGGTGGACGAGAGCGGCCTGCCCCCGAACCTGATGAGCTACGGCAACGAGTCCTTCGCCGAGGGCTCGGTCAACGTGGTGCTCAAGAAGCCGATAATCGTGACCACCACGCCGCTCTGCGCTTTCATATCCTACGACGTGTCGCAGTTCGCCGTGATAGGCAGCACCATGGGCCTCTTCATAGGCGGCACCGACTACTTCACCATCGGCATCCCCAACGCCATAGTGCTCACCACGGCGCCGCTGCGCACCGCCCCGATAACCGTGAAGGAGATCCCCAGCGACGTCGTTATGGGCGCCTATGACTCGGCCTACGACCTGCTCAACCAGGGCGGGGTCGGCCAGGCGCAGATCGGGGCCGCCATGCTGCGGTTCAACCTGACCACCGAGGCCGGCAACGCCCGCTGGTCTTCAATGAAGCTGCAGCGCACCGGCGCCTCCAACGACCCGTCGTCCCCGTTCGGCAAGAATACCGACGTGAAGTTCATCCATGTCTACCAGGACGCCAACCAGAACGACACGCTGGACCTCAACGATATCAACATCTCCCGCGCGGACACGCGGGTCGCCGTCCCCGTCGCCAGCTCGGCCACGGTGCCGTTCCTGCTGGTCGTCGAATCCACGGCAGGCTTCCCCGCCGCGGGCAGCCTGTACCTGGCCAACGCCGAGCTCATGAGGTATACGGGCGTCGGGCTTAGCACGACCACCGGCAAGCCCTATTTCATCGTCTCGGAGCGCGGCCGCAGGCTCGGCGAACTGAATACGTCGAAGATGGACCATGCCGCGGGCGTCGGGGTGGTCAAGGTGGACCTCTACGACCAGGACAACCCGCTCAATACCCAGGCCCAGATCCACCTGTCCCAGGTCCAGACGCTCTCGCCGCTGGCCCAGACCTTCTTCGTGGTCTACGACATCGGCGAGACCGCGGTGAAGGCCAACAAGGTGGGCGTCCGCGTCAGCGACCGCTCGTGGTTCACGGTCAACGCGCCGCACGACGTCTCCCCCAGGATATACATGAACATCTCCCGCACGCTGCCCACGGGCACCTACACGGGAGAGTACCCCTACACCTCGAGCCTGGTGCCGATACGGGCCGTCACTCTGCGCGTCAGCGGCGCCGACATGGCCCCGCGCTCGGCCGAGAGGGACACCAGCAACGTCCACCTGCTGACGCTGACCCTCAACACCGAGTCCGATTACGTCAACCTGGGCCGCATCAACCTGCGCCAGACCGGCACGATCAGCACCGCGACGGCGAACCTGGGCGACGGCGACTTCTCGGACATCTCCATCTGGAAGGACGACGGCGACAGGGTCTTCTCCAGCGTGCGCGACAGGCGCGTAGCGAGGGTGCTCAACTCCTCGGCGCCGTTCGACGGCGGCGTGAGCCTGGACATACTCGACGGGCAGCTGCCCTACGTCTCGGTGACCACTTCCCCGGTGATACTCTACGTCTCCGGTTCCATCGGCTCGGCCGACAGGTCCGGCGCCGACACGCTGGGGCATTCCGCCGGCCTGAGCCTGGATTACTTCTTCGAGCTCAAGGGACCCAACGGCCTGGCCCTGGCGGCCGGCCAGAGCGTCTACGACTCGTTCCCCAAGGCCTCGGGGCAAGTCCTGATCGTGCCCGGCATCATACAGTCCATAGCCGAGTACGGCAAGATATTCGTAGCCGACAACGGCTACCCAGCCTACGCCATCCTGGACTCCAGCGGCGTAGTGGTGCCCGGGCCCAACGGCAGGCCCCAGGCGGACCCGTCGCGCTGGATATACGGCTACACGGATTCCGGCTGCCGCGCCGACGAGCCGCTTATCGACCTCAACGGCGACGGCGTGCCGGACAACTTCGACTTCGCCGGCGCCGGGAAATGCGTCAACGTCAGCCTGATAGGCTCGATGACGCCGTCCTATAACCTGGACAATGACCCGAACGGCTTCCTCGATTACGATTTCAACGGCGACGGCGAGGCGGATTCCATAGAGATGGTGGACGGCAAGCCGGTCTATTCCCTGGGCGGCCTGGGGCCCATTCCTTCCGAAGGGGCCGTGCCCTCCGCCTGGCAGTCGGCGCTGACCTCGGTAGCGGCGAAGTGGCCGCCGGCCTCCACCCCGGTGGTCTCCTACGAACTGGCCGTCAGCACCAATTACGACAATCCGACCAGCCATTCCAAGCGGTGGGCCACGGTGGGGGACAATCTCTCCGGCAAGGTCTCGGTGCCGTCGATGATAACCTACGCCGTCGGCCGCCTGCTGGACAAGATAGACGACAATACGTCCAGCTTCCGCGTCAACAAGAAGTTCGACAAGAGCCTGACCGGGAAGACCTACTTCGTTTTCGTGGGCAACGAGATCATGGAAGTGACCGCCGACGGGGCGGAGCCGTACACCACCTTCACGATAGTGCGGCGCGCCGTGATGGGCTCCCGCAGGGTCCCGCACAGCCCCAACGAGCCGGTCTCGGGCGGCCTCGGCGGCCTGGGCGCCTACGTGGTGTCCGTCCGCGGCGTGACCTCCGGCGGACAGTATATTCCCGAGCCCGACGGCTCCTCGCTGGTGGTCATGCGTCCCGACACCGTGCCCCCGCCCAGGCCGGCCGATCCCGCTCCGGAACTCGAGTCGGGCGACAACTTCAAGTACCTGGTCAAGTGGGCCCGCACCGACGACAGGGACGACCGCGAGTCCGGCATAGTCTCCTACGAACTGCAGGAGCGCGAGGGGACCAATCCCGTCTGGCGCACCCTGTCGACCATTCCCTATATCAGGGCGGACTTCCTCAGCTACTGGGTCGGGGACCCCCTGGAGAGCCCCGGCGAAACCCCGCGCCCTTCCGGCAGCTACTACACCTACCGCGTGCGCGCCTGGGATAACGCGGGCAATTATTCGCCCTGGTCGCAGACTTCCGCGCCGGCGGGCACCACCATAGGGGAGGAGGTCCTCTCCAATGTTTCCAATTACCCCAACCCCGTGGACCTGCGCAAGGGAGGCGTGGAGGGCAGGACGATGATCACCTACACCCTGAACTCCGACGCCGAGGTCAGCATAACCATCTACGACCTGCTGGGCTACGTGGTGCGCGAGTGGAACATAGCCAGCGGCCAGCCCGGCGCGAAGCAGGGCCCGAACTTCCATCCCTGGGACGGCAAGAACGGCCTGGGCGGCATAGTCTCCAAGGGCGGCTATATAGTCCGGGTCAAGGCCTCGAGCCCCAAGGGCAGCAAGACCATCCTGCGCAAGGTCGGCGTGATACACTAAGCCCCGGGCCATTAAAAGGCTTGTTTTTTATGTGTTTTTTGGGGGCCGGACGGAGGGGGGGGGTCCTTCTTTAAGGGATTGACTTGTCAAGCCCGGACCCCTTGACAAACGGCCATTCTCTGCTATAATATTTAAAGCAAAAAAGGGCAACAGTTTCGTAATGCCCTGATGTTACGATAATAGCAAACCCGTCGAAAGACGGGGGCGCAAAGCTAAGACCCGCTAAGTCGGCGGGGGTCAGGCTGCCGAAAACGAAATGGAACGCATTACTGCTAATGCTTTCGCCCCGCATGTTTGGGCGTATATGAGCCGCGTCGCGCGCTCATGCGCCTTTGCGGGGTTTTTTATTGCCGTTTTCGCCGCCGCCTCCTTCGCCCAGAGCGGCGGCCGCCCCGGCGCCTTCATGAGCTACGGCGCCGGCGCCCGCGCGCTGGGCATGGGCGGCGCCTTCTTCGCGGTGGCCGACGACGCCAGCGCCTCCTACTGGAACCCCGCGGCCCTGACCCTGCTGGAGCGCAAAGAGTTCTCCGCCATGCAGGCGACCCTGTTCGAGGACACCACCCTCAACTTCTTCACCTACGCGCATCCCACCACCTCCAAGGGCACCTGGGCCATCAGCATGACCCAGCTCCAGTCCACGGGCTTCGAGAAGATCGGCATAACCGTAAACCCCAACACCCAGGAGGTCGTCAACATAGAGACCCTCGGCACCTTCGACAGCATGGAGCGCGCGCTGGCCTTCTCCTGGGGCCGCGACGTCTCCGAGAGCCTGGCCTTCGGCTTCATGGCCAAGAACATCTCCCGCGCGCTGGACGACTCCACCGACAGCTTCAACGCCATCGACGTCACGATGCTGCACAAGTTCTCCAAGATGTACCGCCTCTCCGTCGGCGTCCAGAACGTCTTCTCGATGGCCTCGGGCGACACCGACGACAAGCTTCCGCTGACCTTCAAGGTCGGCCAGGCGCTGAGCCTGTTCAAGGGCAGCCTGGTCTTCGGCCTGGACTTCACCAAGCCCCAGGAAGCCGACATGAACTGGCGCTTCGGCGGCGAGTACTGGCTGATGTACTGGGCCGGCCTGCGCTTCGGCGTCATGGGCTCGCCCGCCATCCAGGAGGCCGACTTCGGCATCGGCCTCAAGTACAAGAACTTCGGCTTCGACGTCGCGCAGGGCGTGCACGCGCTGGGCACCACCACCCGCTTCTCGGTGACGATGAAGATGGGCCAGAGCAACAAGGCCAAGCACACCCGCGAGGTGCGCCAGATCGTCAACCAGGCCCTGCAGTACTTCAAGGCCGGCTACTTCACCCGCGCCCAGGAGAAGCTGCGCGCCGCCATGGACGCCGACCCCGGCAATCCCGAGATCCGCCGCATGCTGACCCGCCTGCAGGGCGCCATCGACTTCGTGCCCGACGCCACCGGCGGCGACGAGGTGCCCACGCTGACCCGCCGCGGCGTCATCGCCTACGTGGACGGCAAGGACCTGCGCAACTCGGTCAACATCCTGCGCCACGCCTTCAACAAGGAGCCCCGCAACGACCGCCTGCTCTCGCTGCTGAACATGGTGGAGAAAGAGGCCGGCGTCAGCGAGCTGACCCGCAAGCCCGAGGGCCCGGAGATCTTCACCTACATCGACCAGCGCACCTACGACGCCCGCCAGGCCATCTACGAGGGCAAGTACGACCTTGCGATGAAGCGCGCGCAGGACATCCTGGAGCTCGAGCCCAACAACGAGACCGCGCTCGAGATCATGGGCAGCGCCTTCTTCCTGATGGACCAGAAGGACAAGGCCAAGATCATCTGGGAGAAGGTCCTGGAGATCAACCCCAACAACAGGATCGTGCGCCAGTTCATGAGCCAGCTGTGAGGTACGGGGTCGGGTCTTTACTTTTGACCTTGGGGTTCAGGGGGGGCTCCCGGGTCAAAAGTAAAGACCCGGCCCCCTTTTATGGAATACTCTGTGAATATTTCTGAAACAACCCCGTAATACGCGAAAGATAAGATAAATGCGTATATATATGAGGACTCTCCGCGCCATCTCTCTTTCGGCGGCCCTGCTGGCCTGCCCGCTTTTCCCGGCCTCCGGCCAGGAGAAGCCGTCCGCGGCCGACGCCGGCACCGGCCTCTCGGTCATCGAGAAGCAGGACGCCCTGCGGCGGGAGACCGAGACCAAGATCAAGAAGGAGATACTCGACCCGATATTCGGTGAGGGGAAATCTTTCGTTTTCGCCGACGTGGAGCTGGAGATAATCGCCCGCAAGTCCGACCAGAGCCGCGAAGGCGTGGGCGTCATGCAGAAGTACAAGGAGAAGGGCGGCCAGGACGCTGGCCAGCAGGAATCGGAGTTCCTGCTGCCCGGCATCCCCAAGCCCAAGTCCATAAT
This sequence comes from Elusimicrobiales bacterium, assembly GCA_031082205.1. Lineage (GTDB taxonomy): Bacteria > Elusimicrobiota > Elusimicrobia > Elusimicrobiales > UBA9959 > UBA2231. The sequence goes on from JAVHLJ010000002.1 coordinate 131,824, forward strand.
GGGCGGAAAAAGCGGCCCGCCGGAGGCCGCCATCGGCCAGCAGGCCCAGCAGTCCCGGGGCATACAGGAGACCCGCTACGGGGCCGAGACCGAGATAAACCGCTTCCAGGTCACGGTCATACACGACGAGACGCTCGCTCCCGAGCCGGTGGCGCTCGCCCGCGAGAGGGTGGACGACTTCCTGCTGCCCTACAAGATAAAAGGGCAGGACGCCCCCACGGTCGTTTTCAAGCCCACCCGGTTCAAGAGCTATAATTACCTGGACGACCTGAAGCGGCCCTCCGTCTACCTGCCGCTTCTTTACGCGCTGCTGTTCCTTCTCCTGCTGCTGTTCCTTTTCGGGCCGCTCTGGGGCTTCTTCCGCAAGTACATAAAGGCCCTGATGGCCAAGCCCGGCGCCGAGGTCAACATAGAGGACAAGCGCGAGGAGGGGGGAGCCGGCTCCGGCGACGAGGACGGCAAGCAGGAGACCGAAGGACACCAGAGCATCGACATGAATTTCCTTCAGAAAGAGGAGGAAAAGAAGGAAGACGAGGACGAACTTATGAAGAAATTCGAGCCGTTCACCTATGTCAACGAGGAGAACCTCAAGCGCCTCATCTACCTCTTCCTGATGCGCAAGGAGGAGCCCTGGGTCATAGCCATCGTCCTGAGCTACATGAAGCCCGACCTCTCCCGCCAGGCCCTGTCGATGCTGCCCATAGAGGTGCAGTCCAAGGTGGCGCTCGAGGCCCTGACGGTGCGCCAGGCCACGCGCGAGCAGATCGAGGCCATAGACAAGGATATAAGGGAGAACATCGATTTCGTCATGGGCGGCATCGAGCGCCTCTCCCGGATGCTCGAGGACGCCGATCCCGCCACCCGCAAGAACATCATAGAGTACCTCAAGACCCAGAAGCCCGACATCTACGAGAAGGTCAAGCGGGTCGTCATGACCTTCGAAGACATAGCCGCCTACTCCGACCGCGACCTGCAGACCATAATCCGCGCTCTGTCCAACGAGGTCATAGCCCGCGCCGTGGCCAAGGCCCCGCCGCAGATAGTGGAGAAGTTCTTCGCCAACATGTCGCAGGGCGCCGTCAGCGCCATCAAGGAGATCATCGACTACTCCGGCGAGCTCTCGCCGGTGCAGATAGACGAGGCGCAGTCCAAGGTCCTCGACGCGGTCAAGACGCTGGAAACGGAGGGGAAGATCACGGCCCGCAACCAGCAGTCCCAGGAGGTCTATATCGTGGACAGCGTGGACATGACATCCTCCTCCGACCGCAAGCGCAAGTTCGACAGCCTCTCGTCCGGCGCTTCAGGCGGCGCCGTGCCCGGTTCCGCCGCGCCCGCGTCTCCGGAGGCGCAGCAGTACCTGACGGCCGGCGCCGACCTCTACAACCAGGGCCGGGCCGAGGAGTCGCTGCAGTACCTGGAATACGCCGCCTCGCTGGCCCCCGGCTCGGCCGAGGTGCAGCAGTACCTGGGCGCGGCCTACTACGCCCTGGGTCGCGTGGACGAATCGGTCGCGGCCTACGAGAAATACGCCTCGCTGAGCGGAGATCCCGCCGCCTCCGAATGGCTGGCTTCGTTCAAGCAGCAGGTGGGCCGGTAGCCGGCCCTATAATAGGGAATTAACATTTATTTAACTAAAAGGAAACTGGCCGAAAGTAGAATATAGAGGCGCGGAAACGATCCCGCCCCGATTCCTATGGACGACAAGAACGAGAAAGACCCCAAGAAGCCGCTGCCTCCCCCGTTCCCCCCGGGACTGAAGCAGCCGGCCCCGCCGGCGCGCCCGGTCGCGCCCCCCGGTCTTCCTCCCATGCCCGGAGGCGGCCCGGCCGCGCCCCGCCCCGCCATGCCCTCTTTCCAGCAGGCTCCCGCCGCCAGGCCCGACCGTTCCGAGGAGGAGCTCCGGGCCGCCCGCGAGGAGAAGGAGAAGCTCGAGAAGCGGATGCTCGAGATGGAGAAGGTCGTCGCCCAGGAGAAGGAGAAGGCGCTGCTGGCCACGCTCAAGAGCCAGCAGGACGAGGTACTCTCCTCCAAGGTGGAGTCCTCGCTCAAGGACATACAGGACAAGCTCCGCCGCGAGCGCCGCGACCAGGAGGTCGAAGAGGAGCGGCTCACCCTCAAGTCCAAGATCAAGGAACTCGAGAACAGGATCGTGCAGGAGCGCGAGACCTGGATGCAGACGCTCAAAGGCCAGATGCTCGAGCGCGAGACCCAGTCCAAGGACGTAGAGGGGCATTTCATTTTCCGGCTCCAGGAGATGGAGCGCCGCTGGCTGGAGGAGAAGGCCCAGTGGCAGCGGACCATCGGCCAGAAAGAGGACGAGGTCCGCTCGCTTAAAAGTTCGGCCGAGCGCCTCGTCGAGGTGCAGCAGGAACTGCGCGAGTCCGCGATGGAGCGCACGCTGCTCGAGCGCGAGAGCGCCAAGCTGCGCGAGGAGATCTCCCGCCTGGAGCGCGAACGCGCCTCCGTGGAAGGGTACATCAAGAGCATCCCGGAGAAGGAGCGCGAGCTCGCGCAGCTGCGGGCCGAGGTCGCCATCCTGAAGATGAAGGAGGAGAAGTCCTCCTCGGAGTCCAAGTCCCGCGAGGACAAGCTCAACGCCGACATAGACAGGCTGCAGCGCGAGATCGGCTCGATAGCCGACCGCAAGAATTCCGAGAAAGAGCAGGAACTGGCCAAGGCCCGGGAGAAGTACGAGGCCGAACTGCACGCGCTGGAGGCGAAACTCGCGGAAGCCTCGGGCGAGAAGGTCCGCGCCATCTCCGAACTGGTCAAGCTCAAGGGCTTCATCTCCCGCGTGCAGGCCGTCAACGCCGCGCTGGAGAAGGAGCGCTCCCAGATGCGGGTGGAGAAGGTGCAGCTGGCACAGAGCATGGCCGCCGGCATCGAGGAGAACAAGCGCCTGAAGTCCGAGCTGGAGAATTTCGCGGCCAGGCGCGCCGGCGAGATAGAGGCCGTGAACGCTTCCCGCGCGGCCGAGCTCAAGGCCCTGCGCGACAAGTTTTCCGCCGACGCCGAAAATTCCGCCGCCGCGCACTCCGCCGAGGTGGAGAGGCTCAAGCGCGATCTGCCGGGGGAGGTCTCCCGGGATTACGAGGAAAAACTGGCTCAGGCGCGCAAGGCCGCCCAGGAAGAAGTCTCGCGCCTGCAGCGCCGCTACGACGCGGAGATCTCCAACCTGCAGAAGGCCCACCAGCAGGACCTGGAGCGCGTCTCCTCCGAGAAACAGATCCAGGCCGAGAGCCGCGCTATGGAGCTGCGCGGCACCTACGAGGCCGCCATGGCCGACATGAAGGCCAATCTCAAGGCCCGCATGGAGGCCGACTACGCCGAGGAGCTGCGCAAGCTCAAGGACGCCCGCAACCGCGCAGAAGAGGAGGCCGCGACGCTGCGCGCCGAGACCCAGCGGCTCGCCGCCGAGCTGCGCGCCCGCGAGGCCGACCTGGCCGCCCGCTCCGCCGCCTCGCGCGAGGAGAAGGACCGCTTCGAGGCCGCCATGAAAGAGCGGCTCGCCGTGATGGGCGAGGAGAAAACGCGCGCCGAAGGCGCCATGAAGGCCCAGGCCGAGGCCGCCGAAGCCGCCGAGGCCGCCCGCCGCCGCATGGAATCGGAGCTGGAAGCCCTCAAGCTGCGCTCGGGAGACCTGGCCCGGCAGGCCGCCGAGCTCTCCGGCAACGCCGCAGAGCGCGAGAAGGAGCTGGCGGCCCTGAAAGATTCTTTCCGCATAGAGAACGAGAACCGCGCCCGCTTCGAATCCGAGGTCGTGTTCCTCAAGCAGAAGTCCCAGCAGCTGGAGTTCCAGGTGCAGGACCTGGCCTCGCAGCTGGACGCCGAGCGGGCTTCGCGCGCCGAGACCGACGCCGCCTGGGGAGCCCAGCTGGGCGCCCGGGAGCAGGAGCTGGCCGCTCTGGCCGCCGAGGTCGAGAAGTACCGCGCCCTCGAGAAGAGCCTCGCCGACCGCCTCAAGTGGGCCATAAAGGGCAAGTGAGCCCCGTCCCCGCCCGCCGGGCCCCGGCGCGGTAAAATTGTATAATCGGATTACGATGATACGCCTTCAAAAGCTCAACGGCACCGAGGTGGTGGTCAACGCCGAGCTCATAGAGAGCGTCGAGGCCGCCCCGGACACCGTGATCAACCTGGCGACGGGGAACCGCTTCCTGGTGAAGGATTCGGTGGACGAGGTGGTGGCGAAGGTCATTGAATACAGAAAGAAGGTTTACGCGGAGAAAAAAGCGGTCAATCCGCTGGAGTATTACGAGAAAAAATAGGCCCTGGTCCCCGGCCGGGCGATGAAGTTCAACGGAGCTTTTTAATATGGACATAGCGACTTTAACCGGCATAATCATTTTCCTGGGCTTCGTGTTCGGGGCCATCTACCATGGCGGCGGCGTAGAGGGGTTCCTGCCTTTCCTGAACATGGAGGCGGCCCTGATAGTCATGGGCGGAACTTTCTGCGCCCTGCTGATCAACTTCCCTCTCTCTTCGGTCATCAGCTCCGGCAAGATCCTGAGAAAGGTGCTGACCACCAAGGGCGAGGATACCTCCAAGCTCGTCTCCACCTTCGTCTCGCTCGCGCAGAAGGCCAAGAAGGAGGGCTTCCTGGCCCTGCAGTCCGACGTGCAGACCATCGACAACGATTTCCTCAAGCGCGGGGTGCAGCTGGTCATAGACGGCTCCGATCATGAGTTCATCCGCAATATGCTCGAGACCGAGCTGGATTTTATACGCGAGCGGCATAAGGCCGGCCGCGAAATTTTCAACGCCCTGGGCACCTACGCCCCGGCCTTCGGCGTCATCGGCACGGTGCTGGGCATGATCATGATGCTTTCCACGACCGAGGACGTCGCGGCCGTGCCGCGGCGCATGGCCCTGGCGCTGGCCGCCGCTTTCTACGGCCTGGGTTCCGGCTACTGGCTGTTCCTGCCGATGGCCGGCAAGCTCAAGCACAGGTCCGAGGAAGAGCTTTTCGTCAAAGAGATCGTCATCCGCGGCGTGCTGCTGCTGCAGAGCGGCGCCACGCCCAGCGTGGTAGAGGCGAATCTGAAAGCCTACCTCGAGCCCCAGAAGCGCAAGACGGTGACGGCGGAAGCCGCCGCCTGAGCTTATGGCCGTAAAAGTCAAGGGCTGGATACGGGAGGATGATCCGAGGGTGGCGGCGGTCGGCCATCCCGCTCCGCCGTGGATGACCGCCTACGCCGATCTGATGACCGAACTGGTCTGCTTCTTCGTCATTCTCTACGCCCTTTCGGCCGCCCTGAACAAGAACATGCAGGAGGCCAAGAGCCAGATCGAGGAGATGATGCAGAAGGGCGAGCTGCAGGGGCAGGTGCAGATGGACAAGGAAGGGCTTCGCATCACCCTGGAAGAACAGGGCTCGGTAGCCTTCTTCGAGAGCGGCCGTTCCGAGATAACGGAGGAGATGAAGCTCAAGCTGGAGAAGATCTCCCCGATACTGAAGAATCTTTCCACCAAGCACGATATAGTGGTAGAGGGCCACACCGACGCCGTCCCGATAAGGACGAAGCAGTTCGCGTCCAACTGGGAACTCTCCACCGCCCGCGCGACCAGCGTGGTCAAGCACCTGCTGGACATAGATTTCGTTCCCAAGAGGTTGTCCGCGGTGGGTTACGGCGAGTTCCATCCGTCCGTGCCCAACGACAGCCCCGAGAACCGGCAGAAGAACCGCCGCGTAGTGTTCTTCATAAAGAACAACCCCTACCCAGATCCGCCGGGCATGGCCGCGGCGCAGACCACGGGCCCGCCGGCCGGGAGCGCGCAGCTGCCGGCCGCGGAGGGAGAAGGGGCCACGGAGAGAATATGAAAACGAGGATACTGGCCGCCGCTTTCCTGTCCGCGGCCCTTTCGGGCTGCTTCGGCGGCATGAAGGCCCTGCAGGTGGTCGACTATACCGACGCCCGCGTCACCGACCTGACGCTGACCAAGAAAGTGGTCGGCAAGCGCGAGTTCG
>JAVHLJ010000030.1 GCA_031082205.1 Elusimicrobiales bacterium
CGGCGGGTCCGCTGCCGGCGAATGTGATCGCTTCCTCGATAGCGGTCAGCGCGGTGCAGGATGATTCCATCGTCGGCGTGAGCGGCTCCAAGGTGAGCGGCAACATCGCGGGCAACGCGGCCAATATCACCGGCAACCTGGCGGCTACGCAGATAGCGGCGGGTACCGCCGGCATCGACATAAGCGGCAACGCGGCTACTGTTACGAACGGCGTTTATACCGACGGGTCTTACGCCGACCCGGCCTGGATAACCTCGCTGGCCGGTTCCAAGGTGAGCGGCGACATCGCGGGCAACGCGGCCAATATCACGGGCAACCTGGCGGCCGCGCAGATAGCGGCGGGTCCGCTGCCGGCGAATGTGATCGCTTCCTCGATAGCGGTCAGCGCGGTGCAGGACGATTCCATCGTCGGCGTGAGCGGCTCCAAGGTGAGCGGCAATATCGCGGGCAACGCGGCCGGTCTTACAGCCACGCTCGCGATCGGTAGCGGCGGCACGGGCGCGACGGACGCGGCTACGGCGCGTAGCAACCTGGCGGCGGCGGGGCTGGGCGCGAACACGTTCACCGGGGCGCAGACCTACGGGTCCGGCGCGTCGCTGGCGGCGGCGGCCAATCAGCCCGGCATCAGCGTGTCGACGGCGATATACATAGGCGCGGGCGCGAATATCAGCACGATAACGCCGGCGGGCTTCTTCGGCGACGGGTCCGGGCTGCTTAACGTGCCCGTGGGCGACAATACGGTGACGTCGGCCAAGATAGTGGACGACAGCATAGTGAACGCGGACATCAATTCGGCGGCGGCGATAGCGTATTCGAAGCTGGCGCTGACCGGCTCGATACTGAACGCCGACGTGAACGCCGGGGCGGCGATCGCGTACAGCAAACTGAACCTGGCCAATTCGATAGTGACTGGCGACATCGTGGACGGGACGATAGCGGACGCGGACCTGGCTGGCTCGATCAGCCCGTCGAAGATAACGGGCACGGCTGCCATACTGGGCGCGAACACGTTCACCGGGGCGCAGACCTACGGGTCCGGCGCGTCGCTGGCGGCGGCGGCCAATCAGCCCGGCATCAGCGTGTCGACGGCGATATACATAGGCGCGGGCGCGAATATCAGCACGATAACGCCGACGGGTATAGGATCGGACTCCCTGATAATAGGTAAAGGCACCTCAATAACCAAGCACCTGTCCTCTACCTATCCTATCGACTTCGGTGTGTCCGCCAGCACTCCTACGTGCACGGACTCCGCCGGGCAGACTCTGACCGGCGCGGCGCTGGGTGATACGGCGCTCGTGTCCGCCAATATCGCGCTGCCATCGTACTTTATGCTTCAGGCCTTTGTCTCGGCCGCCGATACGGTGGTGGTCAGATGGTGTCAGATCGACGGCGCGCCGGCGGACCCTGACGGAGCGGGCGCGACCTACAGAGTGGACCTCTGGAAACATTGACGGCGCGTTACAGGGACATTGTTATGAGTATACGCAGACTGGGAGCCTTGGCCGTCGCGGCGGCGCTGATCGGCGCGGGCCTGTGCTCCGCCGCGCAGGCCCAGACCGGCACGCTGGAGACCCAGACCGTCACGGGCGGGCTGGGGATATCGTCGGGCACGGCGAAGATACTGGAGTCCGTGATAGGCGAGATCTCCGGGCCGGCCCCGGCGGGCGTCGTTCGAAAGGTGCTCAGCGGCCATTCCCGTACCAGCCACAGCCCGGGCGTCCTGTCGGACATCGCGGTCACCACGCAGCCCGTAGGCGAAGGACAGGTCCGCGTGACCTTCACCACGCCCGGCCGCGCCGGCTTCCGCGGCCAGCTCTCCAACATCGAGGTCAAGATAGCCACCTACGTCATCACCGCCGCCAATTACGAGGCGATAACCTCGTCGCTGACGCTGACGGCGCTGAGCACGGGCACGCTGGACGTGACCACTTATTACCGCCTGGTGCCCGGCCCGGTCTATTACGCCGCGGCCCGGGGCCGCGACGCGGCGGGCATGAAGAGCCGCCTCTCTCCGACGCCCGACTTCCTGACCTCGGCCATAGCGCCCGACCCGGTCACTTCCATAACGATAGTCAATTCCACTTTCGGCGCGGTAAATATAACCTGGAACGTCACGGGCGACGACGGCTCCTCCGGCGACATAACCAACGGTTATTTCCGCGTCGCCTATTCCAGCGTAGCGGCGGACGCCGCTCTTTTCAGCTCGGCCACGTACACGGCCCAGCTTTCCACCAGCGCTGCCGCGGGCTCCGAGCACTACTACCCGCTCTCGGGCCTGCAGGGCAACGTGACCTACTACGCCGCGGTCTTCATCGGCGACGAAGTCACGGTGTACGGCGGCCTTGGTACCGTGGCGCAGCTGGTGACCTTCGCCTATCCCCCGACGCAGTCCGGGTTCTCCGGCCTGTCCAGCGACGGATTCACGGTCAACTATACCGCCAATAATTACCCCGGCGCGCAGTACTTCATACAGGCGTCCAGCGACCCGGCTTTCTCCTACGCGACCTCCTCGGGCTGGATAACGGCCAGCTCCGCGGCTTTCTCTGGACTGGACACCAACCAGACATATTACGTGCGCGGCAAGTCGCGCAATTCCCAGCTTGTGGAGACGGCGTATTCCGACCTGGGCAGCGTTTCGCTGGCGCTGAACGTCTCCCAGCCCAAGCCGCCGGCGCTGCGCGGCGAGGCCTCCGGCTCGGCCATAACGCTCTCCTGGGACCCGGTGCTCTACGACATAACCGGCGGCACTACGACGGTCCTGTATTACGAGATCTACCGCAGCACCGCCATCGACGGGACGCCCTCGCTGCTCACTACGGTGTCCAGTTCGGTCTTCACCCACACGGACACGCCGCCGTCCGTCATGTGGTATTACGTCAAGGCGCGCGACCAGTACAGCCTGCGCAGCGATCCGTCGGTATGGGTGAAGAGCTCCGCGGCCGAGGTCTCGCGCGTGGTGGCCGACGACAGCCGCGCCGTGGTGGACATGCCTTCCGGCGCCGCCTACCAGCTGGGCGCCTCCGGCCTGACGCTGCAGATGGACCGCCAGAGCCAGTACGAGACCGGCCTGGTGCAGGCCTCGTACAAGGTGTCGCTGCTGGACAATAGCGGCAACGAGCGCGTCGGGGTTGACCTGCCGGCCGAGGCCGTCGTGACCATGCCCACCAGCCGCACCGGCGCCGTGACCATCTCGGGCGCCTCGCCGTCCATCTCCTACTCGGTCTACGACTACGCCGTGTTCTACTTCAACGGCGTGGAGGACGTCAATATCGGCGGCTCGGTGGACCCTAACACCGGCACCGTCACGGTCTCGACCAAAAAGACCGGCGTCTTCAAGGTCAAGCAGGTCATAAGGCCGTCCTCCTTCAGGATAACCCAGACCGTGCCGCGCAAGATCTTCACGCCCAACGGCGACGGGATCTGGGACGAGTTCAATATCGTCTACGACAACCCGGAGGGGCTCGCCATCTCCGACGCCAAGGTCTACGACCTCTCGGGCGCCGAGGTGGCCTCGCTGCGGGCCGGCACCTACAATACCAGCGACTCGCTGTCGTGGGACGGGCGGCGCAAGGGCGGCGACAAGGCCCCCGCGGGCATATACGTCTACCAGTTCAGGGCGGGCGGCTCCTATCATAACGGCACGATGGTGCTGGCGCGGTGAGCGGAGATATTATGGAAAGGGACGAAAAAAAAGTTTCTCTCCTCGCGGCCGCCGCGGCGCTGTGTTTCGCCGGCCCGGTTTCCGCCTCGTTCAACGATTCGGGCTACGCGGCCCGCCAGGCCGCGATGGGCCAGGCCTTCACCGCCATCGCCGACGATTCCGGATCCGTGCCGGCCAATCCGGCCGGCCTGATAAACCTGTCCGGTCCCGAGCTCACCGCCGTCTACGGCAAGCTCTACCAGGGCCTGACCGACAATTCGGACATAGGCCGCGGTTATTTCGGCTTCGCCGCCCCGGTGAAGCGCTGGCTGCCCGGCGCGGCGGCTTTCAGCTGGGACGAGACGCGCCTCACCGAGGCCTACGCTGAAACTTCTTTCTCGGTTTCCTACGCCACCCGCGCCTGGCGCGGCCTGGCGACCGGCATGACGCTGAAATACCTGCGCAAGGGCTACGAGGCCGATTCTTACACGGCGGCGGACCCGCTGTTCAGCGGGGGCTACTCCAAGGCGGCCCTGGGCGTCGATCTCGGCGCCCATTACCGGCTCTCGCCCAAGTACACTTTCGGCCTGCTGCTGCGCAACGTCAACCGCCCGGACCTGGGCATAGGCGAGAAGGACGCGCTGCCGGCCCAGGGACGGCTGGGCGCGGCCTACTGGCTGCGCAACGGCGTGGTCAGCGCGGACGCCGGCTTCGGCGAGGATTTCGAGCTGGCCCTGGGCGCCGAATACGTCCTCCATCACAAGTACCCTCTCCGCCTGGGCCTCAATGTCAACGACAACGCCCGCCGCAACGTGAGCTTCGGCCTCGGCGCCAGGATGGCCTCGTTCGGCCTCGATTATTCGTTCACCCTGCCGATAGGCGGCGTGCAGGACATCTCGGGCTCTCACCTGCTCGCTTTCTCGATGCGCTTCGGCCAGCCCGACGCCGGCTTCTACGCGGCGCAGGCGGACCCCGCCGCGGCGGCGCAGCTGCAGGACGCGCTCAAGGCCCTCAAGGCGGCGGAGCAGCGCGAGCGCGACCGCGAGCGCGAGATAATGGACCTGGAACGCCGCCTGATCGAGCAGCGCCGGTCGGCCGAGCAGGCCCCCGCACCGGCGCCGGCCCCCGCTCCGGCCCCCGAGGCGCCGAAAGTGATCTCCCCGTCGCGGGAGCTACCCGCCGAATCGATACGCGCCCTCGAGGAGACGCTCAACGCGCTCAAGTTCGAGCTGGAGAAGGCCAGGCGCGAGAGCGAAGCTTTCAAGGAAAGGGTCACCGGCCTGGAAGAGCGGCTCAAGACCGCGCCCAAGCCCGCGGCCCCTGCGGCCAGGCCCGCGGCCCCGGCGGCGCCGGCGCCGGCCACGAGGCGCGCCTACGAGGCCCAGAAGGGCGACACGCTGCAGAGCATCGCCGAGAAGGTCTACGGCGACGCTTCGCGGTGGCCCGAGATATACAGGGCCAACGCGGCCTCGCTCGGCCGCGGCGGCGAAGTGAAGCCCGGCCAGGTCCTGGTCATACCCTGACCGGGACCGCGGCGGGCGGGCGCTTTATAGGTATTTTCCTTTTTAGTAACATTTGCGAAACACGCCGGGTGTAAATTATAGGCGCCGGCATCCCGCCCCGCCGGTTCCCAGCAAGCGCAGGGCAGGGACCAGAGGGGCTTCCGGGAAACCGGCGGAACGACGTTTTTTTACGGACTCGAACTATGAACGACAAATGGGACGAATCTTCGCTTAACGAGCAGGCCATAACGGACCTGGAAACGGCCAAGCTCGCGCTGCGCTGGGCGCTGGACAAGCTGCGCGGCAACCAGGAAGAGGCGCTCAAATCCCGCCAGAACCTGCAGGAGAAAGCTTCCCAGATATCCTTCCTCGAGAACCAGCTCAAGGCCAAGAACGCCGAGATGGAGCGCCAGCAGCGCGCCCAGGAAGAGGAGATCAAGTCCCGCCAGGAAAGCCTGGAGTACCAGTTCAAGTCCCGCCTGGAGCGCCTTACCGAGCGCGAGAAGGAGCTGGAGGACAACGCGGCGAGGCTGGAGTCCGCCTTCAAGGCCCGCGAGCAGAAACTCACCGACGACTTCCAGAAAAAATCCGAGGAACTGCGCGGCCGCTGGGGCCAGGTGGAGGCCGAGATCTGGCAGCTGCGCCAGGAACAGCTGGCCAAGCAGCAGGAGTTCGAGAAACTTTACGCCGAGCGCCTCTCGGCGGAGCAGAAGCGCGCCCGCGAGGAGTCGGAGAACTCCCGCGCGGAGATGGAGCGCAACTACGAATCGCGCGTGCAGGAGCTGGAGAAGCGGGAGCGCACGCTCAACGAGGAGCTCAAGAAGCAGGAAGCGGTGATGAAGTGGGCCCGCGACAGCTGGCAGAAGGACGCCGACGAGCGGGAGAAGAAGCTCAAGGTGCGCGAGCTGGAGATAGAGAAGCGCCTGCTCGAGAAGGACCAGGAGATAGAGGATTACAAGGTCAAGCTGGGGCTGCTCAACAAGCAGCTGACCGACCTGCCCGAGGCCGTGCGCAAGCGCGACGAGGAGCTGGAGCGCTACCGCGGCGCGCTGGAGAGCCTGGAAGGCGTCATCAGGACGCTGGAGGGGGAGAAGAAGCAGCTCGCCCAGGATTCAGATTTCAAACAGTCCCGTCTGTCCGAGGCCCTCGAGGCCGAGAAGCAGCGCTTCAAGGACCTCGAGAACGAGATCCCCAAGCGCCTCAAGATCGCCATAGAGCACGAGCGAGCCCGCCTGCAGGAGAAGGTCTCCGAGGTGGAGAAGAACTTCGGCCTGGACCTGCGCAAGAAGCAGGACGAGGTCGACTACCTGGAGCGCAATCTCAAGACTTTCGAGGAGACGATAAAGACCCTGCAGGCCGAGAGGGAGTCTTTCGCGCAGAAAGTGGAGCAGCTGCAGACCCAGCTCAATATCCGCGCCGAGGAGACCTCTTTCCGGGAGCGCCAGCTGCAGTCGGAGTACGAGGTGCGCCTGAAGGTGGAGCTCGAGAAGCAGAGCCGCGGCCTGCGCTCCGAGATAGAGACGGCCCAGCGCATCTACGAGGACAACCTGCGCCTGAAGGTGGAGGAGATCGCCCACCTCCGCAGGGAGCTCGAGACCCTCGCCGCCGAGAAGTCCGAGCTGGGCGCCGCGGCTTCCGAGCTGCGCCGCCAGTCCGAGGCCGAGAAGGACAGGCACGCCCGCGACCTCTCCGCCGCCAGGGCCTCGCTCAAGGAAGGCCACGAGGCGGAACTCACCCGCCGCCTGGCCGAGGAGGCCGCGAAGCACGAGCAGTCGCGCGCGGCCCTGCAGAAGGATTTCTCCGCCCAGCTGGAGGGGCTCAACCTGATACTCGCCGAGCGCGAGGCGGAGCTCAGCCGCTTCAAGAACGAGCTGCAGCGCCAGGCCGCCGAGAAGGCCGAGGCCGTCGCCAGGGAGAAGGACAAGGCCCGCCAGGACCTGGAACTGCAGGCGAAGAACTTCGCCGAGACCGAAAAACTTTACCAGGAGAAGGTCCAGCAGGCCGCCCGCAACATCGAGGCCCTGCGCGTGGAGAAGGAAGAGACCATACTGCGCGAGAAGGACCGACTGGAGCGCATCTACGCGGACCGCGAGAAGGAATACGAGGACCAGCTGGCGCGCAAGGAGCAGGAGACCGTCCGCCTGCGCGAGGAGCTGCTCAAGGCCTCCCACGAGCGCGAGACCGCCATGCGGGAGGTCTCGGCCGAGCGCGACGCGCTGCGGCAGAAGCTCAAGGAGGCGCACGATGCCGCCGCCCGGGCCGAATCGCTCAGGGAACTGGAGCTGGACCGCGCCCGCCAGGCCGAGAAAGACAAGTCGGCCGGGATCCTGGAGAAGCGCGACAAGGAACTCGCCGCGCTGGCCAGGGCCAAGGACGAACAGGACGCGGCCTACCGCCGCTCGCTGGAGGATTTCCGCGCCAGGCTCTCCGAGGCCGTCGGGAAGATGGAGGAGCTCAAGGCCGTGGCCGAGGAGCGCCAGGCCCGCGTTTCCGCCCTGCAGGTGGAGATCTCCGAGGCCAGGCGCCAGCACAACGACGAGCAGTCGGCCGTTTCCGGCCGCCTGGCCGACAAGGACAGGCAGCTCAAGGCCCTGCGCATGGAGCACGACGCCCTGAAGGCGAATTCGGAAGCCGTCGCCCAGGATTCCCAGAAGCAGCTGGGCGAGGCGCTGATGCGGCTCAAGGCCTCCGAGGAGCACAGGGCCGCCTCCGAAAAGGCCCTGTCCGAGTCCAGGCGCGAGATAGAACTGCGCCGCGTGGAACTTTCAAAGAAGGACGAGGAGACGCGCAAGCTGCACTCCGACCTGGAGAGCGCGCGCAACGCCGCCGCCAGGGCCGTGGAGGAATCGCGCGGCCGCGAAGCCTCCCTCAAGAGCCGGCTGGAGGTGCTCGAGTCCGAGCTGGCCGGCCGCTCTTCGCTGGCTTCGGACCTGACCGTGGAGCTGAAAGCCCGCAATACCGAGCTCGCCAAGGCCGGCGAGGAGAAGTCCCGCCTGGAGCAGGAGCTGGGCGCCCGGCTCTCGGAGTTCAAGCAGCAGCTCGAGTCGGAGCGCAAGGAATTCCGGCTCGCCTACGAACGCCTCAACCGCGAGTTCGCCGACAGGGAGAAGTCGCTTATCGCGGAGGTCAATTCTCTCCGCGGCGAGCTGGCCTCCGGCGAAGCCTCCGCGCAGGACCTTAAGTCCAGGCTGGAGAACGCCGAGTCGCAGCTGCCGGGACTGAAAGAGGCCGCGGAGGCGTCGCGCCGCGAACTGCGCGAGACCGCCAAGCGCCTCGAGGCCGAAAAGGCCTCCGCCGCCGACCTCGCCGCCCGCCTGGCCGACGCGGAGTCCTCCAGGCCCGCGATGAAGGCCCGCCTGGACGAACTGCAGAAGAAGGTCAAGGACATGGAGGAGGCCTCCTCGGGCCTCGCCGAGAGCCTGCTGGCGGCCAGGGAGAACGCCTCTTCCTCCGCGGCCAGGATAGAAAAAATCGCCGCCCAGCTGGAAGAGGAGAAGAAGCGCCGCGCCTCGCTCGAGTCCGCCAACGAGACGCTCTCCTCGGAGCTGCGCAGGAAGCTGGAGGAATTCTCCGCCGCTTCGGCTTCCGCCAAGGACCTTTCCGGCCGCCTCGCGCGGGCGCAGGAACTTTACGAGGCGGAGAAACGGAAACGCGAGGAGAGGGAGATTTACGCCCAGACCTCGGCATCCGCCATCCAGGAGAAGGACGGCGAGATCTCCGACCTCAAGTCCGCCGTCAGGGACCTCGGGGCCAGGGTCGCCAAGCTCCAGTCCCTCTACGAGGCGGAGAAGCTCAAGCGCGAGGAGACCGAGGTCTATTCCCAGACCTCGGTCAGCGCGCTGCGCGAGAAGGAAGAGGAGCTCAAGGGCCTCGAGAAGCGCTGCGCGCGGCTCGAATCCGAGCTCAACTCCTCCAGGAAGGAGGCCGGCTCCGCGTCGGTCGAGGCCGCCAGGCTGGCCGGCGAGATAGAGGAGCTCCGTCGCATCAAGGAAGAGTACGAGAAGAGCCGCAGGATGGCGGAAAAGCTCAAAGACAAGCTCAAGCTATGGAAGAAGGAATGACCTCCTCCGGGCTGGAAGGCCTGGACGCCGAGATAGACCGCCTCCTGGAGGAAGTGCAATCCAAGGAGAAGGTCTACTCCGCTCGCGTGGCGCTGCTCGAAGACGAGCTGAAGCGCCGCGACGAGGAGGCCCGCGCCCTGTCGTCCAGGCTGGCCGAGGCCGAGAAGGCCTGGTTCGCCCGCGAACGCGAGCTCAAGGATTCGGCCCGCTCGCTCAAGGATGCCCTGTCCGAGCGCGACGCCGCGGCCGCGGACCTCGCGCTCAAGGCCGAGGAACTTTCCAAGAAGATAGCCTCGCTCGAAAAAAGCCTGGAAAAGGAGCGCAACGCCAGCCGCGAGAAGGACGTCTACATCCAGAGCGCCAAATCGGCGGTCAAGGGACGCGACGCGGAGGTGGAGAAGATCTGGCGGATGGTGGAGGAGGCGCGCTCCGAGATCGCCTCCTGGAAGGCGCAGACGGCCGAGCGGGATTCCCGCCTGGAGGCCGCCGCGGCCGAGAACCGCGCGCTCGCGCTGGAGATACAGAAGCTCAACAATTCGCTGCAGCAGGCGGCCCAGGGTTTCCGGCACAAGCTGGACCTGGTGAAGAAGGAAGCCGAAGCCGCGGTGCTGGAGAAGTCCTCCGCCCTGGTCCGGATCAGCGCCGCCGAGGAGGCCATGAACGAGAGGGCCGCCTCAATGGAGAAGCTGGCCGCGCGCGCCAGGCAGCTGGAGGAGACGCTCGCCGTGCGCGAGTCGCGCCTGGCCGAGCTTGAGGACAGGCTCAAGTTCTTCGAGACGGCCCCCCAGTCGGCCGAGAAGGCCTCGGCCGAGACCGCGGCGCTGCGCCGCAAGGAACGCCTGGTCTCCGAACTCACGGCCCGCGTGGCCGCGCTCGAGAAGGACCTGACCTCCGCGGAGGAGGACAGGGCGCGGCTGGCCGAGCGCGTGCACGCCTCCGAGGCCGGGCTGCGCTCGGCCCGCGAGGAACTGGCCGGCTCCTCGGCCAGGATAAAGGCGCTGGAGTCCGAGCGCGACTCCTTCAAGAAGCTTTCGGCGGAGGCCCAGGAGATGGCCGCCGCCATATCGGAGAAGGCCGGGAAAGAGGACACCGAGAAACTTTCCAGGATAGCCGAGAGCCTGCGCCAGGAGCACGCCCGCTACAGCCAGGCCCTCTCCCGGGCGGAGGAACTCTCCACCCGCTGCGCGGAACTCGAGGCCGACTACGGGGCGCTCAGGAAGCGCCACGACGACGCCATGGCCGAGAAGGCGGCCGAGATAGAGAAGCTGCGCTCAGACCTGGCCCAGGCCGAGGCCGAAGGCGCCAGGCGCCTCTCCGAGCTGGCCGAGGCCGACCGCCGCCGCTACCACGAGCTCGCCGGCGAGATGCAGCAGCTCAGCTCCCGCCTGGCCGAGAAGGAGATGGAGCTGGAGGCCGCCCGCTCCGGCCACGAGGCCATAAAGGCCGAATGCGCCCGCCTGCGCGAGCATGAGCGCGAGCTTCACAAGAACTACGAGCGCCAGCTCAAGGACGACAACCGCCTTCTGGACGAGGCCCGCTCGGCCGCCGCCAAACTGGAAGGGGAGCTTCACGCCATCCATTCACGCGAGTCCGCCCTGAAAGCGGAGGCGGAGGCCCTCAAAGCGGAAATAGACCTCTCCAGGAGAGAGAAGAGCAAGGCCGCCTCTTCCGGGAAGAAGCTCAAGGAACTGGAATCCCGTCTGAAGGAAAAGAACGACGAGCTGGCCGAGGCGCGCCGGAGCCTTTCAAAGATTTCGACGGAGAAAGAGCGCTGGATGGAGCGGGAGCGAAAGCTGTCGGACGCCGGCAAGGGCGGCAAGGCGCGCGCGGAGCTGGCCGAGGCCGAGCGCAGGCTGGCGGCCAAGGAGCAGGAGCTCGCCGAGGTCTCCGACCGGCTCGAGGCCGCCGCCGCCGAGATCTCCGGCCTGCGCGCCGCCAGGGAAAGTTTCAGGGGCAGGACCGCCCCCGGCCCTTCGGCCGACCTTCAGGAACTGGTGGCCGGCATCGCCCACCAGATCTCCAATTCCGTCAGCATCATACGCAGCCACGCCGAGTACTGCCTGGAGGCTCCCCGTGAGGCCGATCTCAAGGAGCCGCTGGGCGCCATAGTGCGCAGCATAGTGACGCTGCAGAAGCGCATAGAGGAAATAGCCGATTTTTCCAGGCCGGTGCTGCTGCAGCGCAAGACCGTCGGGCTCGGCGAGATAGCGAAGGAAGCCCTGGCTTACGCGGCCGCCGCGCCGGGACAGGCGCCTTTCCAGTCCAAGGTCTCCGCGCCGCGCGACCTCCCTCCCCTGCGCGTGGACCAGGTCCGCCTGCAGGAAGCCCTCGAGCACGTGCTCGTCAACGCCGCCGAGTCGCTCGGCAGGGACGGCCGGATAACCGTGGATATCCGCCGCTCTTCCGGCGGCCAGGTCATAAAGGTGTCCGACAACGGCCAGGGCGTGGAGCCCAAGAACCTGCCGGCCGTCTTCGAGCCTTTCTTTTCGACCAAGCCGGGCAAGCTGGGCCTGGGGCTGGCGATAGCCAAGAACATAATCAAATCGCACGGCGGAGAGATAAAGCTCTCCAGCGAGTTCGGCCGCGGAACGCAGGCCGAGATATTCCTCCCGGACGCTCCGGAAGAGGGCTGAGGTAGATATGGCCAAGATCCTGGTCGTCGACGACGAACCCGACATGAGGCTGGCGATACGCAACGTGCTGCGCCTGCGCGGTCACACCGTGGCCGAGGCCCAGGACGGGCCCTCCGCGCTCGCCTCTCTGGAGGGGGAGAAGCCCGACCTCGTCCTCCTCGACATCAGGCTGCCCGGGATGGACGGCATAGAGGTGCTCGAGCGCATACGCAAGGTCAGCCGTTCCCTGCCGGTAGTGATGATCACCGGCTACGGCCACATACAGTCGGCCGTGGACGTGATGAAGCTCGGCGCCAACGAGTACCTGCAGAAACCTTTCGAGAACTCCCAGCTGGTGGACACGGTCAAGCGCTTCACTTCCGAGAGGAAACCCGAGCCCGCGGCCGCGAACGCCCAGCCGGCGGAGAAGGAGGCGGCCGCCGCTCCCGGCGCCGCTCGTCCTTTGTTCACTCCCGCCAGGCTGCTCGCGCTGGCCGGCGCCGCCGCGGCGCTGCTGCTCTTCTTCCGCTGGTCCGACGGCCGGCGCAACTACGCCGCCGCCCACGAGTCGGCGGGGACGAACGTCTCCTCTCTGGTCTGGCGCGGCGGGGACCTGTGGGTCTCGGACTGGCTGGAACAAGGCCTCTACCGCTACGCCCTGCGGGGCGGAAAAGTCGCCCTTGCGGAAAAAGTGCCGCTGCCCGGCACCCACATCACCGGCTTCGCCTTCGGCGACGACGCGCTTTACGTCTGCGATTCCTGGGCGGGCGTCGTGCAGGAACGGACGCTGGAGAAGGGCTTCCCGCTGGCCCGCGACCACGACCTGCCGGGCAAGATCACCTCGCTTTTCTTCGACGGGAAGTATCTCTGGACCTGCGATTCGGAGGGAGTGGTCTCTCGCCGCCGGACCGGAGGCGACCTGCCGGTGGAGGCTGAGTTCCGCCTGGCGCACAAGCCGGACCAGATCTACAAGGACGCGGGCGCTTTCTGGTCCGTGGTCTCCTCGAGCGGCCGGCTCTACCGCCACCGGCTCGACGACAAGCTTTCGGTCGAGGCCGTCTTCACGGCCGGCGACTCCGGCGCCGGCAAGCCGCTTTCCGCCTTCACCTGGAAGAAAGGCCGGCTGTGGCTGGCCCGCGAGGGTGAAAAGACGATAGGAGAGTACGGCCCGGGCATACTGCGCAAGGCCGAGTAGCCGTCCGGGCGTCAAAAAAGCCGGCCCCCCGCGAAGGGGGCCGGCTTTTTTTATCCGCGTTCCCTTAGATCAGGTCGCGGGTGCAGTCCGTCTGGCTGCAGGTGGTGTTGCCGGTGTCGATGTTGTAGGTCAGCGTGTAGGCGCCGTAGGTGGCCGGCGGGGTGGGCGTGGCGTTCCTGGCGGCGGCCACGGTTCCGGCGGCGTTCAGCGTGAAGGTGTATATCTTCTGGGCGCAGCCGGCGGTGCCGGTGCAGTCCGCGCCGGCGCTGTTCTTGAAGGTGACGTCCAGTATGTCCCAGCTGTTGGTGTACGCGCCGTTCTTGGCCATCGCGCGCGACTGGGCGGCCTTGACGGCGGCGAAGACCGACTGGGCCTCGGCGACCCTGGAGCGCTCGACAACCTTGAAGTACTGCGGTATGGCCATGGAGGCCAGGATGCCGATGATCAGAACCACTACGAGAAGCTCGATAAGAGTGAAGCCCTTGCGTATCTTTTGCATTTCTTCTTGTTTCTCCTTATTTTGTGTGCGACCGCTGTTCTTTAAAGCGTCCCCCCGGATCTTCCCGCGTCCCTCTTACGGCGGAACCGCGGCGACGGCTTGACTGAATCTTAGACAAAAAACCTCCCCGAAATCAAGTGGGGGGGGAAATCTTTGCGCCCGGCGCGATTCGAACGCGCGGCCACCCGCTTAAAAGGCGGATGCTCTACCACTGAGCTACGGGCGCTCATTACGACAACTGATTATACAAAAAATGCCGGCGCCGTGCGCGGCGCCGTTACGGCGCCAGCCCAAGTATTGTAAAATGTCGCCTGAGATATGGCGAGGAACAGGCGATACAGGGTCAAGGTCCGCTTCAAGGTGCGCAAGCGCAGCCTGGGCATCGCGGGCGCGGCCGCGCTGGCGGTAGTCCTGTCCGTCTCCGCCGTCTACGGCGCGCGGATAGCCTGGGACTGGGTCTCGCCCCGTTTCAGCCGGGGCCTGGTGAAGTTCAAGCTGGAGAGCGCGGTGGTGGAGGTCCCGGCCAAAAGCGTGGAGAGCTGGATATCGTCCCATCTCGCCTCCCGACGGGGGGAGGAATGGACCCGCGCCGACCGCGACCGTTTCCTGCGGAAGGTGGGGGAGCGCTACCCCTACCTCCGGGACGCGCGCGTCTCGCGCAATTTCCTGACAGGCTCGCTGAAGTTCAGCGCGGAAGTGGAGACCGTCGTCGCCCCCGTCACCCGCGGCGGCGCTTCCTGCTACCTGGGCGAGAGCGGCCGCCTCTTCCCGGAGATATACCCCGAGGCCGTTCCCGGCGGCATCAGCGCCGCGCTGCCGGCCGCGCCGGAAACCTTCCCGGACGCGGCCAGGTTCCTCGCCCGCCTAAACGCCCTCTCGGGCCTTTTCGACAGCAGGCCGGTGTCGCTGTCCTGCCCCTCGGCGGAAGGCCCCTGCCGCCTGGCGCTCTCCGACGGCAGCGAGGTGCTCTGGGGCGGGTTTGAATTCACGCGCTCAAAAATATTAAGATTGAACGAGATTTTGGAAAGATCGGCCGCCAGGCTCAAGGGTCCCTACAGGGTGGACCTGCGCTATTTCGAAGACGGCAGGGCCGTGGTCTCGGCCCTCTGAACGCAGCCGGCGCATCAGCATGTTGTCCCAGTGCGACTGCCCCCACAGCACGATAAACCTGTTCCACCGGAGAATTTGATATGGCTAAACCCGAAATAATCGCCGGCCTCGACATGGGCAGCGGCAAAGTGACCTGCGTCCTGGCCTCCCACGACCCGGCCGCCGGCAAGGTGCGGATAATCTCCGGCGCCAGCGTGCCCTGCAAGGGCCTCAAGGGCGGCGTGGTCGTCAGCATCCCCGAGACCACCAAGGCCGTCGCCCTGGCCATGGAAGAGGCCGAGGAGAAGGGCGGCGAGGTGATCCGCGAGGTCCTGATGGGCGTGCGCGGCACCCATATCACCACCTACAACAACCGCGGCGCCTACAATATCGCCCGCACCGACCGCGAGATCACCGCCGACGACGTGGCCAGCGTCATCGAGAGCGCCAAGGCCATCCCGATGTCCAGCGACCGCGAGATACTGCACGTGGTGCCGCAGGGCTTCTCGCTCGACAGGCAGAAGGGCGTCCCCAACCCCGTCGGCATGGAGGGTTCCCTGCTCGAGGTGGGCGTGCACATCGTCACCGCGTCGAGCTCCCACATCAACAACCTCATGCGCGCGGTCTCGCAGGCCGGCTTCCGCGTGGTCGACACCGTCTACAGCCTGCTGGCCCTGGGCGAGGTGGTCGTCTCCCCCGAGGAGAAGGACCTGGGCTGCCTGCTCATCGACATCGGCGACCAGTCGGTCTCCGTCGGCAGCTACTACGAGGGCAGCCTGCGCTTCAGCCGCGAGCTGGGCATAGGCGGCTACCACGTGACCCGCGACATCGCCTACGCCCTGCATACCTCGATGGGCGCCGCGCAGGCGATAAAGGAGAAGCACGGCGCCGTGCTCTCCTCGCTGGTGGACGACGAGGGGGCCATAAGCGTGGTCGGCCTCGACGGCCGCAACAAGCGCGAGATAAAGCCCCGCGAACTGCTCGATTATATCCAGCCGCGCGTCGAGGAGATCTACGGCAAGGTCAACGCGGCCCTGCAGAACTGCAACTACGCCTTCCCCGGCGGCGCGGTGCTGACCGGCGGCGGCTCGCTGCTGCGCGGCATGCCCGAGGCCGCCGAGCAGATGCTGGAACTGCAGCAGTCGCGCCTGGGCCTGCCCCGCCCCGATTTCATCGACGGCCCGCCGGAGTACATGACCCACGAGTACACCACCGCGGCCGCGCTGGTCTGCTACCCTTTCATCAGGTCCTGGCCGGGCGACACCGGCCACGCCGGCGCTTCGGCCGGCGGCTTCGTCAGGCGGGTCAAGCGCCTGCTGCAGAACATGATCTGACGCCGGTCCCGGAGAAAAAATGCCCAGGATAAACTGCATAGAGGAAAGCCGCGAGCACGAAGCCGTCATCAAAGTCATAGGCGTAGGCGGGGGCGGCGGCAACGCCGTCAACCGCATGGTGCAGTCCGGCATCCGCGGCGTGGATTTCATAGCCCTCAACACCGACGCCCAGGCGCTGCGCATGAACTCGGCCCCGGTGCGGATACAGATAGGCGAGAAGGTCACCGAGGGCCTCGGCGTGGGCGGCGACCCGGCCATAGGCCAGCAGGCCGCCATGGAGTCCGAGGAACAGATCAAGGACATAGTCCGGGACGCGGACCTCATTTTCGTCACCGCCGGCATGGGCGGCGGCACCGGCACCGGCGGCGCGCCCGTGGTGGCGCGCGTGGCCAAGGAGACCACCAACGCGCTGGTCGTGGGCGTGGTGACCAGGCCCTTCGGCTTCGAGGGCAAGAAGCGCCAGGACCAGGCCGAGGCCGGCATCCGCGAGCTGCGGGCGCACGTGGACTCGCTGCTCATCATCCCCAACGAGCGGCTGATGGAGATAGTCAGCCGCGACACGACCGCCCCCGAGGCCTACCGCCTGGCCGACGACGTGCTGCGCCAGGCCATACAGGGCATCTCCGACGTGGTCACCCGCGCCGGCACCATAAACGTGGACTTCGCCGACGTGCGCAAGATCATGACCAAGTCCGGCGAGGCGCTCATCGGCATAGGCAAGGCCGAGGGCCCCGACCGGCACATGGAAGCCGCCAGCCTGGCCATACACTCGCCGCTGCTGGAGAACGTGGTGATGGAGGGCGCGCGCGGCATACTGGTCTATTTCACCTCCTCCAAGGACCTGCGCCTGTTCGAGATAAACGAGGCGATGGACTACATCAAGAAGTCCGCCAGCTCCGACGCGATGATAAAGTACGGCCAGGCCTACGACGACACGCTGGGAGACAGCATAGTCATCACCGTCGTGGCCACCGGCTTCCCGTCCACCCACAAGCGCGCGCGCGAGCTGGGCCCGGGCCGCCACCAGGGCGCCCGGCGCCCCCCGGCCCCCGGCGTGGAGTACGAGGCGGACCAGGGGCTGCTGCAGCCCCCGCCTTTCCTCTCCGACGACGAGGAGATAGACAAGCCGGCCTTCATCCGCGCCTCCGGCAAGAGGATCCTCAAGTAAGGAGCCGAACATGGCCATAGACCTGAAACTGCTGCTTAAAGTGATGGTGCAGAACAAGGCGTCGGACACGCATATCCGCGCCGACTCGCCGGTATTCCTGCGCATCAACGGCGTCATGACGCCCGTGAACGGTTCCAACATGACGGCGGCGGAAGTGGAGGCGATGATAAAGCCCCTCTTCAACGAGCGGCACAAGCGGATCTTCGAGCAGATGAACGAGGTGGACTTCTCCCAGGACGGGGGCGAGCTCGGCCGCTTCCGCTTCAACGCCTTCATGCAGAAGGGCAAGATGTGCGTGGCCATACGCCACATCCCGCGCACCATCCCCACGTTCGAGGAGCTCAAGCTCCCCGTGGAGTCGGTCAAGAAGCTGCTGCAGAACGAGCGCGGCATCATACTGGTCACGGGCATAACCGGCTCCGGCAAGACCTCCACGCTGGCCTCGATGATCGAGCACCTCAACAGCGAATGGGAGGGACACATCCTGACCATCGAGGACCCGGTGGAGTTCGTCTTCACCGAGAAGAAGTGCATCATCAGCCAGCGCGAGATAGGCGCCGACACCACCAACTTCGTCGAGGCCCTGCGCGCGGCCATGCGCCAGGACCCGGACATCATACTGGTCGGCGAAATGCGCGACCTGGAGACGACGCAGGCGGCCATAACCGCCGCCGAGACGGGCCACCTGGTCTTCGGTACGCTCCACACCGTCAACGCCGTGCAGACCATCTCCCGCGTCCTGGACCTCTACCCGCCCCACCAGCAGGCTCAGGTCCGCATGCAGCTGTCGGAGACCCTCAAGGGCATAGTCTCGCAGCGCCTGCTGCCCTGCACCAGGGGCGGCCGTATCCCGGCCGTCGAGGTCATGGTGGCCACGCCGCACGTCAAGAAGATGATCGCCGACAATAACCTGGAGCAGATCAACCAGGCCATAGCCAAGGGCGGCTTCTACGGCATGCAGAGCTTCAACCAGTCGCTGGTCAAGATGCACAAGGAAGGCCTCGCCAGGCTCGAGGACATAGTGCAGGCCGCCAGCAACCCCGACGACGTGCTGCTGGCCGTCAAGGGAATAGAGCAGGACATCGAGGGCAAGAAGTAAACCGCAACAAAGAGGTGTGAAATGTTCGCAGAAGGCTACATAGGCATAGCGGGTATCATAGGCGTGGGCAAGTCCACGCTGACGATGGAACTGGCCAAGGCGCTCAACTTCGAGCCGGTGCTGGAGGAGGTCGGCGGCAACCCGTACCTGGAGCACTTCTACAAGGACATGAAACAGTACGGCACGATAATGCAGATCTGGCTGCTCAACCACCGCTTCCGCCAGCACCGCGAATTCGTCAGCCGCATCAGCCTGGGCAAGATCCGCGGCGTGGTGCAGGACCGCACGATCTGGGAGGACACGATCTTCGCGCGCATGCTCAACCGCCATCCCGACAAGATCATCAGCGACATGGACTACAACACCTACCTGGACCTCTTCGACAACATGGTCCTGCGCGAGATGGTGTTCCCGCAGCTGATGATCTTCCTCGACTGCCGCGTGGAGACCGCGCTCAAGCGCATCAGCGTGCGCGGCCGCAACATGGAGAAGGCCATAGACCCGGCCTACCTGCGCAGCCTGCAGGAGAACTACTACGAGTTCATCGAGGAGATGGAGGACGCCGGCGTGCGCATCCTGCGGCTCAACTGGGAGAATTTCCATTCCATAAGCGAGGTGGCCCGCCTGGTCCACGAGTACTCTCTCAAGCCTTCCTCGTTCACCAAGTGGGTGCGCCCGCTGCGCAAGCTGGGCATGGAGAACGAGGCCAATATCCCCAAGAAGGTGCCGGTGGCCCAGTGAGCCGGCCCAAAGGCATCGTCATCGCCATCGACGGTCCCGCCGGGGTGGGGAAATCCACCATCGGCCGCATGGCCGCGTCGCGGCTCGGCTACAAGTTCTTCAGCACCGGCCGCATGTACCGGGCCCTGGCGCTCAAGGCCCTCGAGGCCGGGCTGCCCGTCGACGACGGCCCCGCCCTGGCCGCGCTGGCCCGCCGCCTGCGCTGGGAATTCCGCGACTCGGCCGGGCCCGAGCACGACATGTACGTGGACGGCGTGTTGATGGGGGACCAGCTCTCCGACGAAAAGGTGAGCAGGGCCTCCAGCGCCGTGGCCAAGCTCCTGGAGGTGCGCGACTTCATGCGCGACCGCCAGCGCGAGGCCGGCCTCGACGGCGGCGTCATCATGGAAGGCCGCGATATAGGCACCAACGTCTTTCCCGACGCCGAGCTCAAGATCTACCTGGACGCCTCGCCCGAGGCGCGCGCCGCGCGCCGCGTCGGCCAGCTGCGGGACCTGGGCCAGCCGGCCGACCGCGCCGAGATACTCGATTTCATAAAGAAGCGCGACGCGCAGGACTCCGGCCGCGAGCACAGCCCGCTGAAAAAGGCGGACGACGGCCATTACCTCGACTCCACCGGGCTCACCCGCGACCAGGTGGTCGAGGCGATAGTACGGCTCCACGCGGCCGCCACCGGGGGCGGCCGCTGATGCTGGCGCCCTCCTTCCTGGCCTTCGTCCGCCTGCTGATGCGGCTGGTCTACCGCATAGAGGTGAGCGGCCTGGAGAAGATACCTTCCTCGGGCGCCGTAATCCTCGCCTGCAATCACCTTTCCAACATCGACCCGCCCGCGCTGATGTCCTTCGTCAAGAAGGTCCGGCCCGACGCCTGCATAATAGCCAAGAAAGAGCTTTTCGCCGTGCCGGTCTTCGGCTCCGTAATAAAGGCCCTGGGCGCCTTCCCGGTGGACAGGCGGCGCGAGGGCGGCGACCTGGGCGCCATGCGCGCGGCCCTGGGCGCTCTCAGGGCCGGCCGGCTGCTGGCCATCTTTCCCGAGGGCACCAGGGCGAAGGGGAAGAAGCTCGATCCCAAGGCCGGCGTGGCCATGCTCGCCCACCGTTCCGGCGCTCCCGTCATGACCGCCAGGGTGTTCAACAGCGAAAACGCCGCCAAATTAGGTAAAATAAAGGTGAAGTTCGGCAGCCTGATGACTTTCGAGCCGTCCGGAGAGGACCCCAAAAAAGCCTACCTGGAGTTTTCCAAGACCGTAATGGACGGCATATTCGCGATAACGGAGGACTGAGATCGCCATGGAAGAGAACAAAAACACGCAGCATGAACCGGAGACCGCCGCGCCCGCCGCGGAGGAGGAAATGTCCATGGCGGACCTGCTCAAGGAGGAGGAAGCCGTCTCTTCCAAGCTCTACGGGCGGGACATAGTGGAGGTCAAGGTGGTGCAGGTCACCGCCGACTCCGTGCTCGTCGACATAGGCGAGAAGAAAGAGGGCGCCATACCGCTCTCCGATTTCCAGGACCGCAAGCCGCCGGAGCCCGGCGCCGTAATACCGGCCATCCTCGAGAAGAAGGGCGGCGAGGGCCGCCCGACGATACTTTCGCACAAGCGCGCCCACGAGCGCGTGGCCTGGCAGGAATGCGCCAAGGCCTTCGAGGCCAAGGCCCGTCTCAAGGGCCGCGTCACCGCCAAGGTCAAGGGCGGCTACGTGGTGGACGTCGACGGCCTGCGCGGCTTCATGCCGCTCTCCCTGTCCGAGATCGGCGGCGCGCACAGGCATTACCTGCCCGACAACGCGAAGGTGAAGTTCTACATAACCGATTTCTCCGAGAAGGAGCGCAAGCTCATCGTTTCGCGCCGGCAGGTGCTGGAGGAGGACGAGAAGGCCCGCAGGGGCGAGGTGCTCGCGGAGATAAAGACCGGCGAGATAGTGCGCGCGGTGGTCTCCAAGGTCACCGCCGACGGCGCCTTCCTGCGCTTCCAGGGCATAGAGGGCTTCGTGCGCCTCTCCGACGTTTCCTGGCGCAAGCCCGAGGAGGACCTCAAGACGCTAAAGCGCGGCGCCCGCGTCAAGGCCAAGATCCTTTCCATCGACCGCGAGACCGAGAAGCTTTCCTTCGGCCTCAAGCACCTCATGCCCAACCCGGTGGACATGCTCAAGAAGCGCTTCGCCTACAAGTCCATAGTCGCGGCAAAGGTCGTCGCCGTCACTCCCGACGGCGCCAGGGTGACCGTCGGCGAGCGCGTCGAGGGCTTCATCCCCGCCGCCGAGTACGGCCACGAGGCCGTCCCCGCCGAGGGCGCGCAGGTCAAGGCCGCCGTCATCGGCGTCAACGCCCAGGATTACACGCTGACTCTCTCCGTCAGGAGCGTGGAGGCCATCGAGGACCGCAAGCGCATGGCGCAGTACCTCAAGGGCGCGCCCACGCTGACCCTCGGGCAGATCCTGCTCGAGAGCTCGGAGGACGAGGGTGACAACGGCTGAGGCCGCCCCCTCCGCGTCCCGAGCGGGACGATTCCTGGCCCTCATTTCCCGCAACCGGATAACTTCGGCCCTCGCCGCGGCGCTGGCGGCGGCGCTGGTCTACGCGGCGTTCTCCGGCCGTGCCGCCGACGAAGAGGCCGTGGACAAACGCCTGGCGCGCGCCGAGGCGAGGATAGCGTCGGACCCCTCCGACATAAAGGCGCTCTACGAGTCCGGCCAGCTGAAGTTCCTGAAAGGCCCGGCCTTCTACGCCGCGGCCGCCGCCGACTTCGAGCGGGCGCGCGAGGGCGGCCTGCTCGAGCCGAAGCTCTTCTATTATCTCGGCGCCGTCTACCAGGGTCTCGGCCTCTACGATTTCGCCGGGGACGAGTACCGGCGCTACCTCAACAACAGGCCCGGCGATCTTGAAACGCGCCTCTCGCTGGCCAAGATCGCCTACCTCAAGGGCGATTACGCCGCCGCCGAATCCATGTACGCGGACCTCGCGGCCGAGCGTCCCCGCGACCCGCTGGTGCTGGAGAACCAGGCCCTGGCCGCCTGGAAGAACGGCGGAGCCTGGGCCGAACCGCTGGCCGCGCTGCGCGGCCTGGGGGAGAGGGCCGCCGGCCGGGCCGATCTCGCCGAGGGGCTGATAGCCCACGGCTCGGGCGATCACGCCAGGGCCGCGGAGCTGCTCTCCCTCGCCGCCGCCTCGCCGGCGGCCGGAGCCGACCTGGCCGACATATGGCGCAGGCTGGCCGATTCCCGCCGCCGCGTCAACGACGAGGCCGGCGCGATGGCCGCGCTGCGCGAGCTGCTGCGGCTGGAGCCCGGAGATAAAGAAGCCTCGGCCCGGCTCTCGAGCCTCGAGAAAGCCGCCGCCAGGAAGAGGAAAAAGTAAGCGTTCCCGGGGGGCATCCTGTCACACAGCCGCAAGCTATTTTACGCCCTGACGCTGGCGCTGCTCTGCCCGGCCGCCGCCCTGGCCGACAATAAGGTCATCATCCGGGATTTCGACTGGAAGGTCTATTCCACCGAGCATTTCGACGTCCATTATTACGACGGTTCCGAGGGCTGGTACCGCTTCGCCGCCGACGTGCTGGAGGACGCCTACCGGACCACCGGCCTCTCCCTCAATCCGAAGCTGGACAAGCGCATCCCCTTCTTCCTCTACGCCTCCATAAACGACATGCAGCAGTCCAACATCGCCGACACCGGCGACGGCGTGGGCGGCGTCACCGAGGCCTTCAAGGACCGCTTCATGGTGTGGTCCGACGGCTCGCGCGAGTGGCTGGAGGACGTGATACGCCACGAGTTCGCGCACGAAGTCCAGTTCAGCCTGCTCATAGACGGCTTCTGGAAATCCGCCCGCATACTCAAGCTCTACATCTACCCGCTCTGGATGATGGAGGGCATCGCGGAGTACGCCACCGGCGACCGCGATCTGGCCGTGGAGGAGATGTACATACGCGACGCCGCCGCCGACGGGCGCCTGACCGAGCTGTGGCGGCTAAACCAGTTCTCCCACCTCAAACCCCACCAGGTCACCTACGCCTACAAGCTGGGCGGCCAGGCGATACGCTTTCTCGCCGAACAGTACGGCGAGGACCGGATCGGCAAGATGCTGGAGCTTTACCGCAGCCGCTACGACGCCTCCTCGGTCCTGCTGCCGCTGGCCGGGGCCGATGTCTTCGAGTTCGACCGCAGGTTCCGCGAGCGCACCACGCAGAAGTTCCTGGAGCAGGCCGAGCGCGAAGGGCTGCGCGGCCCGGAGGCCTGGGCCGCCCCCCTGACGCGCAACCGCTACCCCGGCGTGCCCGAGTTCAACATGAGCCCCGCCCGCGCGTCCGGTACGCTGGCCTGGCTCTCCACGGAAGAAGGCCATCCGCCCGTGGTGAAGGCCCTGAGGCCCGGCGATAAAAAACCGCGGGTGCTGCGCGGCATCTCCGCCGGCGCGGAGAATATCCCGTACGGCCGGTTCACCAAGCCGCTGCGTTCGCTCTCGCTTTCGCCCGACGGGCGCTGGGCGGTGTTCTCCGGGCAGCGCAATCACCGCGAGGGGATATACGCCTGGGACCTGCGGACCGGCCGCTCGGCGCGCCTGGGCCCGGAAGGCCTGGAGGAGGCCCGCCAGCCCCATTTCTCCCCCGACGGCAGGAAGATAGTGTTCGTCGGCATGAAAGGCGGTTTCAACGACCTCTACGAGATGGATTTCCGCGGTCTCGAAAAGGTGCCGGAAGCCCGCCGCCTGACGGACGACCGGGACGACGAGTCCTCGCCGGCCTTCGCCCCCGACGGGAAGATCTGGTTCTCCTGCGAACTGCCGGCCTCTTCGGCGCCCGTCCGGGGCCTCTGCTCGCTGGCGCCCGGGGGGGAGAAGAGGCTGGAGCTGAAACTTGACGGCAGCGTCTACGACCCGTCCGTCTCGTCGGACGGGTCCAGGGTCGTCTTCGCCGGCGACAGGGAGGATATCTTCGACCTCTACGAGTACGAGCCGGCCTCGGGCGCGGTGACGCGCCTGACGCGCTCGCTGGGCGGCTCCTTCACCCCGTCCTACGGCGCCGGGGGGGAAATAGTTTTCGCGGCCTTCCGCGGCGGCGAGATGAACGTCCATTCCGGCCCGCGGGAGAATTTCCTCTCCGAGGCCGTAGTGCCGCCGGCATCAGCGGGGGACGCCATGCCGCATGGCGTCACGGTATCATCCCCGCCGGCGCTCCCGCCCGCCTTCGGCGTTTACCGGCCCTACAAGTTCAGCGCCTCCACCGACCTGTTCTTCCCGGCCTTCCTGTTCTCCTCGCCGGGCGGCCTCTTCTGGATGAACTACTGGCAGGCCTCGGACATGCTGGGGGACCACCAGGCCAGCCTTTTCCTCAGCTACAACTCCGGCGCGCCCTACCTCAGCTACCAGCTGGGCTACGCCTACAAGCCGCACCGGGCGCAGTTCTACTTTTCGGCCGCGGGCCTGTCCTCGGACGGCAACGAGGACGCGCTGTCGCTGGAGTACGACAAGCGCTGGTCCCGGCAGATACTCGGGGCCTCCTGGCCGTTCGACCGCTACAACAGCGCCCTGCTGCACCTGATAAGGAAGAACGAAAAGACCGAGTACACCGACGTGGACTATTCCTACCGTGACGACGTGCGCGCGGCGCAGCTGGCCTACGTCCGCGACACCGCCAACGGGGTCTACCTGCTGGCCAACCGCGGCTCGCGGCTGCAGCTGAGCTGGATAAAAGCCGTCGAAAAGTTCGGCGGCAACAGGCGCTACGACGCGTATGTAGGCGAGCTGACCAAGTACTTCCCTCTTTCCAAGCAGGCCGCGCTGGTCAACCGCCTTTTCGCGGCCGAGAGCTTCGGCCGGGACCGCGACACCTTCGATTACGGCGGCCTTGCCGGCGTGCGCGGCTACGCCCGCCGCGGCGAGGCCAACGAGGCCGGCCGGGTGCTGGTCAACAACCTGGAATGGCGCTTCCCGGTCTTCGAGGACCTCAACTACTACATGTGGTACATGTTCCCGGATTTCTATTTCAAGACGATATTCGCCAAGGTCTTCGTGGACGCCGCCGTGCCGCTCAGGCCGCAGGGCTCCTGGCGCTTCACCGCCGACGACGCGATAACCTCGGTCGGCTTCGGCGTCAACGTGCACACATTCATCCTGCAGGCTTTCCCGCTGGTGCTGAGCCTTGATTACGCCCGCCGCATGGACGACGGCGGATACATCGTTTATTTCTACCTGGGCCCGCTTTTCTGAGCCGTGTTTTATGATAAAATCCTAAATATGGAACACATTAAAATTTCGATACTTCCCCTGCTGATAGCCGGCGTGCTGTCCGCCCCGGCCGCGGCCCAGACCGCGCCGGCCAAAAAGCCCGCCGCGCCGGCCCCCAAGTCCGCGCCGGCGCCGAAGAAGGCGGCCCCGGCCGCGCCTAAAGCGGCCGCGGCGGTAGAGGTCTCCACGCCTGCCCCCAAGACCCCTTTCGAAGAAGCCTCGGACAAGCTCAGGGCGGCCGACGCCGCCACCCGCCGCCAGGGCGCCGACGCCCTGGGACGCCTGCGCGATCCCAAGGCCGAGCCGGCGCTTCAGAAAGCCCTTTCGGACGAGAACGCCATGGTGCGTTCGGTGGCCGCCGATTCGCTGGGCATGCTGCGCGCCCGCGGCGCCGTGCCCGCGCTGTCGAAGATGCTCACCGGCGACAAGGAGCCCACGGTCAGGCAGTCGGCCGCCATAGCCCTTTCCTATATCGGCGATCCCGCGGCGGGGGACGCGCTCGTAAAGGCCCTCGGGGACGAGGCGCCCGGAGTGCGCTACGCCGCCGCCAGGACGCTGGGCGTGATACGCTACGCCAAGGCCGAGGAACCCCTCATAGCCCTTCTCAAGGGCAAGGACCTCAACATGCGCCGCGGCGCCGCCGCCACGCTGGGGCAGCTGCGCTCGCAGAAGGCCCTGGACTCCCTCTACGACGCCGCCCGCGACGAGGACAGGTTCCTGCGGATAGAGTCGGTGAAGGCCATGGGAGAGATAGGCGACAAGGCCGCGGTGCCGGCGCTCTCCAAAGTCGTCGGCGACAAGGACCCCGGCGTGCGCATAGAGGCCGCGCTGGCGCTGGCCAAGCTGGGCAGCGACGAGGGCCTCAAGGCCGCCTATGAACTGATAAAGTCCCCGGAGATGCCGGTGAAGCAGCAGGCCGCCAATGTCATAGCCCTGATGGGCAATGAGAAGAGCGTCAAAGTCCTCGACGACGCCTACGCCGCCGAGACCGAGGAGAACTCCAGGGTCCTCATCGACTACGCCAGGCAGAGACTCCAGTCCCGCCTGCAGCTGCAGAAACAGCAGCAGTAATCACGTCGATATGGCGAAGAAGTCCCGCAAACGCGCCGCGGCCGCCCAGGAGAAGGGCGGCGCGGAGCGCGGCGGCTATTTTTCGGTCACACCGCCTTCCGGAGAGGCCGGGGGGGAGATAAGCCGCGCCGGCTGGATTGTAATAGCCGTTTCCGTCCTTACCGCCGCCGCCGGGTACTGGCTTCTTTCCAAAGCGGCTCCCGATGGCCGCGATATCCACTCGAACCTGTCTCCTTTCGTCATCCTGGCCGGCTACATAGGCGTAGCCGTCGGGATAATGTGGCCGGAGAGGCGGGGGGAGGGGGAGAAAGCCCCCGCCGCCGCCGGTGAAAACTCCGCGGCCTGATCCCTCCCCTTTTTTTGCCTTTTTTTATCTCCTTTTTCCCCCTTTCGCTTAAAAACACCTTAGTCGGTCTTTTTCAAAGGCCCGGGAAATAGCCTTTCCGGGCTTCCGGAATACCATGAAACCCCCGTGTCCCGGTCCGCCGGGTTTTCCGGGGCCTTTCATGGTATTTTTTTTCTCCTCGTAAATTCAGCGTCGCGCTCTCCCTGCCTGTTTTTTGCGCCCGCCCGGCCTCCAGGGCCTTTCATGGTATTTTCGATCGTGCGCCTTTTCGGCTCCCCCCGGCCCTTTCTTTGGCTGTTTTCCTTTCATGGTATTTTTAAACTTGCGTGTTTTCAGGCTGTTTCCAGGGTCTTTTATGGGTCCTGGCCGGGCAGCTCTTTCATGGTATTTTAGGCCGGGCGGGGGGAGAGGGCCTATTCCGCCTCGTAGGCCCCCCTGGCCTTCCAGGGTTTGCAGAAAGTTGGCAAGTTTTCAGCTTCTTGGGTGACCCTACCCCAATACTTAGCCCAAGGGCAATTGCCGTTCCGGGCCTCTAGTTTTTACTAATATCTCCTGTCCCTTCGCAAACTCTTCCGGTGTCCTCCAACCCAGACTGCCGTGCGGCCTGACCTTGTTGTAGTCCTCGCGCCAAGCCTCAATAACCGTTTGCGCTTCCACCAAGGTGCGGAACTGGTTATCGTTCAGGCATTCCTCGCGCAGCCTGCCATTGAAGCTTTCAATGAAGGCGTTCTCGGTCGGCTTCCCCGGCCTTATAAAGTTCAAGGAGACCCCGTTGCGATAGGCCCAGGCGTCCATTTCCGTGCCTGCGAACTGCGAGCCGTTATCTGAACGTATCCCGGCCGTCTTGCCACGGAATTCCACGACCCGGTCCAACACATCCGTCACGCGCTGTGACGACATGCCGTAATTTACCTCTATCGCCAGGCATTCCCGGCTATATTCATC
>JAVHLJ010000031.1:0-25285 GCA_031082205.1 Elusimicrobiales bacterium
CGCCGCCGCGCCCGCGCTCCTCCCCCCTCTCCTGTCTGTCGCCGCGCCCGCGCCCGCGTCCGCGGTCCTCGTCGGAACCGCCCCAGCGCTTCTCGCGCAGCACCACGCAGGCGGGCCTGGCGCCGAACCCGAAAAGGCCTTTCTTGCCCTCGGATACCACCACGACCTCCACCTGGTCCCTCCTCAGGGACATTTCTCCGAGGCCTTTTTCCACCGCGTCCTGGATGGTCTTGGCCTCAATTTTCAGCTCTTTCATCTTGCTTTACCTCCGCGGGAAGCCCTGGGGGCTCCCCGTAAAAATATCACGCGAACTTCTTCTGCATGTACATGCTCTGGGCGAAGCCGAACAGGCTGTTGACCAGCCAGTACATCACCAGGCCCGCCGGGAAGGTCAGGAACATGAAGGTGAAGATGACGGGCATCCACTTCATGATCTTGGCCTGCGTCGGGTCGCCGGCCTGCGGGCTGAAATGCTGCTGCAGCACCATGACCGCGCCCATCGTCAGCGGCAGGACGTAGTAAGGGTCCTTCGACGAGAGGTCGGTTATCCAGAGCGCGAAAGGCGCTCCGTGCAGGCTCCATGAATTGCGCAGGGCCGTGAACAGCGCGAAGAAGATGGGTATCTGCAGGAGCATGGGGAGACAGCCGCCCAGCGGGTTGGCGCCGTGCTTCTTGTACATCTCCATGATCTCCTGGTTCATTCGCTGCGGGTTGTCCTTGTACTTGGCCTGTATGCGCTGCATCTCGGGGTGCAGTTTCTTCATTATCATCATGGCCTTGTAGGACTTGAAGCTCAGCGGCATTATGAAGATCTGCAGGACGACGCTCAGGATGAGTATGGCGACGCCGTAATTGCCGGTCATGTCGTGGAAATATCCCAGCGCCTTGTCGGCCAGCTTGGCCAGCGGAGAGAAGAAGCCGAAATCGACCGCGCGGTCCAGTCCATGCCCCAGTTCCCTGAGCAGCGGCATGTGCTTGGGGCCGAGGTAGAAATTCATTTTCCAGGTCTTCGAAGCGCCCGGGGCCAGGACCTCGGCGGCGAAAGGTATCAGCAGCGAGGGCGCTTCCTTCTCCTCGCCGGACTTCTCCTCCAGGAATTTAAGCCCCGCCTTTTCCAGGCCTTCGCCCAGCACGGCGGCGAGAAAATACCTGTTGTCCACGCCAGCCCACATCCAGTCCTTCTCGTCGGAATCTTTTTCCAACTCGACCGGGGTCGGGTTCTTCTTCCCTTTTTCCTGCACCGCGTAGAGGGCTCGCCAGAGCGACGCGTTCTCCTTCCGCTCGCTCTGAACGGTGGAGATGCCGGGGCCTATCTTGAGCGACCAGGGCTGCAGCTGCCGCGCGGCGGAGCCCTGGTTGGAAACTTTTATGGTGAGGGTGTTGATCCGGTTGTCCGGGTCGAAGTCGAAGGTCTTGGAGATCAGTATGCCCTTCTCCGGCCTGGCCTCGAAAGAGGCGGAGTATTTACGGGTTCCGGCCGGCGCGAAGCGCAGGCCTTCGAAGGCCGAGAAATAGGCCGACCCTTCGGGGACCAGGTCCACGGCCTCGACAGGGCCGTCGTAGACGGCGCCGGTCAGGGACGCCGTGAGCGGGTCCAGGCGGTACTCGGCTTTGGCGACCTTTATCTTTACGGGCTCGTAGGCGCGGGAGGAGGCTTCCTTGGAGAAACTCAGGGGTTCGGCGTCCGCGCCGGCGGCCGCCGCCACGGCGGCGGCGGTGGTGACGCCGGCCTTCTGTTCCCCTTCGGCGGGGACCTGGCGGGGCGGCGGCGCCACCATGGAATACCAGCCGATATAGACTATGGACGAAAGCACTACCGCGAGGACTAAATTCTTCTGCATCGGGGCCTCCTGAAGGCCGGCCGCGCAGGTTTCAGGGCACCGGGTCGTAGCCGCCCGGGTTAAAAGGATGGCAGTTCAATATACGGCGGGCGCCGAGCGCGAGACCTTTTAAGGTCCCGTGCTTTTCCAGCGCCTCGAAGGCGTACGCCGAGCATGTCGGGTGGAAGCGGCAGGCGCGCGGCCCCAGCAGGGGGCGCAGCGAGGCGTAGAATGCCTTTATGAAAGCCGTCATGCCTTTCTTCCGTTCCGGCCGGGCTCCGCCCCGGGGTCCGCGAGCAGCCCGGCCCGTTCCCAGGCCTGCAGCAGCTCCTTTTGCGCCCCGGCCAGCGAGTCGAGCCCGCAGCCGGCCTTCGGGTAAACTATGAACCAGGCCCCATCCTTCAGTCGAAACCTGTTGAGCCTGTAAGCTTCTCTCAATATCCTCTTTATCCTGTTGCGCCTCACCGAGCCGCCGGCCTTTCGGCTTACCGCCAGGCCCATGCGCCGGGTCTCCGGGAGATCGTTCCCCTCCGGAGGCGCCGCGTTCCACATCACCAGGCTCTTCGTCGCCGCCTTCCCCCCCGTCTCGAAGACGCGGGAGAAGTTCTTGCGGCCCTTGAGCCTCATGGCGCGGGAAAGAGGGAATTTCTTCACTGAATCCAGATCGCCCCGTCCGCCGGCAAGGCGGAGGGGCGCTCCCCTTATTCGGGGATGATGCTCCAGCGGCCCTTCCGGCGCCTGGCGGACAGCACTTTGCGGCCGCCCTTGGTCTTCATGCGCGCGCGGAAACCGATGGATTTCTTTCTGCGTCTTTTGTTAGGTCTGTATGTAGGGAGCATATGTGCGTATATTATATTTAATTCATGGCGCTAACGCAAAAAAGAGGCCCCGGGACGCGCGGGCGGCCCGGGGCCCGCCGCGGGGCGGCGGGTATCAGATCGCCATGCCGCGGTCGCACTTGGCTTCGCGGTATAGCATCATGAAGGCGGGGTCGACGGTCATCCCGCCGTCCGGGCGCATGCGCCGGCGTATCTCCTGGCAGACCCGGCGCTCTTCCCCGGTCAGCGGTATGAGCTGTTCCAGGTGAAGCAGGCGCTGCGCCCCGGTGGCGCCGCCCAGGCCTTCGAGCCGCTCGAAGCGGGCCGGCTTTATCGAATAGTCCCCGCCGCCCGCGGCGAAGACCAGCCTGGCCTTTATGTCGTTAAGGAAGATCCGGGCGCCGCCGGCGGGGATGACGAGCCGGTTCTCCGCCGTCCTGAAAAGGCCGCTGGTCGCCGGCAGGCGGCTCAGGTAGTCGAACGCTTCCCGTCCTATCTCCAGCTTTCTCCGGACCGCGCCCGAAGCGTCGCGCTCCGAGCCGCCGCGTATGGAGCCGCCCAGCCCTTCGGATACGACATAGGGCACGTCCAGGTCCCGGTTGAGCACCAGCTCCTCCTGCCTGCTGTCGGCGGTGACCAGTATGCCGGTGATGCGGCGGGTCGCCGAATCGAAGACCGCTCCGCCCGAGTTGCCGCCGAAGGCGTCTATGTCGGTGGCCAGTATGCTGCGCCCGACCCTGAATATGGAGGCGTCGTCGGGACCGGTGATCTTCACCGACATGCCCATCGGGTAGCCTATCGTGAACACCTTGGCGCCTTGCGCCGCCAGCAGGCCCGAGCGGTCCACGGCCAGCGGCTCCCTTCCTTCGGCCGCCCTGTCGAGGAAGAGCAGCGCGTAGTCCTTGTAGCCGTCGTAGTAATTGTCCAGGTTCCGGAACGAGGAGTCCGAGAGGTCCTTGAGCTCGCGGACGTATATCCTGGCCACGGTGTAAACGTCGCGGGGGTCGAAGCTTTCCGAGAATTGTCCCTCGCCGCCGGCTTTCCAGCCGAAAACGGCGTAAATATTGTCGAAGCGGTCGCCGGCGCCCGCCTCGGACGAAACGCAGTGCCCGGCGGTCAGGACCAGGTCCCGCGAGACCAGGGCTCCCGAGCAGAAAGAGAGCACGGGCTGGTCGTGGAAATCCGTGCCGGCGGCGTGTCCGCGGCCCTCTCCTATCGTCGACACTTTGAGCGGCTTGTACCTGCCGGAGTCCTTGTCGAAGATGAGCGAATCCTTTTTGACCAGCGCGACCGTCGAGTCGGCCAGCTGGCGCAGGCTGCGGTCCACTTTATAGTAGTCGGTTATCGTGTTGTCGCCGTAGATGGCGATGTTCTGGAAAGTCCCGCCGCCTTGCCCTGCCGCGCGCGCCGCGCCCGGCTCCGGTATGTCGGGTATGTCCGCTCCGCCGGCGCTCTCCGCCAGCGCGCCGAAGGCGGAGGCCGGCGCGTCGCGCAGGTCTCCCGGTACGGAGGGGACCTCCCGCCGGAACTCGAGCACCGTCGCCGTGACCGCGAAAAGAGTTAATGCCGCTATCAGATGTTTTTTCATAAAACTCCGCCGGGCGCCGTCTCTCCGGGCGTCCGCAATATAGGATACCTTCTTCACCGCCGCCCGCAAGGGCCGAAAGTCCCACGGATGAGTTCCCTTATTTGATAAAATATACCCCCATGAATTTCTGCGACAGGGCGATAGTGCTCAGGCGGCGGCCGCTCCAGGAGAACGGCCGCATCGTCACGCTCTATACGCGAGGCCACGGCAAGCTCGAGGTGAACTTCAAGGGCGTGGCGCGGGCGGCGGGCAAGCTCAAGGCGCTCAGCGAGCCGCTCACCGCCGGGGATTACCGCCTGCACCTGCGCCCCGGCTCCAATTTCCCCGTCTGCACGGGAGGGACCTCCCTGCGGGCTTTCCCCGGCATAAGGGCCGGCGCCGAAAGGCTTTTCATGGCCTCCCATTTCTGCGAGCTGGTGATGGCCATGACGCCCTACGCCGACCCCAACCCGGAGAAGTACGACCTGCTTCTTTCGGCCCTTGAGCGCCTCGACTCCAGGGGTTTCACCCCGTGGACCCGCCGGGCCTTCTCGCTGCGGCTGGCCGAGCTGGTCGGCGTGGGTTTCGCTGAGACCAGCGTCGGGCTGGACCCCGACCTCTGGGCGACGCTGCACTCGGGCAGCTGGGACGGCGTCGACGCCGCGGCCGCGGACGACGACCTGCTCAGGCGCGTGGACGCCACGCTGGAGAAGTGCTTCGCCGGGAACCTCGGGCTGACTTTCAAGACCGCCGCTTTCGTCTGAACTTTAGGAGACAACATGAACTTCCAGGAAATCATACTCAGGCTCGACCAGTACTGGGCCAGGCAGGGCTGCGCCATCATACAGCCCTACGACCTGGAGAAAGGCGCGGGCACCTTCAACCCGGCGACTTTCTTCGGCTCGCTGACCTCGAAGCCCGGCAGCGTCGCCTACGTGGAGCCCTGCCGCCGCCCCGGCGACGGCCGCTTCGGCGCCAACCCCAACCGCCTGGGCAAGTATTACCAGTACCAGGTCATCATCAAGCCCCCGATGGCCGACATACAGCAGGTCTACCTGGCCTCGCTCAAGGCCATCGGAGTGGACCACTCCGAGCACGACATACGCTGGATAGAGGACGACTGGGAATCCCCCACGCTGGGCGCCTCCGGCGTCGGCTGGGAGGTCTGGCTCGACGGCATGGAGATAACGCAGTTCACCTATTTCCAGCAGATGGCCTCCTACGAGCTCGACCCCGTAAGCGTTGAGATCACCTACGGCCTGGAGCGCCTGGCGATGTTCGCGCAGAAGAAGCGGAGCATCTTCGACATCATGTGGACCGACCGCCTGACGTACGGCGAGGTGCACAAGGGCCAGGAGGAGCAGTTCTCCCATTACAATTTCGAGGAGGCGGACACGGAGAACCTGCGCTTCAATTTCGAGAAATGGGAGAAGGAAGTCCCCCGCCTGGCGGCCAAGGGCTATTACCTGCCCGCTTTCGACCTTGTCATGAAATGCTCGCAGAACTTCAACCTGCTCGACGCGCGCGGGGCCATCTCGGTCTCCGAGCGCGCCGTCATGATAAAGCGCATACGCGACCTGGCCAGGGCATGCGCCGTCGCCCACGTGGAGGCTAATGAGCCTTCCGAGAAGAAGGAGGCCGCCGATGTCCGCTAAAAGGGAAGTGCTGCTCGAGATACGCATAGAGAACATACCGGCCCGCTTCGTCACCTCCGCCGAGGAACAGCTGGTGAAATACGCCGCCGAGGCGCTCAAAGAGGCCAACCTGCCTTACGAGTCGATAGCCGCCTACGGCACCTACAAGCGCCTGGTCCTGCACCTGGCCGGCGTGCCCGCCAGGACCGAGGAGAAAGCGCAGAAACATTACGGCCCCTCCGCGAAGATGCTGCGCGGTCCCGACGGCAATTTTACGCCGCAGGCGGCCGGCTTCGCGCGCTCGCGCGGCACCACGCCGGACAAGCTGGGCGTGGAGACGGTTCCCGTCAAGGGAGAGGTGCTGGTCTTCGAGACCCGCATACCCGGCAGGTCCGCCTCCAAGGCGCTGGCCGAGATCTTCCCCGCCGTCAT
The DNA here is from genome assembly GCA_031082205.1 of Elusimicrobiales bacterium. Lineage (GTDB taxonomy): Bacteria > Elusimicrobiota > Elusimicrobia > Elusimicrobiales > UBA9959 > UBA2231. Next base: position 6,272 of record JAVHLJ010000031.1, read on the forward strand.
AGCGAAGCTGCAGTTCCCCAAGAACATGGTCTGGGAGAAGACCCGCTTCCGCTTCGCGCGGCCCATACGCAGCATGATAGCCCTCCACGGCGACAAGCCGGTCTCTTTCTCCGTCGCCGGCGTGAAGTCCGGCCGCGTCACGGCGGGTCTGAGCGCGAAGGGGTCGAGGCCGCTGAAGATAGCCTCGGCCGAAAAATATTTCAAGACGCTGGAGCACGCCGGCGTGATGGTGAAGGACGCCGACAGGCTGGCGGCCCTGCGCCGCGAGCTGGCCGCCGTTTCGAAGCGGATGAAACTGGAGGTCGAGGTCGACGAGGAACTCCTGACCGAGAACCTTTACCTCGTCGAATACCCGGTCTGCGTGGTCTCGTCGTATTCGCAGGATTTCCTCAAGCTCCCCCCCGAACTGGTGCACCTGGTCATGAAGAAGCAGCTCAAGTTCTTCACGGTGTCCGACGCGAAGGGGCGGCTGCAGCCCTGGTTCGTGGGCATACGCGACGGCGTCTCGCGCGGGCAGCGCAACGTGGAGGACGGCTTCCGCAACGTGCTGGAGGCCCGTTTCCGCGACGCGATATTCTTTTACACGCGCGACCTGGCCGTACCGCTTTCCGACTTCAATAAAAAGCTCGCCAGCGTAACCTTCCAGGCCAGGCTCGGCACTATGGCCGGCAAGGCCGCCCGGGTGGAGGCGCTGGCCGCCCGCCTCTGCGGGGCCTCGAAAGAGGCCTGCGCGGACGACGTGGCCGCCGCCTCCAAGTACGCCTATTCCGACCTGGTCAGCGGGCTCGTCGGCGAGTTCCCCGAGCTGCAGGGCACCATGGGCGGATATTACGCCGCCAACGCGGGCCTGCGGGAGACCGCGGCGAGGGCCGTGGGCGAGTTCTACTGGCCCATGTCGGCCGTGTCGCCGCTCCCCTCTTCCGTGGAGGGCGCGATAGTTTCGCTGGCCGGCAAGCTGGACACGCTGGCCGCCGACTTCTATACCGGCCAGATCCCCACCGGCAGCGCGGACCCGCACGGGCTGCGCCGCCAGGCGCTGGGCGCTGTCAGAATCGTGCTGGAGAAGGAGCTCAGGCTGAACCTCTGCGACGCGCTGGACGCGGCGCTGGAGCCTTTCGCCGCGATGCTGCCGGAAGCGCGCAAGGACCTGCCCGTCCGCCGCGAGGCCCTGCTCGATTTCATCTGGCAGCGCGCCGAGGCCCTCTTCGCCGAGCAGGGCCTGCGCTTCGACGAGATCAAGGCCGTGCGCGGGTTCTTCATGGACGGCGGCGACCTGCTCGACTGCCGGGCCCGCATAAGGGACGTAAACTCGCTGCGGTCCAACCCGGATTTCTCCGGCATCGCGGCGGCTTTCAAGCGCGCCAAGAACATACTCAAGCAGTCCAAGTCCCCCCTGAGCGGTTCGCCCGACGAGGGCGCTTTCGAGAAGGACGAGGAGAGGGCGCTCTACGGGGACATCAGGGGAATGGAAGGCAGGCTGAAGGCGCACGTGTCGGCGCGCGATTACGCCAGGGGTTTGTCCGAACTGCTCGCCATAAAACCCAGCCTGGATAACTTCTTCGACAAGGTCATGGTCATGGCCGAGGACCCGAAGGTGCGCGACAACAGGCTCAACCTCATCAAATCGCTGGTGGACATGGTCGAGGGCGTGGCGGACCTGTCCCAGCTTCAGTGACCCGTTTTGCCGGGCAGGGTCACCGCAGGCCGGCCCTTATTTCCGAACGGGTGAAATGATAATGCCCCTTGCGCGAATCCTCTCTTTTCTTCCTTAGAAAAAAACCGGAAAACACGGCCATGAGCAGCGCCGCGGCCGCCATCGGCGCGAGGGCCGACGAATAGGTCCCGGTCGCTTCCTTCAGTCTGGAGGCGATTGAAACCCCCGCCACGGCGCCGGCGCCGTAGGCCGTGTACACTATGCCGTAATTTCGGGGCTGGTGGGCCAGACCGAAGAAAAAAGCCGTGGCGGCCGGGGCTACCGCCAGCCATGCTCCGAGGTTGAACCATAGAACGGCGAAAGCCGCCAGGAAGAGCCAGCGCGACATCGGGAGCGCGCTGAGCGCCGCGGACGCCGAGAAGATGAGAAAGAAGGACGCCGCCCCGGCCGCCCCGGGGCCCGCGCGGTCCGAAAGATAGCCGAAAACCGGGCGGCCGAGCGCGTTGAAAGCGGCGAAGATCATGAGAAGCGCCGTGGCTTCGGACTGGCTCATGCCGCCGACCTCCATCGCGAACGATGGCGTCATCCCGATCACGGAAAGCCCTATGGCGCAGGCGGCCGCGAAGGATATCCATAAGGCGTAGAAGCGCGGCGAGCGGACCATTTCGCCGCTGTCGTAATCGTGGTCGGGCAGCGCCGCCATGCCGCCCGGAGTGTGGGCGTGGGGATGAGCCGGCGGCTTGCGCAGGAAAATGGCGAGCAGCATTACGCTCGCGGCCAGCGCCGTTCCCGCCAGGGCGAAGGCCGCGACCGGGCCGGCCGCCCGGACCGCCTCTCGTATCAGGGGCGCGCTGAAGAGCGGCGAGAGCCCGAAGCCGGCCAGGGTCACGCCCATGGCCAGGCCCTTGCGGTCGGGGAACAGCTTTAGCGCCAGGCTAAGCGGGGCCCCGTACGCGAGCCCCACGCCCCCTCCGCCGAGTATCCCGTAGAAAGCGGCGAGGGCTCGGATATCGTCCGAGAATCCGGCGAGTATCCAGCCCGCGCCCAGCACGGACGCCCCGATGAATATCGTCCGCCTCTCCCCGGCCTTTTCGATAAGCGCGCCGCCGAAAGGCATGGTCAGGGCGAAAAACGCGAGAAATACCATGTAAGGCAGGCCGCTGTCGAAGGCGCCAAGGCCCCAGTGCTCTTCCAGGCCCGGCCGGAATACCCCGTAGGAATAGACCGATCCGAGCGCGGCGTTTATAAGGAACGCCAGCGCCAGCGTGAAATAGCGGTTCTTGAGGAATCGTGAATATGCCGTAATCATGGAAATAAAAAGGCCGGGCTCCTGTCTCAGCCCGGCCTGCCCGGCGGCTTCCGCAGAGCGGCCTCCGCCAAACCTACCTTTCCTTAATTATATCAGATGGTACGGGCCTCAGTCCATTCCCGCCGGCCTTTTCAATGTCAGGATTATAACCCTGTCCCCGGTCTTTGTGCTGATGTCCGTGTGCATGTCCGCTACTTCCATCCCCAGGGTCTCCCGTATTATATTTTCCAGGAAAGAGCGCCCGCTTTCCAGCAAATGCATCCGGGCCTGCTTGACCAGGCGGGACCCTTCGACCGTGTTCGCCAGGTGATGCTCGGCCGGAGTGAGGACCTTCTTGAGACGTATGAGGACCATGTCATCGAGCAGATACGCCCGGCTCTCCTCGGGACCCCTGCCCATGTACTCGCGCTCGAACTTGACGACCAGGTCGCTGATCCTGGCCTCGAGCTCCCCTTTGGACGGGCCGGGGCCCGCCGCTTCGCCGTGATTCGTTTTGCGTTTCATGAACGAGATTATACAAATTGCGTCCGCGCCCGGCAGCCGGACGGCGAGGGCAGCGAACGCGCGTCCCCCCCGGACCTCAGTTGACGTCGCCCAGGTAGACCGGGCCGCCCAGGCGCCCGGAAAGAGAGATCAGTTCTTTGAGGACCGAAGGATAGAGGCGTATTTTTGAAAGCCGCGCCAGCGGCATCCAGACCGCTCCCGTCTGCCGCAGGTCCGGCACTCGGGCGGTCCTTTTTTTCCCCTCGTAGCGGCAGGCGAACATTATCTCGACCTGGTGGAAATCCTTGTCCCATCTGGCGAACTCGTGGTTCCGGCCGACATAGTCGCGGATGTAACGGGGCCGCAGCGGCGCGGCCAGCACACCGGTCTCCTCCAGGCATTCGCGGCGCAGGGCGTCGGGAAGCGTCTCGCCGTTCTTCTGGCCCCCGCCCGGCAGCAGGTAGTACGTCCCCCACCGGTCCTTCGCGCGCATGAGCAGCAGCCGGCCTTCCCGTATGACGATGGCCTTGGCCGAGAGCCGGACCTTCCCGTCGCGCGTTATCATCAGAAAGGGTATCCCACGCGCACTATCATGTTGGTTCCTTCGGAGCCGAAGGCCAGGTCGGCCGCGGCCACGACCTGCGGCCGCAGCAGCAGCCGCAGCGAGAGCCCCGGGCCGTAGCGGAGGTGTCCCGTGGAGAAACGAGAGGGGTCGGAAAAGACGGCCCCGGCGTCGATGAAAGGAGCTATTTCCACCTCGCGCAGGAACTTAAGGTAAGGCACACGGGAGAGAGTTATGCGCTCCTCCAGGTTCACCACTATCTTGCCCCTGTCGGTGAACCTGCCGTCGCCGGCCATGCGCAGGCCGGTGGTCTCGCCCAGCTGCACCTGCGCGTAGAAAGGCAGTTCGTCGCCGCGCTGGAACTGCAGCTGGTAGCGCAGCGCGGTGACGAAACGGCCCCCGCCCTTATAGTTGTAGTAATGTTTGAACTCGGCGCTGTAGGTCCGGTAATTGTAGTCCGACCCCAGGACCTTGGCCGAGTAGAGTATCGAGAACGACGCCATGGTCCCGATCTTGGGCAGGAACGGATGGTCGGTGTCGTCGTAGAGTATCGACAGCCGGTTGGCGTGGAATAGCCGCGCCTTTTCGGCCGCGGCGTAGTCCGACGGATAGAGCCCGCTTACCTGCGGCACGCCGAGCACCGGGCCCTCCTGGGCCTGCTGGCGGTAGAGCGAATGGTTCAGTTCCAGGAAGAGGTGCTTCTTTACGGGCAGGGAGGCCGTGAATTCGTAGCCTTCCTTTAATATGGCGTAGTTGGCCTTGTCCGCCTTAAGTGAATCGTTCCCGTAGCCGTAGAACGAGGGCTTGCCCGTGACGCGGTGCACTATGTCCAGGCTGAACCTGGCGTCGCTGTTCAGGACGCCGGGCCTGTAAAAATAGAAATAGGCCTCGTTCTCCACCCGCCGGGAGACCGAGCCGCGAAAAAGGATGATGCTCTTTTCGTCGGGAAAAAAGAACTGCTTGTAGCCGAAGGTGGCGCCGAGGTTCTCGTTGTAGCTGACCGACGGGGCCATGACGTAATCCACCCCCGTCTTCTGCGCGTTCCAGACCGCCCAGACGGGCATCACGCCGACGTTCAGCCCGAGGTCCTTGCTCGCCTCCGCTATCGGAAGCGGCAGTATCGGACCTTTCTCGAGATCGATGACCAGCGCGTCCAGGACGCGGTTGAAGAGGTTGGGCGCGTAGCCGGTGGCCGGCGCCCGCAGCGGCTCGACTATCTCGATCTTGGTCGGCGGAGGCGGCGGCTTGTCGGCCGGGCCGGGGGACCGGCTGCGCGGGCCGGGCTGGGCCCAGGCCGCCGGGGCCAGAAGCAGGGACGCGGAGAGGAGGACGGCTTTTTTCAGCATCCGGGCCCCGGGCCCGCGGAGAGCCTCTTGGCCACGGGCATCTTCCGCCCCTGCCCGAAGGCCTTGCGCGTCACCTTGAGACCTATCGCCAGCTGTCGGCGCTTGTATTCGTTGGCGGATATCCGCCCGGCTATGCGGTACGCTTCCGCGGGCGTCAGCCCGGCGCGGGCCGCCGCCTTCGCCGGCTCAAGGCCCTCTTCGACGAGCAGGGACACAAGGCGGTCGAGGTTGTCGTAGGGAGGCAGGTCGTCCTGGTCCCTCTGGCCCGGTTTCAGTTCCGCCGTCGGGGGCCTGGTCATGACCGAAGAGGGTATCTCCGGGTAGAGGGCCGAGAGAAGGTAGACGCGTCCTTTAACCAGGTCGGCCAGCGGGGCCAGCGCCCCGGCGGTGTCGCCGTAGAGCGTGCAGTAGCCCACAGCTATCTCCGACTTGTTGCCGGTGGCCAGGGCCAGCGCGCCGCTCTCGTTGGCGCGCGCCATCAGTATTGTCCCTCTCGCCCGCGACTGCAGGTTCTGCAGCGTCAGGTCGATTTTCTCGTAAGGGCGCCTGCGGCCGAGAGCCGCGGCGAAGGCCCTGTAAAGAGGGTCTATGGGTATGGTCTCGTGCTTTATCCCCAGCGCGCCGGCCAGCCGCAGCGCGTCTTCGACGCTGCGCCGCTCCGTGAACCTGGAGGGCATCAGCAGGGCCGTGACGTTGCCGGGACCCAGGGCGTCGGCGGCCAGGCAGGCGACCAGGGCCGAGTCTATCCCGCCGCTCAGGCCCAGCACTGCCCTGGAGAAGCCCGTCTTCCGGAAATAATCGGAGATGCCCAGTTTGAGGGCCGCCCGCAGTTCAGCGGCTTCTCCCGGCATGAACGCGCGCGCGCCCGGACCCCGCCTGTCGGCGTCGAAAAGTAGCAGGTCCTCGGCGAAAGGCCTTCCGGCGGCGACGACGCGCCCCCTGCCGTCGAGCGCCAGGCTGTTGCCGTCGAATATGAGGTCGTCGTTGGCGCCGCACTGGTTGGCGTAGACCAGCGGCCTGCCGAGGCCGCGGGCGACCCCGGAAAGTATAGACAGGCGCTCCGCCGGCTTGCCGCAGTAGTAAGGAGAGGCCGATAGGTTCAGGTAAACGTCGGCGCCTTTCTTTTTGAGGGCGGCCAGTGGGCTGGCGCCGTAGAGCTCCCGCCTTGGCAGCAGGCTCGTTCCGGCCCAGATATCCTCGCAGACCGTGACGCCGAGGCGCCTGCCGCGGAACGGGACGGGGGCGTTTTCGGCGGCGGGCTCGAAATAACGCGACTCGTCGAAGATATCGTAGGTGGGCAGCAGCGACTTGAAACGCCGGGCCGCTATCTTCCCCCCGTGGAGCAGGGCGGCCCCGTTGAGCAGCCGCCTGCCGCGCGGCGAGGGATTGAAGTCGGCGTAGCCTATGAGGCAGGCCGTTCGCCGCGTGCGGGCGGCCAGGGCCTTCAGGGCCAGCAGGTTCTCTTTGACGAACTCGTCCCGCTCCAGCAGGTCCAGCGGCGGGTAGCCGGTCAGGGCGAGCTCCGGAAATACCGCCAGTTCCGCCCCCGACGCCTCGGCCCGGCGGAGGAAATCCATGGCGCGGGCCGCGTTCCCCTTTATGTCCCCCGTCACCGGGTTCATCTGAGCTACGGCTGTCCTCATGCCCCTTATTATAGGAAAAGCGGCCGTCCGGCACAAAAAAAGCTTCCCGGCGCGGGTTGACGCAGGTCAAACTATTTTTTTGGGGCGATTGAAAAATAACGGAAAGATATGCTAATATTTTTCAACGCCTTTTTGTCCTGACAGTTCAAAAACGCGATTTTCGGAATAAAGACCCAGGAGGAAGTTAGATGCTCAACATCTCGATGAAGACCATGCTGGAGGCCGGCGTTCATTTCGGTCACCAGACCTACCGGTGGAACCCCAAGATGGCCCGCTTCATATTCGGCGAGCGCAACGGGATCCATATCCTCGACCTGCAGAAGACGGTCAAGGAACTCAAGAAGACCTACACCCACGTCAAGGACTCCGCCAAGGCCGGCGCCAAGTTCCTGTTCGTCGGCACCAAGAAGCAGGCCAAGGACATAATCCGCGAGGAGGCGCAGCGCGCCGACGTCGCCTGCGTCTACGAGAAGTGGCTGGGCGGCACGCTCACAAACTTCGACACCATCAAGCGCTCGATAAAGCGCCTCGAGGAGCTCGAGAAGCTCGAGAACGACGGCCTCTTCAAGGTCATGTCCAAGAAAGAGGTCTCCCGGCTGAGCAAGGAAAAAGAGCGCCTGGTAAAGCTGCTCTCCGGCATCCGCAACATGAGGTCGCTGCCCGACATCATGTTCGTGATCGACCCCGTCGAAGAAATGGGCGCCATCCGCGAGGCCCGCAAGCTCAAGATCCCGATAGTGGCAGTCTGCGACACCAACTGCGACCCCGACCTGATCGACTGGGCCGTGCCCGGCAACGACGACGCCGCCCGCTCGATACGCCTGTTCTGCGGCGCTATAGCCGACGCCGTCATAGACGGCCGGAAGGAGGCCGAGGAGGCGAAGATGATCGCCCACCAGCAGGCCCAGGAGCAGGCCGCCGTGACCGAGGCCGAGCAGATGCAGGGCGAGGTCGACCAGGCCTATGTCCAGCCGGCCGACACCGCGGTGGAGCAGCCTTCGGAGGAGCCCGTCCGCACCGAGGAGTGACCCGGCGCCGGCGGGCGCCGCAGCGGTAAACATCTTTAAGGAGACATCATGAGCGTTGTTATCAAGAGCGAGCAGGTCATGACCCTTCGTTCCAGGACCGGGGCGGGCATCATGGACTGCAAGTCCGCGCTTAACGAGGCGCAGGGCGACCTGGAGAAGGCCGTTGAGCTGCTCCGGAAAAAGGGCCTCGCCGGCCTGGCCAAGCGCGCCGGCCGCGAGATGAAGGAAGGCGTGGTTACGATAAAGTCCTCCCCCGACGGGGCCAGGCACGCGATGGTGGAGATCAACTGCGAGACCGACTTCGTGGCCAAGAACCAGGACGTGCTCGCGCTGGCCGACGCCCTCTGCGCGACGATGCTGGAGAAGGCTGATTACGGCAATCCCGCCGATAACGCGGAGGCAAGGGAGCGGCTGCAGGCCGTCGCCATGAAGGCCGGGGAGAACATGGCGATACGCCGCGGGGTCGTCTACGGCTCCGCCGGGACCGTCGCCAGCTATTACCTCCACTCGGACTCCAAGAAGGCCTGCCTGGTGGAGCTCGGCTTCGCCGGCGACCTGGCCAAGGCCCGCGAAGGCCTGGCCGCCCTGGCCAAGGAGATAGCGATGCAGGCGGTGGCAATGGGCCCGAAGTTCCTGCGCCGCGAGGACGTCCCCGCTGAAGTGGTGGCGAAAGAGAGGGAGATCTACAAGGCCAAGACCGTCCAGGACGAGGAGGCCGCCAAGGCCAAGGCCGCCGAGACCGGCAAGCAGTACAAGCCCAAGCCGCCGGAGGCCCTGGAGAAGATGCTGGAGGGCCGGGTCAACAAGTTCTACCAGGAGATCTGCCTCCTCGAGCAGGCTTCGATACGCGATTCAAAGAAGACCGTGGCGCAGTTCGTCAAGGATTCCGAGGGCCCCCTCGGCGGCGCCATAACGGTGAAGCGCTTCGACTGCTACCTCGTGGGAGTCGAATGAAGTACAAGAGGATACTCCTCAAGCTGTCCGGAGAAGCCCTCGCCCTGCGGGGCGGGGGCCACTCCGTTTCCCCCGAGTCCCTCACCTTCATCGCCGGCGAGATAGCCAAAGCGGTGCGAAAGGACCTGCAGCTGGCCATCGTCATAGGCGGAGGGAATATCTGGCGCGGCGCCAAGGACGGGCTCGGCATGATAGACCGCGTCACCTCCGACAACATGGGCATGCTCGCCACCGTCATCAACGCGATGGCGCTGCAGTCGGCCCTGGAGCACAGGGGAGTCGCGACCCGCGTCCAGACCGCCATAGAGATCTCCCGACTCGCCGAGCCTTTTATCCGCCGCCGCGCCATACGGCATCTCGAGAAGGGCCGCGTCGTCATTTTCGCCGGAGGCACCGGCAACCCCTATTTCACCACCGATTCGGCGGCCGCGCTGCGCGCCGCCGAGATCGGCGCGGACGTGATCTTCAAGGCCACCCAGGTGGACGGGGTCTACACCGGCGATCCCAAGAAGGACCCGAAGGCGAGCCTCATAAAGGACATAACCTACATGCAGGCCATAGAGCGCCGCCTTAAGTTCATGGACACCAGCGCGCTGAGTCTGTGCATGGATAACGATATCCCGATACTGGTCTTCGACCTGCACAAGCCCGGCAACATCAAGCGGGCCGTGGGCGGGGAGCGGGTCGGCACCCTCATAGTCAATGACTGAGAACGGGAAAATACTCGCCGCCGTCAGAGACCACCGGGAACTCCTCGGCTGGTTCGAAGGTTCCGCCCCCCTCCTCTCGGAAATGGCCGCGGCCGTATCCGCCTGCTTCGCCGCCGGCGGCAGGCTGCTCATCTGCGGCAACGGCGGCAGCGCCGCCGACAGCCAGCACATCGCCGGCGAGTTCGTCGGCCGCTTCAAGCGCGAGCGCCGCGCCGCGGCCGCCATAGCGCTGAGCTCCGACACCTCCATCCTCACCTGCCTCGGCAACGATTACGGCTTCGACACCGTCTTCGAGCGCCAGGTGGAAGCCTACGGCCGCCCCGGCGACGTGCTGCTGGGCATCTCCACTTCCGGCAACAGCGCCAACGTCGTAAAGGCCGCGCTGAAGGCGAAGTCCCAGGGCATGAAAGTCCTGGGTTTCCTGGGCTGCGGCGGCGGCAAGCTGGCGCCGCTCTGCGACATCGCTTTCTCGGTCCCCTCCAAGGATACCCCCCGCGTACAGGAGATGCACGGCCTGGCCATGCATTGTTTCTGCGCGCTGGTGGAAGAGGCCCTCTAGCGGGGTCGGGTCTTTATTTTTGACTTTGCCCCGGCCAAGCGCAAAAGTAAAGACCTGACCCCCCATTTTTAATATAATTGATATCAAGGCGCGGCCATGGCCGCGCCGTATTCCGGTTCGCAAGGAGCGTGCTTATGGAAGGGGTTAACGCCGTTATTTCCGGGGCCGAAGAGGCCATGAAGGGGAAGGTAGACAAGTTCAAGCGCGAGCTGACCTCGCTGCGCACTGGTCGCGCCAATCCCCAGCTCCTCGACTCGCTCTACGTCGAGTATTACGGGTCCCGCGTGCCGCTCAAGCAGGTCGCGGCCGTCTCCATTCCCGAGGCCCGCACCCTCGAGGTGCGCGTCTGGGATAAGGGCGCGGTGGACGCCGTCGAAGCCGAGCTGCGCAAGATGGACCTCGGCACCTCCCCCGCCCGCCAGGGCGACGTTATCCGCATAAATCTCCCCCCGATGACCGAGGACCAGCGCAAGAAGATGGTCAAGGTCGTCCATTCCATGGGCGAGGACGCCCGCGTGGCGATACGCAACGAGCGCCGCGACGCGATGGAGAAGATCAAGAAGGCCGAGAAGGCCAAGGAGATCTCCGAGGACGACGTCAAGCGGCACGAGCAGACCGTCCAGAAGCTCACCGACGCCTACGTGAAGCAGGTGGACGACGTGGCGGGCTCCAAGGAAAAGGAACTGCTCACGGTCTGACGATGCCCCGCTCCCGCGCCGAAGACGAGCTCGACCCGTCCCGGGTCCCCGCGCATGTCGCCATCATCATGGACGGCAACAGGCGCTGGGCCCGGGCGCGGGGCCTGCCCGCCGCGGCGGGTCACGCGGAGGGCGCCCGGTCCCTGAAGGCGGTGGTCGCCGCCGCCCGGGACGCGGGAGTGAAGGTCCTTACCGTTTACGCTTTCTCCACCGAGAACTGGGCCCGTCCCAAGCTGGAAGTGCGCGCCATCATGACGCTGCTCTGCAGGGCGCTGCGCGAGTACTCGAAGGAGATGAAAGAGAAGGGAGTGCGCCTCAGGTTCAGCGGCCGGCTGGACGAGATGCCCCCCGCCGTCAGGGCGCAGGCGGAGGAGACCACGCGCCTGCTCGAGGGCGGCCGCGACATCACTCTCAACATAGCGCTCAATTACGGCGGCCGCCGGGAGATAGTTGACGCCGTCAACGCGCTGATCGCCGGGAAGAAGTCCCCCGTGACCGAGGATGACATCGCCCGCAGGCTCTATACCTGGCCGCTGCCCGACCCCGACCTCCTGATACGGACCTCGGGCGAGATGCGCATCTCCAATTTCCTGCTCTGGCAGACAGCCTACTCCGAATTTTACGTGACCGACACTCTCTGGCCCGCCTTCAAGGGGCCGGAACTGATAAAAGCCCTGCTCGATTATCAGCGCCGCGACAGAAGGAAAGGAACCTAAGGAGCCCCGATGCTGCTTCCCCGCGTACTCACCGCCCTCATAGGCATCCCCCTCGTGGTATACCTGGTCAACCTCGGGGGCATCCCCTATTCGATATTCATCCTGGCGATAATCGCCCTCTCGCTCTACGAGTACGCGACCCTGATGAGGATGGGCTCCCGGCCCGTGCAGGTCCCGGTGCTGATGATCTTCGGCCTCCTGCTGCCGGCCGCCATGTCGCTGGGCGATTTCGGCGTCTACCGCGAGGGAGGCGACAATTACGCCGGCCTCTTCCTGGTCCTGCCGGCCCTGGCCGCCTTCACCGCGGAGTTCTTCTACAAGCAGAAGTACCTGGAACGCATCGCCTTCACGCTGATGGGAATATACGGCCTGGCCTGGCCGCTCTGGCACATGGCCGCGCTGCGGGAACTGCGTCCCGACGGCAAGGGCCTGACTTTCCTCATGCTGATCACCGTCTGGTTCATGGACACCGCGGCTTACGCCGCGGGACGGGCCTTCGGCAGCCGCCAGCTCTCCTCGATAAGCCCCAAGAAGACCTGGGAGGGCGCCATAGCCGGCTTCGCCGGGGCCTTCATCGCGGTCTTCGCGATACGGGCCTTCATGCCGGAGACCCTCCCCGTTCCGCTCGCCGTCTGGCTGGCGGCGGCCATAGGGATAGGCGGCCAGCTCTCGGACCTCGCCGAGTCCATGATCAAGCGCGCCGTCGGCGCCAAGGATTCCTCGTCGCTGCTGCCCGGCCACGGCGGGGTGCTCGACAGGTTCGACTCCTACATCTTCGTCGCTCCGCTCATTTATTACATAGTCGTCATCTCGAGGTAAGGATGAAAAGAGTAGCGATACTCGGCTCCACCGGCTCCATAGGGCGCAGCGCCCTGGCCGTCGTGCGCGCCCACCCGGAGGAATTCCAGGTCGTGGCGGTGGCGGCCAATTCCAACGTCAGGGAACTCCTCCAGCAGGTCTACGATTTCCGTCCGAAATACGCCGCGGTCTTCGGCCACGAGGCTCACAAGGCGGCGCGCGACATCATGCCGCGCGGGGTGAAGCTGCTCCCCCCCGGCGTGGAAGGACTGACCGAGATGGCCGCGCTCGGCGAGGCGGACGTGGTCCTCAACGCCGTCTCGGGCTCCGTCGGCTTCGCCCCGCTTATAGCCTCGATACGGGCTTCCAAGCATATCGCGCTGGCCAACAAGGAACCGATGGTGATGGCCGGCGAGACCATCATGCGCGAGGTCTGGCGCTGGAAGGCGACGCTGCTCCCCGTGGATTCCGAGCCTTCGGCCATCTTCCAGTGCCTTGAGGGGCTTAAGACGAAGGATTACGCGTCGGTCATCTCGCGCGTCTTCCTCACGGCCTCCGGCGGGCCTTTCTATAAGACCAAGGGGAGCCTGGCCGCGGTAAGGCCCGAGCAGGCGCTCAGGCATCCGCGCTGGAAGATGGGCCCCAAGATAACGGTGGACTCGGCCACGCTGATGAACAAGGGCCTCGAGGCCATAGAGATAAAGAACTTCTTCTCGCTGCCGCTCAAGACCATAGAGGTGCTGATACACCCGCAGTCCATAGTCCATTCGGCGGTGGAGCTCAGGGACGGTTCGGTGCTGGCCCAGATGTCGCTGCCCGACATGAAGCTTCCCATACAGTACGCTCTTACCTGGCCCGACCGCCTTAAATGCCCCGTGAAGCCGCTGAACCTCTGCGAGATAAGCAAGCTCGATTTCTTCAAGCCGGATTTCAGGCGTTTCGAGTGCCTGGCGCTGGCTTTCGAGGCGGCGAAGAAAGGCGGCCTCTACCCGGCCGTGCTCAACGCCGCCAACGAGGTGGCCGTCGAACGTTTCCTGGCGGGGGCGATCCCTTTCACCTCGATCCCCAAGGTGGTGGAGGGGGCCCTGTCCGCCGGCAAGTGGCGGCCTTCCCCCCATCCCCCGAATTTCTCCGAGGTCATAGAGGCGGACGAGTGGGCGCGCGCCAGGGCGGCCGAAATAGCCGGCGGCAGGCGCGGCGGAAAGATCAAGAGGTAAAATCATGATAACTTCGATAATAGCGGTCCTTATCACTTTCGGGCTGGTTATATTCCTGCACGAGCTGGGGCACTTCATCGTGTGCCGGATGGCCGGCATCAAGGTCGAGGCCTTCTCGTTCGGCTTCGGCCCGGAGCTCTGGGGCAGGACCAGCGGCCCCACCCGCTACTCGATACGCGCGATACCGCTGGGCGGCTACGTGAAGCCCGCCGGCGAGAACATAGAGGAGGTCTCCGGCCAGCCCGACGAGTATTTCTCCAAGCCCTGGTACACCCGCCTGGCCGTGGTCTTCGCCGGCCCGACCATGAACTATGTCCTGGCCTTCTTCCTCTTCGCCGGGGTCATAATGGTCATGGGCGAGCCGGTCCCCTCCGACGAGCCGGTCATAGCCGAGCTGAACGCCGGCTACCCTGCCGAGCGGGCCGGCATACTTCCCGGCGACAGGATAGTCTCGGTCGACGGCAAGCCCGTCGCCACCTGGCAGGAGATGGCGGCGATAATCCGCTCCAGTCCCGAGCGCGGAGTCGCTCTTGTCTATGAGCGGGAGGGCGCCCGGAAAGAACTTAGCGTGACGCCGCAGCGGGACCCGAGCGGCAAGATCGGGCTCATAGGGGTGGCCCCCGGTATCGGCTATAAGAAGGTCCCGGTACTAAAGGCCATGGAAATGGGCCTCGGCCAGTGCTGGTACTGGACCGCCTTCACCGTGAAGACCCTGGCGCAGAACATCTACCGCCGCGAGAAGCCGGACCTCGCCGGCCCCATAGGCATCGTCGGCATAGTCAGCAAGGCGGCCCACACCGGCCTGGCCGACTTCGTCTTCCTGATCGGCCTGATCTCGGTGGCCGTCGGCTTCTTCAACCTGCTCCCCATCCCCCTGCTCGACGGAGGCCACGCCGTTCTGTATTTCTGGGAGGGCATCTCCGGCCGCAAGCTGACCGTGAAGCTGCTGCGCGCCGTCAACAGCGTCGGCATAGCGATGCTGCTGGGCATACTGATCTTCGCCACCTACAGCGACATAATGCGCCTGCGCGGGCCAAAAAAATCCGAACAGCCCGCGCAGCAGGAAGAGGTCAGGCCCTGATGCCATCGGTCCTGATAGGCCGCAGGCGCCGCACCCGGCAGATAAGGGCCGGATCCCTTAAGATCGGCGGCGGCGCGCCGGTGAGCGTGCAGTCGATGTGCAATACCCGCACGGAGGACGCGCGCGCCACGGTGGACCAGTGCCGCAGGCTCGAGGCGGCCGGCTGCGAGCTCATACGCGTGGCCGTGCCGGACATGGCCGCGGCGCGCAAGCTGGGCCGCATAAAGGCGGCGATAGGCGTGCCACTGGTGGCCGATATCCATTTCGACTACTCGCTCGCTCTCGAAGCGGTCCGCCAGGGCGTCGACAAGGTCCGCATAAACCCCGGCAATATCGGCGACAAGGCCAGGGTCGCCGAGGTCGCGCGCGCCTGCAAGGCCGCCGGCGTCCCGATACGCATCGGCGTGAACGCCGGCTCGCTGAAGGCCATACGCAATTCGCCCCGTCCCCGCTGGACGGCCGCGAAATGGGCGTCGGTGATGGTCAAAGAGGCCCTCGATGAAGTCCGTCTCCTGGAGAGCCTAGGTTTCCGGGACATCGCCGTTTCGCTCAAGGCCGACGACCTGGACCGCACCGTCCTCGCCAACCGCCTTTTCGCCCGCCGCTGCGATATCCCGCTCCACCTGGGCGTCACGGAGGCGGGCAGTTCGCTGGCCGGCACGGTCAAGTCCTCCGCGGCGCTCTCGCTGCTGCTGGCCGACGGCATCGGCGACACCGTGCGCGTCTCTCTCACCGAGGACCCCGCGCTGCAGGTGCGCGCGGCCTACGAGATACTCAAGGCTTTCGGCCTGCGCGAGTACGGCCCCGACCTTGTCTCCTGTCCCACCTGCGGGCGCTGCCAGGTGGACGTGGAGAAGGCGGTGAAGCAAGTGGAGGAGACCATCTATTCCAGCCCCGACCTGCTGCGCCGGTCGAAGGGCATGAAGATCGCCGTCATGGGCTGCGTGGTCAACGGGCCCGGCGAGGCCCGCGAGGCCGATTTCGGCGTCGCCGGCGGCAAAGGCCGCGGCGTCTGGATAGAGAGGGGCAAACAGATCAAAGTCGTCAAAGAGAGCGAATGGGTGCGCGAGATAATACGCAAGATCCGCTCCGGCAAATGAAGGACCCTATGAACAAACCCGCCAACCAGCAGAAGAAAGACTCCTCGGCCGTCACCCCGCGCGCCCAGGACTACGCGCAGTGGTACCTCGACGTGATAAAGAACGCCTCCCTGGCGGAGCATTCGCCCGTCCGCGGCTGCATGGTCATCCGGCCCCACGGCTACGCCATCTGGGAGAAGATGCAGCGCGAGCTCGACGACAGGTTCAAGGCCACCGGCCATGAGAACGCCTATTTCCCGCTCTTCATCCCGCTCTCCTACCTGGCCCAGGAGGAGAAGCACGCCAGCGGTTTCGCCAAGGAATGCGCGGTCATAACCCATCACCGCCTCAAGTCCATCGACGGCGCCATCGTGCCCGACCCGGAGTCCAAGCTCGAGGAACCGCTCGTGGTCCGGCCGACCAGCGAGACCATAATCTGGGCGCAGTACAAGGGCTGGATACAGAGCTACCGCGACCTGCCGCTGCTGATAAACCAGTGGGCCAACGTCGTGCGCTGGGAGATGCGCACGCGCCTGTTCCTGCGCACGGCCGAGTTCCTCTGGCAGGAGGGCCATACCGCCCACGCCACCGAGACGGAGGCCCGCGAGGAGGTCGCGCGCATGCTCGACGTCTACGCCGACTTCGCCGAGAACGTCATGGCCGTGCCCGTGGTGAAGGGGACCAAGACCGAGGGCGAGCGCTTCGCCGGCGCGCTGGACACGGTCTGTATCGAGGGCATGATGCAGGACGGCAAGGCTCTTCAGATGGGCACCAGCCATTACCTGGGTCAGAACTTCTCCAGGAGCGCCGACGTGAAGTTCCAGAACAGGGAAGGCCAGCTCGAATACGTTTACGCCACCAGCTGGGGCGTCAGCACGCGCCTGATAGGCGCGCTCATCATGACCCATTCCGACGACGCCGGCCTGGTGCTCCCCCCCCGGCTCGCGCCGATACAGGTCGTCATCGTGCCCATCTACAAGACCGACGAGGAGATGGCCAGGACCACGGAGGAGGCCCGCAAGGTCGCCGCCGAACTCAAAGCCCAGGGCGTGGCCGTGCGCGTGGACGAGCGCGACGGCATGATGCCCGGCGCCAAGTACTACGAGTGGGAAGGAAAGGGAGTGCCGCTGCGCATAGAGGTGGGCCCCAAGGACCTCGAGAAGGGCTCGCTATGCGTAGCGCGGCGCTTCCTCGCCGATATCCCCGGCGAGACCCCCGAGCAGCAGCGCAAGCGCCGCAAGGCGTTCCTGCCGCGCGCCGAGGCCATAGCCTCCATCAAGCCGACGCTGGACGCCATGCAGAAGGAGCTGCTTGAGAAAGCGCGCGCTTTCCGCGCCTCCCGCACCCGCGTCATCGACACGCTGGAAGCCTACGAGAAGTTCTTCAGGGAAGAGGGCGGCGGTTTCGCCTGGGTGCACTGGGCGGGAACGGCCGAGCAGGAGGACGAGATGGCCAAGCGTTTCGAGACCAGCATACGCTGCATCCCGTTCGACGACCAGATCCCCGCGGAAGCGCGCGGCGAGGGGAAGTGCATACTTACGGGCAAGCCCTCCGCCAAGCGCGTCCTGATGTCTAAGTCCTACTGAGAGCGGAACAGCGAGTATGCTCAAACTGGCCGGCGCCTGTCTCCTTCTGACGGCGCCGGCCTTTGCTTCCGCCGCCGCCACGGAGGCGCCCCGGCCGGCCCCCCCCGCGGATATCTCCGAGCCTCTCCCCTACTCCCTGCGGCCACGGCCTTCCGCCCCGTTCGACCGCGGCTACGGCGGCTACGACTGGAAAGCCGGCCTCGTTTTTTTCTCCGACGCCTCCGGCCCCCTGCCCGCGCTGGAGCTCTGGCGCGGCGGCGAGGGGGCCGACAAGGGCGTGCTGCTCTACGCCTCGGGCATACCCGATCCGGACGACGACTACGCCTTTCTCCGCGGCCTGGACGTGCCGGTCAAGCGCGTATATACCACGGTGTACAACCAGGTCGCCGACGCTTCCACCACCTACACCACCGACGAGATAAACCGTTTCGATACCCGCGCTATCATGCTGTCGCCGTCGGTATCAGTGCCTTTCAAAGAGGGCCGCAATTTCAGGCTGGGCGGCCTGCTGGGGCTGCCCCTTGCCCGGGTCTCATATGAGCTGGACGCCGGGCTGGACGACGGTTCGCGTCTCAGGGAGAACGGCGAGGCCTTCGGGGCCGGGGTCGCCCCGGGACTTTACGCCGGCGTGGCGCCGGGCGCCGTGCCGGGCTCGGGCCTTACGCTGGATTTTTATCTCACCTACACGCGGCTCTGGTTCTTCGCCGGCGGACGCAGGGCCCGCGACATCGGCCGGGAGCTGGACGAACTGCGCTTCGGCTTCGCCGCCGGCTGGCGGTTCAGGACTTACAAATGAACGGGGGACGACATGGACGCCATATTCGATAAAGCCGCTTTCATGAGGCACGCGCTGGACGCGGTGCCTTCGATCGTGATGGTCGTCGACGAGGACGTTAGGGTGCTTTACCGCAACAAGGCCGCCCGTTCGCTGCTGAGCGGCGAGAAGATCTACAGCCGGCGGGCCGGCGACGTGATGCATTGCATACACAGCGCCGACTCCCCCGGCGGCTGCGGCACCGGCCCCCACTGCGCCGATTGCGTCCTGCGCGGCTCGGTCAACAGCGCTTTCTCCGGAAAGCCCGTGGTGCGCGCCGCTACCGAGGTGCGCGTCTCGGTAAAAGGCCGCGAACTGGTCCTGCCGGCGCTTATCTCCGCTTCGCTTTTCAGCATGGATGGACAGATCTACGCGCTGGTCGTGCTCGAGGACATCTCCGAACTCGCCGAACTGCGCTCCGTCCTGCCCATCTGCTCGTCGTGCAAGAAGATACGCAACGAGGCCGGCGCCTGGGAGCCCGTCGAGGTCTACATAAAGAGCCGCATCCCCGGCTCCCCGCTCTCCCACGGCCTCTGCCCGGCCTGCCTCAAAAAGCATTACCCCGCCAATTCGGACTAAGATCGGAGTAACTCTGCCGGGGTAGGCGTGCCCTCACCTCGCAAAAACAGGGTCGCGCACACCGTGCGCGCCCTTCCCGTTCTCGCCGCGAGCGCTCGTATGCGCCTCCGCCCCCTCGAGAAGCGATTCCACCGGCTAGCTCCGGCGCATACTCCGTAAGCTCGCGGCTCCGAAGGGTTTTGCTCCGGTGAGGGCACA
>JAVHLJ010000031.1:25294-26581 GCA_031082205.1 Elusimicrobiales bacterium
CGGCGCATACTCCGTAAGCTCGCGGCTCCGAAGGGTTTTGCTCCGGTGAGGGCACACCTCCCCCGGTTGTCTCCTCACGGGTGGATATACAGGTCGGCTTCTCCCCGGGTTTCATGGCAAACCGCATGATGGATGCTTTTTCAAGCGGATCTCGGGCGTGTCGCCCAATTGACTTATGCCCTTCTCTCTGCCAGAATATTGAGGGGATTAGGGATATGATTCACTCAATAATTCGCTCTGCCATTGTTGTTTGGATGTTTTTTTATTCTGCGGATATCTACGCCGCCTGGGGGAGGACTCGGACATTTGGCGTGGATATACACTTGACCAGCGGACCCGTTCAGACCGGCTATATGTTCTGGAATCCGGACGAAGGCGGTCCTTTTTCAGACTTTCTTATAAAAACGAACCTCGCTCTATCAGGGGATGGAGAATTTCATCGTTTTATTTCCTATGAGAAATCCATAACCTTGTATAAAAGATTCGGAGAGATTAAATTCCCTGTCAACGCTACCGTCGCCATAAAAGAAGAGATCCTGTCAGTTCCCCTGGACAGCATAACTGAAATCCGGCTTAATCCTTCACTGAAATTGGATCTAAACGGCGACAATCTGAGCACACTAACCAATGATGAAATAAAGCGGTTGCAAAAAAAGCCTGCCTACATCTTTTCGGAAGAAACTGGACTCGGCGGCACTCTTTTTTATGTTGCGACCGATGGCTCTATTCCTCCGATGGAATTTCTGCGACATCTCGTTGCTGAAGGGGCCCGTCCATTGTTCCTGAATGAGGAGCGGATCATAATAAACGAGTACCACTTCGGGCGGTACAATCTTAACTGCTCCGGAATAATCGCATCGGATTTGGAGGCCTGCGAGCAATTCCGCAAAGAGTGGGAGCAGTTTCAAGATAATCCTCATCAAGTTGAACTCAAGGAGTGCTTACAAGCGGCAGACAAAGTATTCGCACTGGTGCGGAGTGCCACTGATTATCAGTCAGCCTATAGAGATGCCTCTGTCAAAGAAGCGTACCGCAAGTGTAAGGAGATAGAAACATCCCTCCGCAAGAAAGCGCGTTTTGAGAAGCCTTCTCCGGAAAATCTCCAAAAATGGAAAATTATTCCCTTTTCCTTGTAAGTTGACAATCGGAGCTGTCGGGGGCTCATTACGACAAACGCCTCGGGCTCCCTCGCCGGGCCTTCACTCCGCCACGGTTCGCCGTCGCTGAACCCGCCCTTCGCTGCGCGCGGCCGACCGAGAACTCGCCCATCGCGCATAGCGCTCCGGG
>JAVHLJ010000032.1 GCA_031082205.1 Elusimicrobiales bacterium
ACACCGTCAAGCAGGCCGAGCTCTTCGCCGCCATGCGCGAGCATTACGACATACCCCGCAAGGACAACCTCTCGCTCAAGGACTATCCGACCATCAGGCACTGCATAAAGTTCGTGATGGATGAAAAAGGCGGGACCGCGGCCCCGGCTCAGCCCGCGCCCGCCGCCGTTCAGCGGCCCGCGGCCGCGCCCGCCGCGGCCCCGCAGTCCGGCGCCGCATCGGCGGGGGAAACCATGCGGCACGGTGTCCCAGTGCCGCTTGCTCCCGCCTCCCAGCAGGAGCTGCCCTTCGACGAGGAGCCCTCGCCGGAATATCCCAAACGCCATATCCGCCATATCCCGGTGATAACCCCGGCGCCGGTGGAGCAGGAGATAATAAGGAAGTACTCCTCGTCCCGCCCGGTGCTGATCATGGCCTCGGACCTGGCGCTGGCCAAGGCCTACCGAGCCGAGCTGTCCAAGCACCGCATCGACTCCCACATCTTCATATCGGAGAAGACGCGGCTCAAGGACTCCCAGGCTCTGGACTGGTCCGATACTCCCGCCGTCGATAAGGCCCTGCAGGACTTCGCCGCGGCCCATCCCGACACGCAGGGCCTGATCTACCTGCTGGGCTGCGCCGAGAAGAAGTTCGCGCCGGCCTCCACCGACGCCTACGCCGACTTCAACCGTTTCACGGTGCCGCTGTTCCTGGCCGCCAAGCACCTCTTCAAGCCGCTCAGCGCGGTCGAGCCGGGCATGTCCACCTTCCTGGCCGTGGTCACGCGGCTGGACGGCGGCTTCGGTTACAGGACCGACCAGGTCTACGACCCGATATACGGCGCCATACACGGCGTGGCCCTCTGCCTGCGCAAGGAACTGGAGAAGACCACCGTCAAGCTCATAGACTTCGCGGCGGGCTCCCCGACGGAAGCGCTGGTGCAGAAGACTTTCTACGAACTGCTCTACGGCGACAAGAGGCTGGCGATAGGCTACGACGGCGCCAGGCGCAGCACCATGCTGGCAAAGCCGGAACTCCTGGACTATTCCCGCGAGCGCACCCAGCTCAAAGGGAAGAAGATAATAGTGACCGGCGGCGGACGCGGGCTCGGCTCGCTGTTCGCCAAGATACTGGCCAGGCGCTGGAAGCCCGAACTGATACTGATGGACATCATAGAGCTCGGCGCCGGCATAGAGCGCTTCGCGGCCATGACCGAGGACCAGCTGAAGGCCTACAAGAACGCCGAGCTCTGGGCCGAGGTGAAGAAGAAGCACGCCAAGCCCACGCCGGCCCTGCTCGAGAGGGAATTCACCGCGCTCAGGGACGCGGCCGAGCTGTACAGGACCATGCAGCGGATAAAGGCGGCGGGAGCCAAGGTCTCCTATATCAAGTGCGACCTCAACGACCCGGCGGCCTTCGAGGCGGCCGTGGCCGGGCTCAAGGCCGATCACGGCCAGGTGGACGGCCTCGTCCACTTCGCCGGGCTGGAGCGCTCCAAGCTGGTCTCCGACAAGGCGCTGGAGGAGTTCCAGCTCATCTACAAGGTAAAGGCGCACAGCGCCATGAACTTCCTCAAGTCCGGCCTCGTAAAGGAGAAGGGCTTCTGGGTCATGATCTCGTCGATAGCCGGCAAGTTCGGCAACCTGGGCCAGAGCGACTACGCCTCGGCCTCGGACTACATCGCCAAGATGTGCGTCTCGCTCTCCAACAAGGGGGTCCGCGCCCTCAGCGTGGACATGACCGCCTACGCGCTCATCGGCATGGGCGCGCGGCCCGGAGTGGAGGCCTTCCTGAAATCGCAGGAACTGGACTTCCTCTACCCCGAGGAGGGCATGAACGCCGTCGCCGACGAGCTGGCCTACGGCCAGCGGCCGGAGATAGTGCTCAGCGGCAGCCTGGGCAAGCTGGACTGGGACAGGCAGCTCACCTTCATCCCCGGCTTCCCGGGGACGTCGCCGTCGTCCTGGCATTTCGCCGAGAAGGTGAAGGCCAACGTCAAGGGCGTCGAGTTCGCGGCGGAGAAGGAATACTCGCTGGAGAAGGACCCCTACCTGACCGACCACGCCATAAACGGCACGCCCTACGTGCCCGGCGTCATGGGCATCGAGACCTTCGCCGAATGCGCCGCAGAATTCTCCGGCAGGGTGCCGTCCTCGCTGGAGGACGTGCGCTTCCAGGTGCCGATAAAGCTGCTGCGCAACAAGCCCGTCACCGGCCTGATCAACGCCAGGCCGGAGGGCCAGCGCACGGCCATGACCATCTCGACCGAGTTCACCGGCCCCAAAGGGGTCAAGCTGGGCCAGGCCAGGACGCATTTCAGCGCCAGGGCCTCTTACGAGGCGCATAAGCCGTGGGAAGGGGAGGAGAAGCCGTCGATACCGAAAGTCAAGAAGTACAAGGTCACGGCCGAGACCATCTACAAGACCTACTTCCACGGGCCCAGCTTCCGCGTGCTCGAGGGAATACTGGAACTGGAGAAGGACGGCACGCTGGCCGTCTTCCGCCGGCCGCAGGCCCCGCTGTTCAAGGGCGAGCGGCCGAAGCTGGTCTTCCACCCGATGGTCATAGAGGCCGCCTTCCAGGCCTGCGGCTACCGCGACATACACTTCGAGAGGAAGATGACGCTGCCCGATTCCGTCGGCCGCGTGACGGTCTATCCTTACGAGAACGAACCGGACATACTCTACCTCAAGACGGTGTACAAGGGCCGCGACGGCGAGGGCCGCAGCGTCTACGACGCCTTCGCCTTCGACGAGGCGCATAACCTGGTGGCCGAAGTGCGGGATTACCTGATGATCCCGACGCAGATATAGCCGCGATGGGAGAGAAGGCAGTGTTCGCCGCCGCCGCGGGAGAAGGCTTCTCCGCGGCGGCGGCTCGTTTCAGGGCCGGACCCTGCCATGTCGTCCTGGTGAAGGACGTCCGCGCGGGGGCGCCGGAAGCCTTCCTGACCCCGGACGAACTCTCCGCCTGGTCGGCGCTGAAGGTACCCAAGAGAAAGAACGAATGGCTCGGAGGCAGGCTGGCCGCAAAACTGGCTGGCGCCGCCGCTTTTTTCCCGGGAGTCCCGCTCAGGGAGATAGAGGTGCGCCGCGAACTTACCGGCAGTCCTTTCCTGGTATGCCGGGGGGAACGGCGCCACGTCTCCATAAGCCATTCCGCCGGGGTATGCGCCGCCGCGGCGGGCCCCGGCTTCCTGGGCCTGGACATAGAGGAGACCGCTCCCAGGCACCCGGGCTGGTACCGCGACTATTTCAGCCCCGCCGAGAGGGAGGGCAGGGACGACGCCGCCATGACCGCCCTCTGGGCCGCCAAGGAGGCCCTATTCAAGGCCCTGGGCCTGGGCCTCGCCTGCGACACCAGTGACGCCGACCTCTCCGGCCCCGAGCCCGTCCTCAGGGGCAGGGCGCTGGCCCGCTGGGAAGAGCTTGGCCGTCCGCCTTTTTCGCTGGAGCCGTTCGACCCGGGCCCCGGACTTGAAGGCCGGATCGTATTTGCCAAGCAAGCCGGAATTAAGAGATAATATATATTCCTTTTTACGGTTCAGGCCGGCCCGACCGGCCCTCACGGAGGACTATGCCGGATCTCAACGAAGACGCTATCAGGACCCCCCAGAACTCCGCGGACAAGAAACCGCACCCAAAGAAAATAAGGCCCGTCTCGGAATCCATTACCAAGTACAGGACGCTCCGCTCCCAGGCGGAAGCCGGGGGTCCGCCAGAGAGGATAGAGGCCCAGAAGAAGCGCGGCAAGCTCACCGCCCGCGAGCGCATAGCCTACCTGCTGGACGAAGGCTCTTTCCAGGAGGTCGGCCTGCTGGTACAGTCTCGCTGCACCGATTTCGGCATAAAGGACAAGGGCATACAGGGGGACGGCGTGGTGACCGGCTTCGGAAAGGTCAACGGCCGGCCCGTAGCCGTCTTCTCCCAGGATTTCACCCAGCTGGGCGGCTCCCTGGGCCTGGCCCACGCGCGCAAGATAGCCTCCATGATGGACATGGCCAGGGACGCGGGAGTGCCCGTGGTCGGCATACTCGATTCAGGCGGCGCCCGCATACAGGAGGGAGTGGACTCGCTCGACGGCTACGGAGAGATCTTCTACCGCAACACGCAGGCCTCGGGCAAGATACCGCAGATCTCGGTGATAGTGGGCCCCTGCGCCGGCGGCGCCGTCTATTCCCCGGCGCTGACCGACTTCGTCTTCATGGTCAAGGGCATCAGCAACATGTTCGTGACCGGCCCCGAGGTCGTCAAGGCCGCCACCGGGGAAGAAGTGGACTTCGAGACCCTCGGCGGCAGCCACACGCACGCCAGCAAATCCGGCGTCTGCCACTTCGTCGCGAACTCCGAACCCGACTGCTTCCGGCAGGTCAAGGAGCTGCTGAGCTTCCTGCCCTGCAACAGCTCCGAGCCCGCGCCCGCCATAGAGACGAAGGATTCGCACGACCGCAAGGTCCCGCTGCTCGAGAAACTCTGCGAGATGGACCCGCGCAAGCCCTACCGCGTGCACCATATCGTCTGGTGGCTGGCCGACGACCACAAGTTCATGGAGGTCCACCACGACTACGCCAAGAACATCGTGATCGGATTCATACGCCTGGGCGGACAGGTGGTGGGCGTGATAGCCAATAACCCGTCGCACATGGCCGGCGCCCTGGACATCAACGCCTCCGACAAGGCCGCCCGCTTCATCCGCTTCCTCAACTGCTTCAACATACCGATACTGACCCTGGTAGACGTGCCCGGCTACTGGCCCGGCGTGGCGCAGGAGCACGGCGGCATCATCCGGCACGGCGCCAAGCTGCTCTACGCCTACTCGGAGGCCACCGTCCCCAAGGTGTCGCTGGTGCTGCGCAAGGCCTACGGCGGGGCCTATATCGCGATGAGTTCGAAGTACCTGCGGGGGGATTTCAACTTCTCGCTGCCCTCGGCCGAAATAGCGGTGATGGGCCCGCGCGGCGCCATCGAGATACTCTACTCCAGGCAGATCAAGGAAGCCAAGGACGAGGAGCGGGACGAACTGAAGGCGCGTCTGGCCAAGGAATATTCGGACAAGTTCGCCTCGCCGTACCAGACGGCCTCCACCGGCTCGATAGACGAGGTCATAGAGCCGGCCTCGGCCCGGGCCACGCTGATAGACGCCTTCCAACTGCTGCGCAACAAGAAGCGGCGCGACAGCGGCGGCCCCGGCAACATCCCCCTGTAGGCGCGGGGGGATTTGAAGCCCCGCCGGGCTTTTTGTTATCATAGTTCCAGACGCAGCCGTACACAGTCCGTCCGTCGTGATTTTTGAGATTACAGCCGGTCCCGGGCGCCGCCCGGGAACCGCCGACCAAGGATAAAACATGGACCTCGTCACCACAATGAAAACCGCGGTTTTCGCGCCCCTATTGGGCGCTTTTTTAATCCCTGTCGCCGCCAGGATCTCGGCGCCGGCCAGGAATCTCCTCGCCGTGACCCTCGGCCTGGTCACTTTCCTGGCCGCGGCGTCCCTCCTGCCCAGGGCCCTGGACGGGCAGGTGGCGGCCTACACGCTGGCCTTCCCGCTGGGCTTCGACCTTACCTTCTCGGCCGACATGCTGGCCGTATTCATGGCGGCCGTCTCCTCCTTCGTCAGCGCCGTCATACTCATCTATTCGGTCGACTATATCTCGCACTACGAGAACCAGACCGAATACTACACGATGGTCCTCCTGTTCCTGGGCTCCATGATGGGCCTGGTCTTCTCGATGAACCTGGTCTGGATGTACGTGTTCTGGGAACTGACCGGCTTCGCCAGCTGGAGGCTCGTCGGCTTCTTCCGCAAGGACACCGACGTCCAGAAGGCCAACAAGACCATCATGGTCACGGTCTTCGGCGCCCTCTGCATGCTCGCGGGCATACTGATGATATACTTCGCCAACGGGACGATGGACCTGCGCCACCTGCGCGGCGAGACCGTCTCCACGCTGGCGGCCGTCCTGATCATGGCCGGCATACTCTCCAAGTCAGCCACCCTGCCGTTCTCGACCTGGCTGCCCGACGCCGGCGTCGCGCCGTCCACCGTCACCTCGCTGCTGCACGCGGCCGTGCTGGTCAAGATCGGCGTCTACGCCTACGCCCGCATCTTCGGAGTGACCGTCGTGGTCTCCGAGGGCTTCTATTACGGGGTCCTCGTCATCGCCGGCCTCAGCGCCCTCATCTCGGCCGGCGCCGCGATGATAGAGAAGGACATAAAGCGCATCATCGCCTACTCCACGGTGAGCCAGATAGGGTTCATCTTCCTGGGCCTGGCCGCGGGCGGCAAGACCGCCTTCATCGGCGGCCTCCTCTACATAATGATGCACAGCGTCGCCAAGGGCGGCCTGTTCCTCTGCGCCGGCATAGTCGAGCAGAAGACCCACACCAAGGACATAACGAAGATGGGCGGCCTCTTCCGCGCCATGCCGGTCACGGCCGTCTCCTTCGCTCTCTGTTCGCTTTCGGTGATGGGCATACCGCCTTTCGGCGGCTTCTTCAGCAAGTTCCTCGTCTTCCGCGGCGCGGCCGAGACAGGCAGCCTGTTCGTGCTGGCCGTATTCCTCGTCGGCGCGGTCATGACCCTGCTCTACCTGATACGCCTCTTCTACCTGGTCTTCCTCGGGGAGGAGAAAGAAGGCGCGCCCCGCGAGGGCTCCGTCACGATGGTGGCCAGCGTGGCCTTCCTGGCCCTGCTGGGCCTGGCCCTCGGGGCCTTCGTGCACTACCCCGCCAATTACGCTGAAATACTGACTTCCCAGATAGGAGCGATAGAATGAACCTCCTCAGCATCCCCGTAATTCTCCCGCTGGCAGCCGGCCTGCTGATCCTGGCGATCTCCGAAAAGACCCGCTGGCTGCGCGAGCTGCTCGCGATAGGCGTGACGGCCGTCTGCTTCCTGGCCGCCCTCAACGCCCTGGCGCCGGCCCTGCTGGGCCAGCATTACCAGCTGACGCTGCCCTGGCTGGGCGGCGGCATGGACTTCTCGCTCAAGGCCGACCAGTTGAGCGCCTTCCTGCTCCTGGCCGTCTCCTTCTTCTCGCTGCTGGTCTCCTTCTACGCCTTCAGCTTCCCGGACAAGGGCAAGGCCAAATGGTTCTACTTCAACGTCCTGCTCACGCAGTCCTTCGCCGCCGGCGCCGCCCTGGCCGACAGCCTGATCGCGCTGCTCTTCTTCTGGGAGGGCCTGCTGGTATTCCTCTACACCTTCATCGCCCTCTCGCGCGACACCGCCGGCTCCAGGGCGACCTCCATGAAGGCCTTCCTCATCAACGCCGTCACCGACCTCTGCCTGCTGCTGGGCGTGGCGATAACCGCCTACCTCGCCGGCACGACCAGCATGTCCGAGATCTCGGCCGAGAAGCTCACGCTCAACGGCTGGGGCGGCCTGGCCTACGTGCTTCTTCTCATAGGCGCGCTCTCCAAGGCCGGCGCCATACCGTTCCACACCTGGATACCGGACGCGGCGACTGACTCGAGCGCGCCGTTCATGGCCTACGTCCCGGCGGCCATAGACAAGCTGCTGGGCATCTACTTCCTCGCCCGCATCTCCGTGTACCTGTTCCAGCTCAACGGCGCCATGCAGCTGGTCCTGATGACGATCGGCGCGCTGACCATAATCATCGCGGTCATGATGGCCTTCGTGCAGCAGGACTACAAGCGTCTGCTTTCCTACCACGCCGTCAGCCAGACCGGCTACATGATCCTCGGCATAGGCACGCTCAACCCGATCGGCATAGCGGGCGGCCTGTTCCACATGATCAACCACGCCTCGTACAAGTCCTGCCTGTTCATGACCGCCGGCGCGGTGGAGCGTCAGGCCGGCACCGGCGACCTGGGCAAACTGGGAGGCCTCTTCCGCGCCATGCCGGTGACGGCCGTCTGCTTCATGATAGCGGCGGCCGCCATCTCCGGCATAGCGCCGTTCAACGGCTTCTTCTCAAAGGAACTGGTCTACAAGGGCACGCTCGAGACCGGCTGGACCGCCTTCTTCATCGCGGCCGAGGTCGGCTCGCTGCTGACGCTGGCCTCGTTCCTCAAGCTCGGCCACTCGGTCTTCTTCGACAAGCGCCCCGACGGGCTCAAGGACGTCTCCGAGGCGCCGTTCTCGATGCTGCTGCCGATGCTGGTCCTGGCCTCCGTCTGCGTGGTCTTCGGCTTCGGCGCGGCCATCCCGGTGACCTACCTCATCGGGCCGGCCCTGGACAACCTGGCCGTCTTCCCCGAGCGCGCGCTGTCGGGCTTCCACCTGGACAACCTGTTCTTCATCTCGGTCATAGTCATACTGGGCGCCGTCATGAACCACGTCTACGGGTACGCGGCCGCCAAGGGCAGGGCCAGCAAATCCTCGGACCACATCCACTACGCCCCCGTCCTGGGCTGGATATACGGACTGGCCGAGAAGCGGGTCTTCGACCCCTACGAGCAGATCATGAAGCGCGTCCCGTCCTTCTCGGCGCTGCTCTACAAGGCGGACCGATTCTTCGACTGGCTGATAGACGGCCTGCCGGTGGCGGCGACCGGGAAGCTCAGCGACCTTTCCCGCCGATTCCACGGCGGCTCGTACCCGGCCTACATGGTGCTTATGGGCCTGGCCATGACCCTTTTCGTGCTCTTCACCGCGAATTCCGGAGGGATAAAGTAAATGACGATAAGCCTCCTTCATTACATGCTCATACCGCTGTTCTCGGCGCTCCTCATACCTTTCGTGGCGCGCAGGCGCGGCAGGCTGGCGGAGATCTTCGCCAGCGTCACGCTGCTGGCCGGCCTGATCAGCATAGGCGGGACGCTGCTCAACCCCGCCGTGCTGGCCTCGGGCTTCTCGGCCCTCGGCGAGGACGGCTTCTCGCTGCTGATGATATTCACGGTCTACCTGGTGGGACTGTGCGTGGCCTTCTTCTCCGCCTCCTACGGCGAAGGGCGGGGGGTGAACACCACCTACTTCTACCCGCTGCTGCTGGTCTCCGTGTCGGCGATGTGCGGCGCCGTGACCTCCACCGACTTCTTCACGCTCTTCATCTTCGTGGAAGTCCTGGCCGTGGCGTCCTTCGCGCTGATGACCTCCGACGACAGCAAGGAAGGGCTCGAAGGCGCGGTCAAGTACTACCTTCTTACCTTCCCGGCCTCCGCCGCCATCATGCTGGGCCTGGCGGTCATGCTGCTGAGCGCCGGCACCTTCTCTTTCGACAGCATAAGGATAATAATCTACTCCGGCGCCTCGGCCCCGGCCCTGGTTTTCTCGCTGTCGCTGATGCTCCTGGGCTTCCTGGTCAAGTCCGGCGTGGTGCCTTTCCACGTCTGGACCCCGGACTCGTACCAGGGCTCGTACGCGCCGGTCTCCGCCTTCCTGGCGGGCATCGTGACCAAGATCTCCGGCGTCTACGCCGTGGTCCGGATCGCGATGTTCCTGCGTCTCTTCGAGACCGGAGCCTTCAGGCTCTCCGAAGTACTGATGTTCCTGGGCATGGTCTCCATAGCCGTGGGGGCCATAGCCGCGATGAAGCAGGACGACTTCAAGCGCATGCTGGCCTTCTCCAGCATCAGCCAGGTGGGCTATATCGTGCTTGCGGCCGGCCTGGCCACCCCGCTGGCCTTCATCGGCGCCATCTTCCACCTCTTCAACCACGCCACCTTCAAGACCGTCCTGTTCCTCAACAGCGCGAGCCTGGAAAAGGCCGCCGGGACCCGGGACATGAACAAGCTGGGCGGCATGGAGCACCCGATGCCCTGGACCTCCTGGACCTCGGTCATAGCGATGCTCTCGACCGCCGGCGTGCCGCCGCTTTCGGGCTTCTGGAGCAAGATCATCATCATCATCGCGCTCTGGGACGCCGGCGCGGTGACCTACGCCGTGCTGGCGCTGCTCTTCAGCGCGCTGACCCTGGGATATTTCGTGGTAATGCAGCGCAGGATCTTCTTCGGGAAGAAGAGCGCCGCCGCCGAGACCGCCGCCGAGGTCTCGCCGGCCCTGCTGGCCCCGGCCGTGCTGATGAGCGCGGTCATAGTGGCCGCCGGCCTGCTGTTCCCCTATTTCTTCAGCTACCTGGCTGAAACCATAGCCTCGAGGATGGTGTTATGATCGAATACAGGGAATTCCTCTACATAGCCGTGACGCTCTGCGCTCTGGCGGCCGTGATGTCCAAGAACATGCTGACCTCGGCCATAAGCCTGGCCGCGATGAGCGTGGGCGTCGCGCTGGTGCTCTTCGACTTCAACGCGCCGTGGGCCGCCGTATTCGAACTCTCGGTCTGCGCCGGCCTGATAACCGTGCTCTTCATCAGCGCGGTCAGCCTGCTGCGCAGGGAGGAGGCCTTCTTCGCCGAGGACCGGACCCGGTTCCGCCTGCTGCCGATCTTCACGCTGATAGTCGCCATCGGCGGCTGGATAGCCGGCTGGCCCTTCTTCGAAGCCCTGGCCGACTACGCCAGGTTCGGAGCCAGGGGGCAGTCGCTCGGCTCCATGCTCTGGGAGACCCGGCGCATGGACCTGCTGGGACAGATATCTATACTGGCCGCCGGAGTGCTGGTCATAAACTCCGTGTTCGCGGCCAGAAAGGCGGGAAAATGAGCGCTTCATTCGCAACAGCCTGGTATTTCGCGGCCCTGCTCTTCTTCATCGGCCTCTACTGCATGGCGGCTTCGAGGAACCTGCTCCGCCAGCTGATCGGCCTCGAGGTGATGTCCAAGGGCTCGCTGCTGGCGCTCATCGCCAGCGGGGCGATGTCGAACCTCTCGCTGGCCCAGGCCGTCATCATCACGATGATAGTCATAGAGGTCGTCGTGGTCGCGGCCGGGCTGGTCCTGCTGGTCAAGGCCTACCGCATGAACGGCGGCGTGGACGTCTGGAAGCTATCTTCGCTCAAAGGCTGAAAATATGGAAATACTCCTCTCACCTCCGGTAGTATTCATAGTCGCGCTGCTGGCCGCCATGGCCCTCTCGGAGTTCTTCTCCGGCTGGGCGCCGAAAGGCGCCGAGTCCGCCGGCAAGGAGCTGCCCTACGCCTGCGGCGAGGACGTGCCCGCCGAGAAGGTGCTGCCCGACTACCAGCGCTTCTTCCCGTTCGCCATCTTCTTCACGCTGCTCCACGTGGCCGGCCTCATGCTGGCGACCTGGGGCCTCAACGCCACGGCCGGCGGCTTCGAGCTGGTGCTGGCCTACGTCGGCGCCGTGGCCGTGATACTCGCCGTGCTCTTCCTGGGATAAGACATGAAAACCAAAAGCCTCAAAGAGAAGATAATAACCTGGTCCCGGGTGAAGTCGCCCTGGATACTGCATTTCAACTCGGGCGGCTGCAACGGCTGCGACATCGAGGTGGTGGACGCGCTGACCCCCCGCTACGACCTGGAGCGCTTCGGCATACAGCTCAAGCCCACTCCGCGCCACGCCGACGTGATGGTGGTCAGCGGGCCGGTGACGCGCCAGCAGATCAAGCGCATCAAGCGCATCTACGACCAGATGGCCGAGCCCAAGTTCGTCGTCGCCGTAGGCGCCTGCGCCTGCTCGGGCGGCGTGTTCGACGGCTGCTACTGCGTCGCCCCCGGCGGCCTGGACAAGGTCGTGCCGGTGTCCGCCTATATCCCGGGCTGCCCCGTAAGGCCCGAGGCCGTGATAGACGGCGTGGTAAAGCTGCTCGGCAGCCTGCAGAAGTAAGGAGACCCCTATGTCCGACCTGGAACTGGAAGAAAGACTCAAGAAGCGCCTCGAAGACAAATTCGGGGGGGATATACTAGAGATGGCCGTGCAGCGCCGGCGGCGGCTCTGGCTCACCGTTAAGCCGGAGAAGCTCGTGGACATGATGCGCTTCCTCTACGAAGAGATGGGGTTCAACCACCTGGCGACCATAACCGGCGTCGACTTCGGGGCCGAACTGGGCGCTCTCTACCACACGACCGATCAGCACAATATCATAACCGTGCGGGCCAAAACGCCGCGGGCCAACCCGTCCCTGCCCACCGTGCGCGACGTCTTCCCCGGCACGGAGTCCTACGAGCGCGAACTCGAGGACCTCTTCGGCATAAAGATAGAGGGCCTGCCGCCCGGCCGCCACTATCCGCTGCCGGACGACTTCCCGCCCGGCCAGCACCCGCTGCGCAAGGACTGGAAACTGACCGACGCCTACCCGGAACCCGCCGTCAAGGAGGCCAAGTAATGTCCAAGATAAGCATACCCCTGGGCCCCCAGCATCCCGGCCTCAAGGAGCCGATCAACTTCGGCCTCGTGCTCGAGGGCGAACAGATAGACAAGGCCACGGTCAACCTCGGCTACAACCACCGGGGCGTGGAGAAGGCCGCAGAAGAGCGCACCTACATACAGGACATCTACCTTATAGAGCGCGTCTGCGGCATCTGCTCCCACTCCCACGTCACCTGCTACATCACCTGCGTCGAGGAGATAGCCAAGGCCGAGATACCCGAGCGCGCCAAGGCCATACGCGTGCTGGTCGGCGAGCTGGAACGCATACACAGCCACCTCCTGTGGCTGGGCATCGCGGCCTACGAGATAGGCTTCGACACGCTGTTCATGTACGTGTGGCGCGACCGCGAGCACGTGCTGGACTGCCTGGAACTGGTCGGCGGCAACCGCGTCCACTACTCCATCAACACGCTCGGCGGCGTCCGCCGGGACATCACCCCCGAGATCAAGGCGGAGCTGCTCAAGCGGATAGACATCCTCGAGGCCCGCACCAAGTATTACACCACGCTGGCCACCGAGGAGACCACGGTGCTCGCCCGCACTCAGAACGTGGGAGTCCTGCCCAAGGACCTCGGCATAAGGCTCGGCGCCTGCGGTCCGACAGCGAGGGCCTCGGGCATAGCGCGCGACGTGCGCAAGGACGAGCCGTACCTCATCTACGACAAGCTCGACTTCAAGCTGATCACCGCCGACACCTGCGACGTGTTCGGCCGCGTGGTAGTGCGCGTGCTGGAGACCGTGGAGTCCTGCAGGATCATCCGCCAGGTGCTCAACTACCTGCCGGAGGGCCCCATCTCCATCAAGGTGCCGTGGAAGATACCCGAGGGCGAGGCGGTCAACCGCTACGAGGCGCCCCGCGGCGAGGACATCCACTACGTAAAGGGCAACGGCACCGACAAGCCCGAGCGCGTCAAGGTGCGCGCCCCCACCCTGGCCAACTACCACGCCGTCCCCCACATGCTGGAGGGCGGCTGGCTGGCCGACGTGCCGCTGGTCATAGCGGCCATCGACCCGTGCATGTCCTGCTCGGACAGGGCGCTCGTCACCGACCGGGCGGCCGCCAGGTCCGCGGTCTGGTCCTGGGAAGAGATGCGCCGCAACGGCATAGAGTTCTACAAGCGCCGCGGCGTGGACTTCTCCAAAGTGACGCTGAAGTAAAAAAATAAGGAGCCTATAAGAAAATGGCTATAGAGAACGTACTGCTGGCTCTCTTCTACGTGCTGATCTTCCCCGGGATCTGGTTCCTGGCGACCTACGGCATGACGCTGGAATGGGTTGACCGCAAACTGGGAGCGGTCCTGCAGAACCGGGTCGGCCCGCCGTGGTTCCAGCCGATGGCTGACTTCGTCAAGCTGGTCTCCAAAGAAGTGATCATCCCCAAGGCCTGCGACACCCTCATGTTCCGCAACCTGCCCTACTTCGCGGTGGCGGGCGTGACGGCGGCGATGATGATGATACCGGTCTGGAACGGAGCCCTGTTCTCGTTCGAAGGGGACCTGATAGCGGTCATCTACCTGCTGACGATACCGACGGCGACGTTCTTCCTGGCCGGCTGGAGCTCCACCAGCCCCTACGCGGCGATCGGCTCGATGCGCGTGCTGACCCAGCTCTTCGCCTACGAAGTGCCGCTGATGCTGGCGCTGATAGGGCCGGCCATACTGGCAGGCAGCTGGAACATAACCGCGATAGCCGAGCATTTCGCCCGCAACCCCGCCTACATGCCGGCCCAGATACCGGGCTTCCTGGTGGCGGTGCTGGCGCTGCAGGGCAAGCTCGAGCGCCTGCCCTTCGACATGCCCCACGCCAAGACCGAGATAGTCGGCGGGCAGTTCACCGAGTACACCGGCCGCCTGCTGGCCTTCTTCAACATGGCCGTCAGCATGGAGATGGTCGTCGGGGCCGCCCTGCTCAACGCCGTGTTCCTGGGCGGCGGGCTGGGCCTGACGGGCATCGGCGCCTTCGCCCTGTTCATGCTCAAGACCTTCGGCGTGGTGCTGCTGCTGGTGGTCCTGCGGGTGCTGATGGCCCGCATACGCATAGAGCAGATGGTCAACTTCTGCTGGCAGATACTCGCGCCCCTGGCGATGGCGCAGATAGTCTTCGACATCTTCCTTAGGATCAAGCTGGGGTAAAACATGAAGAAAAAGATACCAGGCAGGGCTTTGGGCGAGGCGGTGCGGCAGCTTTTCAAAAAGCCGGCCACCAGCGCCTATCCCTTCGAGAAAGCGAAGCTGCAGCCCAAGTTCAGGGGCCGCATAGCTTTCGAGCAGGAGAAGTGCATAGGCTGCAAGATGTGCGTGCGGGTCTGCCCGGCCAAGGCGATAGAGATCGTCCTCTCGGCCGACCAGCCGGCCGCCCCGGCGCCGGTCGAGGGACAGGCCCCGGCCCCGGCGAAGAAGAAGTTCGACTGCGTGATACACCTGGACCGCTGCGTCTACTGCGCCCAGTGCGTGGAGGTCTGCCCCAAGAAGGCGCTGGCCTCCACCGACGACTTCGAGCTGGCCCAGCTGGACCGCAAGGCGCTCAGGCGCCATTACAAGTAAGCCCGGCCCGCCGGGAAGGCCGCGCCGGTCGGTGCGGCTTTCCCGGCGGCTCATTTGCGGGGACGCCCGACTCAAAAAAAAGCGAAGGGGGTAAACCATGGAGTTCCTTTCCAGCCGCTACTTCGGCAACACCTTGTCCGATTATCTCCACGCCGCGGCCGTTTTCGGCATAGTCCTGGCGGGGCTCTACCTGCTCCGCTCGGTAGTCCTGGCCAAACTCAGGGAACTGGCCAAAAAGACCGAGACCGGACTCGACGACCTGCTGGTCGAACTGATATACGCGGTAAAGGCGCCCGAGTACCACCTCATAGCCCTCTACGCCTCGGTAAGGTACCTGGAGATGCCGCCGGCTTTCGACAGGGCCCTTTTCGCGGTGATACTCGTGGTACTGGCCGTGAGGGCGGTGACGCTGGCGCAGAAACTGCTGGACTACTGGCTGGAGAAGTTCGCGGCCGAGCGCTATACCGACCAGGCCGTGCGCGACACCGTGCTGAAGAGCGCGCGAGTGGTCTTCAAGACGCTGCTCTGGGTGACCGCGGCCATTTTCGTCCTCAGCAATCTGGGCGTCAACGTCTCGGCGGCCCTGGCCGGCCTGGGCATAGGCGGCGTGGCCGTCGCGCTGGCCGCGCAGGCGATACTGGGCGACCTGTTCAACTTCTTCGTCATACTCCTCGACAAGCCCTTCCGGATAGGCGACTTCGTCATCCTCGACGACATGATGGGGACGATAGAGCATATCGGGCTCAAGTCCACCAGGGTGCGCAGCCTGGGCGGGGAGCTCATCATCATCTCGAACTCCCGCATGCTGACCGGGGGCCTGCGCAATTACAAGGCCATGAACCAGCGCCGGGTCGTCTTCAAGATAGGCGTGACCTACCAGACCCCGCAGGAAAAGCTGCGCCTGATACCCTCGCTGATAAAGGAGGCGGTATCCTCCGTTCAGGACACCCGCTTCGACCGTTCCAATCTGCAGGCTTACGGGGCCTATTCCATAGACTTCGAGACCGTCTATTACGTGACGGTGGCCGACTACAACGTCTACGCGGCCGATCACGAGGCCGTCCTGCTGGGGATCGGCGGGGCCTTCGCCCGCGAGGGCATACAGTTCGCCTACCCGACCCAGACCCTTTTCGTGAGCAAACAGGAGGTAAATCCATGAAAAAAGCGTTATTGTCGCTGTGCGCGGTCGTCCTGGCCGCGGGGACGGCGGCGGCCCAGAAACCGTCGGTGACGGTCACCGTCAACGGCTCCCGCATAACCGCCGACGACATCTCCATGCGCCTCTGGTGGACCAACGCCGAGCGCACGCTGCAGGACCTGGTGGACGAGGAACTGATACTGCAGGAGGCCCGCCGCCTCGGCGTGAAGCCCGCCGCGGCGGAAGTTGACGCCCGCTTCAAGGCCATAGCCGACTCCTACAAAGGAGAGAAGGAGATGGAAACGGCGCTCAAGGGCATCGGATACTCGTCCAGGGCCCTGCGCGCGCTGATAGAGCGGCAGCTCTCCATACGGGAAACCGCGATAAAGTCCGCCGGGATAGCGGTGGGGGACGAGCAGGCGAAGCTGTTCTACGACGCCAACAGGGAGGCGCTCGCCCGACCGGAAAGCGTGCGCCTGCGCCAGTTCTTCACCACCGTCAGGGCCGACGCCGAGGACGCGCTGCGCCTTCTCAACACCGGCGCCGACTTCGCGACCCTCGCCATGCTCAAGGCCTCCGACGAGAACCTCAAGAGGACCGGCGGCGAACTGGGCTACATAAACAGGGGCGTGCTCATACCGGAGCTGGAAAAGGAAGTCTTCGCCCTAACCCCCGGCAAATACACCGGCGTCATAACGACCGGGACCGGATTCAGCATCTTCAAGTCCGAGGATTACCGCCCCCGCTCGGTACCCGAGTTCGAAGCGGTCAGGGAGGAGCTCAAAGCCCTCATCCTCAACCAGGCCGTGGCGCAGGCCACCAGGGACCTGACGGCGCGGCTCCGGCAGTCGGCTAAAATAGACGTAAAGCGCTGACCCGCCCGGCGGCCCGCCGGCAAAAAAGAAGACCCCCGGCTTTCAGGGCCGGGGGTCTTTTTTACGCCTGGCGGCGGCGGCTCAGTGAGCCGGTTCCTGCCCGCCGTTCTTCTTGGAGAGCACCAGCTTGTCCAGGACGAAGTACGCGACCAGCAGGCCGAGGACCACGTGCGTGGCGTAGAAGTAGCTGGCGTCGGAATACTTGTAGAGGTCGTCGAAGCGGCCGTAGAGCAGCGAGAAGCGTCCCATGACGGTGTTGCCGAAGGCCGCGCCGAAGTAGAGCATCAGGAAGTAGATGCCGATATTGGAAGCCTTCTTGACCGCGCCCTTGTGCTCTACCGAGAAGAAGAAGTAGAAGAGGACGCAGATGAAGCCGAAGGCGACCAGAGCGCCGTTGAACAGGTCCCACGGGCCGGTGGCGCCGATGAAGGGGGAGATGCTGCCGCCGATCTGGCGCAGGAAGTTGGTCGAGATCTCCATCGGTATGACCAGGCCCGAGCCGTAGCCCATGATGAACGTGAAGCCGTAGCGGGAGATCCAGGAGATGCGGGGGAAGAACTGGGTCACCAGCGACAGGCCCAGCAGGGTCGGGATCAGCACGCTGAACTGTCCCTCCATCAGGGGGGCGTAGACCTTGGGCTTCCAGGTCTGGAAGAGGTAGACCTGGAAGAGCCAGCCCATGCCCACGCCCAGGTAGAGGTGCTCGGCGACCTTGAAGAACGGGTTGTCCTTGTAGAGGAAGCTGAACAGGCAGATGGTGAGGCCCGCGGCCACCCAGCCGCCGAACGTCATCCAGCCCGGGGTGACGGTGAAAAGGCCCGCGAAAGAGTTCCAGAGATTGGCCAGGAATTCCATTTTAGCTCCTTAGAGGTACTTCAGGACCAGCATTATGATGTTGGAGGTCAGGATCAGGACGATGACCAGCACGTGCGCCAGGCTGAGCGCGTCTATGCCGGAGGTGCCCTTCTCCACGTCGTTTATCAGCGACTCGTAGTCGGCCGCGCCCTTCATGCCGCCGATCAGGCCCTTGAGCTGGCCGGTCTGCAGGTAGGGGCCGTAGCCGGGCTGGCTGACCGCGGTGACGCCGCCGGCCATCGGGAACTTGTTCTTGTCGGCGAGGTAGGCGACGTAATAGTCGAGCATCGCCGTGCCCGTTATGCATATTCCCAGGCCCATGTCCTTGACGGACTTTATGCCCTTCATGACCTCCATGTCCCGGGTCGGGTTGCCGTTGCGGTCCTTGTCGTAGATCTCGTAGATGTTGATGCCCATCTGGGTCATGACGGCCACGGGGTGCGGCTGGAAAGGCATGATGACGTAATCCCTGCCGTAGACCTTGTCCGGGGCGATATCCTTGGGTATGCGGGCCGCTATGTCCTCGATCATGCCGGTGGCGCCGGCGTTGAGGGTGAAGATGCCGACGCGCAGGTTGCGGCGCAGGGCGTGCTTTACCACGGCCACGGCCTGCGGGTGCAGCTCGGGGCGGGTGGCCGGGTCGTAGTCCAGCGAGAGCATGACGAAGGAGCGCTCCGGCATGTTCTCGATGTAGTTGTAGATGTTGACCACGTCCTTGCCCAGGTTCTTGTTGGGCAGGCCCAGCGGCTTGACGATGGGCGCGAACAGCAGCACGGTCAGGGCCAGGAATATCAGGCGCCTGTCTATCTTAAGGAACTTTTCCAGGGCGTTCTTCATATCAGTCCTTCCCCATGTACTGGCGTTCTATGCCGAAGATTATCTTGAGGGCGGTCACTATGCCGCCGATGGCTATGCCGATCATGATGCCGCGGCGGCCGGCGACCACCGGCACGCTCATCAGCCACTCGATGACGTCGGTCACCTGGTAGCCGGTCCAGCTCAGCAGGCCGTCCCACATCATCTGGCCCAGCGGCACGCGGCCGAGTATCACGATGAAGGCCGCGGCGAAGAGGACGAAGGCCTGCGGGGACTTGATGCGGAAGGCGCGGTAGGCCGTGGAGACTATGTAGAAGGCCAGCACGGCGAACATCGTGCCCGAGAGCGAGGTGAACACGAAGCGGTAGATCCAGCCCAGGCTGGTCATGTCCGGCCCTATCATGGGCTTGCCGCCGCTTACCACCGCCGGCACCACCACCAGGAGGAAGCCGACGTAGACGAACAGGCTGTAGCCCCAGCCGGGCGCCTTGCGGCTGATCTTGTGGAAGTGGGAGGTGAAGAGGCTCATCAGGCCCAGCAGGAAGGCGAAGCCGGCCACGATGTTCTCCCACTTGTTCATCAGCTCCAGGTAGTTCTCGGAATGAACGTTGGGGACGTAGTAGGAGCCCAGCGTCAGCACGCCTACCAGGAAGCAGATGAAGAGCGGTATGTGTTTTTTTATGAGGATCATGTCAGTATGCCTTGAAGAGCTGGGTTACCACCTTGGACAGCGCGTCCAGTTCGAACATGGCCCCCGCAGCTATGAGTATCGCGCCGGCGGCGACCGCCAGCATCACGAAAGCCTTGCCGAAGTCCTGAACCTTGAGCGTGCTGGTCAGCATCGGCTCCTTGGAGAGGTAGGCGCCCGCGGCGTAGAGTTCCTCGCCTATCAGCGTGTAGTCGCAGGAGGTGAAGAAGAACGGCAGCTGCGACTCCTGCTCCGTGCCGGCGATCTGGATGGCGCCGGTAGTGGCGCCGACCTCGGCCAGCAGCAGCGACTCGGCCATGAAGTGGCCGATGAAGAAGCAGGCGGCCGGCTTCTCGCGGTGTATCATCGCGTCCACGGAGGCCGCGTACGAGAACTGGTCCTGGCTGACGAAGAAGTTGGTGTCGTCGCGGTAGGAGTCGGGGCGCTCCATCTCCAGGTAGGACTGCTTGACCACTTCCTTGCAGACCGTCATGACTATCGGGTCGAAGTGGGGAACCTTGAGAGAGGTGTCGTACTGCGCCACCTTGCGCGCCACCTCGCCCAGGATGGAGGTCGAGGCGATGGTGGGCACCAGCGACATGGGGCCGATGCCGGTGGAATAGAATATCGGGCGGCCCATCTCGGTGGCGCGGCCGATAGCCTCGTCTATGGCGTCCAGGCCGGCGATGCGGCGGATGAAGAGGCCCTTGCGCTTGGCGTGCGAGACGGTCCAGAAGAAGACGATTATGATCGTCAGCATCAGGATTAGGTTATTGAGGCGGCTGAGGTTGAACCAGTTGCCGTTTATGACGGCCCTGGCCGGTTCCGTTTCCACGGAAGCGGAGCCCTTGACCAGCCTGAGCTTGAACTCCAGCTCCTGTTCGCCGGCCGGGCGGCCGAAGGCCGAAGAGGTGTCGACGGCGGCGGCGTGACGGCCGGGCGACGGCCGCCAGGCCCAGAACGGCAGGTCCATGTCCTTTTCCAGTTTCGCGGCGGCCGGGAATTCGGCCAGCTTGACCCAGCCGGCCCCGGCCGCGGAGGAGGCGTGGACCTCGACAAGCGCGCCTTCGGCGGCCTCGCCGGGGGAGTTCCAGCGCAGCAGTGCCGTTCCGCCGGCGTCGCCGGGCATGTCCGCGGCCGTAAAACCGGACAGCGGCGGGAGGTTAGGGGCTCCCTTTGCTGTGGGCTTTGCGGCGTTTGAAAAAGAGGAAAGGAACAAAAACGAGAGGAACAGGGGGATTTTTTTCATAGTTTTCCGTCCATAAATATACAATTAATGAGGATTTTTTGCAAGGAATCAGCCGGCGCCGTCTATCGCCCGCATCACCACGTCCCTGAGCAGGTTGAAAGCCGGGGGCCTGCCGGGCCTGGCCTCCGCTATTTCGTACACGGCTACCCGGTTGGAGAACCGGCCTTCGTCCGCTTCGGTCCAGCCCTGTACCTCCACCGCGTGACTGTCCCAGAACTCGTAGAAGGTCCGCCGCGCGGCCTCGTCCCAGTACAGGGTGCGGTAGCTCCTGCCCAGCCTTATAGCCTCGGCGACGTTGAGGACCATGTGCGTCACGCCGGCCTCGCGCAGGCGGGAATACAGTTCCCCGCCGCCGCGCGAAGCGGAGGCCAGCTCTACCGCCGGGTTAAGATCGAAGACGGAGGAGGCCAGGTGAGGCCTCTCCAGGTAGAAGGTGCGGGCGTCGCCTATGACCAGGACCTTCGCGTCAGCGGGCAGGTTCCTGTTTATGTAGTCGTAAGCCCGCCAGGAGCTGTATGAGTGGAAAGGCCTGGTCTTGGGCAGGTACTCCTCCCTTGTCTCGTAGCCGAGCGGGACCAGGTGCCTGCCCTGGGAATGGAAGATCACGGCGCCCCAGGCCGCCGAAACGCAGAAGGAGGCGAGCATCGCCCAGCGGGCCGCGCCTTTGAGACCGGACAGGGAACGGCCCGAAAGGGCGCCCGCCATCAGCACGCCGGCCGCCGGCAGCGCGGGCATGAGGAAGCGCACCATCGACGAGGAGAGGGACCAGGTAAGCCAGACCGTAAGGAAATAGGCCCAGAGCGGGGGGGCCGCGGCGGACGGAGCGGCGAGCAGGAAGCACACGGGCAGGAGCGCAAGGAAAAGGGGTGAGAAGAACTCGGAATTGCCGGCCCTGCCCATGGTCACTTCCCACGGGTGGAGGAGCCAGCGTTTGAGCTCGAAGCCCTCCATCTGCCTCGTCTCGGCCAGGAAGCCCTTTATCTTCTCCGGGCTGGAAAGCGGATCGGCGCCGAAGACGGAGGTCATGAAGGGATAAACGGGATTGCCCTTGTAGGCCCAGTTCTTGGCCAGCCAGGGAGACACCACCAGCGCCGCTATGAGCCCGGTGAAGGCCAGTTCCCTGATCATTGCGCGGTCGAAGCGCCTCTCCCTGGCGATGTAGGCGGCGCCGGCGCCCAGGACCGGGAAAAGCCCGGTGTATTTGGTCCCCATCGCCATGCCGGCCATCAGCCCGGCCAGCGCCAGCCAGCCGTAGCGGCCTTCACCCTCCGCCCTCAGGGCCGAGAAAAGGGCCAGGGCGGAGAAAAGCGTCAGCAGCGTATCGGTGCCCGCCGACCAGGACGAGACCATCACGTGGGTGACGCAATAGAAAAGGGCCGCGGCCCAGATCCCGGCCCGGCGGCCGTAAAGGCGGCGGCCCAGCGCGAAAGCCGCCAGGGCCGAGAACAGGCCGGCGGAAAAATTCAGGAGCTTGGCGCAGACGTCACCGCCCAGGAACAGCGCCGCGGAATAGAGCATCCCGTGGGCCATCGGGAGGTTGGAGTAAAGATTATAGGGGATGTGCTCTATGCCGCCGGCGAGGTTGTAGCCGGCGGGAGCGGCCAGGTGATAGACCAGGGCGTCGTAGAATATCTCCGGCCCCAGGGCGGCCGCCAGGTTCATCGCCAGGACGCCGGCGAGCAGGAACAGCAGGAGCGTGTCGGCCGCGGAGAGAGGCTCCCCGGGCGGCGACTGCGCCGGCGGCTCGCGGCGCCCGGCCTCCGCGTGGACGAAAAACCCGAAGCCGGCCAGGGCGGCGCCGCAGGCCAGCACCGACCATTTGTAGAGCAGGCCGGCGAAGCCGAGCGCGGTGAAGGAGAGGGACAGGAGGGCGAGGCCGGCCCCGAAAGAGAAAAGTCCGCGCTCGAGGAGAGTGGAGCCGCGATAGAAAAGGCGCGACAAAAGGCCGCCGGCCATGACGGCGGCGGCCGTGAAGACGGCCCCGGACAGGAGCAGCAGCGCCGAGCGGCCCACGGCCGCGGCTGAGGCGGGCAGGTACTGAGACAGGGAGAGCGCGGGCAGCACGACCTGGGACTGAGGAGGCAGGGCGGAGTAGTGGGAGTGGAGCACCAGGCCGCCCCAGCCAAGCACCGCCGCCCAGGCCAGCCAGGCCGGAAAACGGGAGGTGGCGGGCGGGAGAGCCGCGGGCGCGGCTTCCCTCCGCTTTTCCTTCCTGCTCTTCTTTCCCACGCCTTACTTTTCCAGGACTTCGATGTTCGCGCGCGGCACCGTGAGCTTGGTGCCGTCGGCGAGCTGGACTTCCAGCACCCGCACGTGGCTTTCGCTGGCGCACTTGGTAAGCTCCGGCGGCAGGGACAGCACGGTGCCGATGATCCCGAAGTGGGGCTCGCGGATGATGCGCACGGGGTCGCCCGGCTCTATCCAGCCGCGGCCCTCCTCGCGCTTGCACTCCTTGACGTCCTTCGGGTAGCCGGGGACGATGATCTCGGGGCGCATGACGCCGGCGCGTATCTGGGTGGCGCCGCTCACGCTGGCGTTCTCGCCGTTGCGCGAGGCCAGCAGCTTGAAGGTGTACTCGGCCATCGGTATCAGGCCGAAGCCCTCGGTGACGATCAGCGTGACGCCTATCTTCTCGGTGCCGGTCACGGCGACGCCGATGTCGTAGCCGAGGATCTGGCGCAGGTCGCGGTCGTGTATGCCGCCGACCACTATGGCGTGGACGCCGGCCTCGATGGCGCGCTTTATCGTCGCCAGTCCGGCGTGCTTGCCGCCTATGACGATCTTGCCTTTATGTTCGGCCTTGATG
Source organism: Elusimicrobiales bacterium (assembly GCA_031082205.1). GTDB lineage: Bacteria > Elusimicrobiota > Elusimicrobia > Elusimicrobiales > UBA9959 > UBA2231. The sequence continues at coordinate 23,138 of JAVHLJ010000032.1, forward strand.
TGTTCCGGGGTCAGTTCCTCGTCCGGAGTCTCCACGGCCATCGCGATCGGACCGTTCGTCTCGCCGCCGATGCCGAAGATCCCCTGGATGAAAGTGCCTTCGGTCTCAACGGTCACGCCGAAATTCGGATGGACCTCGACCACCTTGCCCTTTATGTAGGACTGCAGGGGGAGGACTTTCGGGGGCTCGCGCAGCAGCATCTGTCCCGTAATGTCGGAGACGCTGTCCACGGTGCCGCTTATCGGCGATTCCACCGTGGTCTTGAACCACTTGACGAAGGGCTTGTTCTCGGCGAGTATCTCGCCCTTCTTCACCGGGTCGCCGACCTTCTTGAGCAGGAACGGGGGTATCTCGTCCGGGGTCACCGAAAGGCGGTTGGCGATGTTGACCGGGAAAACCTTGCCGGGCAGCTCGGTCTGCGCCACTACGTCCGTGGCGCCGACTTCCTGCCCTTCCGAGGCGAGGACCTTGCCGGGGATGGGCAGCACCCGCCGCTTGCGCAGCACGGTGCAGGGGATGACTTTAAGTCCGGGGGTATATGCGTGAGCCATAATTTTCTCCTTGGTCGCCGCGCCGTCAGGCCGGGTACATCTCCATGGCCTTGTACCATTTGTTGAGTTCCGCTATCCGCCTGGCGTGGGCCTTGGGCAGCTCGAAGGGCCTGCCGCGGCCGTCGAGGATGAGGCCCACCTGGCCGCCCTCGCACTTCGCCTCGCGGGAATTGCCGGGGCCGGCGCCGACGTCGAAACCCTTGGCGGGCTTCAGCACCAGCTTGCCCTTGGACTCCGCGAAAGGCAGGTGGAGCAGTTCGCCGAAGCGCAGCGTGCCGGACACGGGCTTGCCGCCCTCGGGGACCAGTTCCCAGTCGAGTATGTTCGCCCCTTCCTTGGCCAGGCCCTTCGGGGCCACGCAGGTGCCGAGGCGCACCAGGCAGTCGTGGTAGAACACGTCCAGCGCGGCCTTCTCGCTGATCTGCGACAGCACTCCGAGATGAGGCATCATGAAGATGGAGTCCACGGCGAACATCGTCACGCCCTCGGGCTGGTAGGCGTCTATCATCATCATCATCGACTGCGTGCGGCGGGGGGAATGCGCCAGTATGCCGCCGGAGCCTATGATGTAGTCCAGGTGCATCAGGCTTATCAGGCTCTGGCCGCTGGCGGTCTGGTCGAAGGCGTCCGAGATGGAGCGCTCCTGCTGCACGCCCTTGAGGCCGACGGCCAGCGCCTTGTGCTGTTCGAAGGCCAGGCGCAGGGCCTCGCGGCTGACCGCGTGCTCCACCTGCAGCTCCTCCACCGTCTGCGGGATCGTGGTGGGGCGTATCATCTTGTTCTTGAGGCGGTTGCGCAGGTCCTGCTCGTCTATGTCGAAAGGCAGCCAGCGCAGCAGGTTGGGCAGGCCGGCCTCGGCCATCACGTTGGAGATGGAGTAGCTCATGCCCAGGTTGGCGCTGACCGTGCGGTTGAAGACCCCGGTGAAGACGCTGAACACGTCGGTCGTGGCGCCGCCGATGTCGACGGCGAGCACGTTGTAGTCGTTGGCCTTGGCGAACTTCTCGGTCATGGTGCCCACGGCCGCGGGCGTCGGCATGATGGGCGCGCCGACCATCTTCATGAGCTTGGGGTAGCCGGGAGCCTGCTGCATGACGTGCTCGAGGAAGATGTCGTGGATCTTGTGGCGGGCCGGCATCAGGTTCTCGCGCTCCAGGACGGGGCGCAGGTTCTCGGTCACTATGAGCGCCGTCCTGTCGTCGAGTATTTCCTTTATCTGCGGCTGGGCCTTATTGTTGCCCGCGTAGATGACCGGCAGCTTGTAGGAGGCGCCAAGGCGGGGCTTGGGGTCGGCCGCCTTGAGGAACTGCGCGAGTTCCACGACGTGGGTCACGGTGCCGCCGTCGGTGCCGCCGGAGAGCAGCATCATGTCCGGCCGCAGCTGGCGGATGCGCTCGATCTTCTCGTGGTCGGCGCGGCCGTCGTTGGAGGCCAGCACGTCCATGACTATGGCGCCGGCGCCGAGCGCGCAGCGCTGGGCCGACTCGCCGGTCATCGCCTTGACGGCCCCGGCCACCATCATCTGGAGGCCGCCGCCGGCGGATGAAGTGGAGACGTAGACGTCCACGCCGACGTCGCCCTTGGCTGGCGTGATTATTCTTTCCCCGTCGAGTATTTTCCGGCCGGAGAGTTCCTCGACCTCGGTGATGGCGTTGAGCACGCCCTTGGTCACGTCCTCGAAGGGAGCCTCGACGGTGGTCGGGGCCTCGCCGCGGAAGGTCTGGCGGTAGGTGTCGCCTTTCTTCTCGATGAGGATGGCCTTGGTCGTGGTGCTGCCGCAGTCGGTGGCGATGATTATCTGGGGTTCTTTATTTTCCATTTTTCTCTCCGTTCTTCTCTCCGGCCGTGGGATTTTCCGGTTCCAGCCTCTCGATAAGGTACGAGATCGCGTTCGGGTTCTCCAGGAGGGCGACTACCTTCTCCGCCTCCTCTTTCTTGAAAAGGATGGTTATGAAGGGCATCAGGAAGACCACGGCCTGGGAACCGATATTGTGGAGGGGACGGCTGCTCTCGAGGGCCAGGGAGGCCACCTGTCCCAGGGAGCGCGCCCTGACCTTGGCGGCCACTTTTTCCAGCAGGGCCTTCTCCTCTTCCGTGACCGGCCTGTGGGAAGGCAGGCTGAAAGCGTTTTTCCAGAAAGGGTCCTTCACAAACCTCCCGCGCGATGCAATCGGAGCGGTAATATTAGAAAATAATGCCCGTGGCCGCAACCCCCGGGAAAACCCTGTAGCGATTTTTTTAAAATGTCATGGTTGCGGCAAGTAGAAATGTCATGGTCCG
>JAVHLJ010000033.1 GCA_031082205.1 Elusimicrobiales bacterium
GGAAGGCGCGGCCGCGGCGGGGAGCACGGAAACCGCCGGCGCCGCCGCCGGAGCGGCGGGACTTTCCGCGGCCGCGGGAGCGGAAGGGGCGATGATCTCCGGCGCCTGAGCGGGACTCGCCGCGGAGGCGGGTGAGGCCGGGGCTTCGCCACGCTGCCCGGCGCTCCCGGCCGCGGGAGCCTCCCCGCCGACCTGCCGGGGGGCTTTCGCCATCACGTCGAGGACTATCCTGTCCGGGCCGGACAATTTGAAGGCGCTGAAGCCGGACGCGTTCTCTCCCATCGCCACCCCGATGCGCAAGGCCTTGTTGTCCTGAGTCATGTCGATGGACTTTACCACGCCGTCGTCGACCGAGATCCTTTCCGGGGAGGCGACGCTTCCGCCGCTCACCACGAGCATCAGGAGGCCGTGCGACCTCTGGAAGGTCTGGTATTCCAGCGGCTCGTTGAGATAAAGTACGAGCCGGGTCTTGTCCTTGTGCGAAAAGTGGCTGAAGGAGGCGACGCTCATCTTCTCCGAGGCCTCAAGGGAATTCGACGACTCGTCGTACCTGAGGCTGAAGCCGAAACAGGAATTGAAGCTGGGGGACAGGAAAAAATCCCTGGAAAGGAAGGACTTCCCCCCCCTGACTATAACCGGGGCCCTGATCATGGCGGATTCCTTGTCGAAAAGGACCTCGTCGCTCTTGACCGAAGCCTGCACCTTCTTTCCCTTGAGCTGAAAGACAAGGCTGCCGGAGACAGGGTACCAGTAGATCTTACCGCCCAGGTAGCGCGAAAGCCTGGCCGCGTCGAAATAGACGACGCCGCCGTAGGAATAGGTCTGCACCTTTCCGACGTATTTGCCGTTCCTGCTGAACGAGGCGTCGTCCACGGCGCCGCGGGCCGGGACGGCCGCGGCGGCGGCCAGGGCCAGGAATATCAGCGTTTTTCGGATCATGCTTTCTCCTTGAAATTGCGGAAGTTCCTCATTCCAGGACTATCCTGTAATCTTCCCAGGTGAGCTGGGGGTCGGCGGCGATCTTGAACGAGCGCTGCACGTTCTTCTCCATGATCTCGTGCTTGCGGCGTATCAGGTCGGCCAGCATGGGGTTGAGTATCACCCGCAGGGCCCCGCCGGGGCGTCCCAGGGTCAGGTTGCGTATCTCGCGCTGTATCTTTATCCTGATGGTCTCGCTCGAGAGCACGCGGCCGGAGCCGTGGCACTCGGGGCACTCCTCCGTGAGCAGGCTGAGCGTGCTCTCGCGCTTGCGCTCGCGGGTCATCTCGACCAGGCCGAGGCGGGTGATGGGAAGGATGCGTATCTTGGCGCGGTCGTTCTTCACCGCGTTCTCCAGGGCGGTCACCACCTTCTGCCTGTTGGAGGCCTTCTTCATGTCGATGAAGTCTATGACTATGATCCCGCCGATATTGCGAAGGCGCAGCTGCCTCGCTATCTCCTGCGCGGCCTCTATGTTGTTGAGCGTCACCGTCTCCTCCTGGGAGCGGCTGCCCGTGAAGCGGCCGGTGTTGACGTCTATGGCGCAGAGCGACTCGGCCTCCTGTATGATTATGCTGCCGCCGTTGGGGAGCTCCACCTTCACCTTTCGCAGCTCCTCCAGTCCCTTCTCCAGGTTGAAGGCCTTGAAGAGCGGGGTCTTTCCTTCGTAAAGCTTCACCCGGTCCATCAGGTCAGGGGACATCTTTGCAACGAAGTCCTGCACGCTGCCGAAGTCCTCCTTGTTGTCGAGCATGTAGATGGCGGTGTCGTCCGAAAGGATGTCCCGCGCCACCTGCATCGGCAGGTCCATGTCCCTGTGCAGCAGGGCCGGCGGCCTGGCGGTCTCGAAGCGCCCGATTATGGATTCCCAGAGGCGTATGAGGTATTTCAGTTCGCGCTCCAGTTCCTCTTCCGTGGCGCCCTCGGCTTCGGTGCGCACTATGCAGCCTTTCTTTCCCATGTCGGCGTCCGTCGTTATCTTCTTGATGATGTCGGAAAGGCGCTTGCGCTCGTCTGCGTTCTCGATGTTCTTGGAGACGCCGATGAACTCCTGGAACGGGGTGAAGACCAGGTAGCGCCCGGGCAGGGACACGTCCATCGTCACCTTCATCCCCTTGGTGCTTATCGCGTCCTTGGTCACCTGCAGCAGCACCTCCTGGTCCTTCTTGAGCAGTTTCTCTATGGGGTCCCGCTGGCTGCCCAGCACGTCCGAGATGTAGATATAGGCGTTCTTGTCCAGGCCTATGTTTATGAACGCGCTGGATATGCCGGGCAGAACGTTCTCCACCACGCCCTTGTAGATGTTGCCCACGATGTTGCCGCTGGACTGCCGCTTCCAGAACAGCTCGGCCATGCGGCCGTCCTCGACTATAGCTATCCGCGTCTCCTCGAAAGAGGTGTTCGCGAAGATCTCTTTCCTGACTTTTTTATCGTTTGCCATGTTCCTTAAATGTCCTCCTGCCCGCGGCGGTATCGTACCGGGACGCCATACCGCATGGCGTCCCCCGCCGATGGCTACTTACAAAATTTCCCTCAGCTTTCCCGAAGAATCTTCCCAGTAGAGCCCGGTCCTGAGCACCCTGAAGGCCGGGGCCTCCGCCCCGAAAAGGGCGGCGGCCAGGACCTCGGGCCTTCCGCCGGCGCGCGGCCGCAGCGCCGCGCTCAGCCTGTTGGCGGAGGCCTCCCAGGACGCTTCAAGCACCGCCGGCCTCAGGTCATAGCGGACCTTCTCTCCCTTCTTCTCCCGCTCGGCCATGAATTCGGGGGCCGACAGGAACTCCGCCACCCGGCGCTCCGCCCCCGGGGGAGGCGAATCGAAATCCAGCTCGAACCGGGCGACCGAGGCGCTGGCCTCTATCGAGGGGAAGAGCAGCGGGACCCTGCGCAGCGCGGACAGGGCCAGTCCACGCGCGCCGGCGGAAAAAGCAGAGCGCAGTTCCTCTTCCGTGTAAGCGCGCGCGAACCACGCGTCCGCGTACTCGCAGAGGCTCTCGTGGCCGGCCCCGGCGGCGGGACCGAAAGCCATCCTCGGCGTGCCCGCCCCGGCTCCCCTGGAGCCATAATATTCCAGTCCCGAACCCGAGACCAGCGCGCGCAGTTCCTTTATCTGCTCCAGGTGGCTCAGGCCGGCGCCTTCCCCGCGGCGCTCGAAGCGCATGCGGCAGCGCATGGCGGGGGCGGGGCGGTTGTCTTCGGCCGTCATACCAGGGCGTACCTCCGGGAATAGACCGACTCCGCCAGGCCAAGGGCGAAGAAGGTCGCCACCATGTTGGAGCCCCCGTACGAGACCAGCGGCAGCGGCACCCCCGCGACCGGCGCGAAGCCCAGCAGCATCCCGAAATTTATGAGGAAGTAGACCATGTACAGCGAGAATATCCCGCAGCAGAGCAGGTAGCCGAACCTGTCCCGCGCCAGCTGCGCGGCGCTCTTGAGGCGGTATAGCAGCGTCAGGTAGAGCGCCATCACCAGGCCGGTCCCCATGAAGCCCATCTCCTCTCCCACGACGGCCAGTATGAAATCCGTATGCCTCTCCGGCACGAAGCCCAGCCTGGACTGCGTTCCGGAGAACACCCCCTTCCCGAATACGCCGCCCGAGCCCATGGCTATCCTGGCCTGTATCAGGTTGTATCCGGCGCCCCGAGGGTCGCTTTCCGGGGAGAGGAACACTTCCAGCCGTTTCTGCTGGTATTCCTTCATCTGGTTCTTCACCATCATTCCCGAGAAGAAGCCCAAAGTGACGACCAGGGCGGCGCCGGTGAAAAAGACGCCCGAGATATTGGAATAGAGCTTCACGGACAGGAACCAGCCGGCCCATGCCAGCCCCGCGACCGCGGCCACGAAGATCAGGGTGTCCCAGCCGAAACTGGAGAGGCCGGCGAAGAAGCCCAGCAGCGGGTTCTGCGTCAGTTCCGGGCTCATGGAAAGCAGCGTCCAGAGTATGGGGAACAGCGCCGAAACGGCCGCGTAGCCCGTTATGATGGCGATATGAGCCACGCCTCCTCCGGCGCAGAAGATCATGGCCAGGACCACGGGAAGGGTGGTGAGTATGGCCGAGAAGTCCGGCTGTTTCATCAGGAGCAGGAAGAAAGGGAAGGCGAGGAGGAGCGCCCCGAGGGCGCCGCCGAACTCGCGCATCTTGCTGCCCCGCCGGTCGAGGTAGTTGGCGAGCGCCACTATGAGGCCGATCCTGGCCAGCTCCGACGGCTGCACCGAGAAGAAGGGGAGCCGGTACCAGGACTTCGCCCCCTTATCCACGACGCCGAGGAACAGCACCCCCGCCAGGAAGACCAGCGATATCCCGTAGACGAACTTCCACTGGTCCTGGTAGACCTGGTAGTTGAGGCTCCAGGCCACCGAAAAGAAAAGCAGCGCGACGGGGATGGCTATAAGGTGTGTGCGCACTATCCTCTCGTAACTGGCCAGGACTCCCACGGAAGAGAACACGGCAAGCGTCCCGATGAAAAGAAGGCCGGCGGCCGCGGCCAGGATGACCCAGTCCATGCGCCCCTTCTTGAGTCCGACGCGGCTGAGCATCAGTTCTCCTCCCCTTCTTTTTCATCCGGAAAGGCGCCGGCGGCCGGCCGGGTCGAGATCCCTACGGACGGGGCGGAGGCCGGCGTTTCATTTTTCGGAAGGACGCCGCGCAGCGCCGCTTCCATGACCTGCCTTGCGATGGGGCCGGCGGACCCGGAGCCGCTCTTTCCGTGCTCCACCAGGACGGCGACGGCGACGCGCGGCGCTTCCTCCCCGATCCTGGCGAAAGCCGCGAACCAGGCGTGGTCCTCGCCGTGCGGGTTCTGAGCCGTACCGGTCTTACCGTAGACCTCCGCGCCTCTTATCAGGGACGGGCGGCCGGTGCCCTCGTCGACGGTCTTTTTGAGGGACCGCCAGATAAGGTCCCAGGTCTCGGGCCTCAGGCGGACCTCTCCGTTCTTCTCCGGGGAGCGGGACAGGAGCGTCTTCCCGTCGGGGGAAACCACGCTGTCCACATAGTAAGGCCTCCAGAGTACGCCGCGGGAGGCGACAGCCGCGGCCATCACGGCCATCTGGACGGGCGTCACCAGCGTCTCTCCCTGGCCTATGCTCAGGTTGAGCGTGTCGCCGACGAACCAGTAGCTCTTGCGCGTGGCCCGGCGGGTGGGGCCGAAGAGGTTCCCCGCCTTCTCGTCGGGCAGCCTGATCCCGGTGGGCCGGCCCACGCCGAAAGCGCGGGCCTGTTTTTCGATGGCGAGCGGACCGGCGCGCAGGCCCGATACGTAATAATACACGTCGCAGGAGTTGGCCAGGCCGTCGATGAAATCCATGCGCCCGTGGCCCTTTTTCTCCCAGCACTTGAAAACGCGCGAGCCGGCGTCGTAATAACCCGGGCAGAAAACCTTCTCCGCCGGGTCTATCCGGCCCGACTCCAGGAAGGCGGCCGCGCTGATTATCTTGAATATGGAGGCGGGGGGATAGGTCCCCTGCGCCGCGATGTTGAACTCGGGGATCTTCTCTGCCTGCCCGGTAAATTCCTCGTCGCTGTACGAGACGAAGGCGTTGGGGTCGTAGCCGGGAGAAGAGGCGAAGGCGAGTATCGCGCCGCTGCGCGGGTCCAGCGCCACTACGGCGCCGCGGCCGCTCAGGGACCTGCGCAGGCCTTCCTCGGCCGCCGACTGCACCGCGGAGTCCACGGTCAGCTTTATATCGGCGCCCGGCACCCACTTCCGGCTCTCCAGTATCCTGGACAGGCGGCCGCGGGAATCAACTTCCATGAATATACCGCCGGATTTGCCGCGCAGTTCCTTCTCGTACATCTTCTCCAAACCCGCCTTGCCCACCCGCGAGTCGAAACTGTAGCCCCCCAGGGCGCCGTACCTGGCCCATTCCCTGGAATCCATCTTGCCCATGTAGCCCACCAGGTGGCTGAGATAGGGGCCGAAGGGATAATGCCGGCGGGCCTCGGTTATCACGTCGATGCCGCTGTATATGTTCTTGAGCTCGGAGATCGCGAACATGGCCGACACCGAAAGGTTCTCCGCGATCCTGGCGGGGGTTTCGCGGGTGACGGCGCGGCGCAGCGACGACTTGAGGTCCTCCTGCTTCATCCCCAGCGGGCCGGAGAGCGCGGAGGCCAGCCGTTCCGCGTAAGAAGGCGGGGCCGAGGACCCGGGGAAATAGACCAGGGTGAAGGAGGGCTTGCTGGAGGCTATCAGCTGCCCGTCGGCGGAGATTATGCGCCCCCTGGGGGCGCTCTGCGCTATGACCTGCGTGCGGTTCTTCTCCGCCAGTTCCCTGTAGTGGGCGTGCTGAAGGACCTGTATGCTGACGAACCTGAGGAGGAAAAGCAGGCCCGCGGCCCAGGCCAGAGTCCAGAGTATCTCGAGCCTCTCCGGGGCGGCGATGGGGGCCCTCACCGGCAGGGCCTCCAGCATGCGCGGCGCGCGGCGTGGAAAACCAGGGGCGCCGTCAGCGCGCTTATGGCCGGCTCGAGCAGTATCGATCTGACTGGGAGCGGGGATATCCCGCCGATGGCCATATAGGCGAATTGGTAGGCGGCCAGCGACATCAGCGAAAGGACCAGCGCGGCCGCCGCCTGGGAGAACGGCCCTCCGAGGTCGAAATGCCTTTTCATGACCTGTACGGCGTATCCGATCAGGGTGTAAAGGAGGGCCCAGGAACCGGCAAGCCCGGCGCCGAGAATATCGGCGTAAAGCCCGAAAAGAAAAGGCCAGGCTATTCCCCGCACAGGGCCGCCGAGTATGGCCGACGAGAGGGCCGCGGCGAAGAGAAGGTTAGGCGACAGCCCCCCCATCGGGAAGGACCAGTGCAGCCACCAGTGGGCGGCCGACATGACGAGGAAGAAAGCGGCGTCTTTCAGGAAGGTCACGGCGCCTCCTCGGAGTACTGGCGTATCTCCGCCGGGAAGTCACGGTTGACCACGTAGACCTCCTGCAGCGAATCGGGCTCCACGGCCGGCTCGGCCGAGGCGTTCAAGAGGTTCATCATCGTGTCCTGGTCCCCTGGCCCCGCGACGGTAGCGACCGGGATCCCCGCCGGGAACAGAAGCCCGCCGGCGGAAGTGACTATCTCCTCCCCGGCCTGCGGCGCGGCCTTCTCCTGCAGGTAGCCCAGGCGCAGGAGCCTTGCCCCGCGGCCCTCTAGCATCCCTTCGTGACCCGAGCCTTTCAGGCGGCAGACGACCGACGAAAGTTCGCTGGTGACCAGCATAACCTTGGAGAAACCCGGATGGACCTCGAATACGCGGCCGGCCAGGACGGGGCGGCCGCCGGAGAGGGCCAGCACCGTGGCGTGCACGCGCACGCCGTGATCGGAGCCCTTGTCTATGAAGACGGTGCCGAACCAGTCGCGGGGCGACTTTGAAATGACGCGCGCCCAGCTCCCGCGCCAGCGCCCCTCCCGGGAAAGCGAGATCATGGCCGCCAGGCGGGCGTTCTCGGCCTCCAGATGGGCGGCGCGGCCGGCCGCGAGCTCGGCCTCGGCCAGCTCCGCCGCCAGCCGGAGGTTCTCCTGGTCGGCGCGGACCAGCCTCGCGATGTTGTCCGGGACATTGCGCAGCCTGTAATCGATCCGGGAACCCTGCAGGACCGGGTAGAGGGAATACCCGAAAAGCAGCCTCGCGGAATGCATCAGGGGAGTCGAAGGGAAAAGGAGCAGAAGGAAAGAGGCGACGGCGAAAAAAGCCAGCGCGTAATTGGCCAGGTCTTTTTCCCTGTTCATCCGGGCTCCTCCTTTGAGGGCCCGAAGCCTGAAAGAGGACCGTCCCCGGGGGGGATCAGTCCTGCCTGTACGATTTCAGGAATTCGGGCCGCTGCTGAATCCTGTCGAGTTCTTCGAGATACTTACCGCATCCCAAAGCAACGCAACTCAACGGATCGGCCGCCCTGTGAACAGGAAGCTCGGTTTCCTGGCGTATGAGCTCAGGAAAACCCCTCAACAGAGAACCGCCGCCGGCCAGAACCATGCCCCGGTCCACGAGGTCCGAGGAAAGTTCCGGCGGGGTCTCTTCGAGCACCTGCTTGATGACGTCAACTATCAGCTGAACGGGTTCCATCAGGGCCTGGCGTATCTCCTCCGAGGTGACGAGTATCGTCTTCGGCAGGCCTTTCGCCTGGTCCCGGCCCTTTACTTCGATAGTCTTCTCTTCTTTTAAGGGAAAAACCGATCCTATTTGAATCTTCACGTCCTCGGCGGTCGTCTCGCCGATGATCAGGTTGTGCTTGCGCCTGAAGTACTGCACTATGCAGTCGTCCATCTCGTCGCCGGCCACGTCCAGGGACTTGGCCACCACCATGCCGCCCAGAGAGATAACGGCGACCTCGGTTGTGCCGCCGCCGATGTCGCAGATCATGCTGGCGTGCGGCTCGGAGACAGGGAGGTCGGACCCTATCGCGGCCGCCATCGGCTCCTCGATCAGGTGGACTTCCCTGGCGCCGGCCTGCTCGGCCGACTCCTGCACGGCGCGCTTCTCCACCTCGGTTATGCCCGAGGGGATGCCTATCACTATCCGCGGATGCAGGAGGCTGCGCCTGTTGTGCACCTTCCGGATGAAATACTTGATCATCTCCTGCGTGGACTCGAAATCCGCTATGACGCCGTTGCGCAGGGGCCGAACCGCCACGATGTTGGACGGGGTGCGCCCGAGCATCAGCTTGGCGTCGCTGCCCACGGCGAGCACCTTCCGCCTGTTCTTGTCGCTGGCGACCACGGAAGGCTCCCGCAGCACGATGCCCTTGCCCTTCACGTAGACGAGCGTGTTGGCCGTGCCGAGGTCTATCCCGATGTCGTTGGAGAACAGGCTGAAGATGTAGTCGAACATTTTATTGCACCAGTTTCACCAGCGCCATCTCGGTGGCGTCGCCGCGCCGGGGACCCAGCTTGAGGATCCTGGTATAACCGCCGTTGCGCTCCTTGTAGCGCTGGGCGATGGTGTCCAGGGCCTTCTCGCAGGCCTGGCGGTTGCCGCGCAGCGAGCTGCGGACGGAGGTCCGGTTGCCCTTCTTGGCGGCGGTTATGACCTTCTCGGCGAAGCGCTTGAGCTCCTTGGCCTTGGGCACGGTGGTCGTGACCTTCTCGTGCAGCAGCAGGCTTGAGATCATGTTGGAGAACATCGCGCGCCGGTGCGAGCCGGTCTTGGAAAGTTTCCTTGCTCCCAGGTTCTTTATCATAGCTTACTCCTCGGATTTTTTGGAGCCCAGAGAGAGGCCCATCCCCTGCAGCTTCTCCTGTATCTCGTCGAGAGACTTCTGGCCGAAGTTCTTGACGGCGAGCAGGTCCTCGGGGGTCTTCTCCACCAGTTCGCGGATGGTGCGTATGCCCGCGACCTTGAGACAATTGGACGCGCGTGAGGAGAGCTCTATCATCTCCACCCCCTGGTCCAGCTTGTCGCCCGGCTGTCCATCGGCGCCCGCGTCCTGCGGCTTGGCCTCGGCGCGGCCGGCCTGCGCCTCGTCGGCGGGCAGGAACGGGGTGATCGAGCGGCGCAGCAGCGAGGTGGCCTTGTTGACGGCCTCCGCGGGCGTGACGGTGCCGTCGGTCCATACCTCTAGCACGAGCTTGTCGTAGTCCGTGCGCTGTCCTACGCGGGCGTTCTCGACGTTGTAATGGACCTTCTGCACGGGGGAGAACAGGGCGTCCATGGGGATGAAGTCCGCGGGGAGGTTCATCTTCTCACGGACCTCCTCGGCGGTCAGGTAACCGGAGCCCCTGGCTATCTCGAGCTCGGCCTCGAAAGAAGTGCCGGCCTCGAGGTTGCAGATGACCAGGTCCTTGTTGACGATCTCCACGTTGGCGCTGGTCTTGATGTCCGAAGCCTTGACCTGCCGTTTGCCCGAGACGCTGATCAGGACGGTCTCGGGAGTCTCGGAAGTCAGGCGGACGCGCAGCTTCTTGAGGTTGAGCAGGATGTTTATGACGTCCTCGTGCACCCCGGTGATGGTGGAGTACTCGTGGCGGGCGCCGCGTATGCGCACGGCCACCGCGGCCGCGCCCTCGAGGCTCGAGAGCAGTATCCTGCGCAGCGAGTTGCCTATCGTATGCCCGTAGCCGCGCTCGTAAGGCTCGGCTATGAACTTGGCGTAGGCGCCGGCCTCGCCCTCGGTCTTGAGGGTTTCCGGTATTATCAGTTCCTTGGCGAAAGTCTGGGTCATTTGTAAAAGCCTCCGGGTTCCTTACTTGGAGTAGAATTCGACGATGAGCTGGTCGTCCACGTTTATGGACATCTCGGCCCTGTCGGGCCAGCGCAGCAGCTTGCCGGTCAGCGACGCGGCGTCGTAAGAGAGGAAGCTGGGCCTGGAGTTGGACTTGTCGGCGCTCTCGAGCCCCTGCTTCACCAGCAGGGTCTCCGCCGTCCTGGGCGATATCGAAACGCTGTCGCCGGGCTTGACCAGCGCGGACGGGATGGTCAGGGTCTTGTGATTGACCTTCACGTGGCCGTGGTTCACCAGCTGGCGGGAAGCCTTGAGAGAGGCGGCGAAGCCGAGCCTGCGGACTATGTTGTCCAGGCGGGTCTCGAGCATCCGCAGCAGCGCGGTGCCGGTCTGTCCCTTCTCCTTCGAGGCCTTGGCGAAGAAGCGGCGGAACTGGGCCTCGTTGACCTGGGCGCTGAACCGGGCTATCTGCTTCTCCTTGAGGTGCTTGCCGTAGTCCGACATCTTGGGCTGGAACTTGCCGCCGCCGCCGAACTTGCGGTTCTTCTCGGCCGCCTTCTCGCGGTCAACGACGCAGTTCGCCGTGCACTTCGCGCCCTTGAGGAACATCTTCGTGCCCTTCTTGCGGCACCTTTTGCAGCTGGGACCAGTATAGCGTGACATTTCAAATCTCTCCTTTATTTTCCGTTCTGTTTAGACGCGGCGGGCCTTCGGGGGCCTGCAGCCGTTGTGCGGGATCGGCGTGACGTCCTTGATGGAGACCACGTGTATGCCGGAAGCCGCTATCGCGCGGACCGCGGTCTCGCGGCCGGGGCCGGGGCCGCTGACGAAGACCATCGCCTGGCGCATGCCGTACTCTACCGCCTTGGCGGCGGCCTTGGAGGCGGTTATCTGGGCGGCGAAAGGCGTGCCTTTCTTGGTGCCGCGGAAGCCGTTGGAGCCGGCGGTGGACCAGGAAACGGCCCCGCCCTTCTCGTCGGTGATCGTTATGATCGTGTTGTTGAACGAGCAGGTGATGTACACGCGGCCGAAGGTCACGGGGCCGCCGGTGCGGCGCCTTACCTGCGGTTTGCCGGCCGGGGCCGGCTTGGGGGCGCCGGCGGCCGGCGCGGGTTTGGCTTCTTCTTTGCGGTTGGGGTTATCGTTCATGATTCAAGGTCCTCCTGCTCACTTGGCGGCCGGGGCGGCCGGGGCCTTGGAGGCCGAGCCGACGGTCTTGCGGCGGCCGCGGCGGGTCCTGCCGTTGGTCTTGGTGCGCTGCCCGCGGACGGGCAGGTTGCGGCGGTGGCGGTATCCCTTGTAGCTGTTGATCTCCACGAAGCGCTTGATGTTGGCGTTGACTTCGCGGCGCAGCTCGCCCTCGACCTTGTATTCCTTGGAAATGTAGGAGTTCAGCATGCCGACCTGGTCCTCGGTGAGGTTCTTCACCCTGGTGGTCGGGTCTATCTGTCCCTTGAAGGACTCGAGTATTTTTTTCGCCATGGGGCGGCCTATGCCGTAGACGTAGGCGAGGGCGATGTCGACCCTCTTTTCCCTCGGCAGATCTATTCCAGCTATTCGTGCCATAACTTCTCCTTGGTTCTGTGCTTAAACCGCTAAGCGCGGGCCGTCGGGCTTTCGCCTCCGGCTTGCGCCCCGCGCTAGATCAACCCTGCCTCTGCTTGTGGCGGGGGTCGGTGCAGATGACGCGTACCACGCCCCTGCGCTTGATGACCTTGCATTTGATGCAGATCGGTTTTACGCTCGCTCTTACTTTCATCGTATACCTCTCTAAAACCGTTATTTCTCCCTGTAAACTATGCGGCCCTTGGTAAGGTCGTAAGGGGAAAGCTCAAGCTTGACCTTGTCGCCCGGCAGTATCTTTATGTGGTGAATGCGCATTTTCCCGGAAATGAATCCGAGTATGACCTTTCCCGGCGCTATCTCCACCCTGAAAGTGGCGTTGGGAAGGGACTCTTTTACGACGCCTTCCAGTTCTATTTTCTGGTTATCCGGCATATCTTTTATATTATACTAAATATGGGCCCAGGCCGTCCCGGCCGGTCCCGCGCTGAGAATCTCGCATCCTCCCTGTTTCACGCATACCGTGTGCTCGAAATGGGCCGACAGCGACCCGTCCCGGGTCACGGCGGTCCAACCGTCGCCCTTCACTTCCACTCCCGGGCCGCCCGCGCATATCATGGGCTCTATCGCCAGGGTCATTCCCTCCCTGAGGGTTATCCCGGAACCCGGCCTCCCGTAATTGGGGATGGACGGGTCCTCGTGCAGCCTGCGGCCGATCCCGTGGCCCGTGAACTCCCGGACCACCGAGAAACCGGCCGCGCCGGCGCACCTCTCGACCGCGTGGCAGACGTCGCCCAGCCTGGCGCCGTCCCTTACCTGCGCCAGGGCCTCGGCCAGGGACTGCTCGGTCACGGCCATCAGCCTGGCCGCTTCTTTAGAGATCTTCCCGGCGGCCACGGTCAGCGCGGCGTCGCCGTAATAATTCTTCCACACGCAGCCGAGGTCCAGGCTCACGATGTCCCCGTCGGCTATCTTCCTCGAGGCCGACGGGATGCCGTGCACTACCTCGTCGTTGATGGAAACGCAGAGCGTGGCCGGGTAGCCGCGGTAGCCCAGGAAGGCCGGTTCGCCCCCCCTCGAGCGGATCTCCCTCTCGGCGAAAGCGTTAAGCTCGGAGGTCGCCGTCCCGGGCTTCACCATGTCTTTTAAAAGAACCAGGACTTCGGCCACTATGGCCGACGCCTTCCGCATTTTCTCTATCTCGGCGGCCGACTTGATCTCGACCATCGATTCAGGCGGTCTTTCCGGCGAGGGCCGCCAGCAGGCCTTCGGTTACCGCGGCCGGCTCCAGGGCTCCCGGCACTTCAAGGAACACTCCGTTGCCGCGGTAATAAGATATCAGGGGCTCGGTCAGGGCCTTGTAGACCATCAGCCGCTTGGCCACGACTTCCGGCTTGTCGTCGTCGCGCTCCGTCAGCGCGGAGCCGCAGTCGTCGCATTTCCCTTCGGCGGCCGGAGGGTTGCTGTTCAGGTTGTATATCTTGCCGCACTTCGCGCAGGTGCGCCTCGAGGTCAGCCTGCCGACCACTTCCTGCTCGGGAACGGCGAGGAACACGACGGCGTCTATCTTCTCGCCGCGGGCCTCGAAAAATTCGTCCAGGGCCTGGGCCTGCTCCACGGTGCGGGGGAAGCCGTCGAACATCAGCCCCTTGTTGGCGCCGGTCACTCGCGATTTGATCACCTCTATGACGACCTCGTCGGGGACCAGGCGCCCGGAGGCGAGGTAGGACTGGACCTTCTCGCCGAGCTCGCTCTTCTTGGCTATCTCCTCGCGGAAGATGTCGCCGGTGGAAAAATGCAGCATGCCCAGCCTTTCCGCCACGGCCTTGGCCTGCGTGCCTTTCCCGGAACCCGGGAACCCGAGGAGTATCACGTTCATCCCATTAACCCCCTACGTTGAACCAGCGGCCCTTGATCTTGGAATTCTTGTAGAAGCCCTCGTAATTTCGCATCAGCAGGTGGGCTTCCGTCTGCGCTATGGTGTCCAGCGCGACGCCGACCACGATCAGCAGCGAAGTGCCGCCGAAATAGAACGGGACGTTGAACTTGGCCCTCATGTAGTCCGGCAGCACGGCTATGGCCGCCACGAACAGGGCGCCGCCCAGGGTTATGCGGTTGAGCACCCATTCGATGTGCTGGGCGGTCGGCTCGCCGGGGCGTATGCCGGGGATGAAGCCGCCCCACTTCTTCATATTCTCGGCCAGGTCCTTGGGATTGATGCTGACGGAGTTGTAGAAGTAGCAGAAGAAGACGATCAGCGCCACGTAGGCCAGCTGGTAAAGCGGGTTGGTGTGGCTCATGAGCTCCATGACCTTGGCGGCCCAGGGAGCCTGGGGATTGAAACTGACTATCGTATAGGGGACGCTGAGCAGCGAGACGGCGAAGATGACCGCGATGACGCCGCTCTGGTCCACCTTGAGGGGCAGGAAGGCGGTGCTGCCGCCGTACATCTTGCGGCCCACCTGGCGCTGGGCGTACTGTATCGGTATCTTGCGCTGGGCCGTCTGCACCCACACGACCAGGGCCGTGACGACCGCGACCAGGCCGAGTATCAGCATGGCCGTAAGCAGGCTCATTTCCTCCGCCTGGACCAGGGACACCATGTTCTTCAGGGCCGAGGGCATCTCGCAGACTATGCCGGCGAATATGATCAGCGAGATGCCGTTGCCTATGCCGCGCTCGGTTATCTGCTCGCCGAGCCACATCACGAAGACCGTTCCGGTGGTGAGGGTGAGCACGGTCACGAAATAGAAAGCGACGGTCGGGTTCGGGATGACGGGGATATTGCCAGGCGTCGGGATGTTGTTGAGGGCCAGGGTCAGGCCGAGGGACTGGAAAGCGGCCAGGAAGAGCGTGAAATAGCGCGTGATCTGGGTTATCTTCTTGCGGCCGCTCTCGCCCTCTTTCTGGAGCCGGTCGAGCAGCGGGAAGACGTGCGCGCCCTGCACCAGGCTCATGATGATGGAGGCGTTGATGTAGGGCATCACGCCCATGGAGAAGATCGAGAAGCGTCCGAGCGCGCCGCCGGAGAAGATGTCGAGGAAGCCCAGCAGGCTGCCCTTGTTGGCCTCGAAAAGGGCCTGCAGGGCCGCGGTGTTGATGCCGGGTATCGGTATGACGGCGCCCAGCCGGTAGGCGGCCAGGGCGAGGACGACGAAAATAATGCGGCGTTTAAGGTCTTCTATCTTGAATATGTCGGTGATCTGCTGCATTCGTCATCTCCGTAGCGCGGGGACGGGTCGGTCCGCCGCGGGGATACCGCTCTCAAAAACCTCCCGCCGCCCGGCCGCGGGGCCGGGCGACGGGGAAGGGCCGGCCTCAGGCCTTGGCTTCGATCAGGACGGCCTTGCCGCCGGCCTTCTCTATCTTCTCTTTGGCCGACTTCGAAAACGCGTGGGCGCTTACGCTGAGCTTCTTCTTCAGTTCGCCGTCGCCGAGCACCTTCACCGGGAAAGAGGACTTGAGCAGGCCGGTCTTCCTGAGAGACTCGGGATTGACCTCGGCGCCGCTGTCGAAGAACTTCTCGAGCGAAGAGACGTTGACCCAGGCGTACTCGGTCCGGAACTTGACGTTGTTGAAGCCCATCTTGGGGATGCGCCGCAGCAGCGGGGTCTGTCCGCCCTCGAACCCGCGGGGCTTGGAGCCGCCGGAGGTCGAGTTCTGTCCTTTCTGCCCCTTGGTGGAGGTCTGGCCGTGGCCGGAGCCCTGGCCGGTGCCGAGGCGCTTCTTCCTGTGGGTAGAACCCGGCTTGGGTTTCAGGTTGTGCAGAGCCATGTTATTTCTCCCCCCTGAGCCTGGCGACCTCTTCCCTGCTCTTGAGCCTGGAGAGGGCGTCGAGCGTCGCGTAAACGGTGTTGAACGCGTTGCGGGAGCCCAGGTTCTTGGTAAGTATGTTCTTTATGCCGCCGACTTCCAGCACGGCGCGCACGCCGCCGCCGGCTATGAGGCCGGTGCCTTTGACGGCGGGCTTCATCCAGACGTGCCCGGCGCCGAAGCGGCCTTCCACCTCGTGCGGGATGCTCATGTCCTTGATCGGGAAATGGATCATTTCCTTGCGGGCGCCGGCGGTGGCCTTCTGTATGGCGCCCTGCACCTCGTTGGACTTGCCGACGGAGGCGCCGACCCCGCCGTTATTGTCGCCGACCACGACGAGGGCGTTGAAGGAGAAGCGCTTGCCGCCCTTCACGACCTTCGTGACGCGGTTTATGGCGACGACGGCCGTCCTCTCCTCGAACTTGGGGACCTCCAGCTCCAGGGTATCCACCTCGGTCTTGTTGAGCTTGGAGTCGGCGGTGATCTCCTTGTCTTCCTTCATCTTCTTGGCGTTCTTGAGGATCATTTTATCTCCAGGTGTCAGAATTTCAGCCCGGCTTCGCGGGCGGCGTCGGCGAGGGCCTTGATGCGGCCGTGGTATATGCGGCCGCCCCTGTCGAAGCAGACTTCCTTGACGCCCTTGTCCAGGGCGCGCTTGGCGACGAGGGTCCCCACGGCCTTGGCCGTTTCGAGGTTCTTGCCCTTGGTCTTTACTTCCTTCTCCGCGCTGGAGGCGGCGGCCACGGTCCTGCCCTGCGCGTCGTCTATGACCTGGGCGTAGATATAGCGCGTGCTGCGGAAGACGCTCAGGCGCGGCCTGATCACCCCGTGCTCCGCGAGTTTCCGGCGGGTCCTCTCGCTGCGTATCTGGTATTTTTCCTGTTTGCTTATCATAGGTTAAGGTCTCCTGCCTTATTTCTTGGCCGCGCCGCCGGCCGCGCCCGCCGCCGTCTTGCCGGCCTTGCGGATGATGTGCTCGCCCTGATACTTGATGCCGGTACCCTTGTAGGGCTCGGTCCGCTTGACGCGGCGGATCTGGGCGGCGATATTGCCGACCATTTCCTTGTCGAAACCGGAAATGGTGAGTACCGTCTGCTTGGGGTCGAAGCTCATCTTCACGCCCTGGGGGATGTCGAACACCACGGGGTGGGAGAAGCCCAGCTGCATGGAAACCCGGTTCCCCTCGACGGCCCCCTTGAAACCGACGCCGTTTATCTCGAGGACCTTGGTGAAGCCGGCCGCGACGCCGGAGACCATGCCGTTTATCCTGGCCCTGGCGGTGCCGAAGAGCGCCCCCTTGTTGGAGGCCCCCTGGGCGACGCTCACGGTGAGCTTCGAGTCCTTGACCTCGGCGTTTATGCCTTCCGGCAGCGCGTACGACAGCTTGCCGAGCGGACCCTCGACCAGCACCGTCCTGTTCTCCACTTTAGCCTTGACCTTGTCGGGCAGGGCTATCGGTTTTTTTCCAATTCTGCTCATGTCTTTCCCCTTTTAGATCAGGTTGTCAGCGCGCCCGGTCACCAGACCTGGCACAGCACTTCGCCGCCGACCTTCTGCTTGCGGGCCTCGGCGTCGGTAAGCAGGCCCCGGGAGGTCGAAAGTATCGTCACGCCGAAGGCGGCGCGGACGCGCGGGATCTCGTCGTAAGGCCGGTAGACGCGCAGCCCGGGCCGGGAAACGCGCTTGAGGCCGGTGATGACGGGACGCTTGTCCTGGGTGTATTTCAGCGTTATCCGGATGAAGCCCCTCTTGTCGGGAGTTTTCGCGGACTCGTTCTTCATCATCTTGTAGCCGGAGACGAAGCCCTCGTCCTTGAGGACCTTGGCTATGTTCATCTTAAGGCCGGAGAAAGGCACGTCCACGCGCTCCTTCTTCTTGGCCACCGCGTTCCGCATAGTGCTGAGCATGTCGGATATGGGATCCATGTTTCACCTCTTGTAAATTATTCCGTCCGCTTACCAGCTGGACTTTCTCAAGCCCGGGATAAGTCCCTCGTGGGCCATCTTGCGCAGGCAGATGCGGCAGAGCCCGAAGTCGCGGTAGTAGGCGCGCGGCCTGCCGCAGACCTGGCAGCGGTTGCGGAACCGGGTGGAAAACTTCTGCGGCTTGCGCATCTTAGCCATCCAAGCGTATGTAGCCATAAATCGTCCTTTCTCCTTAAACCTTAAGCCTTCTGCTCTTTGGGCTTCTTGAAGGGCATGCCCATGTTCTCGAGCAGCGCCTTGCCGCGCGAATCCTCTCCGGCGGTGGTCACGAAGGTTATGTTCATGCCGCGGGCCTTCGGGGACTTCTCCATGCTGATCTCGGGGAAGATGTGGTGCTCCTTCAGGCCGATGTTCATGTTGCCGCGGCCGTCGAAGATCCGGGGGTCGAAGCCCTGGAAGTCGCGGATGCGCGGGACCGCCAGCGAGACGAAGCGGTCGAGGAACTCGTACATGCGCGCGCCGCGCAGCGTGACGCGCACGCCTATCGGCATGCCCTCGCGCAGCTTGAAGTTCGAGATCGACTTCTTGGCCTTGCGGACCTGCGGGGCCTGGCCGGCTATCAGGGCCAGGTCTTCCTTGGCCTGGTCGATCGCCTGCGCGTTCTCCTTGGCCTCGGTGACGCCCATGTTTATGACGATCTTGGTCAGCCTGGGCGCGGCCATCGCGGAGGAGAGGCCGAGCTGTTTGACCAGGGCCGGGGCCACCGCGGTATCGTAGGCGGTCCGCAGCCTGGGCTTGTAATCCTTGGGGACGGCCTGGCCGCCCTTCTCGTTCTTGTTTTCCTTGTTCATCCTGCGGTACCCCTTATATTATCGCTTCGCCGCATTTCCTGCAGGCGCGCAGTTTGTCGCCGCTCTGGGCGACGGTGATCTTGGGCCTCGACGGCTTGCCGCACTTGGAGCAGACCAGCTGCACCTTGGAAGCCGGCATCGGGGCCTCCATCTTGTGTATGCCGCCCGGCTTGCTCTTGGAGGGCCTGGCGTGCTTGGAGATCATGTTGACGCCGGTCACGGTGACCGTCATCTTGTCAGGGTTCACGTCCTTGATCTCGCCCTTCTTGCCCTTGTCCCTGCCGGACAGGACCACGACCATGTCTTTCTTTTTAAGTTTCATAGTTCAGATCGCTCCTCAGATAACTTCGGGGGCGAGGGAGACTATCTTGAGGAAATTCCTCCCGCGCAGCTCCCTGGCCACCGGGCCGAACACGCGGGTACCCTTGGGCTCCCCGTTCTCGTCTATGACGCAGACCGCGTTGTCGTCGAAGCGTATATAGGAGCCGTCCTTGCGGCGGGACTCCTTGCGCGTCCTGACTACGACGGCCTTGACGACCTCGCCCTTCTTTATCGCCCCGTGGGGGATGGCGTCCCTGACGGAGCAGACCACGACGTCGCCGAGGTAGGCGTAATGCCGCGTGCTGCCCCCGAGGACCTTGAAGCACTGCAGCTTCCTGGCCCCGGAATTGTCGGCCACATTAAGAATGGATCTCAGCTGTATCATGCCTTATTCTCCCGTGCCGCTTACTGGGCGGCCTTCTGAAGGATGCGGGCCACGCGCCAGCGCTTCAGGCGCGACATCGGCCTGGTGCTGACTATCTCGACCAGGTCGCCCGACTTGGACTCGTTGGCCTCGTCGTGGGCGTAGAACTTGGAAGAGCGGCGCACCGTCTTCCCGTAGGTGGCGTGCCTGAAGGCGCGCTCGACGCTTATCACGCGGGTCTTCTCCATCCTGTCCGAGACGACCACGCCCCGGATGGATTTCCTGTTGTTCCTGGTTTCCTTGTTTTCGGTCATTTCTTCGCAGCCTCCGAAAGCTTTTTAGCCGCCTCTTTCTGTCCGAGGAAGGTCCGTATGACCGCGGCCTTGCGGCGCAGGTTGCGGATCTCCAGCGGGTTCTCGAGCGGGGCGGTGGTCCGCTTGAACTTCAGCTGGAACAGTTTCTTGTCCAGGTCCCGAAGCTGGGTCGCCAGCTCTTCCGGGGCCATGTTCCTGAGGTTTTCCCTGTCCTTGCTTTTCATGTTTGTTCTCCGGAATTAGTTTTCCCTGGCGACGAACCTGGTGCGTATCGGCAGCTTGGCCGAAGCGCGCGCCATGGCTTCCTTCGCGGTGGCGAGGTCCAGGCCCTCGAGCTCGAACATTATCCTGCCCGGCTTCACGACGGCCACCCAGTGGTCCGGGGCGCCCTTACCCTTACCCATGCGGGTTTCCGCGGGATGCTTGGTGACGGCCTTGTCGGGGAAGATGCGTATCCAGAGCTTGCCCTTCTTCTTCATGAAGCGGCTGATGGTGACGCGGCACGCCTCTATCTGGCGGGCCGTTATCCACTTGGGCTCCAGGGCCTTCATCCCGTAGTCGCCGAGGTGCAGCGTGGCGCCGCCCTTGGTCTTGCCCTTTATCCTGGGGGCGGAATGTGTCTTGCGGTACTTGACGCGCTTGGGCATCAGCATATTAAGCTCCTTTGGCCTCTTCGGGCGCCTGCGGATCGCGCTGGACCACCGTGTCGGCCTCCAGCTTCTTGAGCTGCTCCATCAGGTCCTTGGGGGTCTTGGCGAAGAAAAGCTTCTTGAAGATCCAGACCTTGATGCCGATCTTGCCCATCGTGGTGTGGGCCTCCGTGAGGCCGTAGTCGATGTCGGCCGAGAGGGTCTGCAGCGGCACGCGGCCCTTGCGGAACCACTCGCGGCGCGCGATCTCGGAGCCGCCGAGGCGGCCGCCGACCATGATCTTGACGCCCTTGGCTCCCGAGGCCAGAGTGCGCTCCATGGCCCGCTTGATGGCCTTCTTGTAGGAGACGCGCTTCTCGAGCTGCTGGGCTATGGACTGGCCGACCAGCCTGGGGTCCATCTCCGGGATCTTGATCTCGGCGACGTTGATGAACACCTTGCGGCCGGTGATCTTCTCGACGTCGTTCTTGAGGCTCTCGATGTCCGCTCCGCGGCGGCCTATGACGACGCCGGGGCGGGCGGTATGTATCGTGAGCTTCAGATAGGAGCCGGCGCGCTCGATGTCCACCCAGGACACGGAAGCGAGGTGGAAGCGGTCGCGCACGATGTTGCGGATCTCGAAATCCTCGCGGATGAGCTCCGGCATGTTCTTGGGCGCGAACCACCTGGACTGCCAGTCGTGGATGTAACCCAGCCTTAAACCTTTGGGATTGATCTTTTGACCCATAATATACGGCGGTTAAGCGCGGGGCTTACCTGCCGGCCTCCTTGGTGTCGCTGACGGTCATCGTTATGTGGCACATCTTGCGCTTGAACGGCATGGCGCGGCCCTGCGGGCCGGGCTGCATCCTGCGCAGGAACTTGGTCGGGCCCTGGTTGGCGAAAGCCTCCTTCACCCAGACCTCCCTGAGGTCCACCTTGCGGCCGAGCTTCACCGAAAGGTTGGCGCCGGCCGACTTGACCGCCTTCTGCAGCACCTCGGTGCAGCGCATCGGCAGGGTGCCGAGTATCCTCTCGGCCTCGTAGAGGGACTTGCCCCTTATCTGGTCGAGGACCTGGCCCACCTTGCGGCGGCCGTACCTCTGGTATTTAACGTAGCACTTTGCGTCCATATTTTTCTCCGTTATAGAGCATGCGGGGGCACCATGCGGCATGGCGCCCCCTCTTGGCCTCAGGTGAGGGCCGTCGCTTCCTTGGTGTGCGCCGAACCGTGGCCCTTGAAGATGCGGGTGAAAGAGAATTCGCCCAGCTTGTGGCCGACCATGCGCTCCGTCACGTAGACGGGCAGGAATTTCCTGCCGTTGTGGACCATGAAGTTGTGGCCCACGAATTCCGGCGGTATGGTGCAGGCCCTGGCCCAGGTCTTGATCGGCTTCTTCTCTCCGGCCTGGTTCATCTTCTGGACCTTCGCCAGGAGTTTCTGGTCGACGTAGGGACCCTTTTTAGACGATCTGCTCATTTCAGTTTCTCCTTAAATATCAGATCTCGGTCTTGGACTTGCGCCTGTCCTGCACTATCATCCAGCCCCAGATCTTGGACTTCGTCCGGGTCTTGAAGCCGCGGGAAGGCTGGTTCCACGGCGAGCGGGGCACGTTGTTGCCCTTGGAGCGGCCGCGGCCGCCGCCCAGCGGGTGGTCGACGGCGTTCATCGCGCCGCCGCGCACGGTCGGGCGTATTCCCAGGTGGCGCTTGCGTCCGGCCTTGCCGAAGGTTATCGTGTTGTGCTCGATGTTGCCGACCTGGCCTACGGTGGCCAGGCAGCCGCGCAGCACCTTGCGCAGCTCGCCCGAAGGCATCTTGATGAGGGCGTAGTCGCCCTCCTTGGCCATCAGCTGGGCCTGCGTGCCGGCGGAGCGCACGAACTGCGCGCCGCGGCCGGGCACCATCTCTATGGCGTGTATGAAAGTGCCGTCCGGGATATTGGTCAGCGGCAGCGCGTTGCCGGTCTTGATAGGGGACTGCGGCCCGCTCACGACCTCGTCGCCGACTCCCAGCCCTACGGGGGCCGGGATATACCGCTTCTCGCCGTCCTTGTAGAACAGCAGCGCTATGCGGGCGTTGCGGTTGGGATCGTACTCGATGGCCGCCACGCGGGCGGGCACGCCGAATTTCTCGCGCTTGAAGTCCACCGCGCGGAAGCGCCTCTTGTGGCCGCCGCCCTGGTGCCGGACCATGATCATGCCGGTGTTGTTGCGGCCGCCCTTCTTGCGCATGCCTACGGTGAGGTTCTTCTCCGGCTCGGTCTTGGTGATGTCGGAGTAGTCGCTTATCGTGATCGTCCTGCGGGACGGGGTATAAGGTCTGAATGTCTTCAATGGCATATTTTTCCCTCTCGGCTTATTTGGGCAGGTCGGTCACGTCTATTTTCTGGCCCTGCTTGACGGTGACTATCGCCTTTTTCCAGTCGGACCTGCGGCCCTCGTAGCGGCCGACCTTGTGGAACTTGCCGTGCATGCTTACGGTGTTGACGGCGCTGACCTTCACCTTGAAGAGTTCCTCGACGGCCTTCCGGATCTCGGTCTTGTTGGCGGAGGCCGCCACCTTGAAGGTATAGCGGTTCTCCTCGTCCTTCTGCGTGACGCTCTTCTCGCTGAGTATGGGGGATATCAGTATCCCGGAGACGTTCCTGGTCATTTGCCCTCCCCGAGGTTCTTTTCCAGGGCCTTCAGCGCGGCGGCCGAAAAGACCAGCTTGCCGCCGTTGAGGACCTGGTAGGCGTTAAGGTTGGAAGCCACGGCCCAGCCGAAGCCCTCGATATTGCGGGCCGCGCCTATGAACTTGCGGTCCGGCTTGTCCATGACGAAGAGCGTCTTCTTAGCCTGCAGGGCTTTCCAGGCCTCGCGCAGGGACTTCGTCTTGGCGTCCTGCAGCTCGAAGCTGTCCATAACGACCACGGCGCCCTCGGCGCAGCGGGCGGACAGGGCCTCGATGAGGAACTGGCGGCGCTTGGCGGCCGGCATGTCCCGCCTGTAGGAGTGCGGGCGGGGGCCGAAAACGATGCCGCCCTTGCGCCACACCGGGGAGCGGTTGCTGCCGGCGCGGGCGCGGCCGGTGCCCTTCTGCTTCCAGGGCTTGTGGCCTCCGCCCGAGACCTCGCCGCGGGTCTTGGTGCAGGCGGTGCCGCGGTGCTTGTTGGAGAGATAATAGCGCACGGCCTCGTGGAGGAAGTGCGGGTCCGTTTTCACGGAGAATATTTCTGCGGGCAGGTCCTGCTTGCCTATTTCCTGTCCCTTCATATTAAGGATCTTGGTTTCCATGTCTTTTCCTTATTTCTTGGCCGGGGCGGGTTTGGCGGCCTTGACCGCCTCTTTCCTGGCAGACTTCTTGGCCTGGACCGGGGGCTTGGGAGTCTTCTTCACGGTCCTGGTGATGTAAACCATGGTGCCGGCGGCGCCGGGGACCGAGCCGTTGAGGAAAATGAGGTTCTCTTCCGGCACGACCTTGACCACCTTCACCTTGTGTATCGTGAGCTTGTCCTGGCCCATGTGGCCCGCCATGCGCTGGCCCGGGAGCACGCGGCCCAGGGAGCGGCGGGAAGCCAGGGAGCCCGGAGCGCGTTCGCGGTCGGAGGCGCCGTGGGAGGCGGGCTGGCCAGCGAAATTATGGCGCTTCATGCCGCCGGCGAAGCCCTTGCCCTTGCTGATGCCCTGTATGTCCACCCAGTCGCCGTCCTGGAAGCGGCCGGCGAGCCCGGCGGTCTGGCCGTCGGCGGCGCCTTCGGCCTTCTCCACGCGGAACTCCTTGAGGTGGCGTATCGGCTTGGCGCCGATCTTCTTGAACACGCCCTTCATGCCGGCCGGGGTGTTCTTCTCTTTCTTGTGGCCGTAGCCCAGGCAGACGGCGCTGTAGCCGTCGCGTTCCGGGGTGCGGGTGTAGACGACCCGGCAGGGGCCGGCTTTCACGACCGAGGCGGAGTAAATGTTCCCCTCGGCGTCGAAAAGCTGGGTCATGCCCATCTTCTCGCCGATAATGAACTTGAAGGAGCCCGGCAGCTCGCCGGCGCCTTTAGGCTGGGCTGCGGCCTCCGGGGCCTGTTCTTTCTTGTTTTCTTCGGTCATAGTAAACTCCTGGGCTGCCGCGCGCGCAAAAAGCGAACGGCACTTCCGGAACCTTACCGGTCCCGGTTTCCTTTGTTTCCTGCTTTTATGTTTTTACGATATAGCCCGCAGCCGGAGGGAATCGAAGGCCGCTCCGTCTATAGGGCCGCCGCCCGTATTCCGAAGAACGCGGCGGCGTATAAAAACAACTTTTTTCAAAGAGAACCGAACAAGCGCAAAAGCGCTTACGGTAATTCTAGCAAAACGGGGGGGCGGAAGGCAATACCCGGCCGGAAAAGCGGAAGCCCGGGCGCGGGCCCGGGCTCCCTTCAGGACGGAACGTCCGGATCAGAGCTTGATCTCGACGTGCACGCCGCTGGGCAGGGCGACCTTGTTCAGCTCGTCCACGGTCTTGGGCGTGGGGCTGATCAGGTCGATCACCCGCTTGTGTATGCGGATCTCGAACTGCTCGCGGGACTTCTTGTCGACGTGGGGCGAGCGGTTGACCGTATACTTGCGTATCTTGGTGGGGAGCAGCACGGGACCCGCTATCAGGGCGCCGGTGCGCTTGGCCGTTTCTATGATCTTGGCCGTCGACTGGTCGATCAGGCGGTAGTCATAGGAAAGCAGGCGTATGCGGATCTTGTGCTGCCCGCCGGGGGTCTTGATCTCTTCTTTTTTTGTGGTTTCGGACATAATCGGGCCTTATTCTATTATCTCGGTGACTACGCCGGCGCCCACGGTGTGGCCGCCTTCGCGTATGGCGAAGCGCAGGCCCTTCTCCAGGGCTATGGGCGTGATCAGTTCCACGTTTATCTCCGCGTGGTCGCCGGGCATGATCATCTCCACGCCGGGCTTGAGCTCCACGCCGCCCGTCACGTCCGTCGTGCGGAAGTAGAACTGCGGCTTATAGCCCTTGAAGAACGGCGTGTGGCGGCCGCCCTCTTCCTTGGTCAGGATGTACGCCTCGCCCTTGAACTTCTTGTGCGGCGTGCAGGTCTTGGGCGCCGCCAGCACCTGGCCGCGCTCGATCTGCTCCTTGTCGATGCCGCGCAGCAGGATGCCCACGTTGTCGCCCGCTATGCCGGAATCCAGCAGCTTGCGGAACATCTCTATGCCGGTGGCCACGGAGGTCTGCGTGTCGCGCAGGCCCACGATCTCCAGGTTGTCGCCGACCTTGACCTGACCGCGCTCGATGCGGCCGGTCGCCACGGTGCCGCGGCCCGTGATCGAGAAAACGTCCTCGACCGCCATCAGGAACGGCTTGTCTATCTCGCGCTTCGGCTCCGGGATCGCCGTGTCCAGCGCTTCCAGCAGCTT
>JAVHLJ010000034.1 GCA_031082205.1 Elusimicrobiales bacterium
GCCTAGCGCGCTATGCGCGCAGGCCGAGTTCGTGCCCGGCCGAACGAGCGAAGGGCGGGCCCGGAAAAAGCGAACCGTGACGAGCGCGTGCCCCCGGGGTGAGCCCTAGACCGCATTTTTTTGTGACGAGGGCACGCCATGCCCCCGGAATAGGTATTCCTTATTTTTAGAACTCGGAGGCGGAGGAGAAGATGCGGAAGTCGAGGCGCGGGAAGAGGGCATGCTCGCGCTCGAGCGAGGCGAGGGCCCGCTCGTCGACGCGCTTCTCGAGGACCTGCGACAGCAGTTCCTCGGCGTTGCGGCAGTGCCCGCGCACGCGGTCGCCCGCGTACTTGGAGTGGGAATCGATGTAGAGGAGGAAGGGCCAGTCGGAGGACTGCGAAAGAAGCACCTCGCGCGCGGCCTGGTTGAGGGCCCGGCTGGAGACGTGCGTCAGGTCGTGGCTGCGGAAGCGGTTGGCCATCTCCACCATCCTCTCGGTCGCGCCCAGTATCGGCGCGTAGATGGAATCGTTGGACTGGTTTAGCCAGGGGTCGAAATACCCCTTCTCCCCCCACGACGAGAGCTCGGGCTCGAGCTCCGGCGGCTCCTGGCAGGAATTGAGGTGCTCCGTCGGGGTGACCAGCTGCACCGGCAGGCGGTCCTGCCTTATCCTGCGGATGACCGACTCCAGGAAAGCGGGGCCCTCGAACCACCAGTGGCCGAAAAGTTCCGCGTCGTAGCAGCCGGTTATGACCGGCCTGGCGACGCCGTTGGCCGCCAGCGCGTCCACCTGCGCCATCCGCTTGGCCAGGAAGTCGGCCGCGTGCGCCTCGACCCGCTCCAGGGCGGCGTCGGGGTCGTAAAGTTCTTTCTTCGCCAGGTCCACCTCTCCGGTGATGCGGTGGTATTTGAGGCCCAGCGGACGGCGCTGGCCGCCCAGCCAGGGCCGCAGGTATTCCTCGTCGCCGTCGTAGCCGACGTCGCGGTAGAATTCGCGGTAGGACGGGTCGCCCGGGTAGCCGTAACGCGAGCTCCAGACCTCCCTGGAGGATTCACAGTCCCTCCCGAAGACCGCCACCCCGTTCGGGGTGCGGTAAGGGGAGTATACGCCGTGCGGCGCCGACGGAGAGCCGAACTGCACGCCGTGCGACTCCAGGAAGACGAAATTGAAACCCGAAAGTTTAAGGTAGGTCTGCAGTCGCCTGTCGTAGGCGCATTCCGGCAGCCAGAAGCCGGAGGACTTGCGGTTGAAGCGGTCCTCGTAGTCCTCGGCCGCCACGGCTATCTGCGCGCGCAGCGCCTCGGGGCGGGGCAGCAGCGGCAGCACCGCGTGCGTGGCCGAGGTCGTTATTATCTCGATCTGGCCGGCGGCCTGGAACTGCTTGAGCGGCGTTATGATGTCGCCGCTGTAGCGGCGCAGCAGTTCGGCGGCCTGCTCGTAGACGCGCTGGTAAAGCCGGACGGTCTTCGCCAGGGGCTCCCGGTCTCCCGCGCGCTCCGCCTCTTTCTCCAGCAGCGCGAGGCGCGAATCCACGTAGGCGATGAGCTTCTTCTCAAGGCTCTCGTTCTCCAGCATCGCGCCCAGCGTGGGCGAGATGGAGACGGTCAGGCCGGCCTTGATGCCGTCCTTCGCCAGGCTTTCGAGCATCGTGATCAGGGGGATATAGGTCTCGACCACGCCTTCGAAGAACCAGTTCTCCTCCAGGAAATCCGGGCTGGAGGGATGGTTCACGTACGGCAGGTGCGCGTGCAGGACGAGGATCAGCGAGCCCTTGGCGCTCATAGGCTCTTCCTGTAGAATTCGCCGCTGGTGGAGGAAGGGGAGCAGGGCGCCGCGCCGGCCGGCGACGAGGCCGGTTCGCTGCCAAGGAGCGTCTCCCTGCGGCCCTCGGCCGTGTCGGCGCGCAGCTCCACGAAGAAAGAGCCGCCGCCGGCGGGCACTGAGACGTAGAGCCGCAGCGCGTCCCAGCGGCAGCGGTACTCGCCCACTGGCTCGCCGCCCGGGTGGCGCAGGACGGCCACCGTCACTTCGGGGGCGAAGAAGCCCGACGAGAAAAGCTCCAGTTTCGCCGCCGTCCACTGCCAGCAGGCGAACATCTCCGAAGGGTTCTTGGGCAGCAGGAAAAGCCTGTCCACCGAGGCCCTGGAGGGAACCGTTTCCCGTGTTCTTTCCGCGGTCTCCATATCCGTTTATAATGTATCAAAAAATCCGGCCCGTGGGAACATTTTTTATTTTGTAGAATTACGGTGTCGGTTCACGTTCATAAGGAGATCCCGGACATGATGAAAGCCATAATCAAAGCCTCCCCCTCCGCCGGGGCCAGGCTCGCGCAGGTGCCGATACCGCAGATAGCGCCAGACGAACTGCTGGTGCGCGTGCACAGCGCCTCCATCTCCCCGGCCGACACCGCGGCCTGGGCCTGGAAGGGCTGGATAAAGGGCCGCATGAAGCTTCCCCGGGTGCTGGGCCGCGAGTTCTGCGGCGAAGTGGTCGAGATCGGCGAGCTCGCCAAGGGCTTCGAGAAGAACGATTTCGTCTCTGCCGAATCGCATATTTTCTGCGGCCAGTGCTACCAGTGCCGCAACGGCCAGCGTCACGTCTGTTCCGACCTGAAGATATTGGGCCTGGACCTGGACGGGGGCCTGGCCGAGTACGTCCGCCTTCCGGCGCGCTGCGCCTGGAAGCACCATGACGAGAGCCTCAAGGAGCTCGGCGCCCTGCTGGAGCCTTTCGGCAACGCCGTTCACGCCGTCCAGGTGGAGGACGTGGTGGGCAAGTCCGCGCTCGTGACCGGCTGCGGCCCGCAGGGCCTCTTCGCCATAGCCATCGCCAAAGCCAGCGGCGCCAAGCCCGTCATCGCCCTCGAGGGTTCGGCCTACCGCAGGACGCTGGCCAGGCGGATGGGCGCCGACACAGTGATAGACCCCGGGACGAAAGGCGCGCTGGAAAAGGTCCTAAAGGCGGCCGGCAACCGGGGCGGCGTGGACGCCGTCCTGGAGATGTCCGGAGAGCACCGGGCCATAGACCTCGGGCTCAAGGCGCTCAGGCCCGGCGGGCGCTTCACCGCTTTCGGCATACCCGAGACGGCCCCGTCGCTGGATTACGCCGGCGGACTGGCCTTCAAGGGCGCCCGCCTCTACGGCATATCTGGGCGCGAGATCTTCGCCACCTGGTACCGCATGGAGAACCTGCTCAAGTCCGGCGCCGTGGACATAAGGCCGGCCGTAACGCACACGCTGCCCTTCGCGGATTACCGCAAGGCTTTCGCCATGATAAACTCCCGCGACAAGAAATGCGGGAAAGTCATACTCAAGCCGTAACGGAGGACGCTTCCATATGATCAAGGAGGGAACCATGGGCTTCGATACTCTGAAATTCGCCGAAGAAGAAGTGGCGGCGCTCAAAAAAGAGAACCGCTTCCTGCAGCCGCGCGTGCTCGAATCGGCGCAGGAGCCGGTCTCGGTCATCGACGGGAAGAAGGTCGTCAACCTGACGTCCAACAATTACCTCGCGCTGGCCAACGACCCCAAGGTGAAGAAGGCCGCGATAGAGGCCATAGAAAAGTACGGCGTCGGCTCGGCGGCCGTGCGCACCATCATAGGCACGATGTCGCTGCACAAGGAGCTCGAGGAGAAGTTCGCCGCCTTCAAGCACGCCGAGGCCTCCATACTCTTCCAGAGCGGCTTCACCTCCAACGTCGCGGTCTGCCAGTCGCTGATGTCCACCGAGCAGGACCTGCTGATCTCCGACGAGCTCAACCACGCCTCCATCATCGACGGCGCGCGGCTGGCCAAGTCCCCCCGGAAGATCTACCGCCACAAGGACATAAAGCACCTGACCGAGATCCTGGAATCGCCCGAGGCCCGCAAGGCCCGGCGAAAGATGGTGGTGACCGACGGAGTATTCTCGATGGACGGCGACGTGGCCAACCTCGACGAGGTCGTCGAAGTCTGCCACCGCTACGGCGCCTTCGTCATGGTGGACGACGCCCACGCCAGCGGGGTCATAGGCAAGGAGGGCCGCGGCACCGTCAGCCATTTCGGCCTCGACGGCAAGGTCGAGATACAGATAGGAACTCTGTCCAAGGCCTTCGCGGCCGTAGGCGGCTACGCGGCCACCACGCGCGACCTGCGCGATTACCTGGGCTCCGTCGCCCGCCCCTTCCTCTTCTCCAGTTCCCAGCCGCCGTCAGTCGCGGCCTCGTGCCTGGCCGTGCTCGACATTCTGCTCAACGACCCGTCGTACCTCAAGCGGCTCTGGGACAATACCGCCTTCTTCAAGGAAGAGATGAAGAAAGCCGGCTTCGACACCGGCGCGTCGGTCACGCCGATAACGCCGGTCATGATAGGCGACATGGACAAGGCCAAGGCCCTCTCGGCCCGCCTCTTCGACGAGGGCGTCTTCGCCCTGCCGCTGGGCTTCCCCACCGTGCCCAAGGGCAAGGAGCGCCTGCGCACCATAGTGACCGCCGGCCACACGGTAAAGGACCTGGAGTTCGCCGTGGAGAAGTTCAAGAAGTGCGGGAAGGAACTGGGCGTCATCTGAGGCCATTCCCCCGGAAGAAAAAGAGCCGCGGCGACGCGGCTCTTTTATTTCCCGGCGGAATTTTCAGTGGCGCACGTGCCGCAGGCCGGTGAACACCATCGCCGCGCCCTTCGAATCGCAGAGCGCGACGCAGGCCGCGTCCTCGACCCAGCCGCCGGGCTGCATCACCGCCTTGACGCCGAAGTTAAGCGCCTCGGCCAGCGTATTGAGCGGCAGCGGCGCGTCGGCCGCCATGACCACCGGGTCGTGCGGGTCTATTATGGGGTGCTTTTCCTTCGCTTTCATCGCGGCCAGCCTGAAACTGTCCAGCGTGGACGGCTGGCCCGAACCTATGGCCACCGTGGCCTGCCCCTGCGCCAGCGCGACGGCGTAGGTGCGGGCGTGCTTGGCCGCGCGCCAGGCCAGCGAGAGCGAGGCGTACTCTATCGCCGAGGGCTTGCGCCTGGCCGCTATCCTGGGGGCCGGGGGCTCCGTCACCGAATCGCTCTCCTCGATAAGAAGCCCGCCGGAAACCTTGTATATCCCGGCCTCGCCCGCCGAGAGCAGGGCCGAGGGCATGGAGGTTATGCGCAGGTCCTCCCTGAGGCGCAGTATCTCCAGCGCCTCTTTGGAATATTCCGGCGCGATGACGCTCTCCACCAGCTCGCCCGAGATGGCCTGCGCCGCCTCGGCGTCCACCGGCCGGTTGAAGGCCGCGGTACCGCCGAAGGCGCCGCGCGGGTCGGCTCGGAAAGCGGCCCTGAAGGCCTCGGCCGGGCCGGCCGCGCAGGCGACGGCGCAGGGCGAGCGGTGCTTCACCACCGCGCAGGCGGGCTCCTCGAATTCGGCGGCCAGCTCGAAGGCGCAGTCGAGGTCGAGGTAATGGTTGAGGTTCAGCGGGAAACCCTGGATTATGCTGGCGGCGTTGAGGCCCCAGGGGCGCGCGCCGCTGAGCGAATAGAAGGAGGCCCTCTGGTGCCGGTTCTCTCCGTAGGCGAGGCCGCAGACCTTCTTGAGCGCCATGGACAGCTCGGGCGGCAGCGCGGCGGCGGCCGAAGGGCTCAGGTACTGGGCCACGGTGGCGTCGTAATAGGCGCAGTAGCCCCAGGCCTTGGCGGCCAGCGCGCGCAGGCGCTCTTCCGGCAGGCCGCCGAACTCGCGCAGCGCGTCGAGCACCGGGCCGTAGTCGGCGGGGTCGCAGACGACGGCGGTGTCGCGGAAAGAGCGGGCGGCGGCCCTTATGACGGCGGAATTGGAAACGTCCAGGTAATCCGGCAGCTCGTCGAGCGAAAAGGCGTCCTGACGCACTATCTTGGCTATGGGGTAGAGATTGGCCGCGACCAGGAAAGGCTTTTCCACGGCCGCCGCGCCGCCCGAAAGGGCCTTTATGACCTCGGAGGCCAGCGGCGCCGAGTCCGGGACTTCCTCCGCGTCCACCTCGGCCTGCCGCAGCAGCTTCAGCGTGGATCCCGACGACCAGATCCCGTAGCCCAGCTCGGTCAGGCCGTGAGCGAACTCGGCTATCCCGCTCTTATCGTGCACGCTTATATACGCGATCTTTTCCAGACTACTCCCCCGCGAGCAATTTCAAAAACTCTTCTTCGGTAAGGACGGTCACGCCGAGCTTGCGGGCCTTGTCCAGCTTGGAGCCCGGGTCGGCGCCGGCCACGACGTACGAGGTCTTGGCCGAGACCGACGAGGTCTCTTTCCCCCCCAGCCCGCGCACCCTGGCCTGCGCCTCGGAGCGCGTCATGCCCTTGAGTTCCCCGGTGAAGACGAAGGTCCTGCCGTCGAGTTTATTGCCCGACGAGGCCCGCTCCGGCTCGTCCATGCGCAGGCCCAGCGACTCCAGCTCGCCTATCATGGAGCGGGTGGCCGCGGACTTGAAGAATTCGGAGACGGCTTCGGCCACTACGGGGCCGACATCGGGGACTTTGGCGAGTTCTTCGGGGCCGGCGTCCATGAAGGCCTTCATCGTCCTGAAATGTTCCGCGAGGGTCCGGCCGCTCTTCTCGCCGATATGGCGTATGCCGAGCGCGTAGATCAGCCGCGAGAGCGGCTGTTCCTTGCTCCGGGCGATCTCGGCCAGCAGGTTCCCGGCCTTCTTGTCCTTGAAGAGCTCCAGGCCCAGCAGGTCCTCTTTTTTCAGCCGGTAGATGTCGGGAAAACTTTTGAGGAGGCCCCTGGCCAGCAGCTGGTCCACCGAGGACTCGCCGAGGCCCTCGATACGCATGGCGTCGCGCGAAGCGAAATGAAGCAGCGAGCGGCGCAGCTGGGCGGGGCAGGAGGGGTTCACGCAGCGCAGCGCGACCTCCTCCTCGTCCTTGAACAGTTCGGAACCGCAGGAAGGGCATTTTTTAGGCGGGACTATGTCCCGCTCGGAACCGTCGCGGGCGGAGGCGTCCGCCCGCACCACCTTGGGGATGACCTCGCCCGCGCGCTCGATGACGACGCGGTCGCCGATCTTCAGCCCCAGGCGCGCTATCTCGTCGAAATTGTGCAGCGTGGCGCTTGAGATGGTGACGCCGCCGCATTTGACGGGCTCCAGCTGCGCGACCGGCGTGACCGCGCCGGTGCGGCCGACGGAAAATTCCACTCCCAGCACGCGGGTGACGGCCTGCTGCGCGGGGTACTTGAAGGCGATGGCCCATCTCGGGCTCTTGGCCGTGAAGCCCAGCAGCTTCTGCTGCCTGAGCGAATTCACCTTCACGACCAGGCCGTCTATCTCGTAGGGCAGAGAAAATCTCTTTTCCGCGTGGTCCCGGTAAAAATCGACGACTTCAACGGCGCCCCCGCACAGCTTCCGCACCGAAGAGACGGGGAAACCGAGCTCGCGGCAGCGTTCGAGATATTCCCAGTGCGAAGCGGGCTCGGCGCCGGCGGCGAGATGGCCGTAGGAATGGGCGAAGAATTTGAGCCGCCGCCTTGCGGTTACGGCGGGGTCCTTCTGGCGCAGCGAGCCGGCCGCCGCGTTGCGCGGGTTGACGAAAGGCTCCTCGCCCGCTTCCAGCGCCTCTTTTACCAGCGACTCGAAGTCACGCTTGTCCATGTAGACCTCGCCGCGGGCCTCGAAATCGCCGGGAGCTCCGGCCGGCAGAGAGAGCGGCACCGCGCCGATGGTCCTGACATTGAGAGTGACGTCCTCGCCGGTCTCCCCGTCGCCGCGCGTGGAGGCGCGCGCCAGCCGCCCCCCGGCGTACTCTATGGAGCAGGACAGCCCGTCGATCTTGGCCTCGACGGCGAGCTCGAACTTCTCCCCGCCCAGGCCTTTGACGACCCGGGCGTGCCAGTCCATGAACTCCTCTTCGGAATAGCAGTTGTCCAGCGAGAGCATCGGCACCCTGTGCGGCACCGGCGCGAAAGTGTTGGAGCGCTCGCCGCCCACCCGGCGGGTCGGCGAATCGTCGGACGCGTACTGAGGGAAAGCGGCCTCGAGCTCGCGCAGGCGGCGCATCAGCGCGTCGAACTCGGCGTCGGTTATCTCCGGCCTGTCGAGGACGTAATAAAGCCGCTCGTGGCGGCGTATCTCGTCACGGAGGGACTTTATCTCGCGGTCAGGCTGCTGCGGAGGGCGGCTGGTCATTGGCCGGGACCTGGCTCCCGTCGGGCGGGGGCGGGGATTTGACGGCGGGGCTCCTGGCTATGCTGTCCAGCACGCCGTTGACGAACTTGCCGGATTTTTCGGTGGAGTACTTCTTGGCCAGCTCTATGGCCTCGTCGATCACGACCGGCGGAGGCGCGTCGCGCAGTATGGCCAGCTCGCAGACGGCCAGCCGCAGTATGCAGCGGTCGATGACCGCCATGCGGTCTATCTCCCAGTTGCGGCTGGTGGAGCGTATTATCGAATCTATCCTGGCGGTGCTGGAAAAGGTGGTGAGGAAGATGTCCTTGTAGAACTCGAAGACCTTGCCCTCCCGGGCGAAGTCCCCTTTCTGGAAGACGGCGAGGACCTCTTCGGGGGTCATGACCCCGGAATCGGTGAGGTAAAGCGACTGAAGGCAGTTTTCCCTGGCCAGGCGTCGTTTGCTCATAAGGCGTCTTAGCTCTCCCTGCCCCAAACCTCTGGTAAAGAACCCGCTTGGGCCGCCGCGGCTGTCGCCCGTCGGCCCGTCCGTTAATGATAGCAAATATGGGCAAAATGTTATAAACTTGCGGGGACAGGCCGGGGGACCCGCAGGCAAAGCCCCGGCGAGACAGGAGGCGAACGTGTACGGATATCTTCCGCTTATAGTCATACTGGCAGTGGTGCTGATCAGCAGCATCAAGGTCCTCAACGAATACGAGCGCGGCGTCATGCTGACGTTCGGCCGGTTCACGGGGGTCAAGGGCCCCGGCATCATCATCGTCATACCGATGATACAGGAGATCTTCAGGATCAGCACGCGCGTCGTGGTTCTCGACGTGCCGCCGCAGGACGTGATCACCCGGGACAACATCTCGGTCAAGGTCAACGCCGTGGTCTACTTCCGCGTCATCAACCCGCAGTCCGCGGTGCTCAACGTGGAGAACTTCATGTACGCGACCAGCCAGCTCTCGCAGACCACGCTGCGCAGCGTGCTCGGCCAGCAGGAGCTCGACGACCTGCTCGCCAACCGCGACAAGATCAACCAGAACCTCCAGCAGATCCTGGACCAGCACACCGAGCCCTGGGGCATCAAGATCTCCAGCGTCGAGGTGAAGAACGTGGACCTGCCGCAGGAGATGCAGCGCGCCATAGCCCGCCAGGCCGAGGCCGAGCGCGAGCGCCGCGCCAAGATCATCCACGCGGAAGGCGAATTCCAGGCCTCGCAGAAACTGGCCGACGCGGCCGCCATCATCGGCAGCCAGCCGGCGGCCATACAGCTGCGCTACCTGCAGACGCTGACCGAGGTGGCCACCGAGAGGAATTCCACCACGATATTCCCGATACCGATAGACATGATAAGCCAGTTCCTCAAGAAGAGCCAGAACTGAGCGATGACGGAATGACGCGGGGGCAGGGAGCCGCGACGGCGGGCCCTGCCCCCCGGTCTTTGGAAACGTATGCCCGGACTCTACGTACACGTCCCTTTCTGCCGCTCTAAATGCGGTTATTGCGATTTTTACTCCGTGCCCGGAGCCGGGGAAGCGGCGATGGACCGGTGGCTCTCGGCGCTGGAGGCCGAGGCCGGCTTTTACACGGGATTCAGGGCCGACACCCTTTTCATAGGCGGCGGCACTCCGAGCGTACTGTCGCCGGACCAGCTGCGGCGGCTGCTGGACCTGGCCGGCTCCTTCGCGGCCGGCGGCTCCTTCGCGGAGGCGACGATGGAGATAAACCCGGGCACCCTCGACGCGGAGAAGGCGGCGGCCATGGCGGCGGGAGGCCTGAACCGGGCGAGCCTGGGGATGCAGAGCGATTCCCCGGGAGTACTGGGGACGCTCCGACGGGAGCCCGGCGATTTCCGGGGCGCTTTCAGGACTCTCCGCGGGGCAGGCTTCGCGAACATAAGCCTGGACCTGATGACCGGCGTTCCCTCCCAGGCGGAAGAGGAGGTCCGGTCGGCCCTGGCGGCGGCGCTTGCGCTGCGGCCGGAGCACGTTTCGGTCTACCCCCTGGAGATACACGACGGCACCCCGCTGGGCTCTGCGGGTCTGGCCGAGGACCCCGACGGAGCGGAAACCGCCTGGCGGCTTATATCGGCGGAGCTGGACAAGGCCGGCTACGCGCGCTACGAGGTCTCCAATTTCGCCCTGCCCGGCAGGGAGTGCCGTCACAATCTCAACTACTGGCGCGGCGGCGATTACCTGGGGCTCGGTCCGGCCGCGGCCTCCCATTTCTCCGGCCTGCGTTACGCCACCGAGCCGGACCTGGAAAAATATTGCGCCGCCCTGGAGGCAGGGCGCCAGCCCCCCCGGGCCTCTCTGGAAGTCCTTTCGGAGCGCCAGCGCGCGGGAGAGCGGATAATGCTGGGGTTAAGGCTCAAGGAAGGAATTGAAGCGTCGGACCCTATATTTATAGAATTTAAGGCCGGACTGGGGGAACTGCTGGCCGCGGGCAAGCTGGAGCTGGAAGAGGGCAGGGTCAGGATCCCGGCGAAAGACCTGTACGTCTCCAATTCCGTGCTTTCCCGTTTCGTCTGAAGTCCGCGAAAAGGCGCCGATATTATGAAATTCGACAGGTCCCGCTTCTGGATACGCAAGGACAGGGAATCCTATTTCCTGCCCGGCGTCCTTGTAGCCGCGGTGATCGGCGGCTTCATCTCCTCCTACTGGCATTTCACCGACATAATCAGCGTGAGGCCCACGATAAAGCGGGCCCACGACGCCCCGCCCCCCAGGTCGGCCGAACGCATAAAGGACGCGCAGCTCTACACCGCCCCTTCCGTAAGCACCACCCGCTATTACCAGGTGGAGGAGCATCTCCCACAGATACCCGACCTGCCGGAGGACGAATATGAAGGGGAGTAGGACGGCGGCCGCGCTCTTCCTGCTCCTGCTGGCCGGCGCCGCGGCGCTGCAGGCCGCGCCGCGCGAACGGCGGCTCGGAGAGGCCCTGCCGGCGGTGCAGGAGATAGACCCCGAGGCCGTCGAGATAGCCGCGAAGCAGATCGAGATGGACTACGAGGACTCGATCATGATCGAAGACCCGATGCGCGGCACCGTGATAGTCTCGAAGCACCGCTGGAAGAACTGGGTGGCCAGGGCCGTCTACCTGATGCTCTTCAACATAGCGCTGACGATCATAATACTTTCGCTCCCCAAGAACGAGGAGCAGAACATACTCATCTCTTATTTCCTGTCCGGGGCCGGATTCACGCTGGCGGTGTGGGTCCTCTTCTGCGCGCTGCTGCTGGTGAAGCTGAAAAGCGCCACCTCGGCCATGATCTTCCCCCTCTCGCTGGCGATGTTCGTTATCTCTTACGTGGTGCTGATGAAGATAAAGAAGTCGGACGTCTCGCTGGCCGAGATAAGGGAATCTTTCCAGAAGATGGCCTCCGGCTCCGGGAGCGAGGACCAGCGCCTCGCTTCGGTTCACGGCAAGCCGGGCGACTGGCCCGACGAGGATTTCATAAAACTGCCCTGACCGGGCCCGGATAAAAAGAAAAGAGCCGCCTCAGGCGGCTCTTTCCGTTAGCGGCGGGCGCGGGCTCAGAACTTCATCGAGAAACCGAAGCGGTGGATATCTCCCAGCTCGCCGAAAGGCGTGTAGGCGTAATCGAGACCTATGCCGGAATTGTTTATGCCGAAGCCCAGCGCCAGGCCCGCGGCGGCGCCCAGGTTGGAGGTGTCGTAGCCGAACCTGTAGCCGCCCCGCAGGGCGAAACCCTCGCGCAGCCAGTACTCGCCCGCGAAGGCGGCGTAGAACTTCTCGTCGGCGAAGTACTGGCTGACCTCGCCCGTCAGGTTGACGGCCCCGGACCAGCGGTAGAGCATGCCGGCCCGCAGGCTTATCGGCAGGGGATCGCTTTCCTCCACGAACTTCATCTCGGTGCCCAGGTTCTGCAGGACCAGCGAGAAGTTTATCTTCTCAGTGAACCGGTACAGCGCGCCCGCGTCCACGGCGAAGGCCATGGCCGACTCGTCGTCCAGCTCGGAGCGGATGAACTTGGCCGCTACGCCGAAGTCCAGGTTGTCCAGGGAGCCCGGCAGGACGTCCTTGGAGGCGTGGGTGAAGGAGACGGCCATGTCGTTGGCGCCGAAGGTTCCCAGCGAAGCCACGGCGTTGTCATTGTCCGTGCTGCCGTAGCGGTTGATGTCGGAGACGGTCAGCAGCGAGACGCCCACGCCGAAGCGGCGCCCCCCCATCTCGCCTGTATAGGACAGTTCGCCGGTCTTCACGTCCTGGAAGTAGGTGGCGAAGCCCAGCCCGGCCTGGCTGCCGGTCTGCGAGGCCAGTCCCGCGGGATTGACGAAGACGGCCCCGGAGTCGTCGGCCAGCGCGCCGTAGGCCCCGGCCAGCGCCGCCGCGCGCGGGCTCATCGACATCTTGAGGAAGTTGGCAGCCGTAGTGCCCGGCCCGGAGGCGAACAAGGCCCCGGGCAGACACAGCGCCAGCGTTGAAACCAGTATCTTTTTCATAAATTACCCCTGCTGACTTTCCTTAAACAGTCGCCTTGCGCGCTCACTTTATTATCGCCATCTTGTGGGCCTTGCCGGTCAGCTTCTCGCCGTTGACGAAGGGAAGGAGGAAATACACGCCCGAGGCGCATTCCTCGTTCTTGTCGTTCCGGCCGTCCCATTCGCTGTAGTACATCTTCCCGCCGGCCAGGCTCCCCATGTCCAGCGTGCGCACCTTTTCGCCGGCCAGGTTGTATATGACGAACTTGACGTTCCCGCCCTTGCCGGACGGCAGGTTGAACTTCAGCACCGTGCCGGTGGTCGTGTAATTACCCGCGCTGGCGAGAGCGTCGGCGCCCAGCGTTACGTTCTTGCTGTTAAGGTCGAACGGGTTGGGCAGGTTGAAGATCTCGAACGCGCCGCTGTAGGCGTCCTTGCCGGTGGTCGGCGGGGCGGTCATGACGGCGAACCGGCCGCTCTGGGGGGCGGGCGTCGCGGACGGCACATAGCGCCCGTTGACCACGGAACTCATTCCCATGCGCTTGCGGCCAAGGGGCGTGAAGGCCGCGGCGGCGCCCTGCGTGGCGTCCGTCAGGCCGCCGACTTCGACGCTGGCCAGGCCCAGCATCGGGTCGATGGTGTAGTCCCCGGGGACCTCGTTCCAGTTGCCGTTGCCGTCCTGCTGGTAGATGCGCATCGTCCGCGTATGGGCCGCGCCGCGCTCCTTGTCGTACTTCAGCGTAAGCGTGAACGGCTTGTTGGCCGAGGCGTTGGACAGGTCCAGGTTGTAGACCTCGGAAGCCATCAGGCTCTTCACCGCTTCCGAGATGGTCAGGTCTCCCTTGGCGGTCTTTACCGTGCGCACCGAGGGCAGCGCGCTGAAGAACCCGCCGACCAGGTTGGCGTAGTCAACCGTGCCGGAGGTGGCGGTGGAATAGGACAGGGCGCCGGGGTCCAGCTCTATGCCGGAATAATCCTCGGTCTCCTTGTCCATCTGCACCGAGCCGCCGGCCAGGGACTCTTCCTGTATGTACTGCTCGGTCTTGGCGTTGCTGACCTGGTCGTACACGAAGAACTTCTCCATCTTGTTGCCCGCGTCGCCCGCCGTAACCTTGACGGTATAGTAACGCTGGCTGCTGCTGACGGTGAAGCTGGTCAGGTAGGTCCTGTTGGGGCCCGACACCAGCGTCAGCGTGACCGCGGAGGCCTCGTCCAGGGTCTCGCCGGGGCTGTACTCGCACGAGGGCGTGGTCATGAGCGACTTGGGAGACCTTATGACGACGTCCACCTTGTTCACCGAATCGGGCGACTTCCTCACCTTTATTGAGATCTGCGGCGGAATGTCCTTGAGCGTGATGTCGCCCACCACGGTAACTCCTTCCCGCGCCGTCACGTCCGCCAGCGCCGGCATCTTGCCGGTGTAGAAGGCCGACAGCTTGTAGAGGTGACCGGGCACCACGCCCGGTATCTCGAAGTTGCCCGAGGCGTCGGTCTGCACCTCGGTCTTGGGCAGGTAGGCGGCCGGGTTGTTGACGTTGTCGGTCTCGTCGTAGGCCACCACCGTCACCCCGGCCTTCGTGACCTGGGTCGGGAACTTGCTCATGTATATCCTGCCGGTTATCTTGGAAGAGGACGGCAGCATGTACAGGGCGAAGGTCTCGTTCTCGTCGGCCGACAGGCCGGTCTTGGCCCCCGCGGTCACGTAGCCGTTGCGCATGACCTCCAGCCGGAAGATGCCGGTCGGCAGGTTGGCGAAGCTGAACGCGCCGCTGGAGTCGGTCATGGTGAACTTCTCGAC
Source organism: Elusimicrobiales bacterium (assembly GCA_031082205.1). Taxonomy (GTDB): domain Bacteria; phylum Elusimicrobiota; class Elusimicrobia; order Elusimicrobiales; family UBA9959; genus UBA2231. The sequence continues at coordinate 14,325 of JAVHLJ010000034.1, forward strand.
CGTGCGGTGCTTGAGGTACACCCGCGCTCCCGCCAGCGGTTCCAGCGTAGTGCTGCTCCTCACAACGCCCGAGATGGCCGCCGTCACGATCTCCTCGTTGTCGAAGTTGAAAGCGGTGACGTCGGAACCGGGGGCGGTTATGTCCAGCACCTCCTTGGCCACCGGCGGGTAGTTCGGGTTGTTGAACACCACGGTGTAGCGGCCGGGCGGCAGCCGCCAGACGCCGTAGGTCATCGGGTAAGCCGCGAAGAGAGCCCTCATGGCCGCCCGGTCCTGGTTCCTCATGGCCGTCATGAAGGCCATGAAGCTGGCCTCGTCGCCCGGCATGGCGTTGGCGAATCCCTTGAGGTCGCCGGCCGAGTCGTAGAGCATCACGGCGGGGATCAGCTCGAACATCTGCTCGAAGTTGGAGAAGATCCTGTCATAGTCGGCGTCGGTGAAGATATTGGATCCGGCCACCGTTCCCGCGATGCCGGCCTGGCCCACGGCCCCGCCCAATATCTCTATCGGGATGGGATTAGCGGTCGAGCCGAGCGTCGGCTGGTCGGGATTCTTCTGTATGGCCTTGCCCTTGAGGCGGCCTATGAAGTTGCCGAACTGGCTGTAGCTCGGAACGCAGTCCCCGCCGTAATCGCAGGGATCGTAGCGGGAGGCCAGCAGCAGGTAGAAGTCGTACTGGCCGGGAGCCATGTACTGGGTGGCCCAGCCGGTACTGGTGCTGTACTCGAAGCCGTACTCGGTCTTGGAGAAGAACAGCTCGGTAACCGTCTTCTGGTTCATCTCGGTGCCCGACGGCACGCTGATGACCACGTAGCGCCAGGAGGAGGTGGAGACCTCCGGCAGGTTGGCTATGGACGGCCTGACGGCCAGGCCCGCCTCCAGCTGCAGCTTGACCTCGGTGGTCTTGCCCTCGACCACCGCCACGTTCTCCAGCACGGCCGGCGCCCAGACGAAGCCGAGGCCGCGGGGCCTTATGGATATCCTGTAATTGCCGGGGGCCAGGTTGGGGAACTCGAATTCGCCGTACTCGTCCACGTTCCTGCCGTCGCCTACGTCCACGTTGAGGCCCCTGATCTCTATGTCGGCCATGTAGGTGGAGGTGGAGATCTCGTCCCCCCAGGAGGGCCTGAAGTTGGTGCCGTCGGGCAGCTTGAGCACGCCCTTGAGGCCGCCGGACCTCAGAACCGACATGTCGTAGCGGAAGGTGTCGGTGGAGGCCAGGTCTATCTCCGAGTCGAACGAGGTGGCCTTGGCCCAGGCCGTCGAGAAGATCTTCGGGTAATAGGTGAACCCGGTCGACAGCGTTATGGAATAGCTGGTGGTATTGCCGGTGAAGGTGCCCGCCAGCGAAGTGAAGCCCATCTGCTGGTTGCCGCAGTCCCCCCCGTCGCAGCGCTGCTGGGCCATTATGGTCAGCGGCGAGGAGGTGGAGATGACCAGCGGGTTGGACGCGGTCACGGTGTAGGTGGTGACGAAAGTCACGTCGCCTCTCACCCGACCGGCCGTATTACCGCCGGTCGGGATTATGTTGAAGGCCACCGGGCCGGCCCGGCGGCAGGTGCCCGAGGAATAATCCACGGTCCACACGCGTCCGGGGAGGCAGCCGTTTACCGCGGCGTTCAGCGGCGCCGTGGCGCCCTGCGAAGAGATGGTGACGCGGACATTGTCGGCCCGGGTCTCCCAGCTGTTGCCCTCGTTAAGGGAGCGCCAGCCGCCCTCGAAGGCGGCGTCGATGCGGGCGTTGCCGTCGGTGAGGCCGTTGACGGTGAAGGTGCCGTCGGCGGCGGTGCGCACGCGGGCGTCGGTGCGTATTCCGGCGCTGCCGCCCCATTCTCCCTGGCGGTACGAGTCGGCGCCGACGGGATAGGATTCGTGATCGGGGAACACCATTATGGTGGCGTTGGGCAGCGGCACGCCGTTGTACCTGAGCACGCCGGTGAGCGTGTAGGTGGCCACCTGCAGCTGGAACTGCTGCATGTAGGGCATGGGCGGCATGCCGGGCGGAGGCTCGAGGAGAGAGAACCGGTCGTAGCCGCTGGCGTAGCCGGCCTTTCCGACGTTCAGGTTGTAAGTGTCCTCCGGGTACGCCGGGTCGGTGAACGGGACATTGTAGAAAGCGAAGCTGCCGCCGGCGTCCGAGAAAGTTTCCTTGTCGTAAACCCGGGACCAGGTGCCGCTGCAGTAACGGTCGGGAGAAACCCCGGTCCACTGACTGCAGGAATAGCGCTCCAGCCGCACGCGGGCGCCCGCTATAGAGGACCACTGTTCGGTCATCACCATGCCGGCCACCGAGGGGGGCACGGTGGAGCCGCCCACCTCGAATGATCCGGTCAGCTGCGAGGCCTGGCTCATGTCCGCCGTGTACGAGTAAGTGGAAGGGAAAGGCCCGGTCATGAACAACTGCGCGACCTTGTTGCGCGCCGGCACGCTGACGGCCATGCCGTAGACGCCGTCGGCGGCGGCGGGCAGGTTCTCTATGGCAATGCTGCCGGACTCCAGCAGCGGGTCGGTGTCCAGCTTCACTACGCTGTAGCCCACGCGTTCCCCGGTCTGGTTGATGTAAACCTCTCCCATGACGAAGTCGCCGGGAGCCAGGGTTCCGGTATGGGTGGAGAAGGAGATCAGCATCCTGTGCACCGGGTCGGCGGCCGGCTGTCGGCGCGAGATATAGTACTGCTTCGTCGTGTCGGCGTTGAGATCGACGAAAAAGTTGCCGTTGGGGTCCGAAAGCTGGTCCTTGATGGTCGGCACCATGTTGTGGCTGGAGACGGCGATGAAGTAGGACTTGCCGCCGGGCAGGGAGAAGGTATGCTTGCCCTCGGCGCCGGTGACGCTCATCCTGATGCCGTTGGGGTCTATGCCGCCGGTCTGGCTGAAGCCCATGACCGCCACGCTCACGCCCGGCAGGACGGCGCCGTCGCCGGTGCCGCTGCTGATTATGACCGTAAGCCGCGGATTGACGACGTTCATGTTGAACTGCACGTGCTTGAAGTAGCCGGCGCCGTTGAGGGCGTCGCCGAAGGTCGCGCCGGCCATCACGTAGCCGGCGTCGACGGCCGCGTAAACGCCGCCGGCCGGGTCCACCGCCAGGCCGCCCGCCGCGTCGTCCGTATAGCCGCCGCTGTTGAAGGTCTGGGACCAGATGAGATCGCCGGCGTCGTTATACTTGCGCACGAAGACGTTCTTGCCCTGATTGATGTCGTAGCGGTACTCGGAGCCGGACAGGTACACGCCGCCAAGGCCGTCGAGGGCCAGTCCCGTCGCCTCGTCCGTGTTCTGGTTGGCCGAATTGTACGTCTCGGCCCAGACCTGGACGAGCGGGGTGCCGGTGGAGTACCTGGCCAGCCAGGCGTCCCGATTGGGGCCGCCGTCGTCGAGGGACCCCGCCACGTAGAGCGCGGCGTTCTCCGGGTCCGCCTTGACCGCGTAGACTGCGTCGTCGCCTCCGCCGTCCAGGTTTATGTCGGTCTCCTGGTCCACGAGCGTGGGGCTGAAGGTTTTGACCAGGCCGTCGTAATCGGAACCGTAAGTCCGGCCGCCGGCGTAAAGCCTGCCGCCCGCGGTGTCATAGGACAGCGAATAGAACATGTCGCTCCCGGCCAGGGCGGAAACATGGGAATATTGCGTGGGCGCCCCGGCGTAGCTGAGGGCGTAGATGACCCCGTCCTCGTGCCGGCCCTCCTGCGCCTCGTTGTACCGGTAGCCCGCCGCGTAAAGGTAATCAGGCCCGGCCGCGAGCGAGTAGATCTCGTCGTTGCCGCCGGCGTTCTCGAAGTCGTAGGTCCTGGCCCAGTGCATCCGGCCGTCCGGCCCGTACTTTATCAGCAGGCCGTCCTTCCCGGTCGCGGATTCCGGCCCGTAAGGGGGCTGGCCGGACCAGGATTCGGAACCGGCGCTGCCGCCGGCGTAGAGGTTGCCGTCGGAGTCCAGCGCCAGGGCGTGGATGACGGGCTGGGAATATTCGTACTGGTCCGCGTAGAAGCGGGTCCAGACCGGCCGGCCGTCGGGGCCGAACTTGCGCACATAGGCCGCGTAGAAGCTGCCCCAGGGGTTGACAGTGCCTGCGGTATAGATATTGCCGCCGGCGTCCCGCAGCAGCGGGTTATGGCCGCCGTGGGCGCCGTTTATCAGGAAGAAATTCCCGTTCGCGTAATTGCTCATCCGGTCCCAGACGCCGGGGGTGTTGGGGACGGCGGCGGTGGACGCGGCCACGGCGGTGATAGTCTCTTCGCCCGGGCGCTTGTAGCCTATCTTGAAGTGGTGGACCGGAGAGTCGATGCCCGAGCTCCCGAGGCCGGCGTCGAGGCCGGGCACCAGGCGCTGCAGGTAGTCGCCGGTGAAGAGGGTGTAATCCGTGTAGAAGGAGAACACCCGGGCCGCGTTCGCGTTGAAATCGAAGGGGGTGACCGTGGAGTGGTGCACGTAGACCGTGGTGCCCGCGGGCAGTTCGGCCTCGGTTATCCAGGACAGGCTGACCGAGCCGGGCTTGTAGCCGGGCTGGGCCGCGAGTCCGCTCCGCGGCTCGGAGACCCGGGCGACGCCGGGATAGCCGTTCACGACGCCGTTCTGCTGGTCTTCCCAGGCGTTGAACAGGGCGGGCACGTAGAAATAGCCGTCGCCCCCCGCGTCCACGCCGAGGCCGCGCACGCTCTCCTCGAAATAACTTCCGTCCACGGAGCGGACCCAGGCGGGCCCGGAACCGAGGTTCTCGACGTCGTATTTCTGGAGGACGATGTTCTGCTGAGGGCCGCCGGAGCCGGTGCGGGTCTCGTAGCCGGCTGCGTAGAGATAACCTCCGCCCAGCGCCAGGCCGCGCGCGCCGGCCTCCAGGTTCTCGGGGGAATTATAGGTCGTGGACCAGTCCTGAGCAAGATCGGAGGCGCCGATGCTGGCCAGCCAGAAGTTGGAATAGTTCACCCCGGCGCCGTGGGTGTACCTGGAGCCGGCCGCGTACAGCTGGGCCCCGCTGACCGCGAGGTCGTATATGGCATCGCCGGCCGTTCCGGTGAATTCCGCGTCCAGAGGAGGGTTCTGATACCGGGCTTCGGCCAGCGGATCCAGGGAGGCGTTGAACCTGACTATCACGGCGTCCCTGTCGGAGGCGGTGCCGCCCAGGTAGGTGGAATATCCGCCGGCGTACACGTTATTGGAACCGTCGACAGCCAGACCCCAGACCGCCGAAGGAGCGGCGGCGCCGGTCATGGTATGAGTGTGTGTGTCCAGCATCACGGCGTCGCCGCCGGCGGAGGGCGCCGGCTCGAACTTGGCTATGAAGAGTTCGCGCCCGGAGCCGCCCGGGTCTAAATGGCCGGCGGCATAGACCTTGCCGGCGCCGTCCATGGCCAGGGCGTTGAAGGCGTCGTCTCCTTCCGGATCGCCGACCACCTTGTCCCAGATCTTTAAACCAAGGGGGTCGAACCTGGCTATCCAGGCGTCCTCGTCCCCCGCGTAACCGTCCGCCATGGTCCCGACCGCGTAAAGACCGCCGGCGGGTCCCGCCTCCAGCCGCCGAACTTCCACGCGCCCGGATTCCGACGCGTCCTCGTAACTGTAGAAAGAGGTCCACCTGGCTTCGCCGTAGGGGCCGAACTTGACGATGACGGCGCCGCCCATGTCCAAGCCGAAGGCGACATAGGTGTTGCCGTCCGCGTCGCGGGCCGAGGCGGCGGAAGAGGCGGAGGCGCTGTTGAACACCCGGAACTCGTCCTGACCGCGCTGGGAGTAGTTCCAATAATTATAAGGTGAGTAGGGAGCCGAGCGGGCGACGGTATTTAGCGGGGTCCAGGTACCTTCGCTGGCGGGGCTGGTCCAGACCTTGAAGTAGTAGTCCGGCCCGGGCGCCTGAGTTTGGGAGGTGTGGTCGATCCGAACCGGAAGGCCCTTGATCTCGCGCTGAAGCGTGGAGCCCGCGGTCCCGGTCCAGGAATCCTCTATGTAGGCGTAGGCGGGGGCGGCGTTGCCGGCGTCCCACGGGAAGGCGGCGTAAGTGGCCACCTGTATCCTGTAATCGATGGCGGCGGCCTCCGGGACCCAGTTCAGGTTGACGGAGCCGGCGTACCAGCCGGGGCCGGCGAAAAGATCGGGCGGCGTGCCGAACTGTTCGGGATAGACCTGCGCTATGCCGTAATTGCTGTCGAAAGCGCCGCCTACATAGACCATCCAGCTGCTGACCTCCACGTCATAGCCTGCGTCGTGGCCGGAATGCAGGCTGACCTCGGAGAGCAGTTCTCCCGCGGACGAGTACTTGCCCAGCCAGAGGTTGGTCGCCTGGCCCTGGCTGTAAGCGTCCATCTTGCCGGTGACATAGACGTTCTCGAAGTTGTCCAGCGCGAGGCCGAACCCCATGTCCCAGCCGTTGGAAAGGCCGTTCTTGGTGCGGAAGTAAAGCAGGTTGCCGTTGGCGTCGTATTTACCGAGCCAGATATCCTGGCCGGAATCGTAATTGTAACGATAGCCCGCCGCGTAGATGTTGTAGTTGGGCGCTATCTTTACGGCGTGGGCCTCGTCCGAACCCATGACCGAGGTGTAGGTGCTTGCCCAGACATGGGTGAGGGTGGCGCCGGTGGAATACCTTGCCACCCAGATCTCGTTGTTCCAGTTGACCTCGTCGTAGATGGATCCGGCCACCGCCAGGACATTGTCCCGTATATGTATGGAATAGGCGACGTTATAGGAAGTGCCGCCGTCGAAAGAGGTGGCCAGCGGGGCTCCTCCGCCGGCCGGGAACCGGATGATGGCTATGTCGTTCGCCTTGGTGCCGGCGACATAGGCGTAAGCAGCGTCCGCCACTATGTCATAGGCGTTGTCGCTGTGATCGCCCGAATCATAAGCTACGTATGTTCCGGCCCACAGTTCGGCGCCGGTGGCGGCGTCGTACTTGGCCACTACTATATCCTGCGTGGCCAGCTGCATGACGCCCAGGGCGTAAACCGCGCTGCCGTCCGGGCTCAGCGCCACGCCGCGGCCGTAATCGCTGGAGCCCGGGTTTACCGGGTTCGTGATGGTGCTGGTCCAGACCTCGGCGCCCGCCCGGCTGATCTTGCGCACGAATATCTTGGAGGAATTGCTGTCAGTGTCCCAGAAAGTGCCGGTCACGTAAAGTTCCCCGGTTACGGTGCTGCGGGCTATGTTGTTCTCCAGGCTCCATTCGTCGGTCTGCCACAGGCCCGTGTTCATCATGAAGACAGTGGACCCGTTGGCCAGCGGAGGGTCCGTAACGGTCACCGTGCCCAGTTGGGCCGAAACGGCGGCGGGCCACAGCGCGGCCGCCAGCAGGAATATCGAAATGTTTTTCAGATGACGCATATTGTTCTCCGTGTAAACAGCAGACACCAGGTCCTTATCGCTCGTATACCAGTCCTATTCCCCAGCCGAAAAAATTCAGAACTCCCATTCCACTCCGACCAGGTAGGTACTGGCCCGGTAGTTGTACCTGTAATTGTCCTCGTAGCGCATGTTGGAATCGGAAAGCTGGTAGTTGAAGGCGCCGCGGGCGTAGAAGCGGTTGAAGAGCGGGTACCTGGCCGATACGGAGGTGAGCCAGTAGGTCTGGTCTATCTCCTCGGAGGCGTAGGAGCCGTCCGTGCCCTGGGCGAGGCGGCCGAGGTAGAATACCTTGCGCCACTCCAGGCCGAACCGGAACTGGGAGCCGTTCCGCAGCGCCAGCGTCATCGCGGGGTTCAGCGAGACGTCGATGTAGCTGTAGTAGTCGTCCATGTACTTCTGCCGGGTATTGTCGTAAGAGCCCTGGTTGGAGCTCAGCCAGCCCACCCGGGCGGCCGCGCTGAGATAGACGGGCCTGAGGCCGCGGCTGGCGCTGAGCGTGAGGTTCTGAACGAAGTCGGAGCGCTTGTCGCCGCTGAAAGGCGGCAGGCCGGTGGAATTCTGGTTGTTGATCACGGCCTGGTCGCCGTAATTCCGCCAGGTGAAGTCGTAGGAGGCCTTCATGGCGACCGGCTCGGGGAACCAGGCGTAGGAGAAGGCCAGGCGGTGGCTGATATTGTCCATGGGGTTCTCGCCGGCGTTGGTCGAGAGCTGGTTGAAGGTGGTCGTGTCGTTGAATACCGACTGGGAGTCGGAGAGCAGCGTGGCGTAATTGCCGTAGGTAACGCTGAAGAAGTCGTAGGATTCGGTGAAGGTGCCGTGCGGGCGCTCCTGCTCGGCCTCGAAGCCGGCGGAGAAGGTGTCGTAGTCGAACAGGCCGTCGCCCCAGCTCTCGTCCTTGGTCTCGCGGACGAGGGCCCTGGAATAGGAGACGCGCGGCTTGTACTTGTCGAAGTCGCGGGTGTAGATGTACTTCAGCGAGAGGGAATGCGACTGGCGCTGGCGGGTCAGAACGCCGCCGCCGGCCAGCTCCTGCACGTCCTGCGTGCCGGAATAGTTGCCGGAGTAGACGGGCAGCAGCTCGTGCCGCTCGCCCAGCCTTATGGCAGGGGAGAAGTAGGCGTCGGCGCGGCCCTCGAAGGAGGCGGCGTCGGAATCCAGGAAGTATTTGCCGCCCAGCAGGTTGAAGCTGGCCACGGGCGTGATCTTCATCTCGGCCGCGAGGGGGGCGGCGGCCAGGGCCAGAACGGCGGTCAGGATGACTTGTTTTCTCATATCTCTCCGGTATCCCTTATTCGAACCTTATCATCCCGATGTCTTTCAGCAGTTTGGCCGAGTACATCAGGTCTATGGTGCGGCCGTCGAACAGCGAGCTGGTGTAGACGCGCTCGAAGTTGAGGCGGTCGGTGATCTGGTCCACGGTCTCGCCGCCGGCGAGCCCCCCGCCGAAGTCGCCGGTGGAGAGCTTTTTGCCGTCGTCGAAGAGGACGAAGTCCTCGGCGGCTATCCAGGTGCCGTCGCCGTAGGTGTTCTTCGCGTAAGTGTGGAATACGTCGGAGCCCGAGGGGCTGGACGATTCTATGGCGGGGGCGGCTCCCGCGCCGCCCAGGTAGGAGATGGCGTCCTGTGTATTCCTGGCCACGTTATAGTTCGTCTTGGCCCAGAGTTCCTTGCCCAGGCCGCCGTTGTCGTCGGCCTCGTCGGGTCCGGCGGCGTAGAACTTGTAGCTGCCGAAGACCAGGTTGTAGGCCGGGCTGGTTATGCTGCCGTTATACTGCATGGCGCCGCCCAGCGCGTCCTCGGTGACCTTGTCCGTCGTATTGCTCATGACGCTGTTCATCTCGGTCAGCCACACCGACGGGGCGGTGGAGCCTGCCGAGGTTATCATGTTGGCCGTCACGGCCGAAAGGTCGGCGGGCAGCGCGGCGTTGAAAGTGAAGAGTATCTTGCCGAAGTCGAAGCGCTCGCCGCGGGTATTGAGCACGACGTACTTGAACTGGTCGTCCTGCGGGCGGATGGTGTATTCCTCCATGCGCACGCGGCGCCCGAAGGCGTCCACCGCGGTCTTGCGGTTCTGGTACTCCGCCGACTGCATCTCGGCCTGGGCCTGCGCCACGACGGCGTCCTTGGATATCTCGGTGTATATCTCCCTGCGGGCCAGTTCGCGGGCGCCGCCCAGCGAGGCGTCGTCGCCCGCGGGAGGGTCCGGGTTGACCTGCGGCTGCTGCACGCCGCCGCCCATCTCGACCCGCGTCATCTCGCCCTGGCGCACCAGGACGGTGCGGCCTGCCGCGTCGCCGACCAGCACGCTGCCCTCGCTGACCTCGACCTTCGTGCCGTCGGCGTCGGCCGTGGTGGTGTAGTCGGTGCCGCGCACGGCGCAGACCGCGGACGGGGTGCGGACCTCGAACCTGCGGGAGAACTTCTTGACCCAGGAGCGCATGCGGCCGGAGGCCAGGCCGAAAACCGATTTCTCCTTGTCCTCGGCGGAGAGCGTGAAATTGGAGAGCGGGGCGACCTTGACGCGCGAGCCGTCGTCCATGTGTATCTCGGCCATGGAAGCGCGCGCGGTGCGCAGCTGCATGCCGGCGGTTATGGTGAAGCGGCCGCCGGAGGGGACTTTCTCCCAGGCGTCCTTGTCCGTCTCGCGGTATTCCACGAGGCCCTTGTGCTCGTAGATATAGGCGGCGCCGACCCAGCCGGCCGAAGCCAATAGAATGACTAAGGACGCGAGATATCGCATATTACCGCTCCTTGGAATTTTGCCGTCGATGTTCAGATTTGTCCGCGCGGTCAGCTGTCCGCGGGCCCCTTGCACCCAATATTCATTATAGGCAGTAAAAAGGCCGCAAGTCAATGAGGGAGCCGTGTGACTTTGTATACCGCCGCGGCTATCTTCCCACGCCGCGGAGATAATCCTCGACCGTCTTCTTTTTCTCTTCGGGATAGGGCTCCCTGAGAGACTCCAGGACCCTTCGCCTAAGTTCCTCGGGGGGAACGTAGCCTTCGGCGCCCGGCACGCGCGCCCGCCCCCCGGAAGAGCGGGGCGAATGGCCGCCGCCGGCGGTACCGCCGGGGCGGGACATGGCGGACATGGCGGCTGAATAATCCGTGAGTTCCCTGGATCCCTTTTCCAGTTCCCGCAGCGCCGCCTCCTGGGCCGACAGGGCCCCCTGGAAATCCCGGTTTTCGAGCGAAGCGGCGGCCCCGGACATGTGCGCCGCTGCCGCGCGTATGGCCGAGGCCGGGCCCGGACCGAGCGAAGGGTAGGACTCTCCCGCGGCGGCGGCACGCCCGGCCAGTTCAGAAGCCCTGGAGGCGAGCCTTCCCTGCCGTCCGGCGGCCGAGTCCAGGAAGCCGGCATCGTCCTTCTCCAGCAGCGACATCGCCGCCGCCGCCTCCTCTAGGGCGGCGGCCTGGGCTTCCAGGTTCTCAAGGAAAGGCCCGGAACCGGAAGCGGTCGAAACAGAAAGCAGCCTCTCGGCCTCGCGTATTTTCAGCAGGGCCTCGGCCGGCAGGCCGGCGGCGGAGAGGGCGGCCGCCTCCCTTACCGGCGCCGAGGCGGCGTCGACGCCGCCGGCGGCGGAAAGCCAGGCTGCGGACAGCGA
>JAVHLJ010000035.1 GCA_031082205.1 Elusimicrobiales bacterium
TGCCTGCCGGCGGCGTTCTCCGCCGCGGCCTTATCCGCGCATTCGTCCGCCGAAGCCCCGCCCCGTCCGCGCGCGGCCGACGGCGCCTTCCTCTCGGCGGCGGCCAGGGCCGACGTGTGGGACGAGACGCGCCGCTTCCAGGCCGGGGCCTCCGGGTCCCTGGACTTGGCGGCCAGGGCCGAGGCGCGGGAGAGCGCGGTCCTGGCGCCGGCGAAATCTCCGTAGAGAGAGCGCAGCCTGCCCAGTTCCGCGAAAGCCTTGTAGCCTCCTGAGATCTCGGCCCACTGCTCCGCCTTTTCCAGCGCCCGCCTGGCGTCCCCCGCCGCTTCGTAGGTCAGCGCGAGCTCGCGGTAGGACGGTTCGAAGACGGGATCCAGTTCCAGGGCGGTCCTGCAGGCCGCCTCGGCCTTCTCCGGGTCCTTCGAGGCCCGGTAAGACTTGCAGAGCCCCAGGAAATAGACCGGCCTGCGCGGCGAGGCCTTGAGATTCTTCCTGGCGGATTCTCCCAGCGCCGGCGCCGCGGGGGAGGAGTCGGGCAGTATTTCAAGCAGGAAAGAGTAGGCGTCCTCGTCGGCGGGGTCGGAGCGCAGGGCCGCGGCCAGCGCCTCGCGCGCTTCGGCCTCCCGGCCGGCGCCGTAAAGGGCGCGAGCTTCCGCGGCGCCCGCGGCCGGAGGAAGCGGCACCGGGACACCATGCCGCACGGTGTCCCCCGCCGAGGCGGCGGCGCAGTACAGCAGCAGGATCAGCGCCGGCGTCATCATCGCCTGCGTAGTATCCTGGGCAGGGTCACGCCGCGCTGGGACTGGTACTTGCCTTTCCGGTCCTTGTAGGAGGTCTCGCATTCGACGTCGGAACCGAGGAAGACGAGCTGGGCTATGCCCTCGTTGGAGTAGATCTTCGCGGGAAGAGGGGTGGTGTTGGAGATCTCCAGGGTGAGGTGCCCTTCCCATTCCGGTTCCAGCGGCGTTATGTTGACGACTATGCCGCAGCGGGCGTAGGTGCTCTTGCCGATGCAAAGGCCGATGACGCCCCGGGGGATGCGGAAATACTCCACCGACCTGGCCAGGGCGAATGACCGCGCCGGGACTATGCACCAGGGCGCCTTTATGTCCACGAAAGACTCCGGCCTGAAGTCCTTGGGGTCCACGACGCAGTTGTGCACGTCGGTGAATACCTTGTACTCGTCCGCCACCCGTATGTCGTAGCCGTAAGAGGAGAGGCCGTAGGAGACCTTGTCCTTCGCCACCAGCTTCTCGGTGTAAGGCGTTATCATCCGGCGCCGCCTGCACATCTCTCTTATCCAGGAATCGGGTTTCAGCATATTTTTCTCCATGCCCTCCAGGCCGCGGCCGCCTTGCCGGCCGCCGTCGCCCGGGGCCGAGCCCCGTCGAAGGCGTTCTTTTCCATAGTCACGAGCTGGTCCAGGTAGAGCTCCCCCATCATGAAGGCGGGGAACAAACCGGCCGCGCCCCTGGCCGCCAGGCAGGCTTCGCGGTAGAAACCGCGGGCCCGGCCGGCCTCGAATTTCATTAATTCTACAAAATCGGGGGTGCCGGCCGAAGCGGCCGCCTTCTCCGGCCCGATTCCGAAGGAGAGGAGGTCCTCTTCGGGCAAGTAGAGCCGTCCCATCGCGGCGTCCTCGCGGAAATCGCGTATTATGTTGATGAGCTGAACGGCGTAGCCCATGTTCTCGGCGAAGCGCGGCAGGTCGCCGCCGCGCGCGCCGAACACCGGCAGGGCCAGCAGGCCCGGGGCGGAGGCCGCCCGGTACATATACCGCTTGAGTTCGTCCATGTCCCGGTAGCGGCGCGGTTCCGCGTCCATTTCCATTCCTTCTATAAGGAGGAGGAAGTGTTCTTTTTCGAGTCCGAACTCCCGGACGGGGGCCGCCAGCCAGGCCAGTTCCCCGCCGTCCCCGCCCGAGTAAAGCGACTCTATGCCGGCGGCCAGCCGCTCCAGGCGCGACCGCTTCTCCGCGGCGGGAAGGTCCGGGTCGTCCGCTATGTCGTCGGCCAGCCTGGCGAAGGAATAGACGGCCGAGAGCGCCCGGCGCCGGCGCGGGGGGAGGAAAAAGAAAGCCGGTCCAAAGCTGGATCGGCTTTCTGGCCGCGCTGCCTCGCTCTTCAATGACTACTCCAGGTTCTCCATGTATTTTACGAAGGAACTCCAGGCTGTGGCCTTCTCGAAGGCGAGGTCGCCGTAGGAGGGGTAATAAGGAAGGAGTTCTCCTTTCAGCCCGGGTATGTGCAGGCTTACGCCCCGCGCCGCGGAGAAGCTCTTGCCCGTACGGTCGCTGCCGAGCGAGGCGTTGCGGATCACCAGCTTCCGGTCTATCCAGTCCTGCAGTTCCCTGCCGGCGGCGGCCGCGGCCGGGGCCCCGGGACGGGTCCTGTCCAGCGCGGCGTTGTAGAGGCTTATGAAATGGTGTATGTCGGCGTAGAAGGAGATGAGCTTGTCCGGGTCGGTGACCTCGTCGCCCACCTCGAAGCGCAGCACGTCCCTGCGGGCGGAGCGCAGTGCGCCGTCGTCGCCGTTCCTGATCACGGCCTTCGCCCACCTGCCCGCCCTGTCCGCGAAACCCCGCAGCGCGGAGCCCCGTATGGCCGATAGCTGCGCGCCGAACTTGTACTGGGCCAGCATCTCCGCGTTCTCGGGCCGGGAGTACATCTCATGATAGGTGTCCACCAGGTAGGTCCCGGCCTTTTCCGCTCCGGCCCCGGTATCGGAGACCATGGCGCCGAGGAAATCCTCGAAATTGAAACTGGGCAGCATTATGACCTCTTCCGAGCCGACTATGACGTCCGCCAGTCCCTTGAGCTCGTAGGCGACCTCGCCCATCTGCATGAAGCAGGCCATGGAGGCGTAGAGGTCCACCCTGCCGGCCTCTTTGAGTATTTTGCCCATCTCGGTGGTCTTTATGTAGTTGCCGGTCTCGAAATCGTGGGATATCGACTTGGAGGAGCCGCCGCCGGCCAGGTTGTCGCCGGGCTTGACCGGGTCTATCCAGCCCCAGCCGTGGTCCCAGATGATGAACATGTAGCGTTTGGCGGGATAGGCCTCGCGGGCCCAGCGCAGGAATTTCGCCGCCTCGCGCCAGTCGCCCATGTCGGACGCGCCCAGTTCGGCCAGCACCGGAGAGGTGATGCGTTCCTTGTCGTCGTCCTTCCGCACGAGGTAGCGGCGCACCCCGGTCCAGTCGCCGTCGGCGGCGGTATCGTTCTCCAGGCCCCTGGAGCGGCCGAGTTCCACGACTATGTTGACCTTTTCGGTGGAGCCGACCGTCTCGAAGCGGTTCATGTCGGCCAGCGCGTACGGCTCTATGTTGCTCTTGCCGTTCATGTAGATCATTATCGTCCAGTCCGCCCCTTGTCGCGCCGGCCCGGACCGGACGGCGCCCGGAGGGAGTTCGACGCTCACGCCGGCTACGGCGTCGAGGCCGGCGGAATCGAGCCGGAACCCGGAGGAATAGGCGAAAGCGGGCAGCAGTGCGAGCAGCGCGGGGAGTATTTTCATGGTATTTAAATTCTAATAAGTACGGGGGGGACGGGCAAGGGCCAAAAGGCTCATAAGCCGGCGGGCTTGAGCTTGTCTTCCATGAGCTTGTCGTAGTAGGCCAGAAGGTCCTCCCCCGTGGAGGCCGCCTTGTAGACCTTGCCCAGCGGGAAGGCGTAGGTGTTCCAGGGGAACCTGAGCGACCACAGCCCGTCGTTGCCGTCGGTGTTGTGCCAGACGCCCTTGAAATCCTTTATCAGTATCGAAGCGAACAGGTGGCCGTAGCAGCGCAGCAGTTTCCAGCCGTCGGAAGTCGGCGGGATATCCGGCTTGAACCTGGCCTTCAGGGCCTGGCCGATCTTGGCCGCCCCTGTCCGCGCGGTCTCTATGCCCGCCGTCTCGGAGAGGGTGGACGCCAGCACGATCATGCGGCGGTGCTCGGTCTCGGCGTCCGTCACGCGCTCGGGGTGGCTGCGCACCCGCCGCTTCACCGCGTCGGCGCCGGTGACTTTTTCCGAGGGGGAGCGTATCTCGGACTCGGCCCACTGCGCGTACCGGGTGAGCCAGCCCGGCTCCGGCAGCGGCTCGTTCCAGAGCAGACGCCAGACGCGCTGCACCGGGTAGGTGAGGAAATCCGATCCGGGCATCACCAGCGGCCAGCCCCAGGGGTCGAAATCGGGGAACTTGAGCAGCCTGGCCCTGTGCCGCTCCTGGAAGAAATAAGAGAGGAAGGCCGCGGCCGAAAGGACTATCTCGGTGGTCTCGACCGGGTCCCTGTCGGACTTGATGAAGGTGATGCGCAGTTTCTTTTCCACCTCGGCTATGCCTTCCAGGCTGAAGTAGATCTTCCTGCCGGTCTCTTCCTCCAGGCTGGAGGCCAGGCGGAAGGCGCGGCCCATGAAATCGTCGGCGCGGGCCTGTTCCGGCTTGGTGGAGACGGCGGATTCGAAAAGCTCCCCGTAATCCTCGAACTGGACGTCGGAGGCCCTTTCGTCCTTGGCCGCGGCTGCCGGGGGCTTCGCGGGGGCGGCCGCCTCCGGCTGCGGCGCGGGAGACTGCTGCGTCCTGCGGGAAACGGTCGGGGCGCGGCTGGAAATGTCGGCCCTTTCCAGGGAGGCCGCCGGTCTGGCCTCGGGGGCGGGCTCTTTCTTCATCGCGTCGAAATAATCGAACACGCTCTCTTTTTCCCCGAAGCCGGCGGCCTGCCTGGGGGTCTTCGCCGGGGCCGCCGCGGAGGGAGCGGGGGCGGCGGCCTTCCTGGGGGCGGTCCCGGCGGCGACGGCTTCGTCCGGCACGGCGGCGACTATCTTTTCGGCGGCCGGCAGGTCCCAGGGGGAGAGGTCGGCCGCGGCGGAGAGGGCTTCGCCGTAGGCCCGTAGGCTTATCAGGGCCGCGCCGGCGTTGGCGAGAAGCGCGGGCATCGGGGCCAGGGTGAAGGCTTTCGCCCAGTGCTCTTCCGCCTCCCTGAAATCCCCCAGGGAGAACTTTATCGACCCCAGGAGCGAAAGGGCCTTGAAGGCGGTCCTGGGGTGGGCCGCCGCCGAAGAGGCCATCGTCCTGGCCTCGTCGAGCACGACCCTGTCGCCGGGCGCCGAACGGTAGAGGACCGCCGCCAGTCCGCAAGAGGCCTCCGGCGCCAGGGGGCCCGGTATCATGGCGCGCAGCGGGTCCTGGAAGCCTGGGCCTCCGGCCGAGGCCTTCAGTAGGGCCGAGAGGAGCGTCCGCCTGTCTTCCAGCGCCGTGCCCGCCGGCACCCGGGCCAGGAATTCCGCGGCGTGGGGGATGTCACCGGTCTCGAAATAGATGAACGCCAGGTTGCACCAGGCTTCCGGCGCGGCGATGTCCTTGAGCATGAAGTAGGCCTGCCGATGCTGTCCCAGTTCCATGAGGACCTGGGGATAAAGAGCCATTATCTTGTCGGGGCCCTCCCGCTCGAATATCCTGTAGAAAAGGTAGTTCGCCTTATGGAATTCGCCCGCGGCCAGGGCCCCGGCGGCCGCCTTCTGCAGGTCCGCCGGTTCCCCGGGAGTGTCGAGGAAACCCAGGATCAGGGAAAGTTTCATCCTGTCCAGCTTCACCTCGGGGCCGGGCTCCTTCACCAGCGGGCCCTCCGGGTTGAACACGGCGTTCTCGGCCGCGGGGGCGTAGAAGAGCCTGGACAGGGCCTCTTTGACCGGCATCGTCAGGCAGGGGCCGGCCGATATCCCCGGGTCGGTGAGGACGGGGAAGCAGGGGGAGCCGTCGCGTTCGACGGTCTGCACGGTCCTCAGCGTGAAGCCCCGGGGCTTCTTTTCCGCCGCGGGGAAGGAAAGGGAGGAGAAGCCGCGGAAGCAGGACATTATCTCGTCCAGCGAGGCCGAAGAGAGTTTAAAAATGTTAAAATCGTTGCCGGACGGAGACATCTGTGATATTGTATATATTTAACTTTAATCGGTGTCAAGGTCGTAAGCCGGAGCGATGAAAAGCCCCCCTGAAAAGATAGTAGTGGCCACCGCCAACAGGCACAAGGCCGCGGAACTGGCCGCCATGCTCGCGCTGCCGGGCCTGGAGTTCGTGCCGCTTTCTGACTTCCCGGCCGCGGGGCCCGTGGAAGAGGACGGCCTGACCCTGGAGGAGAACGCGCTGAAGAAGGCCCGTTCCGCCGCCGCCGCGACCGGGCTCCGGGCGCTGGCCGACGACACGGGCCTGGAGGTGGAGGCGCTGGGCGGTGCGCCCGGCGTCTATTCCGCGCGCTACGCCGGGGAGGGCTCTTCTTACGCCGACAATAACGCCAAGCTCCTGCGCGCGCTGGAGGGGGTCCCGTTCGAAGCGAGGAAGGCCGCCTTCCGCTGCGTGATAGCCCTCTGCTCTCCGGACGGCGCGTCGGTGACGGCGGAGGGACGCGTCGCGGGCCGCATACTCGAGGCGCCGCGCGGCGCGGACGGTTTCGGCTACGACCCGCTCTTCCTGCCCGACGGCGGCCGGGCGTCCTTCGCGGAACTGTCCGCCGAAGAAAAGAATTCCATCAGCCACCGCCGCGCCGCCGTGAGGAACATCCTGCCGGCCCTGGAGAAGATAGCCGATGAACAGGTCTGAGCGGAGGAGGGGGGGCTGGGGCCGGGCCCTGACGGCCCTCCTCATGCTTCTCGGCGGCGCCTTCACCGCCGGATACATGACGGCGACCGTTCGCCCCGACCCTCTCTCTTACGGACTGCACGGCCCTTTCCCCGGGGCCCAGCCCGGCTCCGGCAGGCTGAAGCGCTCCTTCTATGACGCGGCGTCCAGGCTGAAGGAACATAAGATAGTGCTGGAGCGCTCCATAGAGGACCGCGCGTCGGCGCCGCCCTACGGCGCGGAGGACATCGCTGCCCTGCAGCGCGAACTGGAGAATATCGAATCGCTCCTGGTCCCCGCCATGTCCGCGGCCATGCCGGAGACCATAGCCTCGCAGGCCGCCGCGGCGGGACAGGCCCGGCGCGAGACGCTGCTGGCCTGCGCCAGGATGTCCGTGCTGGTCAAGGGCGGCGAGCGTCCCGATTCGGCGAAGTCGCGCGCGGCCAAGACGGCGCTGGAGCGGGAGGTCGACCGCCTGCAGCATCATCTCTCCGGGCTCGCCCGCCTGCTCGACTAGGCATAGTAATGTATAATTGAAGAACCGAACATGCGCCTCAAGCTCTTCCCCAAGTTCCTCATCGTCATGTCCCTGGCCGCCCTCGTCCCGCTGGCGCTGCTGGGCTACCGGCTCATAAACATCGGGCAGCTGGGCGTCAAGACCGCGATACTGGAACTCCACCTGGGCATGGCCGACAACGTGGCCTCGGCCTACCGCGCCGGCATAGACAGGATCCATTCAAAGGTCGTGTTCCTGCGCGACACCATCGGCCGCATGGACTGGGATGCCAGGCAGTCCGTCCTGGCCTCCTTCGTCGACTCCAGCCCCGAGGTGCTGGAAGTCTCTCTGGTCTCCGGGCAGGGCGCCGAGGTCATGAAGGTCTTCAGCCCGTCGAAGGGAAAGGATTCCCCGCTGAAAAATTACTCCGGCGATCCCGGTTTCCGTTCCGCGCTGGATTCGAAGGCCAGGCATATCTCCATTTCCTCTTCCTCCGCCGAAATGGTCTTCTTTTACCCGCTGGGGACCGCGGCGGTGATGCGGCTGACGGCGGACCTCGCCGCCTTTTCCGCCGCCGCCGGCGTGAAGACCATCGGCGACACCGGCTACGCCCTGGTGGTGGGCCCCGGAGGCCTGCCGCTGGCGCTGCCGCCCGGACTTTCCGAAGAGGACGCCGCGGGCGTCCCTTCCTGGCCCATCGTGTCCGCCGCGCTGGCCGCGCCGGCCGCCGGCTCGATGGAGTACGCCGACCTCTCCGGCCGGGAGCAGATAGGCGCCTACGCGCCCATCCCGGACATCGGCGCCGCCGCCGTGGTGAAGCAGTCCCGCGAAGAGGCCTACATGTCGGCCATCTTCATGAAGGACCAGGCCGTTTACGTCACGCTCTTCTTCGCCGTTCTGGTCATCGTCGCCGCCTACCTGCTCAGCCGGCAGCTCTCCAGGCCCATCATAGACGTCACCCGGGTGGCCGAGCATGTCGCCTCCGGCGACTTCAACCACACCGTCGAAGTGGACACCCGCGACGAGCTCAAGGACCTGGGCGAGACCTTCAACAAGATGATCCGCCAGCTCAAGACCTATTCCGACATGCAGGTGGACCGCATCATACGCGAGCAGAAGAACACCGAGGCCGTGCTGTTCTCCACGGAGGACGGCATCGCCATGGCCGACCACGACGGCAATATCCAGCTGGTCAACCGCAAGGCCCGCTCGGTGCTGGGGCTGCCCGGGGGGGAACTGGTCGGGAAGAAATTCCTGGACGCCATCCCGGACGAGAAGGTCCGGGCCTCGGTCGGCGAGGTCATGGCCTCGGAGGACCCCGGTTTCTTCCGGGAGCTGGACTTCTCCAGCGCCACGGCGCGCACCGTCTACCGCTGCACGGCCACTCCGATACGCGACCCCAAGAAACAGGCGCCGCTCGGCCTGCTGGTGGCGCTGCACGACATAACGCTCGACAAGGAGCTCGCCCGCATCAAGGACGAGTTCCTCCACTCCATCACCCACGACCTGCGCAACCCGATGGGCGCGGTCAAGGGCTTCGTCGAGTTCATGCTCAAGGAGATACCGGGCCCCATCACGGACGGGCAGCGCAAGATGCTCATCTCCATAGACCGAGCCGCCTTCAGGCTGCTGGGCATGATAAACAATATCCTCGACGCGGCCAAGATGGAGGCCGGCAAGATGGAGATCTCCCTCTCGCCGGTCAACATGGGCGAGGCCGCCAGGCGCGTGGTCGAGCTGATGGAATCGCTCGGCCAGCGCAAGCGCATAAAGTTCGCCGTAGAGGCGCCGCCCGACCTGGTGGTCAGCGCCGACCCCGGCCTGATGGAGCGCATCTTTACGAACCTGGTCGGCAACGCCATAAAGTTCACGCCCGAGGACGGCTCCATCACCCTGCGCGTGTCCTCCGCGGACGGGATGGTGAGGGGGGAGGTCGAGGACACCGGCGACGGCATTCCCCAGGAGTACCTCAGCCGCGTTTTCGAGAAGTTCGAGCAGGTGAAGGGCCAGAAGGCCGGCGGCACCGGCCTGGGCCTGACTATCTGCAAGAACGTAGCGTCCGCCCACCTCGGGAAGATATGGGCGGAGTCCGAGCCCGGCAAGGGGGCCCGGTTCATTTTCACCTTCCCCGCCGACCTCCGCAAGGACGAGTCGGGCGCGGTGAAGTCGGGGGGCGCCTGATGAAGAAATTCCTGTCCGCGCTGCTGGTTCTGGCTTTCCTGTCCGCGCCTTCCGGGGCGGAAGAACTTCAGACCGTAGTCGTAAAGCCCGGCGACACGCTCTGGAGCATCGCCAATACCTACCTCAAGGACCCCAAGCGCTGGAACGAAATACTGCGCTACAACAAGCTGCCCTCGGCGGACCCCTCCATAGCCCTGCCAGGCATGCCGCTGAAGATACCCGTAAGGCTCATAAAAGAGCAGTTCCGCGCCGCCAAGCTCATCTACCACATCAACGAGGTGTTCTTCCGGCCCGTCGGCGGCGCCAGGTGGGACGGCGTGAAGACCAACATGGACCTTTACCGCAGCGACACCCTGCGCACCACGGTCAACGCCCGCGCCGACGTCAAGTTCTACACCGGCGAGATACTCAACCTCATGCCCAATTCGATGGCCGTCCTGCGGCCGCCGCAGAAGGACGCCGACGTGCAGCTCCTCTCGGGCGAGATGCGCGGCGTGCGCTCGCGCGTAGTGACCGCCTCGGCCCGCATCGTTCCGCGCACCGCGGACACGGAGTTCGGCGCCAGGATCAAGGAGGACCTTACGACGCTGGTGCAGGTCTACAAGGGAAAGGCCGCGGTAGAGGCCCAGGGCAAGGTGGTGGAAGTTCCCGAGGGTTTCGCTTCCGAGGTCAAGATGGACCTGCCCCCGTCCCAGCCGGTCAAGCTGCCGCCGCTGCCAGAGTTCACCGCCGCCGGGACCCAGCTGGCCCGGGCCAACCAGCCGCAGGTCAAGATGAGCGGCAACGTCGTTTCCGTCGACATCGGCAAGGCGCCCAGGACCGGCGCCGGCGCCGCCGCGCCCAAGGCCGGCGAGGGCGCCCCGAAGCCGGGCGACGCTTCGGCCATAGACGCCAATGAGATCTCCAAGATGATAACGGTCGCCAACCCGGTGCAGGGCTACCATATACAGGCCGCCAGGGACCAGGCTTTTTCGAATATCGCGCTGGACCGCACCTACGACGTCTTCGACCGCATCGACCTGTCGGACTACCTGCCCGCCGGGACTTACTGGGTGCGCATCTCCTATATCGACCTGCTCGGTTTCGAGGGGAAGTTCAACGCGCCGCGCCAGGTCACGGTCAGCAAGTAGCCGTCAATATTGACAAGTCAAGCCCCTTCTGCTATACTAGTCCTGTAAGACGCTCTGAGGGAGGCTGCGGCGGCCCGCAGGTCGTCCCGCGGGCCCGCCCTGTGCGGTGCGGTCGTGTGGAGGGAGCACGAAAGGCGTAGGCGCAATCCTTTCGTGCTCCCTCTCTCGTTTCCCGGCCTGGTTTGCCAACCATCCCCATAATTAATTAAATATCACCGTGAAAAGAGCCCTGCCAGCGGCCCTCGCCGCGCTCTGCCTGCTGTCCGCCGCCGCTTTCCCGGCGCTTCCACCGGTCCCTCCGCCCGGGGAGAGGACCATCTGGGACGAGATAATGAAGGAGCAGAGCCGCATCAATCTCCGCAAGGGCTACGCGCTGATGAACGCGGGGGACCACGCGGCCGCGGCGGCGGAATTCTCCAGGGCGCTGGCCAAATCCCCGGCCGACCCGGACGCCATACTTCTCTACGGCTCAAGCCTCTACTGGCTGGGCGAGGTGGACCGCGCCATAGCCGAATACCTGCGGGTCATAGAGACCGCGCCGTCCAACGCGCTGGCCTGGCAGCTCAAGGGTATCGCCCTCGCCTGGAAGGGCGACGCCGAGGGGGCCCTGGAGGATTTCCTGAAGGCGCAGAAGTTCGACCCCGTCCGTTCCGACGTGAAGATGAACATAGGCTCGGTGTATCACTCGCTGGGCATGTACGGCTCCGCGCTGGAATACTTCCGCGCGGCGGCCGCGGCCGATCCCGAGAACCCGCTCTACCATTACCAGCTCGGGCTGCTCTATTCCCGCCTCGGGCGCAACGCGGAGGCCAAGGCCTCGCTGCGCTCGGCGCTCCGCTATTTCCGTTCCTACGAGGACGCGATGCTGGAGCTGGCCGTGCTGGAGGAGCGCGACGGCAACCTGCCCGCGGCCGTCTCCCTCTACCGCGACGCGCTGCGCATAAAGCCGCGCGATTCCGTGGCCCGGCTGAGGCTGGGCCTGGCCCTGCTCAAGCAGGGAAAGACGAAGGATATCGACGGAGAACTGGAGCCCGCCTTCCTGCTCAGCCCCCGCAACGAGAAGGGAGGGATCTCCCTCTCCATGTCCTACGCGGGCGGCAGGAGCCGGGAGGACGGAGGCGGCGGCGGAGCGGCGGCGCGGGACGGCGCCGCCGGCGACCCGGCGTCACAGGCCCCGGAAGCCATGCCGACTACCGGCCGGATACTCGCCTCGCTGCTCCGCCTTCCGGAGGACGAGGAGGTGCGGGTGCGCCTGGAGCTCATCCGTCTGCCGAGGCTTGAGACGAAGGCTTCCGGCGCGGAGACCCTCTCCGGCGCCCTGGCCCGGGCGGTGGAGCGGCCCCGCCTCTCCTACGTCAAGAAGGAATACGCCGTGGCCGCGGGCGCGGCGGGCCGGGCCGCGAGGCTCAGGGAAACCGCGGAAGAGATAGAGCGCCTTATCGCCGGGGCCTCGGCCGAGGGCGACGTCAAGGTCAGCCTGGACATGGAGACCATAAAGCCGTCGGGGAATACGGAATCCAGGGTCGTATACGAGCCCCGCTCCGTAGGGAACGACATGGGGCTCTGGGTAGTGGGCAACAACTGGCTGGAGAACGTGGAAGAGGCCCTGGACGATCTCGACGCCCTGGCGCGGTCCGCCGCGCCCGCCGGCGCCTCCGCCCTCTTGAGGGGGCTGGGCTTCCTCCTTGGGGGAGAGCATACCCTGGCGGCGGAAAGTTTCGGCTCGGCCGCCGGCCGGTACCGTCACCTGTCGCTGCTCGGCCTGTGCGTGGCCGCCGTGCAGAAGGGGGACGAACAGGCGGCGCTTGACCTGGCGAAGCGGGCCCTCGCGGCCGCGCCGGACAGTCCCGTCGCCAGAGAGAACCTGCGCTGGCTGGAAAAAGCGGGCAAGACCCCGCCGCCGGAGGGCAAGTCCGAATGAACGATTTCCCCGCCGTGCTGCTGGTGAAGGTCCGTTCCGAGAAGCTCAAGAAATTCTTCCTGGGACCGCTGGTCTCGTCCTACCGCGGCTGGCTGGGAGGCTTCGTTACCGAAGAGCTTCGCGAGGGCAATTCCCGCTCCGGATATTCGCTGCGGACGCTGGACGGGGAGACGGCCGTGCTGGCCTCCCGGGCGCTGGTGTCCCCTGTCTCCTTCAACAAGTACGGCGTGAACCTGGACGCCCTCAACGTCACCGCCGCGGCGGCGCTGCGGCGGGCGCGGGCGGAAAAGGCCGCGGCCGTCGTCGACGAACTGGGGTCCATCAGCCTCAAGGCCCCGGCCTTCATGGACGAGGTCGTTTCCCTCTTTTCCTCGGGCTTTCCCGCGCTGGTCACCGTGCGCGAAGGGGCTTCGCTGTTCCTGGACACTTTCTCGGCGCTGAAAGGCTGCGCGACCGTCGAGCTGACGGAAGAGAGCGTGGCTGACGCCGACAGCGCGGCCCGGAGCTGGCTGGATTTCCACATACGCATGAAAGGGGTCTCAAGATGATCTGGAAGGCCGGTTTTTCTCTGGCGAACTGCGGCAGGATACATTTCATAGGCATAGGCGGCATAGGCATGAGCGGCATAGCGCGCCTGCTCAGGCTGGAGGGCTTCGCGGTCAGCGGCAGCGACGAGCGCGCCAGCGAGATAACGCGCAGGCTGGAGGCCGAGGGCTGCCGCGTGTCCATAGGACACAGGGCGGCGGCCGTGCGCGGCGCCGGCGTGGCCGTGATCAGCTCAGCCGTCAAGGAGGACAACCCCGAGGTGCGCGAGGCCAGGCGCCTGGGCATACCGGTGGCGCAGCGCGCGCAGATGCTGGCCGAGCTGGCCGCTCTCAAAAAAACGATAACCTTCAGCGGCAGCCACGGCAAGACCACCACCTCCTCGATGGCCGCGGCCGCCTTCGAGGCCGCCGGGGCCGACCCCACGGCCGTCGTCGGAGGGATACTGCGCTCGCTTTCCTCCAATGTCCGGCGGGGCGGGGGTGAATACCTGGTGATGGAGAGCGACGAGTCCGACGGCTCCTTCCTCCACTATTCGCCGCTGGTCGCCTGCGTGACCAATATCGATTCCGACCACCTCGACTTTTACCGCGGCATGGACCGGCTCAAGGACGCCTTCGTCGAGCACCTCTCGCGCGTGCCTTTCTACGGCGCGGCCGTGCTCTGCGCGGACGACCCCGGAGTGCGTTCTATACTGCCGCGCGTCGCCTGCCCCCGCGTCACTTACGGCTTCGGCGCCGGCTGCGACTGGCGCGCCGACGGGGTGCGCACCGGCCCGTCGGGGACTTCGTACACGGCCTGTTTCAAGGGGCGGCGGCGCGGCCCCGTGCGGCTGCTCACCGGCGGCTCGCATAACGTGCTCAACTCGCTCTGCGTCATAGCGGCCGGCTCCTGGCTCGGCCTGCCCTTCGACGGGCTCGCGCGCGGCCTGGCCGGTTTCGGCGGGGTGAAGCGCCGGCTGGAACCGCACGGCGAGGCGGGCGGGGTTAAGTTCTTCGACGACTACGGCCATCACCCGACGGAGATACGCAATACGCTCGCCGCCATCCGCGCGATACACCGGCCGCGCAGGCTTATAGCGATGTTCCAGCCGCACCGGTATTCCCGCACCTCGCTGCTCTACCGCGAGTTCGCCCGGGAACTGCGAGCCGCGGACAAGGTCTGCCTGCTGGACATCTACCCCGCCGGCGAGAAGCCGCTCAAAGGCGTCACCAGCGGCCTGATACTGAAGTCCGCCGGCCGCGGTTCAAATATAGTCCCGTACCCGGGCGTGCTCGAGGTGGCCAAGGACCTTCGCTCCGGCGACCTGCTGCTTAGCCTGGGGGCCGGCGACGTCTGGAAGACTCTCGAGGAAGTCAAATCCAAGTTCGAATTGATCGGCGGATAGCCTCATGCGTAAATTCAGCCAGGTGTTCCTGACGAACGAGGGCGCGGCCGTCCGCATCGCGGAGACGGCCTGCGGTATCGCGGCCGATCACCTTGTGGAGATAGGCCCCGGACGCGGCGCGCTCACCCGCCACCTCTACGCCCTGCGCCGCTGCCCGATGACGCTGGTCGAGATAGACCGCGACCTGGCGCCTAAACTTCCGCCGCAATACCCGGAGGCCCGCGTCATCAATTCCGATTTCCTGCGGGTGGACCTGGAAAAGGATTTCCCGTCGGGAAGGGTCGCCTTCGCCGGCAACCTGCCCTACGATTGCGCCACTCCCATACTCGACCGCATACTCTCTTTCCCGCGCTTCGCCGGCGCGGCGCTGATGTTCCAGAAGGAAGTGGTCGACAAGGCGCTGGCCGCTCCGGGGGATCCCGAGTACGGCTACCTTTCGGTCATGACCGCCGCGCGGGCCTCGGCGTACAGGCTCATGGACCTCGGTCCCGGCAGTTTCAGGCCCCGGCCGCGGGTGGACTCCGCCGTGGCCGTGTTCTCGCCGCTCGCGGAACCGTTCCTGCCGCCCGGGCTGGAGCCCGTCTTCGCCAGGGCGGTCAAGGCCGCCTTCATGCACCGGCGCAAGACGGTGCTGAACTCGCTCTCCGCCGCCTTCGGGGGGGAGAAAGAAAAAGCCGCGGCCGCCCTGGAGGCGGCCGGCATAGATCCGGCCCTCCGCGCGCAGGCCCTCGCCCCGGCAGATTTCCTCAGGCTGGCCGCCGCGCTGCGCCCCGCTGACTGAACCTGGCCGGGCCTCCTCTGTTGCCGGGGCGCTTAAATTAAAATAAAATAGACGGGTACGATTTTCCCAATGGGAGACCCGCGCATGACCACGAACGAGAAAAGGCTCAGGCAGCTGCAGTCGCTGCTGAAAAAGAACAGGCTCGACGCCCTCGCCGTCTCCCGGCCCCTCGAGGCCGGCTTCCTTACCGGTTTCCACCTGGAGGGCCTGCACCTGCTGGTGTCCCGCGACGGCGCCTGGGCTTTCCTGCCCAAGATGCTGCTGGAGCATTTCAAGGCCCGCGTTCCCTTCGTCAAAGCCGAAGCCTCCGACGACATCCCCGGGGCGGTCGTCGCCCGCATCAGGGAGAAGGGCTACCGCAAGTCCGCCTTCGAGCCGGAGACCGAGACCTACCTGGGCGGCTCTTTCTGGAAGAAGAACGGCCTGGCGGAGTCCGGCGGGCTCACCGCCTCGCTGCGCCAGTGCAAGGAGGGCTCGGAACTGGCCGCGCTGCGCAAGGCCTGCGCCATAGCGGCCAAAGCCTTCCGGATCATAAAGCCCCGCGTGAAGACCGGCCGCACCGAGATCTCGGTGGCCAGGGAACTCGAGGACATCATGCAGTCGATGGGCGCGACAAAGACCTCTTTCGCCACCATAGTGGGCTTCGGCCCCAACGCGGCCATGCCGCATCACGAGACCTCGGAGCGCCGACTGAAGAAGGACGAGGCCGTCCTCATCGACTTCGGCTGCGTCTACGCCAACTACTGCTCCGACATGACCCGCACTTATTTCCACGGCCGCCCCTCGGACGAGTTCCGCAAGGTGCACGCGATCGTGCAGAGATCGCACGACCTGGGGATAAAGGCCGTGAAGCCCGGCGCGTCCACCATAGCGGTGGACAAGGTCTGCCGCGACCATATCGCCGACGCCGGCTACGGCCAGTACTTCATACACGGCACCGGCCACGGCGTGGGCCTGGAGATACACGAGCCGCCGCGCCTCAACACCCGCTACAAGGGGACTCTGAAGGCCGGCATGGCGGTCACCGTCGAGCCCGGCATCTACCTGCACGGCAAGTTCGGCGTGCGCATAGAGGACACGGTCCTCGTCACCGGCGGCGGCCGCGAAATTCTGACGAAGTGAAAGTCTAGGGAGGTTAGAAAATGACTGTATTAGCGATAGTGCTGGGCCTGCTGGCCGTCTGGCTGGTCTTCACGTTCAACAAGCTGGTGGGGCTCAAGAACCAGGTGCTCAACGCCTTCAGGCAGATCGACGTGCAGCTCAAGCGGCGCCACGACCTGATACCGAACCTGGTCAACGCCGTCAAGGGCGAGATGAAGTTCGAGAAAGAGACGCTCGAGCGCGTCATACAGGCCCGCGCGGCCGCGGTCAACGCCGGCCAGGGCGGCAACATGAACGAGGTGCTGGCCAAGGAAGGAATGCTGACGCAGGCGCTGGGCAAGCTCTTCGCTCTGACCGAGAACTATCCCAACCTCAAATCCATAGAGGTCGTCCGCACCCTGATGGAGGAACTGCGCACCACGGAGAACCAGATCGGTTTCTCCCGCCAGTTCTACAACGACATCGTCACCCGCTTCAACATACAGCAGCAGGTGTTCCCCACCAACATGTTCGCCGCCATGCTGGGCTTCCAGCCCGCGGCGCTCTGGGAGCTGCCGGCCGACTCGGCCGAGCGGAACGTCCCCAAGGTGGACCTGACCGTCTGACCTGAGCCGGGAAGAGGGGCCCGGAAAGCCGGGCCCCGGGCTTCCCGGCCGCCGTCCCGCCCCCGATGAATATCTACGAGCAGCAGGAGAGCAACCGCCGCACCACCATGGTGCTGCTCGGCGCTTTCCTTCTCCTCTTCCTGGCGGTGGGGGCCGGCTTCGATTTCTTCTATCTCTCGTTCAACCCCGTCGCCGGCGAGCCTTCCTACAAGCTTAACGCGGCCGGCTATTACGAGGTCCATAACGCCCGGCCGCAGATGATCCCCTACGGCACCATCGGCGCCCTGCTCTTCGGCTTGGTCATGGTGCTCAACAGCGTATTCAACGGCCCCGGAATGGTCCTGCGCTCGACGATGGCCCGCCGCGCGGTCTCCACCGACCCGGCCGAGAAGCAGTTCATCAACGTGGTGAAGGAGATGTCCATCGCCTCCGGCGTGCCGATGCCGCAGACCTACGTGGTCCCCGACCAGGACGCGAACGCCTTCGCCACCGGGTTCAGCTACGACAACGCCGTCATCGCCGTCACGGAGGGGCTGCTTAAGAACCTCAACCGCGAAGAACTTCAGGCCGTCGTCGCGCACGAGATGAGCCATATCCGCAACTACGACATGCGCGTCATGACCGTGGCGGCGGCGCTGATGGGAGCCATCTCCCTTATAAGCGATTTCGCCGGCCGCTCCTCCCGCTACGGCGGCAGGGCCAGGGTCCGCTCTTCGGGCGGGGGCAGGAGCGGCAAAGGCGGCGGGGCCGCCGTGCTCATACTCTTCGTGGTCTGGCTTTTCCTGGTCGTAGTTGCGCCCCTGCTTTCCCGCATGCTCGCCATGGCCATATCCCGCCAGCGCGAGTTCCTGGCCGACGCCTCCGCCGCGGAACTGACCCGCAACCCGATGGGGCTGGTCTCCGCGCTGGAGAAGATACGGGCCTCGGTGCAGCCGACCAACTCGGTCAACAACGGCGTCGCCCACATGTGCATAACCGACCCCAGGGGCAGCCTCATCGAGGAGAAATCCGGTTTCGCGGCGGACCTGCTGGCCACGCACCCGCCGATGGAGAAGCGTATACTCGCGCTCAAGATGATGGCCTACCAGAAGGCCCCCGCGGGGGCCTGAGCACCAGCGATCGCAACGGAGGTTGACATGATAACCGCAGTAGCTCTCAAGAACGGCAATATATTCGAGAACGAGAACGGCCAGATGGTGGAGGTCATCAGCTACCAGCATCACCGCAAGTCCCAGTCGCGCGCGGTCGTACGCGTGAAGCTGCGCAACCTGGAGACCGGCTCGGTCATAGAGACCAGCTACAGGCCCGAGGACAAGTTCAAGGAGGTTATGGTCGAGAAGCGTCCCAAGACCTTCCTCTACAGCGACGGCAAGATGGCCCACTTCATGGACGACGAGAGCTACGAGCAGCTGGAATGCCCCGTGGAGAAGATGGGCGACTCTCTCAAGTTCCTCACCGAGAACATGAAGGTCGAGGGCCTCTACCTCAACGACAAGTTCTTCAACATAGAGCTGCCCGCCAACCTGGTGCTGGAAGTGACCGCCACCGTGCCGGGCGTGAAAGGCGACACCGTCTCCAACATGATGAAGATGGCGACCCTCAGCACCGGCCTGGAGATAAAGGTCCCGCTCTTCATCAAGGAGGGCGACAAGGTCCGCGTGGACACGCGGACCTTCGAATACGTGGAGCGCGTCACGCAGTGAAGCGCTCCGCCGGGAGGGGCCCCATGGTCAAAGCCGTCATCCTCGACATAGACAATACGCTCATGGACTTCATGCGCATGAAGCGCGCGGCCGTCGACGCCGCCGCCGACGCCATGATAGACGCCGGCCTGACGATGGCCAAGGAGGACCTTCGCGAGAAGATCTTCGAGATCTACTGGAAGGAAGGCATCGAGGACCAGAACATCTTCGACAAGGTGCTGATGAAGGAGTTCGGCAAGGTGGACCCCAAGATCCTGGCCGCCGGCATCATAGGCTACAAGCGGGCCAAGGAGGGGCACTTCACGCTCTACCCGCACGTCAAGATGGCCCTGACCGACATCCTCAAGATGGGCGTCCGCATGGGCGTGGTCAGCGACGCGCCGCGCCTGTCGGTCTGGCTGCGCATAGTCGGCCTGGGGCTTCACCATTTCTTCGACCACGTCGTGACTTTCGACGACACCGGGGAAAAGAAGCCTTCTCCCAAGCCTTTCAAGAAGATACTCTCCCTGATGAAGTGCGAGCCCGCCGAGACCATAATGGTTGGCGACTGGGCCGAGCGCGACATAAAGGGCGCCAAGGCCCTCGGCATGAGGACGGCCTGGGCCAAGTACGGCAACGAGTTCGACACGCCGGTCTCCGGCGCCGATTTCGAGCTCAACGACATCTACGACCTCGTCGGGATACTCAAAGAGATAAATGCCGCTTAAGGCCCTGTTCCTGCTCCCGCTGCTGCTGACCCCCGCCGGCGCGGCGGAACTTACCGCCTGGGAAATAAAGGCCTCCAGCCCTTCCGTCCTCTCCGGCGATTTCGTCTTCGCCGGCGCGCTGGAGGTCCGGGGCGTGGAGATGAGGCCCGAAGGCCTCTTCATGCCCGCCGAGGAATTCGGCGGACGCGCCTACCGCGACGTCAAAATCCTCTCGAAGACCGCCTACGCCGCGCTGGACGCCGCCTTCAAGGCCGGCGAGGGGAAGGGCGGGGCCGGGAAGAAGCCCGGCAAGGTGGCCTGGACCATAAGGGACATCCGCAAAATGGGCGGCAAGGCCCGCAAGGCCAACATAGACGTGGAGTTCGACGGCGACCTGCTGGTAACCGCCGGGCTGGTCCTCTCCTCCCGGGGAGGGGAGAAGTACTGGGTAGCCTGGCCGCGCTCTTTCGTTTTCGCGGACAAGAAGCTCAAAAGGACGGTCGAAGAGGCCGTCCTGGCGCGGGCGGTCAAGGACGGCTTGTGATACGTTCTCTTTTCCTGTCCGCCATGCTGCTTGTCCCTCTCTCCGCCGCCGGGCTGGAAATAGAACGCCATCTCTCGGTTTCGGCCTCGGGCAACCCCCGGGAGGTGGAAGTCATAAAAGGCGAGGTTCTCGCCCGCTTCGCGCCGTCGGTCTCTTCCGGGGCCGTGCGGGCCGCGGCCAGGGCCCGCGGCGGCGACGACGCCGGCGCGCTCGCGCTCCCCGGCTGGAGACGGCTGAAACTCCCGCCCGGCATGCGGGTAGCCGACGGCCTGGGGCATTTCAAGGGCATGCCGGGGCTCGAGGTCATACAGCCCAATCACGCCTACCGCCCCACGCGCGTCCCCAGCGATCCCTTTATCGGCTCGCAGTACGCCCTCTCGCGCATGAGCGCCTACGCCGGCTGGGAGTACGAAGTCGGTTCTTCCAGCCGCGTCACCGTGGCCGTCATAGACACCGGCATCGACGGGACGCACCCGGACCTCGCCGGTAAACTGGTCGGGACCAGCAAGTATTTCAATCCAAACGGCGCTCCCGGAGTGAACGATACCCCGATCGACGCCTGCGGCCACGGTACGGGCGTCGCGGGCGCCGCCGCGGCCGACACCGACAACGCCGCCGGCATGGCGGGCATCAGCTGGGGGGGGAGGCTTCTTTCCCTCAGGGTATTCAACGACTGCAGTTTCACCAGCGACCCGGCCGTCATAAACGCCATAAACCACGCCGCCACTCTGCACGATACCCCCGATTACGGCAAGATCATAGTCAACATGAGCCTGGGCGAGGAAGGAGGGGCGTGCCTCCCGGCGATGCAAAGCGCCGTTAACGCGGCCAGCGACGCGGGCGTCCTGCTCCTGTCCGCTTCCGGGAACGACGCCTCCGCCGTGAATTCCCCTGCCAACTGCGCCCATGTCGTGCCCGTGGGCGCCACCGACGCCGAGGACAAGCTGGCTTACTTCTCCTCGAGGGGCCCCGAGATGGCCCAGCGCGGCCTGTCCGCGCCCGGAGTCGCGATCTACACCGCGGACATGGGCGGCGGATACGCGTCCGTCGACGGCACCTCCTTCGCCACGCCGCTCGCCGCCGGGGCGGCGGCGCTGGTCTGGTCCGCGAAGCCGGTCTATACCTCCACCGACGTGGCCAATGTCCTGCGCAACACGGCCGACGACCTGGGCGCGGCCGGCCCCGACAATAATTTCGGCTACGGCCGCGTCAATATCCACCGGGCCCTCCGCTACGCCGTGGAGGGGACGCTGTCAGGCTTCAAGGGCGAGGCCAAGGCCATCGCCTTCCCCAATCCTTTCCGTCCCGCTTCCGACCGGATACTGTCCTTTTCGTTCCCAGCCGACACCGCCGGTACGGGGCTCACGGTAGAGGTATACACCATGGAAGGCGAGCTGGTTAAGAAGCTCGACGGCCTCACCTGGGACGGCCGCAACGCCGCCGGCAACCCGGCCGCCACCGGGGTGTACGTTTTCCTCGTCAAGTCGGACAGCGGCAAGGCCCGCGGCAAATTCGCCATCATCCGCTGATATGATCTTCCGCAGGAAAAGCGACGGGCTGGTGATAGCCGACAGGGCGGAGAAGGCCGAGACCTTCAGGACGCGCCTGCTCGGCCTCATCCCCCGCAAGTCCCTGGCCGCCGGCGAGGGGCTCTGGCTGGAGCCCTGCACCGGCATACACACCTGTTTCATGAGCTTCCCCATAGACGCCGTCTTCCTGGACCGGGACCTGAAAGTCCTGCGGATGGAGCGCTGCATGCGCCCCTGGCGCCTTTCGGCTTTCGTGGAGGACGCGCGGAGCGTCCTGGAACTGCCGTCCGGTGGGGCGGCGGGCCTCGCCGAAGGCGACGAGCTCGAGACGGCCTGACCGCGGTACCCTAAGGCCTTGTTGCCAACCGGCGAATATATAAATATAATTGGAACTGTCTCCGGGGGGCGGCCGGGTCCGTCTTCCGGGTTATTATGGCCGTAGGAAAAGGCTTGCAAAGAAAACGTAACGTCAGGGAGATCCTGCTGGAGGATAAGCTCGTCCCCGAGGACAAGCTCGTCGCCGCCGAGGAACTCGCCCGCAAGGAGAACAAGCATCTCCACCAGGAACTGGTGGAGCAGAAGCTCATTCCCGAACTCAAGCTGCTCAAGGTCCTCGCCGACGAGTGGGGCTTCAAGGCCGTCGACCTGACCAGGATGAAGCCCGAGCCCGAGGTGGTCAACCTCATCTCCGAGCAGATCTCCAGGCGCCAGGTCTGCGTCGCCTTCGCCCGCCAGGACAACACGCTCTTCGTAGCCATGGCCGATCCCCGGGACTTCCTGGTCGTGGAGGATATCGGCCTGCGCACGGGCCTGGAGATAAAGCCCTATCTCGCGCTCGCCCACTGGATAAACAAGCTCCTCAACGACACCTACGGCGGCGCGGAAAGCGCCCAGGTCGACAGGCTGATGGAGTCCGTCGCCCAGGCCAAGCCTGCCGACGAAGAGGGCTTCTCGCTGGCCGACGCCGGCAGCGAGAAGAAGGACATCAGCGAGGTGGACGCCAGCGCTCCCGAAGTGGAGAAGATGGTCAACGCCGTCATTCTCGGCGCGCTCTCGATGAAAGCCTCCGACATACACGTGGAGCCTTTCGAGGACCCCAACGGCAAGAACTCCAAGGTGATGGTCCGCTACCGCGTCGACGGCATGCTGCGCGCCGCTTCGTTCACCATCCCCTGGGCTTTCCGCAACGCCATAGCCGCCAAGATCAAGATCATGGCCGGCCTGAACATCACCGAGCGGCGCATACCGCAGAGCGGCCGCATACAGATAATCGCCAAGGGCAACCCGATAGAGTTCCGCGTCGAGATGGTCCCCACCGTCTTCGGCGAGTCCTGCGTGATGCGTATCCTGGACCGCGCCTCCGTGCGCGTCGACATCAAGATCATGGGCTTCCTGCCGGACACCGAGAAGAGGCTTCTCGACCAGTTCGCCGGCATCGGCGGCAAGAAGAACTTCGGCCTGGTGCTGGTCTGCGGCCCCACCGGCTCGGGCAAATCCACCACTCTTTACGGCTGTCTCAACTACGTGAACCGTCCCGACATCAAGATCCTGACCGCCGAGAACCCGGTCGAATACAATATCGACGGCATCATACAGGTGCCGGTCAACCCCGACGTATCGCTGGGCGGCAACAAGAAGTTCGACTTCGCCAGCGCGCTGCGCTCTTTCATGCGCCTCGACCCCGACGTCATCATGGTGGGCGAAATACGGGACGAAGAGACGGCGCATATCGCGCTCGAGGCCGCCATGACCGGCCACCTGGTCTTCTCCACGATACACACCAACGACGCCCCTTCCGCCCTGGAGCGCCTAACCCAGATGGGCCTGCCGCGCTTCGTGGTGGCCAACACCATGAAGGCCGTGCTGGCCCAGCGCCTGGCCCGCCGCCTGTGCAAGGACTGCAAGAAGGAGGGGGATATCACCCCCGAGGAACTGGCGGTCTTCGAGGCCAACAAGATAACGGTCAAGCCGGGCACGAAGATCTTCAAGCCGGTCGGCTGCGACGCCTGCAAGGGCACCGGCTACAAGGGCCGCGTCGGCATGCACGAACTGCTGGTCCTCAACGACCAGATACGCCAGCAGCTGCTCGACGATCCGTCCGCCATACCGGTAAAGAACATGGCCGTAAAGAACGGCATGCGCCTGCTGTCCCAGGACGGGCTTGAAAAGGTCCTGCTGGGCCACACCACCGTCAAGGAAGTTCTCGGAGGCGCGGGATGAGGCTTCTCGCCGCCGTTCCGCTGGCCCTGCTCGCTTTCGCCGCCCCGGCGCGCGCCGAAGGCTACGACGATTTCGTCAACGTGAGCGAGGCGGGCCTCAAACCTTTCGCGAAGGACATAGGCGGCCTGCTGGGAGCCGCCTCCAATCACACGGCCAGGAGCCTGGGATTCTCGGGTTTCGACATGGGGTTCAGGAGCGCCGTGCAGCTCAAGCCATCGTCAGGCAACGGTGTTCTGCCTTCCAAGAAGGCCTTCGGGTTCAATTATTTCCAGGCCGAGATAGGGATGCCGTACCGGATAGACGGCTTTGTCCGCGCGGGCGGAGACGACGGACTCGTCATATCCGCGGCCGGGCTGCGCTACGGGCTCAGGGCAATATCGGACCAGCCTTATTACATGCACGCCATGCTGGAGGCCTTCGGTTCGCTGGCGGCGCACAAGCATTTCTACGCCAAGCATTTCGCCTCGAACCTCCGCCTCTCCATGAACCTGAAGTTCGCCGCCCTCTACGCCGGGGCCGGTTTCGACAACACGGCGCTTACCGTGCAGAACTCCAATTTCGGCCTGGCCGACAAAAGGGTGACAGCGTCCGAGCCCCGGTATTTCGCGGGCCTGAAGAAGAAGATACGCTACGGTTATTTTTCCGCCGGCTGGGCGGAAACGCACGGCCGAAACATGCTGGAAGGCGCCCTGGGCCTGCGGTTCTGAGCCGGGTCAGCCCTTGAATTTTTCCTTGAAGTCCCGCCTTATTTCCCTGTCGATGTCCCGCTTTTTTATCTGCTCGTGCTTGTCGTGGGCCTTGCGTCCGCGGCAGACGCCTATCGTCAGCTTGGCCCAGCCGTTCCTGAAATAAAGTTCCAGCGGTATCAGGGCGAAGCCCTTGTTCTGCACCGAATTGCGCAGCTTGCGCAGTTCGGCGGACTTCATCAGGAGCTTGCGGGTCCTGGTCTGGTCGATCTCGGTCAGGGAATTGTAGGCGTAGGGGGAGATCTGCACTCCGTACAGCCACAGGGCGTCCCCGTCGAACCGGGCGAAGCCCTGGTTGATCACGGCCTGCTTCTGCCGCAGGGATTTGACCTCCGGGCCTTCCAGGACTATGCCGGCCTCGTGGGTCGAGATGATCTCGTAGTCGTGGCGGGCCTTGCGGTTGGTCGCGACCGTCTCCACCTTGTCCTTCGTTTCCTTTTTTCCGGGCTTCATTGTTGTTTTATGGTATCAAATATAATAAAATAGAGGAACTGGAGCCCGGCATGTAACCCTGTATGGCCGGGCGCAGCGAATGCGCGGGTGGCGGAACTGGCAGACGCGCACGGCTCAGGACCGTGTGGCCGCAAGGCCTTATGGGTTCAACTCCCTTCCCGCGCATTAGATTTGAAAACAGGCCCTTCGGGGCCTGTTTTCATTAGGCGCGGGAAGCGGACCAATAGTTTGGTCCGCGTAGGGAGTTGAAAGCCGGAGGCGTTTTCCTGCGTAAGCGAAAACGCCGAGGCGGGGTCGCGCAAGACGGCTATGCCGGCTATGCGTGACCAACTCCTTTCCTGACGGTTTGTTTTTACGCGGGAAGCGGGCCCCTCTCCCCTGTAACGCAAATCACTAAAATACTGTGTTGCAAGCAAGTTAAAATGTCATGGTTTTCGTTTTTTAGAAATGTCAGGGTA
>JAVHLJ010000036.1 GCA_031082205.1 Elusimicrobiales bacterium
ACAATTTCACCTTAGGGCGTGCCTAGAACTGGTCTAAACAAACCCGCCTACTTTACTTGGGGGTTCTTCCACTGGAAGTGTTCCAGCAGCTCGGCGGCTTCCAGGGTGAGGGAGATGGCGACGTCCTTGGGGTTGTGGAACTGGGCCCAGTCCCGCGCGTCGCGGAAACGGACGATCTTGCCGGTCAAGGCTTTTATGTTCTTCATTGCTGGCGGCGGCCCCTTCCCCTGGGTTGGTGCTAACCTTTTCTTATTATATATTGTCGGGCCGGGGGTGGCAATGGAATGTGTGTTTTTTGCACATTGCAATGCGTTGGAAGCAAACGATATGGGCCGCTGGGGGTACTTACTTGAAGGCCGCTCTCTATATGCCCCAGGGTATTTTGGTCAATTGGGCAACAGGCTGTTGCACAATTGAGTCTGGCTGCAATTGCGAAACAGGCTGTTTCGCAATTTGGGCAACAGGCTGCTGGACAACTCCCACGCTGCCGCAGGGGTGTTTTACACTATTTCCAGGCCAACAGCGGCCAGGCTAAAGTTTAATAAGGCTCTTTCTTATTAAATTTTACGGTGTAAAGTTTAATTAAACACTAAGCAATTAAACTTTAAGCGCCCAAACTTTAATTATCGGGGAATACCTAAAATTGTCTCCAAGGGTACTTTTTGCCGGCGACCTTAAGTCATTGGAGACAGGCGAAGTCATCCGATTGAGCTAAAGATAGGACCGACACTACGTTGTCGCACCCCTGTTTTACACTCTTAACATGGATCTGGGCACCGTACTATACATCCAGCCGGATTATTTGGATAGCACCCGCTATCCGGCCTGGAGCTGGAAGCGGGTCAGTCAGGAAGCGAAGGGGGTCGGATTTTTCACCCGGATGCCATGTTTCAGCATTTGCTGAAAGCCCGATTAATAATGAAAAAATCGCAAATCCGGCAAGTTATTCAGGGCACTGAACAAATCATAGATCGACGAAAAAGCGTTTGTTTTACAGGGATATTTTTATGACAAATAAGCGGGACCTGGCCCTTGAATTTATGACACTTTCATGTCATACTATATGTAATGAATATAGAAAGGCGGCTCACGCAGAAGGCCGACGGGACACTGCTGCTGGAATCCGGCGGCAAGGTCGCCAAGGTCTGCACGGTCTCGGAAGCGGCCCGGACGCTCAAGCGCACGCGCCGCCAGGTCTATCGCTATATCGAGACCGGCCTGCTGCGCCCGGAGGCCAAGATGCTGGGGGAATGGCTGCTGGACGCCGAAGAGGTGCGCCGGGCGGCGTCGAGGCCCCTTTCGGTGCAGCCGCTGCCCCGCGGCCTGGCGCCGCTTTTTCCGGAGTACGATATCGCCGCGCTCAATGCCGGCCGCGACAGGACGCTGGTGCTGGCCCGGGTGCTGGAGAACGGCGGCCGCGCGGACGTGGACTGGGCTTTCAGGCGCTACAGCCGGGCCGAGCTGGCCGCTTTCATCAAGGAGGACGGCGCGCGGCTGCTGGGGCCCCGCTCGCTGCGGTTCTGGTCGCTGGTGCTCAAGGTTAAGCCGGGCGAACTGCCGGCCTGGCGCAAGAGTATCCCCTGGGATCGGCGGGATAC
The DNA here is from genome assembly GCA_031082205.1 of Elusimicrobiales bacterium. GTDB lineage: Bacteria > Elusimicrobiota > Elusimicrobia > Elusimicrobiales > UBA9959 > UBA2231. The sequence goes on from JAVHLJ010000036.1 coordinate 1,599, forward strand.
AAGGAGCGGACTTATGATCAAGCGTGACGATAAGCGCGGCGGCGGGCGCCGCAAGCGGGTGGGTGCGGCAATGAAGAAGGTCAACTCGCGGCACGGACGAACGCTCAGGAAGCTGGCCGGCGGGAAATGACCGCCATTTCACGTTTTTGGCTGCATGGAGGCCCCTTGCCAAACCGGGGCCGGCCTGCTATCCTATATTAGCAGTTCCCAATATTTTAGGAATAAGCAATATGGATTACCAAAGGTTTAAAACCGCTGTGCAGGGGCTGCCGGTATTCACCGGCAGGGACGCCGCGCGCCTTGGCGAGCCCAAGACCATGTACAACCAGCTGGCCAACTGGCGGCGCAAGGGGCTTGTCAGCCAGCTGCGCCGGGGCCTCTACGTCCTGGGTAAGGCTGACCGCAAGATAGAGCCGGGCGGACCGTTCCTTTCCGGTCAGCTCTACGCCCCCTCCTACGTCAGCCTGGAATACGCCCTGGGCGTCCATGGGCTGATCCCTGAAATGGTGACCAGCGTGACCGCGGTGACTACCAGGAACACCGCCAGGTTCAGGAACGATTTAGGAAGTTTCGAATACCAGCATATCAAGCGGGAGGCGTTCCGGGGATTCACCCTGATGAAGGACGCCGCGGGTTTGAGTTATTTTCTTGCCGGGCCCGAGAAGGCCGTAGTGGACTTCATCTACCTCAACCTCCCCCGCTTCACCCGGGGCGACAGGGAGATCTTTACCCGGTCCTACCGCTTTCAGAACCTGGAAAGCCTGGATACCCGGGAGCTCAAGGCCTACGGCGCGCTGTTCGCCAATACCAAGCTCGGCGAGATAGTAGGAGAGCTGTGCCGCCTGGTCCGCGAGGAGAAAAAGCCATGATCGAAGTGCTCAAACAGCAATTAACCGCCTCGATGTCCGCCTACGAGAAACTGAACCGGACCCGGGAGTTCCTGCAGGTCATGGCGCTTAAGAACCTGGCGGACCAGAACGCTTTCGACCATATAGCCTTCGTCGGCGGAACCGCCCTGAGGATACTCTACGATATCAGGCGTTTCTCCGAGGACCTGGACTTCTCGCTGGTGGCCGCCAAAGACTATGACTTCGGAAAACTCAACGCCGGGCTTGTCCGGTACTTCGGACTGAACAACCTGGAAGCGGAATCCAGGATCAAAGCGGAAAAGACCGTGCACGGCACGTTCCTTAAATTCCCCGGCCTCCTCAAGGAACTGGGGCTTGGCGCTTTAGAGGCGCAGAAACTCTCCATCAAACTGGAGGTGGACGCCTCTCCCCCGGAGGGATGGAAGCTGGCCGACACGACGCTGAACAGGACATATATCTTCCGCGTCCGGCATTTCGACCTGCCCTCCATGATGGCGACCAAGCTGCACGCCTGCTTTTTTCGCAAGTATACCAAGGGCCGGGACTTCTACGACCTGCTCTGGTATCTGACCAGAAAGGTCTCCCCTAATATCGTGCTGCTTAACAACGCCATTCGCCAGACGGAGAAGAAGGACCCGGGGCTCACCAGGGACGCCCTGCGGGATTTCATCCTGGAGCGCCTGGAAAAAGTGGATTTCGACGCCGCGATAAAAGATGTGCGGCGCTTTATCGCGGATGAGTCCGAACTTAAGGCGATCAATAAGGCCTCGCTGCAGTCGCTAGTCTCCGGCGCCGGGTGGCTGTAGCGGGCGTGCCGGACGGGCGCTCTGCACTATCTGTGCGCTGAAAGGCCGCAATAGTTATAATTAATGGAGTTAACATGGCCAAGATAATACATACTGCCGACCTGCACCTGGCGACCGGGGACGATAAGGACTACGGCCTGTCGGTGCTCGATGAGATAATCGGGCTCTGCCGGGCGGAGGCGGCCGATTTCCTGGTGATATCGGGCGACCTGTTCGATTCTTTCGCCGATTTCGAGGCGCTGCGCCGCGAGGTCTGCGCGCGGCTGGAGCCGCTGGCGGCGGCCGGCTGCGAGGTCATCTATATCCCCGGCAATCACGAGTCGCTGGGCGGTCAGCCGGACCTGTCGCGCTACGATCTAAAGCCCCTGCGCTTCCAGGCGGAGGCGCCTTTCTCGCTGGTGGAGCTTAAGGGCGTGGAGTTCCTCTGCGTGCCGCACGCGGCGGCCTATGACGGCTACCGCGACTGGGCGGTGCCGGCCAAGAAGGCGGGCAATGTGCGCGTGGCGCTGGTGCACGCGCTCAATTCCACCGTTTTCACCGGGCCGGACCCGGAGGACCAGTCGCGCGCGGGCGTTATCGACGATAATTTTTTCGCGCGGTTCGCGGTGGATTACGCGGCGCTGGGCCATGTGCACGCCGGGCGGCAGCAGCTGCTGGGCGGCGCGCTGGCCTGCTACCCGGGTTCCCCCCGCGTCTGGCGGGCGCATAAGCGCGAGGCGGGGCAGAAGACGGTGCGGCTGGTGGATACGGCCGGCTCGCCGGTCAATATACGCCGGCTGGAGCTTAAGAGCGCCGGCCAGTACCGCGAGTACGCGCTGCCGCTGGGGCCGGACGCTTCGGTGCCGGAGAAGCCGGTCAGCCGGCTGATACTGGAGCTTGAGAAGCCCGATCTTGTGACTGTGCGGCTGAACGGCGTGGTGGACGACGAGAAGGCGGCGCGCGCGGCGGCCGACGAGTTGCGCTCGCGACTGTCGCCGATGGCGCGGCGCGTCCTGGTGGAGCTCGACACGCGCGTGGCGGCCGATATTTCGGCCAATAGCCTTGCCCGGGCGTTTCTGGAAGGTATGGACGCGGTCAGGCCCGCGGAGTCAGACGAGGCGGCCATGTCCAAGTGGCTGCTGGCGCGTCAGTACGGTCTTGAAGAGCTGGCCGGGCGCATAGGGGAGGCGGGATGATCGCCCGGCTCCGGCTGATAAATTTCGGCAAGTTCCGCGGGCGCGACCTGGAGCTGGGGCCGTTCACCATTATCCACGGCGCCAACGAGGCCGGCAAGACCACGGTCTTCGACGCTATTTTCGAATCGCTGTGCCGGCGCAACGATACCAAGTCCGCCTGGAAGCGGCTGCTGGAGCGCTACGGCGACGAGCGGCAGGCGGCGGCGGTCTGGCAGCCCGAGGACGCAAAACCCGCGCTCGACGACGCTGAATTCCTGGAGATATTCGCGATACGCGGCGGCGAGGCCAGCGTGCGCGCGCTCTCGGGCGATAAGGGCGGCTCGGCCTGGTCGGCCGCGGCCGAGAACGCTTTATTGAATGCGGGTTTGAATCCCGCCCGGCTGGCCGACGCCCTGTCGGCCATGACCACTTCCAACGCTAAGGAATCTTTCAACGCGCGGCTTAAGAAGCTCAAAAGCCAGTCGGCGGAATCCACCGCCCGGCTGGAGGAGCTCGAAACCAAGCGTTCGGCCATATTCGAGGCCGAGCGTCAGAGCGCCGAGCTGGAGCGCCAGATAGCGGCCGGGCGCACGGAGCTGGACGCGGCCAATAAGAAGCTCGCCGACCTTAAGGCGAAGGTAGAGGAGCTTTCGGGCGCCTGCCGGCTCAAGGACGCGCTGGAGGGGCTCAAGGCCCTGCGCGAGCTTAAAGAGGCGCGCGAGTCGCTGGAGATACGCAAAGATTTCGCCAGGAACGAGATAGGCGCCTACCGCGCGCTCAAGGAGCGCGAGAACGAGGCGACGGGCCGTGCGCTGGCCGCGGCGGCCGCCCTGCGCGGCAAAGAAGAGGCCGCTGCCGCCCTGAAGAAGGCCGTGGCCGACCTGGAAGCGCGCGAGGCGGCTCTGCGCCGGCGCCGCGAGACGGCCGAAAGTTTGAAAGCGAAACTGGCCGCCTACGCGTCGGGGCCGGACCAGATAGTGCTGGTCTCGCATATGCCCACGCGGGCGGCGGTCTGGTTCGCCGGCGCCGCGCTGGCCGCTTTCGTGGCCTGGTCGGGCGGCAATACCGCCGGCTATATCGCCTCGGCCTTCATCTTCGCCGGCGCGGCCTGGGCCGGCGTGAAGATATCGATGAAGCCGATGCTGGCCGGCCATCGTCCCGAGGAAGTGGCTGAATTTATAGCCGGTTTGGCGGCCGAATGGAAGGCCGGCACCGGCGAGACGATGGCGGCGGTTAAACTCGAAGAGGTGCGGACTTTCTTCTCGGACGCGGAGGCGGCGCATAAGTCGGCCGCCGAATCTGTCGCGGCCCGCAAGGCGGAAGTAGCGCCGGCCGACGGCGTCGTCACGGCGGCCAATGAAGAACTGCGCGACCGCGACGCCGAGGCCAAGTCGCTGGCGGGCAAGGCGGCTGAATGGCTGCGCGCGCGCGGCTGCGCCTCGGAGAACGATTACCAGGACAAGGCGGCCGAATATATCGCGCTGGCCGGCAAGGCTGAAAGTCTGACCCAGCGAGCGGGGCTGATGCGCCAGCGCATGGGCGCGGCCGCCGAAGAGGACCTGAAGGACAGGCTTTTCGACGAGAAAGAGGCGCTGGAGCGCAAGGGCTTCGACCCGGAGAAGGCCGATCATAAGGAACTCGAACGCCTGGAGAAGCGCGCCGCGGCGGCCGCCGAGGACGCGCAGGCCAGGGACCGCGCCCTGCTGGGACTGGGCTCCCAGCTGGAGGTGGCGCGGGCCACGGCCGGCGCCAAGCTGGAGGGCCTGCCCGAGGAGATAGGCCGCCTGCGCAATGAACTGGAGGCCGCGGCCGAAGAGTCGGCCGATATAGACCTGCGCAAAGAGGCCTGCCTGCTGGCGGCCGGCGTGTTCGAGAAGATAGCCGAGAGTTCTTCCGCGGCCTTCACGCAATTGGGCAAGGAAGTCACCGAAGCCTTGGCCGGCGCGCTGCCGTCGGCCGCCGCCGAGTTCACAGATTTCGATTCAGCGTCGGCCTCCATGACCGACGCCGGCGGGACTAAGCGCCCCATCGACCAGCTCTCGGCCGGCACGCGCGACCTGTTCATGCTGGCCGCGCGCGTGGCCCTGGCCCGCCGCGCCCGCAAGGACGGCGACGGACCGGCGCTGCTGGTCCTCGACGAGCCGTTCTTCACGCTGGACCCCGAGCGCCTGCGCGCAGCCCTGCGCCTTGTCGCCGCTTTCCACAAATCGAGCGGCTGGCAGGTCATCATCCTCACCAAAGACCCCGCAATACAGAACGAGGCCGCCCTCATCGACGGCCTCCATCCAAAAACGATAGACCTGTAAACGGTCTGCCGTAATCCGCTGTAAAAACTAGAATGAGACGCTGGCGGTAAGCTGCACCAGGCCGCGCACGCCGGCGTAGGTGTATTCGGAGCGGGCGGGGCCGGTGAAGAGGGTGGCCAGGAAGCCGGCGCTGAAGTCGTTGATGTCGGTGTAGGTGAGGCCGGCGGTGACGGCGCCGGAGCGGTCGTCGAGATTGCGGATATAGTTGCCGGTCAGGGCCAGGTCGGTCACGAGGAAGCGGGTGAAGGTGGTGAACAGGGCGGCGTAGCGGCGGCCGAGCTGGTTGGGCTCGTAGAGGCCGTTGCCCAGCAGGTAGGCGCCTTTGGTGCCGGCCGGCGCGACCAGGGCCAGCGGGCCGGTGAAGGTGTAGGCGGCCGAGTCTCGGAAAGGGGCGGAGGCGTAGCCGTTGGGATTGTAGAAGAGCTCGGCGGCGACGGTGAGGCGGTCGTTGAAATCGCCCACGCGGAAGCCCCTGGCCAGGTTGAGGGCGGCGCGGACGGGCCACTCCCGGTCCTTGCGGTAGAGCGACAGGGCGCCGGCGTCCTCGCGGATATAGTAGGCGTTGTCGCGGCGGGACGCGCTGACCTCGCCCTTTATGTCCAGGCCGCCGAGGCGGCTGGAGAGATCGTAGCCGAGGACGGGGTAGCTGCCGCGGCGGTTCCAGGCGGAGAAGGCCATCTCGGTGCGGCCGGCCAGGAACTCGAACTTGACGGCCGCGGCGGCGTCGCGGTCGTCGGCGGCGGTGCCGGTGTCGAGGAAGGCGTAGAGGTTGTACCGGGTCCCGTAGGGGATGTGCAGTTTCAGGCCGCTGGCGCCTTCGCGGGCGCCTATCTTGCGGATGAAGGGGGTCTTCTCCACGTTGACCAGGTCGGTGGGGTTCCAGAGGGCGCAGCGGCCCCACTGCAGCACCTGCTTGCCGGCGCGGAACCAGGCGCGGCGGGCCAGGTTGAAGTCGATGAAGGCCTCGCGCAGGAGGAAGTCGGTCTCGCCGGTGGAGGAGTAATGCGTGGTCTCCATGTTGGCGTAGGCTTTGTAGCCGCGCTGCAGGCGCGCGTCCAGCGCGAAGTTGGCGACGGCGTAGGTGTCCAGCCGGCCCGGGGCGCCGGTGCTGGAGACGACGTCCTGTATGACGGTGACCAGGTCGCCGGAGAGGCCGACGGTCTTTTTCTCCTCCGCGGCCGGCTCCGAGGCGGCGGCCAGCAGCGGCAGGTCGGGCGTGGAGAAGAGGTCGTCCTCCGAGACGGAGAACCCGCCGGCGGCCTGCGCGGCGGCGGCGGCCGGCAGCAGGGCGGTCAGCAGCAGGGCGCGCAGCGTGCTCATTTGCTGAGGTTCTCCAGCCAGGCCTTGGTGAAGATATTGTCGTCGAGCTTGCCGGGGACTATGCTGGCGATGTCGACTACGGTGCGGTTGCCCTTCTCGAACTCGTCGATGTAGAGCTGCTTGACGGGGACGAAGCGGCCGTCCACCTCGGTGAACTTGAGGAAATAGGCGGTCTGCATGAGCGTGCCGGAGCCGGAATAGCTCTCCTGCTTGAGCATCAGGCTGTTGTCGCGGCGGACCCAGTAGACCTGGCGGGGATAGTCCACGTCGGTGACCCGCGCCCTGAGCTCGAAGCGGTACACCGGCACCTTGCCCAGCGTCTCCTCGGCGAAGAGCTCGCGGCCGTCGGGGCCCAGGGCCGGGGCGTAGAGCTCCTCCAGCTTGCGGGTCTCGAAGTCGTCGCCGCGGGCGTCGGTGCCGGCGATGCTCTCGTCGCGGTTGACGTGCTGGAAGGTGCGGGTGTTCTTGCGGTACATCCAGAAATTGTCGCCGACGCGCAGGTAGCCGTTGCCCTTCTCGTTCTCGGGGGCGCGGATGGCGATGAGGAAGGCGTCGTCGGAGTCGCGCCGGTAATAGGCCATCTGGATTATCTTGGTGCCCTGGCCGGCCTTCTGCTGGGTCAGCGTGACGTCGGCGCGGATGTCGCGCTTGAGCCGGTAGTTGTTGTCTATCGCCCTGAGTATGGGCGCGACGCGGCTTTCGGCGGCGAGGCCGGGGGCGGCGAGGGCGAGGACGAGCAGGGCTGCGGCGGTCTTGTTCATGGTTCAGGTCCTGATTTTAGCATTACCCGTAGTGGCGCAGGGCCTGGGCGGGGCTCATGGCGGCGGCGCGGCGGGCCGGGAACCAGGCGGTGGCCAGCGCGATGGCGATTATCAGCAGTACGCTGGCGGCTATGCCGGCGAAGGTGGGCAGGAAGTAGACGCGGCCGTCCACGAGCAGCATGCCCAGCGGGTTGTCCTTGGGATGGAAGACGGGCGCCGAGATGAGCGCCATGGCGCCGAAGCCGGCCAGGACGCCGGCGGCCGACGAGAAGACGGTCAGCAGCAGGGTCTCGAGCAGGAAGAGGTCGCGCACGTCGCGGCGCTGCATGCCGATGGCGCGGGCGGTGCCGATCTCGCGGGTGCGCTCGCGGATGGTCATGCGCAGCGTGTTGACCACGCCGAGCAGGATGATGAAGAAGAGGATCAGCACGGCCGAGAGGGTGATGACGTTGAGGACGTGCTCCAGCTTTAGGATGTCGCTGGCGGTCTCGTACATGGTGGAGACGTCCACCGTGGTGCCGCGGTGCTTGTCGCGGGCGATCTCCTGGTACTTCTTCTTGTAGTCCTCGGTGGTGAAGGTGCGCTCCAGCAGCGTCCACTCGGGCGAGAGCAGGGCGGCCCAGCCGGCGGGCGGGTCCGGGTCGGAGGGGACGGCGGGCAGGTCCGGGTAATAGAGGCCGTAGAAGAGGCGGTCGTTGAGCAGGACGGGGGCGCCGGGCGGGCCGCCGGCGTAGACGGCCGAGACGGTCAGCGAGGCCTCGGCCGGTCCTTCGCCGAACTTGCGCGGCCACGAGACTTTGAGTTTCCCCCCCGGCGACAAACGCAGGGCGGCGGCCAGCCCCTCCGGGACCAGGACGCCGTCGCGGCGCAGGGCGCGCTCCTGCGAGCCGGCCTTCAGCCGCAGCGAGGCCAGCAGCTTCTCCCTGGAGCCGGGGTCGCTGCGGTAGCCGTAGAGGCGCACGGGGCGGCCGCCGGCCGAGGCCGGTATGACGGCGGTGCCCGGGGCCAGGCGGGCGTGCAGGCGGGCGGCCACCGCGGCGGCGTCCCGGCGCGCGTCCTTCAGCTGCAGGCTCAGGCTGGCGGTCTCGTGGGGGCGGTAGCCCAGCACGCGCTTGCACCGCTCCAGCTCCAGGAACACCACCGGCTGCATGAAGATATTGTCGTTGCGCATTATGCCGGCGACGGTCAGGCGCGCGGCCTGGTCCTGGCCGAACATGTCGCGGAAGCGGACGCGGACGACGTCGCCCATCTTCACGTTGAGCGACCGGGCCTTCTCCTGCGAGAAGACCGCGGGGTTCTCCAGGGTGCCGTCGACGAGCGAGGCCCAGTCGCCCTCGACCAGGCGGAACGAGGCCTCCCAGTCGGCGCGGGTCGCCTCGCCCTTGGAGGCGTCCATGCCGACCAGGATGATATTGTCGGACTTGCCGTTGCCGATGGCGCGGGCGAACATGGCGACGCTCTCGTACCATTCCTCTATCAGCGGGTCGCCCTGCACGGCGGCCAGGATCCGCCCGCGGTCGCGGAAGATCTCGCGCATGACGCCGCCGCGCTCGTTGAACCGGACGGCGACGTGGCCGGTGATGAAGCGCATGATCTTGTTGAACATGATGTCGGAGACGCCGGCGGAGAAGGAGCCGGCGGTGACCAGGATGGCGACGCCGATGGCCATGGCGGAGCCGAGCATCAGGTTGCGGCGCTTCTGGCGCAGGAGGTTGCGGAGGGCGAGTCTCAACAGCAGCATAGGTCAGTCCCGGGAGACGGCCTCCAGCGGGGTGATGGCGGCCGAGACCTTCATGGGGTAGAGCGCGGCGGCCAGCGTGACGCCGGCCAGCTGCAGCGCGGCCAGCGCAACGCCGTAGACGTCCAGCGCGGGGCGGAAGATGTCGCCGCCGTAGAGCAGCTGCAGCATGTCGTTCTTGGTCGAGATCTCCAGCAGCGGGATCAGCTCCACGGCCAGCGCGCCGGCCAGTATGCCGGCGCCGCCGAAGAGGGCGGAGAGGACGGCGGTCTCGCCCAGGAACATGCCGGCGATGAACGGCTTCTGCGCGCCGACGGCCCGCATCATGCCTATCTCGGAGGCGCGCTCGAGCGCGGCCATCGTCAGCGTGTTGACGATGATGATGACGGCCACCGAGAACAGCAGCGTGACGAAGATGAACAGCGCGCTCTTGATGATGAGGGCCATGCTGCCGATGGGGCCGGAGGCGGCGTTCCAGGTGACGGCGCGCACGCGGGCGCCGGCGGCGGCCAGGGCGGCGTTGAGGTCGCGCAGGGCGGGCTTGTAGGCGGCGCCGGGCCTGAGGCGCACGAAGACCAGGTTATAGACGCCGTCGGCGGGGTCGGCGGGCGCGGAGCGCTCGGTCAGCGCGGCGCGCGGCGCGGCGGCGGGCGCGGCCCCGGCGGAGAGCTCCTCCCCGCCGAACAGCGCGTCCAGGTCGCCGCCTTCCAGCGAGAGCAGCCGCTTTTCCTCCTCCGTCACCTGCGCGGCCATGTCGGCCGAGGTGAAATAGCCCAGGCATTCGCGGTAGGACTCTATGTCGACCAGGCAGAAGTGGCCGAAGATCTGGTTCAGCGCGCCGTAGCGCGCTATGCCGCGCACGGGGAAGCGTATGTCGCTGGTGGTGTTCATGCCGCCGCTCATGCCCATCATGACCACGCTGGTGCTGAGCGCCAGCGAGTCGAGGTGCTCCAGCGCCTCTTTCTTGAGGTTCTCCTTCACGAGGGCGCCGCCCTCGGGGAGGTACCAGATGTTGTAGTAGTTGTAGAACTCCTCGCGGGCGAAGGTGGGGATGAGCAGCGCGCGCTCGCCGGGGGCGGGGTAGGAGCCCTCGATGACCGAGAAGTTGCCGGGGAACATCCGGCGGTATTCCGCGAAGTCCACGCCCAGCAGGTAGGCGAAGCCGGGCGCGTCGGTGTTCTCGTCGAGCAGCATCGCCATGTTCTTGCCGGCGGGCAGCCAGCGCTGCACGTGCGGGCTGGCGGCCAGGACGGGGCGGATGAGCTTGTAGTCGGTGATGGGCTCGATATTGGAGCCCATCATGTTGAGCAGCACGTTGTCGGACTTCTGCGCGTCGCTTATGATCACCAGGTCGCCCATGAAGCCGTCGATGACGTTCTTCTCCAGGCCGCGGGCCATGCCCGAGACCACGCCGTTGCCGAGCGTCATCAGGAACGCGCCGGTAAAGAGTATGGCGCCTATGACCAGGCTCTTGCCCCGGTGGCGCAGCAGGTTGCGCCAGGCGATGGTCAGCAGCAGTTTCACGCGGCGACGGGCTCCTTCTCGATCAGGCCGTCCTTGATGCGCACTATCCGGCGGGCGTAGCGCAGGACGCCGGCGTCGTGGGTGGAGAAGACGAAGGTGGTCTTCTCTACGGCGTTCATCTCGCGCATGAGCTCCAGGATGGAGGCGCCGGTGACGGAATCGAGGTTGGCGGTGGGCTCGTCGGCCAGGACGATGGCGGGGGCGGTGACCAGGGCGCGCGCGATGGCGACGCGCTGGCGCTGGCCGCCGGAGAGCTCGGCCGGGCGGTGGCGGACGTAGGAGGAGAGCCCCACTTCCTCCGCCAGCTTCTCCGCGCGGCGGCGGGCCTCGGCCGCGGGCCGCTTCATCAGCAGCAGCGGGAACTCTATGTTCTCCAGCACGTCGAGCACCGGGATGAGGTTGAAGGTCTGGAAGATGAAGCCGATCCTGTGGAGGCGGATGTCCGTCACGGCGCGGTCGTCGAGCGCGGTGATCTCGCTGCCGGCTATCTTCACGCTGCCGGCCGTCGCGTGGTCTATGCAGCCGATGATGTTGAGCAGCGTGGTCTTGCCGCTGCCCGAGGGGCCGATCACGCTCATGAACTCGCCCTCCTCCACCGCCAGGTCCACGCCGCGCAGCGCCGGCACGATGGTGGCGCCCAGCGGGTAGTCCTTCCTGAGGTCTTTTATCTCGATAATGTTCATGGCAGAGTCCCGTATCCTTTATGAAAGCCGGCTATCCTTGATTTTAACAAACGGGGAACGCCGGAGGACAGGGACGCCCGCCGGGCGGGAGCGCGGGGCCGGGTCGCGGCCCGCGCGTCAGCGGATGAGGGGCTGGCGGTACTGCAGGACGCTGGGGCGCGGGGCGGTGGAGGGCGGGGGCGTGTCCCATTTGAAGTTGAGGCCGATGTGATGGGTGAGGCCGAAGTCGCCCATGGTGCGCAGCGAATAGTCGAAAGAGGCGGCCAGTCCCGCCACGCCAAGGCCGACCGCGAAGCCGCTGACCCCGCCGGCGTCGGACGAGGCGGTATTGTAGCCGGCGCGCAGCGACATCGCGATATCGTCGCGTACCAGCATGGTGTACTTGCCGCCGACGGCCACCCAGGGGGCGGCGCCGCGGGTGAGGTTGAGGTCCACGGCGGCGATGAAGTCGCGGCCGTAGGGCAGGCCGGCGCCGAGTTTCAGGTTTAGCGGCAGGGGGCTGACCTCTTCGCCGTATTCCAGGCCGCCGCCGGCGTTCTGCAGGGCCGCGCCGAAGAAGGTCTGTCCGACGGCGCCCATAGCGCCCAGGTCGAAGGCGACGGCGGAGGCCGAGCGCATTATCCTGGAGTTGATATACCTGCCGGTTATGCCGACCGAGAGGCCGTTCTCCAGTTTCGAGGCCAGGGCGGCGTCGAGCGCTATGTCGCGCGGCGACATGGAACCGGCCGGGGCGCCGGTATTGTCCAGCGCGCCGATATCGCCGTATGAGAGGTAGCGCAGGCCCAGGCCCGCCGCGCCGTAGCGCGTGCGCATGGCGGCGCTGAGCGTATTGTAGGAGAGCGATTCGGCCCAGGCCGAATGCGAGAAAGAGGCGTAGCCGCCCTTGAGGCCGGCCAGCCCGGCGGGGTTGACGAAGATGGCCGGCGAACCGGCGACCACGGCGACGCCGGCTTCGCCCATGCCGGTGCCGGCGGCCGAGGCGGGCAGCCGCAGGAAGAGCCCCGACGCCGTGCCGTTATCGGCGGCGCGCGCGGCCGCGGCCGGGCCCAGGGCCAGGCATATCCCGAGCATGGCGCGGAGCGTGTTCATCTCTCCACCGCCAGCTTGAGCGTCCTGTCGTCGCCGCCGGATTCCACGCGCACCAGGTATATCCCGCTGGCCGCCTTGGAGCCGTTCGAGTTGCGGCCGTCCCAGGTCTTGGTGCCGGCGTCGGCGGCCGTCACGTCCAGCTGCCGCACCAGCTCGCCGAGTATCGTGAACACCTTTATCCGCGCCTCGTTGGGCAGGCCCGTGAAGGTGACGGCGGCGGCGTCGAAGCGCCCGCCGGCGCCCGGCTGCCAGGGATTGGGATAGGCCTTCAGCGACGAGAGGCCGGAGGCCGCGGTGGCGAAGGCCGAGAAGAAGCTGAAATGGGTGGTCTGCGCCGAGACGGTTTTCGCCGTCCTGTCCACCGTCGAGGCCAGCGGCGTCCAGCTGTTGCCCGTGTCGGAGGCGGCGTAGATGCGCAGGCGGCCGGCCTCGGCGGTGGTGCCGTCCACCACGCCGTCGCCGTCGTCGTCCCTGTAGCTGAGCGTTATGACGGCGGAATTGCCCCCCGCCAGCTGGCTCTGGCCGTTGGAGAGGTTTATCTTGACCGCGATGGCCAGGTCGCCCGAGCCTGGCGGCGGCGCGGGGCGGGACGGCGGGTTGGGGATCAGCGTCACGGCCGCCGTAGCGACGTTGACGGCGCCGGCGGGGATGACGACCTTGGTCAGCAGCGCGGTGGAGTCGTCGCCGGCCTGCACGGTGCTGGGCACGGTGTTGACGATCTTCTGCTCCTTGAGCATCTGTCCGCCCGATACGCTCTCGCTGACCTCGAAATCGACCGGGTCTATGGCGACGGTGATCACCGGCGGGGCGGGGTCGGCGGTATCGAAGACGTCGGTGGCCAGCGCCCGCAGCTCATAGGTGCCGGCGGCCATGGCGTCGGCGTCCCAGTGGACGAAATAAGGCGCGGCGGGGTCGGGGTTGGGATGGTTGATATTGGCCGCGGCGATATCCGTCCAGCCGGCGTTGCCGGCCAGGCGGTACTGGAAGCGGACGTTCTTCACCTGCGACGGCAGGCCGAGGGTCAGCTCGGCGACTATGGTGACGCTGTTGCCCTTTATGCGCTTGCCCGTCTGCGGGACTTTTATGGCGGCGCGCACGCCGCTGAGCACGCCGACGGCCTGGGCGTAGGCGGCGGAGGCGTTGGACTCCTCCACGCCGCAGCGCGTGACGGCGCGGACGGCGAACTTATAAGTGTTGCCCGCGGTGAGCGCCGGCGTGGTCCACGACGAGACCGTCGACGAGAAGACCGCGTACGGCGCGCCGTAATTTATGGCGCCGCCGGCGTTGTCGTAGTAGAGCCGGTACTGGGTCACGCTGGCGACGGACGGCGAGTGCCCCCAGCTCAGCGCTATGCGCGCGCCGTCGAGGGCTTCGGCGTAGAGGCCGCCTGGCGCGGCGGGCGTGGAGGCCGCCGTAGTGAAGCTGACGGGCGCGGTGAAGGCGGTGTAGAGGCCGGCGCCGCTGATGTTGCGCGCCTTGTAGTAATAGAGCGTGCATTCTTCGAGGGCGGCGTCGGTATAGGAGAGCGCCGCGCCTTCGTAGACATTGGCGTACGAGGCGTCGTCGGGCGAGCGCCAGAGCTGGGCGGCGGTGCCGGCGGGATTGCCGTTGAGGCCCCAGGCCAGCGAGGCGCTGCTGGCGCCGACGAACGGGGCCGCGAGGGCGGCCGGGGGCGCCGCCAGCGTGTGGACGACGGCCGACGCGGCGGCGGGGCTCTCGCCGTTGGCGTTGGCGCCGGTCACGGTGAGCAGATGCGTGGTATTGGGCGTCAGCCCTTCCTGTATGTAGGAGCCGGTCGCGCCGAAAGGCTGCGTGGAAACGACGACGCCGCCGTCGCGGGCGACGAAATGGTCCGCGTCCGCGAGCGTGCCGGAATTCCAGCTCCAGGCTATGGAACTCACCCCCAGCGTCACGCCGGCGACGCCGGCGGGCGCGCCCGCCGCGTAGAGCCGGGCCGTTATGACGGGGCCGGAGTAGGAGTACGCCGTGGGGACGCCGGCGGCATTGACCGCGCGCACCCGGGCGAAATAGGTCGTGCCCTGCTCCAGGCCGCCGAATTCATCCGAGGTCGCGGCCAGCGAGCCGCTGCTGGTGAAAGAAACGAAATCGGTGGAGGTGTACACCTCGTACTCATATACGGTCCAGGCCGGGTTCCCCCCGGCGGACCAGGCCAGCGCCGCGCTGGAATAGGCCACGCCGGCGAAGGCCGGCGGGCCGGGCGCGGCGGCCAGAGTGAGTCCTTCGCCCGAGGCGAGATAACCCGAGGCGATATCGGTGGAGACGAAGCCGTAATAAGTGGTGTCGGGAGTCAGGCCGGTGAAGCCGTAGGCCAGCGCCGTGGTGGTGGCCATGGCCACATAGGGGCTGGAAGCCGGGTGCGTGGCCAGCCTCACGAAGTAATTGGTGCCCGGGTCGAACGTGCTGCCCCAGTTCATCGTCAGCGAACCCGTGCCGACGCCGCTGAACGCCGCCGGGCTCAGCGCCGGCGGTATATAATCCGGCACCCAGTCGACGTAATCGCCGGGATCGTTCTCATAGGAGGTGCCGTAGCGGGAGCCCAGCGAGTCGCGCATGGTCACCCGCGAGCCGGGCAGCAAAGCGGAGCCGTTCACGTTCACCGCGATGCCCTCGCCGCTGAAAGACAGGGCGGTGAAGGTGGAGACCATTGTCGCCGCCGGCAGGTCCAGCGCGGTGGCGCCGGGCGACAGGCCCTGGAATATTAGACCGGCCAGCGCGAGTGACGCGCCGGGATCCTGGGCGTCCAGCTTCAAGCCGGCCCGGCCGCCGTTCACCGTGAGCGACGAAAAGGAGAAAGCGCCGGAATTGCCCGCGGCCAGGTGAACGGCCGGGGCCGCGGCGCCGCCGGCCGCGGAG
The DNA here is from genome assembly GCA_031082205.1 of Elusimicrobiales bacterium. Classification (GTDB taxonomy): domain Bacteria; phylum Elusimicrobiota; class Elusimicrobia; order Elusimicrobiales; family UBA9959; genus UBA2231. The sequence continues at coordinate 16,723 of JAVHLJ010000036.1, forward strand.
CCGCCGCTGAAGATCAGGCCATTGCTCCCCTGGGCCACGGCCAGGCCCTTGCCCGCCGTGATCGTGGTGATCAGAACGCTGCCGCTTATGACGGTGTCCGTGGAACCGCGGACATAGACGGCGCTGGAGCCGCCGTGCACATACGAGTCGGCGAGGGTGGTGCCGGAGGAGAATTCCAGCTGTACGGCGGGGAAGAAAGCGCCGGTGGTTATGGTGCTGCGTATTATCGAGGTGTCCCGGGCGTTGAGGCTTACGTGAACGGCCTTGCCCGCGGGATTATGGAGGAAATTATCGGAGAAGGTCGTGGAGGAGACCCCGTTCAGGTATATCGTGGAATAGGCGATGCCGCCGCCGTAGAGCGCGCTGGCGGTCACCAGGTTGTTGAAGCCGCCGTTGGACAGGTAAACGGCCCAGCCGGCGGGCGCCGACAGGACGCAGCCGGACGCGGTATTGGAGGAAGAGGCGTTCAGGTAGAAAGCGGAACGATTCACCGCCTCGGTGATAGCCAGCACGCGCAGCAGCGAGTTATTGTGGGAACCCCCGGTCAGGTATGCCGCCCAGCCGCTGCCGGTATGGCGGACCACCGAATCCTCGAAGCGGTTGAACGAGGAAGCGGAAAGGTAGAGCGCCGTATTGGCCAGACCCGCGCTGGTCATCGTGGTGCGGAGCACCGTGTTCCATCCGCCGCCGTCCAGCCGCAGGCCGTAGCCGGTGAGGCTGTAGATCCAGCTGTCCGAGACGGTATTGTACGGCGCGGTGGAGATCTGCAGGGCGGCCAGGCCGTTGCCCTCGGTGGAAACGGTGCTGAGACTCACGGTATTGTAAGAGGCGCCTTCGCTCAGCCCCAGGGCCGGGCCCTCGTAATTCTTCAGCGAACTCCCGGTTACGGAATTGTAATGGCCGCCGTCGATGAGGAGGGCGGGATAAGTCCCGGAGACATTGTCCGCGCCGCTGGCGGCCACGGTATTGGAACTGCCGGCCAGGTGTATGGCGGCGGCGTTCTCCGTTACGACCGCGGCGTTGGATATGGAGCTGAACGAGGAAACACGGATCCCCGCCGAGGAGATGCTGCCGGCAGAGACTACGGTCACGCCGGAGAGCGTGATATTGTCCGACGAGGCCAGTACGCCGTAGGGCATGACGGCGGCCGGGATGACCTCCATGTTCTCTATCGTCACGCTGCTGTTGCGCAGCAGGAAACCGGCCGTCTCGCCGCCCTGGGGGCTGACGGTTACGGGGCCTCCGCCCGGCTCGGCCATTATCCGCACACGGTAGCCGTTATTGGTGAAACCCTGCACGGTCACCTGCCCGTTGTACGAGCCGTCGGGTTTTATGACCACGCAGACGTCGCCGGAAAGGTTCTTGGGGAGCGCGTCCACCGCGTCCTGTATGGAAGTGTGGTCGCCCAGGCCGTCATTGCGCACGCTTAGGGCCATGGAGCAGCCGGGCGGCAGGGGGACGGGGGCGTAGAGGAAAGAGACGGCGGCGTCGGTGGAGACTTCGACGTTGCCGGCCAGGTCGGCGGCGCGCGAGACGGCCGTATAGGTGGTCCCGGCGGTCAGCCCGCCGTAGTGCGGCCCGGCATAGGTCCAGGTGGCGCTGCCGGCGGACAGGTTCCAGACCTCGGCTGCGGTCCACTGGGAAAGGGCCCCGTTCCAGTGATAGCCGTCGGGGGCGCGGCCTATCTTCACCCAGACCTGGGCGGGGAAGGATTCGCTGTCCCAGGCGGTGCCGCTTATGGCGGTGAAGGAGGTAACGACGGCGCCGTGGACCGGCGAGACGGCCCGGGAGACCGGCGCGCCGATATCGTAACGGAAGGCGGCGGTGGAATAGTCGACGGACCAGTTGCCGGAGCCGTCCATCGCCCGGGCGTTGATCTCGTAGGCGGCGCCGTTGAGCCAGGCCGGTACCGTCGAATAGGTCCAGGAGACCGGTGTGGTGGACAATATCGGCACTTCCAGCCAGGTCCCGGGCGCCGCGAAGGCCGAGCCGTCCCAGTAATAGCCGTCCGACTGGCGCTGCACCCGCACCTGCACGCTGGACACTACCGTATCGTCGAAAGCCGTGCCGGCTATTCCGGGCAGCGAACTGATGTAGGCCTGGGAAGGGGCGGTGAAGGCGATCACCGGCGGGGTCAGGTCCTGGCCAAAAACCGGGGCCGCGGCGGACCACAATACGCCGGAGAGGAAGAGCGCGGAGAGATTCTTTAGCATATGGCCGCCGGGTGCATAGATAGCCTAACAGACGGCCGGCCGTTTATCAAGTCAAATAATTACCAAATAACTACCTATATTGCGGGACGGCCCGAGGGACCGAAGGCGCTTAGATAATGCCGGCGCCGAGGAAAAGGGCGATCAGGCCCAGCATGACGGCGGTGATGAGCTGTATGGTGGAGATGGTGACCTTTTTTAGGAATTTCAGGCCGATGAGGACGCCGGTCACGGAGGCGGCTATGGCGGCGGCGACCACGGCGCCGGGGAAGTCCGGGCCGCGGGCGTCGCCGAGGGCGAAGATGGTGTAGGCGTAGACGGCCAGGCGCGAGGCGTCCACCATGAAGCCGATGACGGCGTTGGTGGCGACGAAGGCCTCGGGCGTTACGTCCACCTTGACCAGGAAGGCCGAGCGCAGCGCGCCCTGGTGGCCGCTCAGGCCGCCGAAGAAACCCGACAGCAGGCCGCCCAGCGGCAGGTAGCGGCGGTCGAACTTCACCTTACTGAGCGCGGGGTGGATATCGAAGAGGGCGAAACCCATCATCAGCGCGGCCAGCAGGAGCTTCAGCGGCGTGATCACGGCCGTCCTGCCGAACGGCGACCAGGTCCAGGCGACTTCGCCCGAAAGCGCGGTGAAGATATGCAGCGACCAGGCGCCGGCCAGCGCCGCGATTATCGCCGGCACGCCGAACTTGAGAACCAGGTCCTTGTCGGCGCGGACGCCGACCATCGCTATCTTGAAGAGATTGTTGGATCCGTGGACGACGGCGGTGGCGGCTATGGCGGCCGGCAGCGGCATGAAGACGGCCAGGACCGGCATGAGCAGCGTGCCCAGGCCGAAGCCGGAGTAGAAACTCAGCGTAGACGCTATCAGCGCCGCCAGGGGTATCGCAATGTATTCCATTACGCTATTTTATAAGTTTTGGAGGAAAGGCGGGCGGACAAAAAAAAGGAGTCTGCAGACGCCCGTTAAATGAGCCGCAGACTCCTTTATATATTAGCAGACGGATTTTATATGTCAAGGCCCAGAAAAGGACCTACCCCAGCCGCATGTAGGCGCCGGGGCCCAGCGGCAGGCCCAGCAGCACCCAGGCGATGAGCAGCGCCAGCCAGGCGGCCAGGAAGAAGACGGTGTACGGCAGCATGGTCGCGATGAGGCTGCCCATGCCGAAGCGCTTGTCGTAGCGCTGCAGCAGGGCGATGATGAAGGCGAAGTAGGACATGCACGGCGAGATGATGTTGGTGACGCTGTCGCCCACGCGGTAGGCGGCCTGCGTCAGCTCGGGAGAATAGCCCAGCAGCATGAACATGGGAACGAACACCGGCGCCATCAGCGCCCACTTGGCCGAGGCGCTGCCCATGACCAGGTTGATGGCGGCCGATATCAGCACCAGCGAGATGATGAGGGCCACCGGCCCCAGCTGCATGGCCTTGAGGAATTCGGCGCCCTTTACGGCCAGCACCAGGCCGAGATTGGTCCAGTTGAAATAGGCGACGAACTGCGCGGCGACGAAGACGATGACGATATAGGCGCCCAGCGTCTCGATGGCCTTGGACATGCCCTTCATAGCGTCGTGGTCGTTCTTTATCGTTTTGGCGCCGGCGCCGTAGGCCAGGCCCAGGGCGAAGGCGCCGAAGAAGATGACCGTGACTATCCCCGACATGAAAGGCCCGCGCAGGAAGTCGCCGTCCGGCGAGCGCAGGAAGCCGTCGGCGGGCACGAGTCCCGCCAGGATCACGCCGGCCAGCGCCAGCGCGGTCAGGAAGGCGTAGAACAGGCCGCGCTTCTCCTCGGGCTTGAGGCCCTGGAGTTTCTCGGCCTTCTCGTCGCCGGTATAATGGCCCAGCCGCGGGACGATTATCTTTTCGGTGACCAGCGTGCCTATTACCGTCAGGAAGAAGGTGGAGACGAACATGAAGTAATAGTTCGCGGCGGGGTTCACTACGTACGACGGGTCGATTATTTTGGCGGCCTCGGTGGAGAGGCCGGCCAGCAGCGGGTCGACGGTGCCCAGCAGCAGGTTGGCGCTGTAGCCGCCGCTCACGCCCGCGAAGGCGGCGGCCAGGCCCGCGATGGGATTGCGGCCGGCGGCCAGGAAGATCATCGCCGAGAGGGGCACCAGCAGGACATAGCCTATCTCGCTGGCGACGTTGGAGACGATGCCGGCGAAGACGATGACGGCGGTGAGCATGCGCGGCGGCGCGGAGAGGACCAGCAGGCGCATCAGCGCGCCGATGAGGCCGCTGTATTCGGCTATGCCTATGCCTATCATCGCCACGAGCACGGTGCCCAGCGGCGCGAAATTGGTGAAGTTGGAGACCGTGCCGGTGAGGATCCGGTGCAGGCCGCTGACCGAGAGCAGGTTGACCACGGTTATGGTCTTGCCGGTGCCGGGATGGACGACTGAGAGGTCCGCCCAGGCGCCGACGGCCGACAGGACCACTACTAGGCCGGCGAGTATGGCGAAGATGGAGACGGGGTGGGGCAGGGCGTTGCCGGCCTTCTCGATGATCTTGAGCGAGCGGTTTATCAGCGACATAGGTCCTGAATTTTAGCATTTTGGCCAAAAGTGATATTATTTGGGGGGTGAGGGGAACGCCGTTCAGTTATCATTAAGGAGAAAATGAGATGAAGACCTTTATAGCATCGATGCTCGCTTTCGCGCTGGCCGCGCCGGCCGCCGCCGCCGATACCGCCAAACCGTGGAAGGACACCGCCGAACTGTCTTACGTTAAAACCTCGGGCAATTCCAAGAACTCCACGCTCTCGGCCAAGAACCTGTTCAATTACGACTGGACCAGGGCGGCGCTGGAACTGGCGGCCGGGGGCCTGGGCACCAACAGCGAGGGCCGCACCACCGCCGAGCAGTACAACGCCTCGGAAAAGGTCAGCCTCAAGCTCTCGGGCAAGAATTACGCCTTCGAGCGGCTGGGCTGGGAGAAGAACCGCTTCGCCAATATCGGCGACCGCTGGGACTTCGGTATAGGTCTCGGGCGCAACCTGATAGACACGGACAGCGACAAGCTCTCGCTGGAAGCGGGCGGCGGTTATATCTGGGAGGACAGGATCACCTCGAAGAACGAGGACTTCGGCACCTACCGCGGCTACCTCAAGTACTGGCGGGGGATATCCCCCACCGCGCACGCCACGCAGGACCTGGAATGGCTGGGCAACCTGAAGGACTCTTCGGGCTACCGCGTCAACGCCGAGACCGCGCTGGTGGCGTCGATAAACTCGCACATGTCGATGAAGGCGTCGTATGTCTGGAAACTGGTCAATAAGCCGGGCGCCGGGTTCAGGCGCGCGGACACGATAACCGGCGTTTCGCTGATAATCAACTACTGAGTTTTGAAAAGCGGTTATAAAAAAGCGGGCCCCCGTCAGGACGACGGGGGCTCGCTGCTCGGAACACACCGCACAGGCGGACCGGCGACCGCAACCGCACCGCAACCGCTACCGAGACCGCGACCGCGGGAACACACCGCACCGCACACCGACACCGCAGCCGGACCGCAGGCCCGGGAGCCGCGCGCCCGCAGGGGCGGGACGGGGGCCGGGCGCCCCGGGAGGAACCGCCCGAAACCAGGGGGCGGGGACCGGGGAACCGCGCCGGGGCCGGGGCCGTCCCCGAACCGACCGCAACCGAGACCGCGACCGCAACCACCGAACCGGCGCTACCGAAACCGTCTCAAAGATCAGCACTGCACTACGAGTATAACAGGCCCCCGTTGACTTGTCAAGGGGGTGCGCGAAAATATTTTTTCCGGCGGATTTTCAGCTAAGCCCGGTGAGCTTGAGGAACTTCTGGTAGAAGTCCTTGCGCACGAAGAACAGCAGCTTGAACATGGCGCGCGAGGCGCCGAGATAGAGCAGCACGCGCGGGTCGGGGCGCAGCGGCGTGCCCTCGTGCAGGTCGGTGATGAGCACCACTTTCGCTTCCATGCCCTTGACCGCGTGTATCGAGTTGAACGAGATGTCCTCGCGCAGCGAGGCGCCCAGGGCGGACTCGGAGGCGCGGTGCGCGGAAAGCACGGCGATGTCGGAAGGCTGGTAGCAGTAGCCCTCGCCCATCAGGTCGGAGACCGAGTTGTTGACCAGGCCGGCCTGCTCCTCGTCGTCCCCGTAGGCGACCACCTCTATGGGCAGGTCGCAGAGGTTGAGGGCCTTGTCGTAGAGCAAGCGCTTGTTGCTGGAACCGGCGATATATTCGACGACGGCGGCGATCTCGGAGGCGTTGCGGTAGTTGACGCGCAGGTTGACCAGCTCGTCCTTGAAGCCGTACTTCTTGAGGAAGTCGCCGGGGCTGACGTCGCCCTCGGCCATGGAGCCGACGGAGAAATCGGCGAAGAGCCAGGCCTTGCCTTCGGCCAGGCCGCCCTTGACCGAGGCGTCGAGCACGTCCAGCCAGCTCTGCCTCATGAAATCCTGGAACTCGTCGACCAGCAGCACGTCGTAGGCCGGCTTCTTTTTTTTGAGCTTCTCAAGAGCCGCGGCGGGCAGCTTGTCGCGCATCAGCGGGCCGATGTCCTCGTCGGCGTTCCACGGCGAGCCGCAGACCTCGCGCAGGTAGTCCTCCAGGCACCAGACGTCGGTCCGGTCGCACTTGGAGAGCTCGGACCCGAGGCTTTCGGCCAGGAGCTTGTTGTAGCAGAGCACCAGCGTGGCGTTGCTGCGGTCGAGCTCGCGGGCGCGCTGCAGCAGCAGGCCGGTCTTGCCGGTGCCGGCCGGGCCGCGCAGCAGCAGGCGCGGCATCGTCGAGATCATGTTGTAGGTGATGCCCAGCGCCTCGGCGTTGGCCTTCCAGTGCGTCTCCAGGTAATTGCGGCAGATATTGCCCTCTTCCTCGATGAACTCGCCCTTGAGGTAGCGGGCGAAGGCGGAGATGTCCCCCTCCTTCCATTTAACGAAGCTCATGCGGTGGGCCTGCGTGACGGCGGCCTTCTGCTCCGCGGCCTTGGCGGCGATGAGCGCGGGTATCTCCTGGTACTTGCAGTCGGAGGCGATGTAGAGCGAGGGCGAGTCCGGCAGGTGGCGCAGGTCGGCCTGGCGGACGTTGAGGAAGACGCTGATCTCGCCGGAGAAGACGTTGCCGCAGCGCTTGAGCAGGAGCTCGCGCAGGTGGCGCTCCTTCTTCTTGGCGGCCACCAGCACGTCGCGCAGGGAGATGAAGCCGCCACGGGCGTACTTGAAGCCGGGCACGCGGGAGCTGTAGGAGAGCTCGGCGGCCTTGAGCTCTATGGCGACCAGGCCGAGCTCCGGTATCATGGCGACGAAGTCGGTCTCGCGCTCGCCGCCGGTGACGGTCTTATGCGAATAGATGACGGTCCAGGAGGCGGTGGCGGGGCTGTGCTGGAGCAGTTCGAAAAAGCGCTTCTCGCTCTGGTTGTTGAAGTCCAGCGCGTTGCCGTGTATCATCTTCGCCATAGCGTCATATTGTAGGAAATACGGGGACGCAATACCTGTTTCGGCCGAAATAGGTATTGTGT
>JAVHLJ010000037.1 GCA_031082205.1 Elusimicrobiales bacterium
AGAATTGTAACCCATGTGTCCGGTATATTCTGTTACCTATGTCTCGGGTTGCTCAACCCGCTCGCGCGGGTTTTTTCATGCTCGGCGGAGAGGAGCGCGTCAATAGTTTGACGCGCGGGAGGGATTCGAAAGCCGGACGCGCGAGGCCGGCAGGCCGCAGCGCGGAGGCGGGGCTGCGGGTCCCGAGGAGCGGCGGCGACGAGGGAACCCGTGGCCGAATCCCTCCCTCTCCGCCAGATTTAACCCGCTCGCGCGGGTTTTTTTCATGAGCCGCGGAGGGGTGGATCCGAAAGCCGGACGCGCGAGGCCGGCAGTCCGCGGCGCTAAGGCCGCCGCCTACCGATAAAAAAAGCTCCCCGGGGGGGAGCTTTTTTAAATCTTCGGAGAGGAAGGGATTCGAACCCTTGATACAGGGTTTCCCCCGTATAACGGTTTAGCAAACCGCCGCCTTCAACCACTCGGCCACCTCTCCAGCACACCCATTATATAAAATTAACCGCCGCGCGCCGCCACCCGACATTGCAAAAGGACGCAGGAGAAAGTAGAATTTAGACGGTCCGCGGCACGGGGTAGGGAGCGCGCTGATATGCCTCATTCCAGGGAAGGGTTCCTAAACAAGCTTTTCGAAGACTCGCCTTACGGCATAATGGTGGCCGACGAGACGGCGAGGATAGTCGAGGTCAACCCGGCCGCCTGCGCCATGTTCGGCTACACGCCGGAGGAATTCAGGGCGCTGCGGGTCCACGACCTCCTCGCCCCGCATTCCGTGCACATGGCCGAAAAACACTTTTCCGGCATGAACCCGGAGCCCGGTTTCATGGTCCTGGACCACAGGCGCAAGAACGGCGAGGTCTTCCCGGTGGAGCTCGGCGTCCGCCGCACGACCTATAACGGCAAGCCCGCCCTGATGGGCATGCAGCGGGACATCAGCGGTGCCAAAGCGACGGAATCGGAACTCAGAAAGACGCGCGACCATTACCAGAAAATACTGGACACGTCCCTCGACGCCATACTGCTGCTGGACCCGGACCTGAAAGTGCGCACGGCCAACGCCCGCACGGCCCACTACCTGCGGATCCCGGACGCCGGCCTGATAATAGGCAGGACGGCCACCGACTTCGTGGTCCCCGGCGACAGGCCGAAGATAGACGAAATAAAGAAGAAAGCGCTGGAGCAGGGCGGCAGCGGCGGCGAATTCTTCACCTGCCTGCGCCCGGACGGCGGGACTTTCCCGGTCGAGATGAGCGTTTCACTGTTCAGGGACGGGGACGGGAAGCCGGACGGCTTCGTGGTCAGCGTGCGCGACCTGAGCGACAGGGTGCTGGCGGAGAAGGCCCTGAAAGAGTCCGAAGCCTGGATGACCGGGGTCCTGGACCATTCCCCGATATACATCTTCCTGAGCAGGGGTGGCCGGCTGGAATACGTGAACAAGACGGCGCTGGCCGACGCCGGGGTGAAAGACGCCTCCGCCATGCTGGGCAGGAGCGTCCTGGACTTCGTCGCCCCGGAATACAAGAAGGTCATGGCCGAAAGGGTGAAGAGCCTGATGGAGACCGGCGCCCCGGTACCGCCGATAGAGATAGACCTCCTGTCGCCGGACGGCAGGCCCGTCCCGGTCTCCATCTACTCCGCGCCCTTCCGCTACAGGGGCGACGACATAATAGTGACTTTCGCGCTCAACATCGCCGCCTTCAAGGAGGCCAGCAAGGCCGCCAGGGCCAGCCAGGAGCTCTACAGCACGCTGACGCAGGCCATGCCGGACTTCATCTACGCGCTGGACACCGGCGGCCGCATAACCTACTGCAACCGCTGGCTGCCGCAGTTCAGGGAGGACCCCACCGGCAAGACCCAGCACGAGGTGTTCCCCAAAGAGACCGCGGACAAGCATCTCGAGGTCATAAAACGGGTCCTGGAGACCGGCGAGCCCAGCACGCGGGTGGAAGAGATAACTTACCCGGACCGCAAAGTCTTCCTTGAGAACCGCATATTCCCGGTAAAGAGCGGGTCGGGCCCGATAACCGGCCTCATCGGCGTCACGCGCGATATCACCGACCAGAAGTCGTCCGAGGCGCTGCTGAAAGCCAGCGAGGAGCGCTACCGCTATCTGTTCGACAACGCCGCCGACCCTATCTTCGTCCACGACGACAAAGGACGGATACTGGGAGGGAACCAGGCCCTGTACGACACCTACGGCTACACTCCGGAGGAGTTGGGCCGCCTCACGCTGCACGCCATCGACGCGCCGGAGGACGTGCCGCGCATCCCCGAAAGGATGGCCGAGCTCTTCAGGACCGGGTCCGCGAGGTTCACCACGGGGCATCTCCGCAAGAACGGGGAAAGGCTGACGGTGGACGTAAGGGCCAGCCTTATAACCTGGCAGGGGCGGCCCGCCATGATGAGCATCTGCCGCGACATGACCGAGCGGAAGAGGGCCGAGGAGGAGCTGCGCCGCAGCGAGGAGAAGTTCTCGCTGGTCTTCCATGCCTCTCCTTCGGCCCAGATAATATCGCGGGTCTCGGACGGCAGGATAGTAGAGGTCAACGACGTGTTCGTAAAGGAGTCCGGCTATTCCCGTGAAGAGCTTATCGGCTCCACCACCATAGCCCTCCGCCTCTGGGAGACAGACGCGGCCAGGAACTCCGTGGTGGAAGCCCTGAAAAAGAACGGGACGGTCAGGAACCTCCACAACGTATTCAGGCGAAAGACCGGCGAGACCTTCCCGGCGGACTATTCCGCCTCGCTTTTCAAACTGGGAAATGACCTCTGCGTCATCTCCAGCGTCACGGACCTCTCGGAGCGCCGAAGGGCCGAGGCCGCGCTCCTGGAAGTGCAGCGCCTGGAGTCCCTGGGCATGATCGCCGGCGGACTGGCGCACGACTTCAACAACATGCTGGCGGGCATAATGGGCAACCTGTCCCTGCTCGAGATGGACCTGATCGACTCGAAAAAGAAGGAACTGCTGGAATACGTGGCCGAGGCGCTGGAAGGCGTAAATTCCTGCCGCAGCCTCATGCACCAGTTCTCCACCTTCGCCAAAGGGACCAAACCCGCCCGCAAGCGCTTCAGCCTCTGTTCCGTAGTCCCGAAGGCCGCGGCGCTGGCAATGACCGGGACCAATTCCGTGCTGAACATAAAGACGCCGGAAGCCCTCCCGGACATAGACGGGGATGAAAGCCAGATCTTCCAGACGGTGAACAATATCGTACTGAACGCCGCGCAGGCGATGCCCGGCGGCGGCACGGTGACAGTGGAACTGTCGGAATTCGACTGTCGGGAAGGATGCCATCTCCCCCTGGCGCCGGGAAGGTACGCGCGCATAGACATCGCGGACAACGGCATAGGCATGACCAGCGACGTGCTTGCCCGCATATTCGACCCTTACTTCTCCACCAAAGGCAAGGGGCGGGGCCTGGGCCTGGCAATGGCCTTCTCCGTGGCCCGGGGCCACGGCGGACATATCGAGGCCGCCTCCGAGCAGGGAAAGGGGACGCGGTTCAGCGTCTATCTGCCCTGCCTGGAGGCATATTCGCCGTGCGCCCAGATCAGGCCGACAAGGCCGAAACTGCACAAAGGCTCGGGACTCGTGCTGGTCCTGGAGGACGACGACAGCGTGACCGATATGCTGACAGCCATGCTGAAAGCCTCCGGCTACACGCCCGTCGCCGCCGCCGACGGCAAGACAGCGCTGCGGCTTTTCCGGGAGAAAGGGGGGGCCGGAGCCTTCAAGGCGGTGATAATGGACCTGGTCATCCCCGGCGGGATGGGGGGCAAGGAATGCCTTGAGGAACTTCGCAAGCAGGACCCTGCCGTGGCCGCCCTGGCCACCAGCGGCTACTCGGATTACCCTGTAATGTCCGGCCCGGAGAAGTACGGTTTCGACGCGGCCCTGCCCAAACCCTACTCCTCGGAGGAGTTCGGGAAGGCGATGGAAACGGCGCTGGACAGGGCGGCGGCGCGGCCCCGCGGCGGCGCCAAAACACGCAAAAGGAGCAAGAAATGAGCCTGCTGAAGATACTCGGATTCATACCGTGGGTGCAGCTGGTCAAGAACGCCCCGCGCATCATAGACATGAGCTACCGCCTGCGCGAGGAGCTCAGGCGCGCCAGGGAGAACAAGGCCACCGTCGGGGAGGAACTGAGCCAGGTGGAGGAGCGACTCGACGCCATCGAAGAAAGCCTCTCGTCCCAGGCGGAACTCTCCTCCAGGCTGGCGGAAGAAAGCGCGGCGCTGTCCAGGGCGATCGAGACGCTCACCTTCCGGGTCACCGCGCTGCTCTGGACCGCTCTCGCCGCGCTGGGGTTGGCCATCTACGCCGCTCTCAGATAAATACCGAGCGCCGGGCGCCCCCTTTATTTCCTAGAATATAGGCGCGATGTCTAAGAAAAGCGCGGCGCTGGCCGTCATCAGCCACTACATACAATCCGACCCCGCCAGGGCGGCGGGGGCGCTGGAGCTGCTCGAGCCGCGGGAGGCCGCGGTGATCTTCAAGGGGCTGGCCCAGGCGGAAGCCGCCAAGGTGGTCGAGAACCTCCAGCCCCGGCCGGCCGCGGCGATAATCGCCGAGATACAGCCGGAGACCGCGGCCGCCCTGCTCTACCGCGTACCCCACGCGCATGTCGCCGACATCTTCCGCCACGCCGGAGAGGATTTCGTAAAGACCATTCTCCCGCTGCTCGAGAGGGAGTTCGCGGGAAAGATAGCGGAGAACCTCAGGTACCCCGCCGAGAGCGCCGGGCGCCTGATGAGCCCCGATTTTCTCTCTTTCAGGAAAGACCTGAAAGTCGGAGAGGTGATAACCCGACTGCGCTCGATGGCCAGGAAGCACGCCCCCGCCACCTACTGCTACGTGGTGGGGGAGGAGAACAGGCTGCTCGGCGTCCTGAACATGCGGGACCTGCTGCTGGCCGCGACGGACGCGCCCATAGAGCAGGTGATGATAAAGGACGTATTCAGGGTGCACCCCTTCGCCGACCGGGAGGAACTGGTCAATATCTTCTCCAAGAAGCATTTCCTGAGCATACCCGTAGTGGACCCGGGCGGAAGGCTGCTGGGAGTGGTCAACACGCGCAACATCATCGAGTCGACCGAGGAAGAGGCCACCGAGGACCTGCAGATACTCTTCGGCGGCAGCGCGGAGGAGCGCGTCCACTCCAGCGTAAGCTTCAAGGTCACGCGCCGGCTGCCCTGGCTTTACGTGAACCTGCTGACCGCTTTCATGGCCGGCGCCGTGGTGGCCCTCTTCGAGGACATGATAGCCCGCATAGCCGTGCTGGCCGTCTTCCTGCCCATAATCGCCGGCCAGGGCGGCAACGCCGGCACGCAGACGCTGGCCGTGGTCATCCGCGGCATGGTCATGCGCGAAATAGACGGGAGGTCCGGTTCCCGCCTGCTCGCCACGGAATTATGGGTGGGCCTGGTCAACGGCGCCCTAATAGGCGGGGTGACGGCCGCCGTGGCCTGGCTCTGGAAGGACAACGCCTTCCTCGGTCTCATCGTCGGGCTGGCCATGATAGTCAACATGATAGCGGCGGGGCTGGCCGGCGCCCTGATACCCCTGACCATGAAGCGCCTGGGCTACGATCCCGCCCACTCGTCGGGGATACTCCTGACGACCGTCACCGACGTGGTCGGTTTCTTCGCTTTCCTGGGATTCGCCTGGGTGTTCCAGTCAAAACTTATCTGAGAGGTGCGCCACATGCTTAAAGCCGCGATAATAATGGGCAGCGATTCGGACCTGCCGGTCATGAAGGAAGCCGCGCTGGCCCTGGACGGGTTCGGCGTGGGATACGAGGTAAAGTTCCTCTCGGCACACCGCACTCACGAGGAGACCCGCGAATATATCGCCTCCGCTCCGGGCAAAGGCGTGGGCGTGATAATAGCCGGCGCCGGCGGGGCCGCCCACCTTCCGGGCGTAATAGCGGCCCTGACGAACATCCCGGTAATCGGGGTGCCGGTCAAGGCCTGGAGTCTGGAAGGGCTGGACTCGCTGCTTTCGATCGCGCAGATGCCGCCGGGAATACCCGTGGCCACCGTCGGAATAAACTCGGCGAAGAACGCCGGAATACTGGCGGCGCAGATACTGGCCGTCGGGGACTCGGCGCTGGCCGGCAAACTGGCCTCCGCCCGGGCTAAAATGCGGGACGACATAATGGCCAAGAACGCCCGCCTGGAAAAAGAAGGCTGGGCGGCCTACCTGGAAAAGAACAAAAAATGAAAGCGCTGCGGGCCGACGCGGCGGGACTAGGGAGGGCCGCCGCCCTCATAAAGCGCGGCGGCCTGGCCGCTTTCCCGACCGAGACCGTCTACGGCCTGGGAGCCTCGGCTTTCGATCCGGCCGCGGCCGCCGCCATATTCGAGACCAAGGGCCGCCCGCATTTCGACCCCCTCATAGTGCACATCGCGGACCTGCGGCAGCTGCGCACGGTGGCGGCGGAAGTGCCGCCGGCCGCGGCGCGGCTGGCCCGCCGCTTCTGGCCGGGACCGCTGACTCTCGTCCTTAAAAAGCGCCCGGCGGTGCCGGACATAGTCACCTCCGGCCTGCCCACCGTGGCGGTCAGGATGCCGGCCCATCCCGTCGCCGCGCGGCTGATAAAGCTCGCCGGGCCGCTGGCCGCGCCCAGCGCCAACCGCTTCGGCCGGCTGAGCCCCACCACCGCCGCACACGTGCTCAGGCAGCTGGGGCCGCGCGGCGTAACGGTCCTGGACGGCGGACCGGCCAGCCACGGGATAGAGTCCACGATAGTCGCCTTCGAGCGGGGCAAGCCGGTAATACTCCGGCGGGGCGCTCTGCCGGACTCCGAGATAGCCGCGGCCTGCGGCCTGCGCCGCGTCAGGTTCGCCGCCGCCGGCGCGAAAGTGCGCGCTCCCGGGCAGCTCAAGTCCCATTACGCCCCCGCCGCCCCGCTGCGCCTCATAAACCCCGGGGCCAGGACGGACCCGCGCGGAGCCGCTTACCTGGCTTTCCGCAGGAAGCCGCGGGGGGAATTCCTCGCCTCGGAAGTCCTTTCTCCGTCGGGCGACCTGCGCGAGGCCGCGGCCAATCTTTTCTCCGCCCTGCACCGCCTCGAAGAATCCGGGGCCCGTACCATCTACGCCGAGCGCGTCCCCGCCAGGGGCCTCGGGCTGGCCATCATGGACCGCCTGCGCCGCGCCGCCGCCTCCCGCTGACAAACTAGTCCTACCCCCCGGCTGGGCCCTAAAACGGCGCCTCCCTGGGCCCTGTTTCCCTTATCCGCGGCGCCGGTGACCGCTATAATATTCCCATGATCAAAAAAGCCCTTCTGATTTCCGCCGCCGCAGCCATACCTTTTTCAGCGCCTGACGCCTCCGCCTTCGACCTGGTCTCCATGGACCTTGAAACCGTAAGGGCCCTGCCCGCGGCGCCCGCCCCTTCCGCGGAAGCGAAGAACTATTACCTGGTCCCCGACAGCTACGACCCGCTGCTGGACGGCGCCGGCCGCGACGGCGAGAAGATCAATATAATCGGCGGCACCATAGACATCCCGGGGATGGACGGCACGCTGGATTTCGCCCGCCGCTACCGCCAGGCCGCCTACGCCCGCCACGACCTGCAGAGCGACGTGGCGCTGACCGTCTACACCAAGAACCTCCCCAAGGTGCTTTTCCAGGTCATCTTCGGCATAGCCGAGGACAACGGCGACGCCAACGGTGGCACCTATTCTGAGCACAACCCGGTCATACAGGACCCTCCAATGGCCGCGCCCACCGAGGCCGATATCATGGCGCTGGACATACCGGAGGACGAAAAACAGCGCCTGCTGGTGCAGCTGCGCAATTCCAGACTCCACCTCGAAGGCCGCATAAACCCTTTCCGCAGGAAAGAGATCATCAAGATGTACCAGCAGATAATCGTAGAGGAGCGCGCCAACGGCATAGAGCCCCGCTTCGGCGAGCCGCACGAGTGGAGCCCGGAGTTCAGGCGGTACTGCCGCGACAAGGGTGAGATGATACCGCAGGTTTTCACCAAGCTGCTGACGGCCCTCGCTTCGGGCGTGACCTCCCGCCACTTCAAGACGGGGACCGAAGCGGCCCTGATAGACCATATCCTGACCCTCGCCGACGGCTCGTTCACCATGGACCAGGCCTTCCGCCAGAGCTACCGCCTCAACCGCGGCGACGTCTACCTGACGATCCTGACCATCGAGAACGTCCTCTCGGACCACTGGCGCCACCCGGAGCGCGAGAAGCTGGCCGTCACGCGCAAGCTGGCCAATATCAGCAACTTCTACCAGGGCAAGGGAGACAAGTTCGGCGCCTGGTACCACTACCACGGCATCATGCTCTACGGCTACGTGCGGGGCGGCTTCCGGGCCGCGCTGGTCGGCGGCATCGAGACGATGGGCTCCCACGTCCTCAACAGCGCCCACGACCAGGGCGACGAGCAGCAGGAGGACTACGTCAATTCCACGGGCGGGAAAATAGGCGCCCGGCTGGCCAAGGTGATAAGGGAAAAGGCTTACGACACCTTCGTCGCCGACCGGAACTACTGCGACCCGGCCGTCTACCTGGACCTCAGCGAGGACTGGCGCGACCGCATCGAGTTCGTGGAAAGCAAGGACTTCAAGGCCACGCTCGACGACGCGCGGATGTGGCTCAAGCCCCTCTACCGCGACTACTACGACTGCCGTGTCGAGATCATCTACAACGACCATACCGGCAGGCTGAACTCGAAGTACATAGTCAAGCGGGACAACGTGGATTTCAAGAAAGGCAAGAGCAAGCCGATACTGATAAACCCGCTGCACGAGCTGGTCACGGCCCGCGCCTTCATCTCGGGCTGCCTGGCCTCGGAGACCCCCGTCGGAACCAAGTCGCTGGGAGGCGTTCCCGCGCGCGGCGTCTGGGTGGACCCGGACTGATATCCCGTCCCGTCCGGACAGGGCCGCCCGCCTCGAGCGGGCGGCTTTTTTTTTGCTAGGCTATGCCTGTGCCGCGGCGGACGCGCGCGTTCCGGGCGGCCCACGCTTTTATTTCAGGCAGGGAGGGAAAATGCAGAACTTCGTCTTCGCCAATCCTACAAAGATAATCTTCGGCCGGGACTCCATACCCAAACTCGGGCCCGAGGCGGCCAAAGCGGGAAAAAAAGCCCTTTTGGTCTACGGCGGCGGCAGCATAAAGCGCAACGGCGTCTACGAGGCCGTGACGGGGGCCCTGCGCAAGAACGGCGTGGAATTCGCGGAGCATCCCGGCGTCAAGCCCAATCCCGTCCTCTCCCACGTCAGGGCGGGGATGAAAAAAGCCTCCGAGGAAGGCTGCGACATCGTAGTGGCGGCCGGCGGCGGCTCGGTGATAGACGAGGGCAAGGCGATAGCCGCCGGCGTGAAGTACGGGGGGGACGTCTGGGACCTTTTCTCCGGCAAGGCCCAGGTAAAGTCGGCGCTGCCCCTCTTCGCGGCCCTCACGCTGCCGGCGACCGGTTCCGAGATGAACGCCGGCTGCGTGGTGACCAACGAGGAGACGCGGCAGAAGTTCTCGGCGCACGGCGCCGCCCTGTTCCCGCGCGCCTCGGCCCTGGACCCGGAGACCACCATGACGCTGCCGCGCGAGCAGACCGCCTACGGCGCGGTGGACTCGCTGGCGCACATAATCGAGGGCTATTTCACGGCGAAGAACCCCGACGCCGAGGTGACCGACGAACTGGTCCACGCCCTGGCCCGCTCCATCGTCGCTTCGACCCGCCGCATACTCAGGGACCCGGCGGACTACAACGCCCGCGCCTCCATGATGTGGTCGGCCACGCTGGCCCTCAACGGCCTGCCGACCTGCGGCTACGGCGGCATGACCTTCATAAACCACGCGATCGAGCACTCGCTCAGCGCCCTCTACGATATCGCCCACGGGGCCGGGCTGGCCATAGTGATGCCGGCGTGGTTCAGGCATCATCTGGAAACTGACGGACCCGCCCGGCTGGACAAGTTCGGCCGCGCGGTGTTCGGCGCCACTAAGGCGGAGGCGTGCATAAACGCTTTCGAGGACCTCTTCAGGGAGGCGGGCGCGCCGGTGAGGCTGTCCGAGGCCGGCATACCGGCCGCGGACATCCCCAGGATAGCGGAGAACGCGATGATGCTCATCCGCATGTGGGGCATGCGGCACGAACAGCCAGAGATAGAGAAAATACTGAAGCTGGCGGCCTGAAGGCCGGCTCGTCCCCGCCTTGGGGGGGGGCTATTCGCCCAGGACGTAATCCAGGTAGCGGCCGTACATGGCCGCGGCCCTGTCCGCGGAGCGGAAGACCGGCAGCCCCAGCGACTGGATGTATTCGCAGTAGGGCTCGTACCTCGGCCCCGCGGCCACGCAGAACACCAGCGGCTTGCGCGCCGTCCGCGACGCTGCGGCGGTCTCCTTGAGGAACGACTTCTCCATGTCCTCGGTCCACCTGTCGTCCTTCGGCAGCGTGTTCATCACCGGGGTGAAGGGGACCATGGACACCAGGGCGCCGGAATATTCGTCGGCGTCCAGCGCTTTACGCACGATGCGGCCGATGGCCTCGTCGGAAGCCATTGGAGTGACGTCCAGCGGGTTCTTTGCGTCCACTATCGAATCCAGTTTGTGCTCCTTCAGAACGCGGACCATGTCCGCGGCCAGTTCCGGGCTCATGCCGGCGGCCAGCAGGCCCCTGACGCCGTCGGCCATGCCGGCGGCTTCGAAGCCCGCGTTGCTCATGAAGAACGTGTTCCCGTTCTCCGGCCTGAAATCCGCTAAATAGTACGCGAGAGAGGCCAGGTCGGAGAACTCGTCGAAGCTTTCGGCGACGAGCGCGCCGGCCCTCTCCATGACGGCGCGGGTCACCATGTAATCGCCGGCGATGGAAGCGGTATGGCCCATGACGGCCTTCTGGCCCACGGCCGTCCTTCCGGCCTTGTAGAGAAGGACCAGCTTTCCCCTGGCCCGCGCCTTCTCGATGACCTTCGCCAGCGCCAGCCCGTCGCCGGGCTTGAAGCCTTCTATGTAGACCAGTATCACTTTCAGGTCTTCCTCTTCGGCCAGCCGCTCGACGTAATCCGGCACGGTCACGTCCTGCTGGTTGCCGACGGTTATGCTGTAGGCGGGCTTGAGCCAGGGCATCTTGCTGACCACCGTTATGACGAAAGCCCCGCTCTGGCTCACGAACGCGGTCCTGGCCCCGTGCGGGTTCCTGCCGATCGGGTGCGCCAGCTTGTGCTCGGGGATGAAAAAAGTGTTTATGTTGGAGTCGTTGAGGACTATACCCATGGAATTGCCGCCGCTCAGCGCGAAATCCGGGTTCTTCTCCCGGCCGCGGTTGAGTATCTCCACCACGCTGCGGCCCATGTCCTCGGACCCTTCCTTCTCGCCCATGCCTCCCGAGATCAGGACCACGCCGTTGACCTTGCCGGACGCGCCGGCGTCGGCCAGGACCTTGGGCACCTCGGGGGAGGGGACGGCGACCACGTACATGTCGGCCTTCTCCGGCAGGTCGGCCGGCGACGGGTAGCACCTGATGCCGTCTATCTCCGCCACGCCCTCCTTCACGATATAGGCCTTCTCCCTGGGGAAGCCCGCCTTGACGATATTGTTGAGGATGATGCGGGCCATGTTCATCTTCTTCTCGCTGACCCCCACGACGGCCACGCTCCTGGAATGTATCAGCGACTCCACGCCCTTCTTCGAAGGCTTGAGGCGGGCGGCGTCCTTCCCGGCCTTGCGGAAGCGGAGGACCCCGTCGAGGGCGACCATCCGTCCCTTCGAGACCGCCAGGGGGTTGACCTCGAACTCCTCGATGGCCCACTCAGACGGACCGCCGTCGCGGAAATTCTTCAGCAGGTGGGAGAAACCCTCCAGCCACTTGACCATCTCGCCGTCCTGGGCCAGGCACCTGCCCCCGCGGGCGCAGCCCGAAACGTACCGCCAGACCCAGGCCTTTTCCAGGAACCGCTTCCATACGCCGGAATTGAAGGCCAGGTCCACCGGCATGACGGACGGGGCCGTGCCCGGGCGCAGCGACTTTATAAGGGCCTCGGCGTCGGTGCCGCCGGGACCGAGCGTGATCAGGGGGCCGTACGCGTCGTCCGACCTGGCGCCCAGCAGCAGTTCCTCTCCCAGCGCGAAAGCGGAATGCTCCACGAACTCGCAGGCGAGGAAGCCTTCGGCCTCCGGGAATTTCGCCGCCATAGCGAGAAGAGCTTCGCCCACCGCGCCGCTCTCCTTCTCCATGACCTTCACGCCGCCGGACTCGGTCTTATGCAGCGTGGCCGAGGAGAGCACCTTCAGGACCAGTTTGTCGCCGGGGAGGCGCGCGCAGACGTCGGCCGCAGCGGCGGACGGCTCCCGGAGCGGAGCCGGGACCACCACGTGCGCAGGCGCGTCCAGCCCGCAGAGTTCCAGAACCGCGTAGACCTCGGCCTCGGAAAGAGATTTGCGGCCCTCGTTCCCCGCCTTCGAGAAAATGGCTTCTATCTTAGAGAGTTCCGACATGATGAACCTCCTGGGGACTTAGATCTTCCTGACCCGGACGAGGCGGGCCCAGCGGCGCGCCTCCGACCTGCCGATAACGCCGGAGCCCAGCGTCATGCAGTCCGCCACCGAGCAGCCCGCGGCCAGCCTCAGGGCATCCTCCGCGCCGAGGCGCAGTTCCAGGGCGCGGGCCCAGCCGGCCATGAACGAATCGCCGGCGCCCACCGGGTTCACAATCCTTCCCGCGGCCGGGGGGGTGAATACGAAATCGCCGGAGGGGCAGGAACAGTGCCCGGGGCCGGACGAGTTGGTGACTATGAGCGTTCTCAGGCCGCGCGGCCGCCAGCGCGCCAGGCAGCGCGCCACGGCCGCCGCGGAGAGGCGCGAGCCGCTGAACTCGGTGAACTCCTGTCTGTTTATCTTTACAAGGGTGGCGCCGCCGAGGACCCCGTCCCGCAGGGCCGGCCCGCTGGCGTCGTAGCCCACCTCGCGGGCGCCGCCCGCGAGCAGGCGCCGGGAAAGCTCGCGGTAGAAATCCCCTGAGAGGCCGCGCACCCGGCGGCCGCAGACTGCCGCCAGGCAGGAGCCGCGCGAGGCCCTCTCCGCCCAGGAGAGGAACTCCCGCTGCGCCTTGAGCGGCACCGGGGCTCCCTCCTCGTTGAAATTGTACGCCGCCCCGCCGGAGGTGGCGAGGGTGAAGCAGAGGCGCGACTCGCCCCCGCCGTGCCTGAAAAGGACGGAGCCCAGGCGGGCGTCTTTCAGGGCTTTGGCGATCAGGCTGCCCATGTGCCCGGCCACGAAGCCGGCCACCACCGGGGAGCCTCCGGCCGAGCGCAGGGCGCGGGCCATGTTCACGCCCTTGCCGCCGGGCAGGGTTATTACGCCGGGGCCCAGCCTGTAGGTCTCGTGAGGGCGCAGGCGGGGGACATAGACCGTCTTGTCCAGCGCCAGGTTGAGGTTGATTATCAGCGTCTTCGCCGCCATCTTCCTAAATTTAGCATTTTAAGCCGGGGAGGGAAAATGGCGGCGCCGCTCTTTTTATATAATAGGGGCATGAAGAAGCTGCCCGCCCTGCTCGCCGCCGTGCTGGCGCTCGCCGCCTGCTCGGGCTCCAGGCGCGCCGCGCCGTCGCTGACGCCTGAGCCGGCCATCGAGCGGGCTTTCGACGTGCTGGCGACCGCGAAAGAGGGGAAAAAGCTCATAGCTTTCCTGGAGAAGAACCCGGTATCGTTCGAATTCGCCAACGTCCAGGCGCCTTGCCCCCGGTACGAGTTCGACCGCCGCACCATCTACCTGCGCCGGGAATTCAAGGGCTCCGACACGATGCTGGCGCTGGCCGTGGCCCGCGCCGCCCAGGTCTACAGGTTCCACCGCCTTACGGAGCTGGACGCTCCGACCGCGGAACAGGAGGAACTGGCCGCCCTTTTCCAGGCCCGCGTCGGCCTCCAGATAAGCCTGGTCGACGGGGACTTCGGGGCCGACGACCCCGGCGTAAGGGAGATAAAATCCTCCTTCTGCGCCTACCTGCACGAGGGCCAGCGCTACGCCATGCAGAAGGCCCGGGCCTCCGCGCTGGTCACGGAGCAGTGGTGCGCCAGGCCTTTCGAGACCATCTCTTCCCTGAACAGGTGGCTGGAGCGCACCAGGGAGGCCGTGCGCGACGAGACCCTTTTCACCCTACTCTACGAGCGCGACCTGCAGCGCGTCCGGCGCGGCCAGATCACCATGGCCGACGCTATGCGCAACGACGCCCGGTTCCGGGCCATGCCGCTCTACGAGATCAACCGCTTCCAGCGCATGTTCTACGACACCGAGAACCGGAAAATATCCCGCGCTTCCAGGCTCTACAGGGAATTGACCGCGGAGGACGCCGCCTGGAGGGAGAAGCACGCCGGGGAGATAACCCGCGCCAGGGAGGTCTTCGCGACCTGCGGCATGCGGGACCTCCTCCCGCCCGGGGCGGGAGCTCCGTGATTTGATTAGCGGCCGCCCGTATTTATATCATTGACCTATGCCAGCGCTGTACCAGATCTGCTTCGTCACCGTCGGGGACAGGGAGTCCGCCCGCAAGATAGCCGACGGCCTGCTCCGCGAGAAACTTGCCGCCTGCGTCTCCACGGTGGAGGGTGTAACCTCCACTTACAGGTGGCAGGGCAGGATAGAGACCTCGACGGAGCTGCTGCTCCTCATAAAGACCCGCAAGTCGCTGGCGGCCGACGTGACGCAGTTCGTCAGACAGCGCCACCCTTACACCGTGCCCGAGATAATTTTCGCGGACATAGAAGGCGGCAGCCGGGACTATCTGGACTGGCTGGGCGCCAACACCGTCATCTCGGCCAACGCGGCCAAAGAGAAACAGCCCCGTAAAAAAACATGAAAAACGCCCTCCACGCCCTCATAGTAGTGGTCACCGGCTCGCTGCTCGGGACCTTCGTAGGCAAGCTGGCCGAGATCTGGTTCCCCGGCGGCCAGGCCGTGACGCTGCTCAATACCGGAATCAACACGGGCCTCAACCCGGCCACCCTCGACCTGGCCATCATAGAACTCACGCTGGGACTGGTATTCAAGTTCAACGTCGCCGCGCTCCTGGGCATCTTCATCGCCGGCGTGGTCTACAAGCAGCTTATAAAATGAAGCGCCCTTTCCTGGTACTGGCCTCGCGCTCCCCGCGGCGGGTCGGCCTGCTCAGGGAGGCGGGCATAAAGTTCCTCCGCCGGCCGTCCTCCTGCCCCGAGGTGCACGCCCTGAAGCGGCCCTCCGCCGTCGCGAAGACGCTGGCCCTGGAAAAGGCCATGGACGTGGCCCGGCGCTTTCCGGGGCGGCCCGTGCTGGGCTCCGACACGCTGGTCTTCTGCAAGGGCGAGATACTTGGAAAGCCGCGCAGCCGCGCAGAAGCCATGCGCCTGCTCAGGATGCAGAACGGTTCCTGGCAGACGGTGTACAGCGGCGTGGCGCTGGTCTGGCTGGAGAAAGGGCTGGCGCTGTCCGGCCTCGAGAAGTCGCGCTGCAAGGCCCGCAGGCTGACGCCCGGCCGCCTGAAAGCGCTGGCGGGCAAGCACATGGACAAGGCCGGCGCCTACGCCGTGCAGGACGCCGACGACGAGTTCATAGAGAGGATAGAAGGGCGGTACGACACCGTCGTGGGCCTGCCGATGAACCTGGTCAAAAAATTCATGAGGAGGGCGGGCATCCGCTGAGGACCATGTACAAGATAAAAAAGACGTTCCACCTGGCCTACGGCCACCGGCTTCTGCACTATAAAGGCAAGTGCGAGAACCTCCACGGGCACAACGCCCTCATCGAGGTCACGCTGAAAAGCGAGGAGCTGAATTCCGAGAGGATGGTCATGGACTTCACCGAGCTGGGCGCGAAGATGAAGACCTGGCTCGACGAGAACCTCGACCACCGGGTCATACTCGCCGGCGACGACCCGCTGGCCGCCGTCCTGGAGAAGGAAGGGCAGCGCTGCTTCCTGACCGGAGAGAACCCGACCGCCGAGGTGCTGGCGCGCCTGATCTTCGAGGCGGCCCGGGAACTTGGCCTGCCGGCGGCGAAAGTCGCGTTCTGGGAAACGCCGACCTCGATGGCGTCGTATAAGAAGTGAGGCGAGAAAAATGAGCGAGAACCATTTCGACATAATAGTGGCGGGAGCCGGCCCGGCCGGGCTTACGGCGGCGATATACGCGGCGCGCGGCGGCGTGCGCTGCGCCGTCGCCGGCGGCGTAGCGCCGGGCGGCCAGCTGCTGGAGACCACGGAGATAGAGAACTTCCCCGGCTTCCCCGAACCGACCACCGGCCCGGACCTGATGATGCGCATGATAAAGCAGGCCAGGCGGCTGGGCGCGCAGGTGCTGCAGGAGCAGCTCTCGGCCTGCGACCTCTCGGCCAGGCCCTTCACGCTTACCGTCGGCGCGAAAAAACTGACCTGCGACTCCCTCATAATCGCCACCGGCGCGCGGGCCCGCTGGCTGGGACTGGAATCGGAGACCAAATACCGCAACAAGGGCGTCTCCGGCTGCGCCACCTGCGACGGATTCTTCTACAAGGGCAAGACTATCGCGGTCGTCGGCGGCGGCGATTCCGCCGCCGAGGACGCCCTTTTCCTGACCAAGTTCGCGGAGAAGGTCCACCTGGTGCACAGGCGCGACCAGCTGCGCGCCGCGCACCGCCTGCAGGAAAAGATCAGGGCCAACCCGAAGGTAGAGATAGTATACGACCACGTTCCCGAAGAATTCCTCGGCGGCGACAGGCTGGAAACGCTGCGGCTGAAGAACGTCAGGACGGGGGAAAAGAAGGACCTGGCGGTAAGCGGCGCGTTCATCGCCATAGGCCACGACCCCGAAACGGCCGTATTCGGCGACGCGCTCAAGAAGGACGCCGAGGGCTACCTCGTCACCGACGCGCGTTGCGCCACTTCGGTGGAAGGAGTTTACGCCGCCGGCGACGTGATGGACCCGCATTACAGGCAGGCCATAGTCGCGGCCGGCACCGGCTGCATGGCGGCCATGGAAGCGCTGAAATACCTGCAGGAGAAGAAGGGTTAGCGCTCGAGCGCGCGGAACTTCCTGAGAGACTTGCTCATCCGGGCCGCGTCCCTGACGAAAGCCCGCCAGGCGGAAAGAAGTTCTTTCCGCCTTTTCTCATCCATCCGCGGCTTGAACACGGCGGAGGGGGACGGCGGGCCGCCGAACCAGCGCAGCCCCAGGGCGGACGCCGCGGTCATGGCCGCGCCGCGCGCGGTGGCCTCGCTGTCCGGCATCCGCAGCACTTCCACTCCGCAGAGGTCGGCCTGCGCGGAGAGCAGCGCGTCCAGGTTGGAGAGCCCGCCCGAGGCGCGCAGCGAATTCATCTTCACTCCTCCCGCCTTCATGTGATGGAAGGAATCCGCCAGCATGAAGGCTATGCCCTCAACGAAACCCCTTATGACCTCGTCGCGGCCGGTCTGCGGCGTCAGCCCGCTGACGGTGGTGAAAGTGGAATAGTCCCAGTAAGGGGCGCCGATGCCGCCTATGGCCGGCAGGACCATGGCCCTCGGCCCCGCGGCGGCGCAGGCCGCCGCCGCGTCCTCGGCGCCCTTGAGCAGGCCGAAACGCTGTTTGAGCCATTCGAGCGCGGTGCCGCAGGAGTTCATCGTCGCTTCCACGAAATAGCCGGTCTCCGCCGCGGAGGCGTTCCAGCCGACGGAATTCAGCATGCCTTTGAGCCGCAGCGGGCGCGGGCCCGTCGGGGCCATAAGGAAGGCGCCGGTGCCGTAGTTGAGACCCGCCGCGCCGTCGCCGCAGGCGCCGAGCCCCGTCAGGGCCGCCTGCTGGTCCCCTATTACCGCGGCCACCGGCACGCGGCGGCCGCGCAGCTCCACTTCGCCGTAGGCCGCGCCCGAAGGCAAGGCCGACGGCAGGGAACGGAGGGGGACCTTGAATAGCGAAAGGAGCTTAGGCTCCCAGCGCAGTTTTCCTATATTGAAGAGCAGCGTGCGCTGGGCCAGCGAGTAATCGCAGGCGAAGATATTTCCCCCGGAGAGCCGCCAGAGGAGATAGGAGGCCACGGGGCCCGCCATCAGGTCGCCGGAGGCCGCGGCGCGCGAGACCGCCGGCAGGTGCTGCAGGCACCAGGCCATCTTGGAGGCCGAATAATAGGGCGTCTTGTACAGGCCGGTCACGGCGTGCACGGCCGGATTGAGCAGGCGGACGCGGCCCAGCAGGTCGGCGGCCCTCCCGTCCTGCCAGCTGGGCGCGGGGCAGAGCGGCTCGCCGGTACGCCGGTCCCAGAAAACGAAGGTGGAGCGCTGGCAGGCCACGGCCAGGCCGCGAAGTTCCGCTCCCTTCGGCAGCGCGTCGAGGACCTCGTCGAGCGCGGCCAGCTGGCCGGCCGCCAGTTTCCCGGCGTCGTACTCCACGCGGCCCGCGGACGGATACGAGGGGGATAATTTCCTGTGCGCCGCGGCGGCTATCGAGCCGTCGGCTCCGAAGGCCGCGGCGCGGGAGCCGGAACTGCCCTGGTCCAGTACCAGCAGGAAAGAAGAGGGTTTCATTCGCCGCGCCTCCGCACTTCCACGTCGGCGGCGCCGCCCGGCTCGGCGAGCAGTCGGAGGGAGCGCCGGAACTCCTCCGGCAGGGACTCGTCGTCAACCAGTTCCGCGACCCTCGAAAGCAGAGGGGCGCAGGCCCGGTCGTAGCAGCCGTGCTCCCGCAGCAGGGATATGACGGCTTCCCGGTCCCTGAAAGTCCAGCGCGGGCCATTCTTTAGGGCTAGGGAAAAAGGACCCGCCTGAACGGAGCCGGAAGGCACGGCTTTCAGCGCGGCGATCAGTTTTATCCTGAGAGCGTCGGCCTTCGCGCGCGCCGCCTCGTATTCCCCGGCCAGCTCGGCCAGGCCGTCGGGGGCCCGCGCCGGCTCAGCGGCGTGAACGGGGCAGGAGGAGCGGAAATCGCAGAAACGGCACTGGAAATCTCCGGGGCGCGGGGGGAACCTGCGCTCCCTGACACCCTCGGCCGCCCGCAGCACCCTCTCCCAGAAAAGGCCTATCGCGAAGTCGTCCGCCCGCGGGAACGAATACTCCTTGAGCGTGGGGACATGGTAGAACCTGAGCTCTTTGACCCTGACCGCGGAGACCGGCACGGCGTAACGCTCGGCCAGCTTTTCGCGCAGCGCCGGGTCCAGTTCGCAGATCTTCTGGTACATGTGCAGCTGGTCGGGCGAGCGCCTGACGTCCTTGCCGGTCTTGTAATCTATCAGCGTCAGCTCGCCGCCGCCGGCGTGCTCTATCTTGTCGGCGATGATGCGCACCATCAGGCCGTCCACCTCCACGTCGGTGGAATACTCCACCAGGAAAGGCGGCGCGAAGGCGGCGTGATGCTTCCTGTAATAACCCGTCAGCATCTTGAGCCCCGCCTGGTAGTCGGCGTCGGAACGGAAAGGGTCGCCGTAGCCCTTCTCCCGCCAGTCCCTGGAGTCCCACTCCTCCTTGAAAGCGGCGAGCAGCTTCTCGAGCGGGGGCGCCTCCTTGTGGGCGGGGTCGTGGAAGAACTCGAGGGCGGCGTGCACGCTGTTGCCGAAGGCGAAGTAAGGTTTGGGTTTCTCGGGCAGCTTGTCGACGTACTTGAACTTGAACTTGAGGGGACACTCCTCGTACATGGAGAGCTTGGAGAAGGAGAAAGCCAGCGGCGCGGGCCCGGAGGGCGCCGCCTTGTCCGCGCCCGACGGGGATATCCCCGCAGGAGCGTCTCCGGCGCCGCCGAAAAGGTCCGGCTGGCCGGCGCCCCCGCCGGTCCCGGGACCGGCGTCCCGCTCAGTCTTTTTCCTGCTCATACTCGATCAGCTCCGTCACCCTGTTCTCGAAATCGTCGCCTGCCACCGTGGTGAGCACGCGGCCCACGCCCGGGGCGTAGTACTCGTATATCCAGGAAGGCATGCCCGCCATGGCGCGCCGCACCTTGGCGCAGTTGTCGAAGTCGCCGCCGCGCACCGTCACCTTCACCCCGGTCCTGTCCACGCGCATAAAAAGCTTGTTGCCGCCTTCCGTGGTGGTCCAGGTCTTGCCGGTCTCGACGGGGTAGCTGAGCATCAGCGTGGACGACGGGCCGGTCTTCTCGAAAAGGTCCATGTCCCTGAGCTCGTAGCGGCGCTCGGTCTTCTGCACCAGCGTCTCGCCGGCGAATATAGACGCGTCGACCTTCATCCAGCCCTTGCCGCGCCCGGCGACCGAGTGGACCTGCGTGGCGTTCTGCCCGCCGGTCTCCGAGTCGCCGTATTTCCACGCCTTCGCGCGGTCGAGGGGGAAATAGTCGGGGCAGATGAAGAGTCCGCGCTCGGCCTTCTCCCGCTCCTTGAAATCCGGGTAGTGGCGCAACAGGCGTTCGTAGAGGGGAGCGGACCTGGCGCAGAGGCCCAGCCCGGCGTAGAGACGCGCCGCGCGGTAGAAGGCCTCGGCGGCGTTCGGGTCGTCGGGCCGCTTGACCGCGAAGGACTCGTAGCTGGCGGCGGCCTGCAGCGGCCGCGACTGCTTCTCCAGCGTCTCGCCCTCCTTGAACTTGTGGGCGTGGCACCCCGTCAGAAGGGCGACGGTCATGATGATCAAGGCTTTTTTCATGTAAAACACAGCCCCACCAGGAATCGGCCACGGGTTCCCTCGTCGCCGCCGCTCCTCGGGACCCCCGGCCCCGCCTCCGCGCTGCGGCCTGCTGGCCTCGCGCGTCCGGCTTTCGATTCCTGCCGCGGGCCGCACCGCGGCCCGCTTTGGGGCCCTTTCAACAAACTTTCGTAGCCCCACCAGGAATCGAACCTGGATTACCTGCTTAGAAGGCAGGTGCTCTATCCATTGAGCTATGGGGCCGAGCCTATATTTTACCTTATTAGGATTTGACGGGCATTTCGCGGGGATGGAAGGCGCTGTGGCCGCGCAGACCGGCCAGTACGTCGCCGGCCAGGTACAGGCTGCCCGCCACCAGGACGGTGCCGCCCTCCGGCGCCAGCTTCACGGCCCGTTCCAGCGCCTTCATGGGGCTGTCCACGATCAGCGTACCGGCGCGCAGCGCCGGCGGCATACTGTCCCGTATCTCCGCGGGCGGGGCGGAGCGGTACGAGAAGGACTTTGTCAGTATGAGGCGGCGCGCGGCCGACGACAGGGCGGCGGCCAGGGTCCCTCCGCTCTTGTCGCTCATGAAAGCCGCCACGCAGACGTCGGCGGGCCGGCCGGCGAACTCGCGGACCAGCGCCGCCACACCCTCGGCGTTGTGCGCGCCGTCGACGATGACGTTCCGGCCGGCCACGCGGAGCCGCTGGAAGCGGCCGGGAGGCAGGGCCCGCCGCAGGGCCAGGGCCGCGGGGCCCGGCCTGAACCTGCGGCCGGCGCGGGCGGCCGCCAGCGCGGCGGCGCGCATGGCGAAGGCGGCGTTGGGCGCCTGGAAGGCGCCGGCGCGCGAGAGCGAAGGGAAATCGACCGGCGGCGGGCGATGCACGGCGGCTCCGGCGGAGGAGGCCGCGCGCGCTATGACGCGGAACGCCTCTTCCGGCACTCCGTTGCCTACCAGCACGTCCACGCCGGGCTTGATGATGCCGGCCTTGTGCGCGGCTATGTCGGCGAGCCGCGGCCCCAGCAGGTCGGTATGCTCCAGGCTCACCGAGGTGATGCCGGCCACGCCGCCCGGTACCGTGTTGGTGGCGTCCAGCCGGCCGCCCAGCCCCGCCTCTATCACGGCGAAGCGGGTCTTCTTGTCCGCGAAATAGAGAAAAGCCGCGGCCGTGATCGTCTCGAAGAAAGAAAGCTCGCCGGCGGCGACCGATTCCACGCGCAGGAAACGGTCCAGCATGTCCCGCTCGGATATCTCCCGGCCGTCCACCTTGACCCGCTCGCGCAGGCTCCTGATATGCGGGCTGGTATAGAGCCCGGTCCTCCAGCCGTTGGCCGAGAGCGCCGCGGCCGTCATGCACGCGGCGCTGGTCTTGGCCGTCGAGCCGGTGATGTGCACCACGGCGCCCATGTTCTTCTCGGGATAACCCAGCCGCGCCAGCGCGGCGCGGATCGGCTTTAAATTGTAATGGCCGGCCACCGACGGCGGGGGGAGGACGCGCAGCCAGTCCTCGAGCTCCGCGTACGACGAGGGCAGCCGCCTGACGCCGCCTGTGCTCTTAAGCGCCGCCAGCATGGCGCGCGCCGTCAGGCCGGTGACGGGGTGCCGCAGCGACGGGGCGATCTCCGCCAGCGGGGCCAGGACGAACTCCCGCTCGGCCAGCCGCGGGTGAGGTATCTCAAGGCCCGGCAGCTTCAGCCGGCCCCCGCCGTAAAAGAGTATGTCGATGTCTATGGTGCGCGGGCCGTTCCTGAAAAGCCGCCGGCGGCGCAGCGTCCGCTCGACGCGGCCGATGAGCGCCAGCAGGTCCGACGGTGTCAGCGGCGTATCGCAGGCGGCGGCCATGTTGAAGAAGGCCGGCTGTTTCAGATAGTACAGCGGCTCGGTCTCGTAGACCTGGGATCTCTTTACGACGCGGCAGCCGCCCTCGCCGAGCAGCTCCAGCGCGCGCTCCAGGTTGGCGAGCCTGTCGCCCAGGTTGGAACCCAGCGAGAGATATACCTTCATTTCCCGGCGCCCCTTATCGCGTCGGCCACCAGCATCGCCTTGCGGCATTCGGCGACGTCGTGAACGCGTATGATGTCCGCGCCGCGCTCGGCGCCGGCCACGCAGGCCGCTATCGTGCCGCTCAGCCGCTCATGCGGCTCGCCGCCGGCCAGCGTGCCGATGAACCGCTTGCGCGAGACCCCCAGCATCACCGGATAACCGAGCTCTTTTATTTTGCCAAGCCCCGCTATAAGCGCCAGGTTATGGTCGAGCGTCTTGCCGAAACCTATGCCGGGGTCGAGTATTATGTCCTTCACACCGGCCGCGGACAGCGCCGCGGCCCGGCCGGCCAGGAAATCGCGCACTTCGGCCACTACATCCTTATATACGGGGTTCGCCTGCATCGTACCCGGCTCGCCCAGCATATGCATGACTATCGCGCCGGCCCCGGAATCCGCCGCCGCCTTTATCATGGCCGGGGAGGTGAAACCGGTTATATCGTTGAGTATGTCGGCACCGGCCCCGGCCGCCATGGCGGCCAGTTCCGGCTTGCGGGTATCCACCGATATCGGCACCTTGAGCCGCCCGGCCAGGGCCTCGACCAGGGGAATGACGCGGCGCTTTTCCTCTTCCAGCGGCACAGGCGCGCTGCCCGGCCTGGACGACTCGCCGCCTATATCGATAAGGTCCGCGCCTTCGGCTTCCAGCCGCAGGGCGTGTTCCAGCGCGGCGGCCGGATCGGTCCATTTTCCGCCGTCGGAAAATGAATCGGGAGTGACGTTAAGCACTCCGCAGATAAGCGTCCTGCCGGGTTTGAATTCGAGCCTTTTCATTGATGGAATTCTACCAATTTTAACTCTCCAATGCCTCCGTCAGATGAAGGGGGGAATAAAAAGTTGTTGTTTTTGCTGGATTTTCAGGGAGGGGGGGCTTGACAACTATACTATCCTATGCTATACTATATTAGCAGTCAAAGGGAGGACTTATGAACGCGGCAAAGTATCATCAGACCCAGCAGTTCAAACTGTTCATGTGCGCCAACCTCGGACTTCTCAAGGACGGCAAAATGGGCGCCACCCAGGAGCGCGCCGACCGGATAAAGACGGCCCTCAGCTATATGCGGGAAAGGATCAAAACGCTCTGAAGCGGCCGGGCTGCCCGGGAAAGGGAGGAGGACCTCCCTTTCCGGACGGCGCCCTATAATAAGGAGGTAATCAATGAAAGCGAGGTATCAGATAGTGATCTCACTCTCGGAGGAGGATAATAAGCGCCTCCAGGCCATGAGAGCTGAGGGTTACCAGATAGTCGAGATATTCAGGTTCGGCCTCGAGCAGGCGGAGAAGCAGATCAAGAAGAACCGTTTCTTTGAGGCCGGCGACAGTCCGGGGGCGAGGAAGGGAGACCCCTAGAAAACGCTGATGTAATCAGGTAGATCGTTTACACTTTTCAGCCTGCAATCCTCCGGTGTC
>JAVHLJ010000038.1 GCA_031082205.1 Elusimicrobiales bacterium
GAGGCCTGGCGCGCTATGCGCGCAGGCCGAGTTCGTGCCCGGCCGAGCGAAGCGCAGAGTGTATTTTAGAAAGCCGAACCCGTGGCGCAGTGAAGGCCCGGCGAGAGAGCCTGATTAAACGTAGGGGCAGGCGGCGAAGTGGCCGGCGGACTTTTCCGCCAGCGCGGGCACGGTGAACGCGCAGTCGGGCTTGGCTATGGGGCAGCGCGTGCGGAAGCCGCAGCCCGAAGGCTTGTTGAGCGGGCTGGGCACGTCGCCCTTGAGCACGATGCGGCCGGCCCGCGTCTTATGCGGGTTCGGCTGCGGCGCGGCCGACATCAGCGCCTTGGTGTAGGGATGCACCGGCTTCCTGTTCACTTCCTCCGCCGGACCCAGCTCCACCATGTTGCCGAGGTACATCACCGCTATGCGGTCGCTGATATGCTCCACCACCGACAGGTCGTGGGCGATGAAAAGATAGGTCAGGTCGAACTCCTCCTGCAGGTCCTGCAGCAGGTTTATGATCTGCGCCTGTATCGAGACGTCGAGCGCGGAGACCGGCTCGTCGGCGATGATGAAAGCGGGGTTGGTCGCCAGCGCGCGGGCCAGGCCGATGCGCTGCCGCTGGCCGCCGGAGAACTCGTGCGGGTAGCGGGAGGCGTAGGCGGCGCGCAGGCCGACCTTCTCGAGCAGCCAGGCCACCTTCTCCTTCTTTTCCTTGCGCGTCATCTCCGGCTTGTGTATCTGCAGCGGCTCCTCGACTATGGCCTCGACCGACATGCGCGGGTTGAGCGAGGAGTACGGGTCCTGGAAGACCATCTGCATCCGCGAGCGGTAGGGGCGCATCTCGGAACGGCTCATGCCGGCGATATTGGTCATCTCGCAGCCGGCCCCGGGGAACATCACCTTCCCGGCGGTGACGGGCGCCAGGTTTATGAGGGCCTTGCCGACCGTGGTCTTGCCGCAGCCGCTCTCGCCCACCATGCCCAGCGTCTCGCCGGCCTTTATGGCGAAGGAAACGCCGTCCACGGCCTTCACCTCGCCTATCTTGCGGAAGAAGATCCCGCCGTGTATGGGGAAATGGACCTTGAGGTCCGAGACCTCCAGTATATTGGAGGCGGCGTCCCGCTTCTTCATGACTTGCACCCCTTGCCCGCCTTGCAGAGATGGCAGCGCACCTGCCGGCCGGGCGCGACCTCGACGAGCTCCGGCTCGGTCTCGCGGCAGACGTCCATGACCTCGGGGCAGCGGTTGTTGAACTTGCAGCCTTTGGGGAAACTGAGTATGTCGGGCACCATGCCCTCGATGACCGGCAGCCGCTCGCCTTTCTTGTGGCCGAAACCGGGCAGCGACTTGAGGAGCCCGCGCGTGTAGGGGTGCAACGGCTCGTCGAAGAGCGGCTTCACGTCCGAGACTTCCTGTATGCGCCCGCCGTACATTACGGCGACCCGGTGGCAGGTCTCGGCGACGACGGCCAGGTCGTGGGTGATGAGCAGTATGGCGGCGTCCTTGGTCTTCTTCTTGACCTCGAGCATGAGGTCGAGTATCTGCGCCTGTATGGTGACGTCGAGCGCCGTGGTAGGCTCGTCGGCGATGAGCAGCGCCGGGTCGGAGGCCAGGGCCATCGCTATCATCACGCGCTGGCGCATGCCGCCGGAGAACTGGTGCGGGTAGTCCTTGAGCCGCGAGGCCGGCGACGGTATGCCGACGAGCCCCAGCATCTCGACGGCGCGGGCGCGGACCTGCTTCTCCGTCAGGTCCTGGTGGAACCGGATGGCCTCCTCCAGCTGCCAGCCTATCGAGAAGACCGGGTTGAGCGAGGTCATCGGCTCCTGGAAGATCATCGAGATGTCCTTGCCGCGGATCTTGCGCATCTCGGGGTAGGAAAGCTTCAAAAGGTCCTTGCCGCGGAACAGTATCTCTCCGTCGGTGATGCGGCCGGGCGGGTCGGGGATGAGCCGCAGCAGGCTCAGCGCGGTGACGGACTTGCCGCAGCCGCTCTCGCCCACCAGGCCCAGAACCTCGTTCTCGCAGATATGGAAGTCCACGCCGTCAACGGCGCGGGCGAACTTGTCCTCCACCTGGAAGCAGGTCTTGAGGCCGCGAACTTCGAGCAGTTTTTTCTTTCCGGACATCAGCGCAACCTCGAGAAGACCTTGGGATCGAAGCCCTCGCGCACGGCCTCGCCTATCTGCACTATCAGGAAGAGGGTGACGGCCAGCGCCAGCGACGGCGCGACTATGAGGTGCGGGTAGTACTTGAGGTACTTCATGCCCTGGCTGAGCAGCGCGCCCCAGCTGGGCGAACCGATGGGCAGGCCGAAGCCGAGGTAGTCCAGCGAGACCAGCGTGCCGATGGTGGCCACGATGTTGAAGGGAGAGAAGGTGACCAGCGGCACCAGCGAGTTGGGCAGTATATGCTTCATCATGACCGACCAGTCGCTGGCGCCCATCGCGACGGCGGCCTGCACGTAGTCCTTGGCCTTCTCGCGGTAGAACTCTCCGCGGATGTAGTTGCTGATGCCGATCCAGCCCTGCAGCACCACCAGCATCACGACCAGCAGTATGAAGGTCGGCTGCACTATGGAGGCTATGATGATGATTATGAACAGGAACGGAATGGACGCCCAGATCTCTATGAACCGCTGTATCAGTATGTCGGTCCAGCCGCCGAAATAGCCCATTATGGCGCCGACTATTATGCCTATGAAATAGCCGGTGAGCGAGACCATCAGCGCGAAGGACATGGAAAGGCGGAAGCCGTAGGCCAGCTGGGCGAAGACGTCGACGCCGGAGTCGTCGGTGCCGATGAGGTGGTCGAAGCTGGGCCGGTGAGGCGGCTGGCCGGGCATGTCCAGCAGGTTCTCGCGCGGCGAATAGGGATAGACCGGCATCAGTATGGAGGCCCTGCCCGCGGCGAAAACCCCTTTGGCCTCGCGCAGCAGGCCTATCTCCGCCTCTATCTCGGGGAGGAACTCCTCGAGGTCGCGGTAGTCCTGCCGCTCCTCGTCGGTGCGGAGGCCGCGCTTTTTGGACGCCGCCAGCTGGGCCCTTATGTCCGCCATCTCCGCCTCGCGGGCGGCGACCTGGCGATCGAAGACAGAGGGGTCCTTTTTTGCCGCGGCGAAGAGGCGGTAGTCCACCTCGTCGTCGCCGGGCTGGCCGAAGTCCGATTTGCGGTCCATGGGCCGCGGCTCCAGGAAGAAAAGCACCTTGCCGGTCCATTCGGCTATGGCCGGGAAGGCCACGCGGCCGTCGTAGCGGATGAAGAGCGGCTTATTGTTGACCATCAGCTCCAGGAACAGCGACATGACGAAGAGCGTGGTGATGAAGAGAAAGGAATAATAGCCGCGCTTGAAGGTCTTGAAGCGCTTGACGCGCTTCTGCCAGTGCGGGGCCGGCTTCATGTCCAGCCCGAGCCGGCGGCCGGCCGAGACGAAAAGCCGCGGCAGGACCCTGTGGGTGAACAGGAACCCGGCGGCGAAAAGGACGGCGGCGTATATCAGCTTCAGCGTCATTTGCCGAACCTTATCCTGGGGTCTATCATCGCCCAGATGGCGTCGGAGAAGATATTGCCGGTCAGGCGTATGAGGACCATGAAGACCATGGTGCCCAGTATCACGGGATAATCGCGCTGTATGATGGAGGTGTAGCCCAGCAGGCCCATGCCGGGGATATTGCAGGTCTTCTCTATGAGGAAAGAACCGGCGAACAGGAGCCCGAGCGCGTGGCCTATCCCGACGGTAAGCGGTATGAGGGAGTTGCGCATCGCGTGGATGAACAGGACCCGGCGCTCGCTCAGGCCCTTGGCGAAGGCCGTGCGCACATAGTCGGCGCCCAGGTTGTCGAGCAGCGAGTTCTTCATCAGCATCGTCATGGTGGCGAAGCCGCCCATCAGGTAGCCGAACACCGGGATGGCGGTGTGGTTGAGCTGGTCGAAGATCTTGCCCCAGAAGGTCAGCTCGGCCCAGTTCTCCGAGCGGAAGCCGCCCAGCGGGAAAATGTCCCAGTAACTGCCGCCGCCGAAAAGGACCATGAGTATCAGGCAGGCGACGAAGCCCGGTATGGAATAGCCGATGAAGACGAGTATCGAGGTGGCCGTGTCGTAGCCGGATTTATGCCGCACGGCCTTGCTCACGCCCAGCGGCACGCAGACGGCCCACGACGCGAAATACCCTATCAGGCCGAAGTACAGCGAAATGTGGAACTTCGACATGATGACGTCGAGCACCGGCTCGTTGTAGACATAGGAGCGCCCGAAGTCCAGCCTGACTATGCCCCAGAGCCAGTGGGCGTAGCCGACCGGGATGGGCTTGTCGAGCCGGTAGTACTTCTTGAGCTCTTCCATCGCGGCGGCGGGTATCTGGAGCTCGGCCGCCTCATTGGCCATGCCGGCGGAGCCGCCCTCTCCCATCATCGCCATTTTGATCTGCATCTGGGCCTGCTCTATCGGCCCGCCGGGAACGACGCGCAGCACCGAGTAGACCAGGAAAGTGATGGCGATGAAGGTCAGCGGTATCAGCAGCAGCCGGCGTATGAAATATGTGGTCATTCCGCTCATAATGTCAGTCCCACGGCCGCTGCACGGTCTCGCCGACCGGGAGGCCGGCGCCGGTGCGCATGGCCTCCCGCAGGGCCTTTTCCTTCTCCGGGTCCAGCCACCACTGCGATATGATGCCGCGGTAATCGCCTATCCGGGAGAAATACTTCTCGGGGTGGCCGAACTTGTTGAAATAGAGGATGCGGCTGTAGCCGGCGTTCCAGCCCAGCGCGTAGGGATGGGCCCGGAAGATGATGCCGTCTATCTTGCGGATGATGCGCTTCTGCCCCTCCCGGTCGAAGGTGCGGTCGTACTCCTCGCAGAGCCGGTCCACCTCGGCGCTCTTGAAACCGGGCAGGTTGTTATTGTCGGGCTTGTCGGCCAGGTCCGAGCCCCAGGAACTTATCGGGTTGGGGAACAGCAGCGCGCCCCAGGCGGCGGGGTAGAGGGTGAAATTGCGCTCGCCGACCTTCTTCATGAGCGTATTGCGGTCGGTCAGCTTGAGCTCCAGTTTTATGCCCGCCTTCTTGAAATCCTCCTGGACCACCTTGTAGATGCGGCCGAACGACTCGTCGCCGTACTCCATGGTTATTTCCAGCACCTTGCCGTCCTTCTCCAGCCAGCCTTCCTTGTTGCGGGTCTTCCAGCCGGCGCGGGCCAGCAGCATCTTGGCCAGGCGCGGGTTATAGCGTATCTTCGGATTGTCCGGGTTGCCCCAGTCGCTGCCCGGATAGTAGCTGTCGATGAAGGAATACTCGTTGTAGAAGAGCTTGTCTATGAGCTTGTCGCGGTTGTAGAGATGGGCGAAGGCCTTGCGCACGTCGCGGTTGTCGAAAGGCGGCTTGCGCATGTTGAAGGCCAGGCCGCTGAAGCCCTGCGGGGCCTTGGTGTAGATCTTGCGCTTCTGTATCCAGCCCTTCTTCACCTTGTCGAAGTCGGTCTCCTCCAGCCAGCGCTGGGCCTTGTTGACCGGGTAATAATCCAGCTCGCCCTTCTTGAACTTCTCGAAGGTGAGCTCCTCGTCGAGCACCACTATCCAGGTGAGCTTGTCGAAATTATAAAGGCCGATATTGGCGCGCTCGTCCTTTCCCCAGTAGTCCTCGCGGCGGGTCAGCGCGACGGAATGCTGGCTCTTGACGTTCTCGGGCCTGAGCTCGTAAGGGCCGGTGCCCATGAAGGCCTTCCAGTTGTAGTCCTGGAGGTACTTCTCGCCGGTCAGGGCCTTAAGCTCCTTGGCGGGGTAGATGGTCATGCCGGCGAAATACATGAAGAGGCGCCAGTGGACGGTCTTGGTCTTCACGGACACCACGCTGTCGCTGACGGCCACCGGCCGCTCGAAATTGGTGTCCCAGATCATCAGGGAATAGGGATCCTTGATGTCCTTGCGGACGCGGAACTCCCAGGTGGCCACCACGTCGTGAGCCGTCACCGGGCTGCCGTCGGCCCAGCGGGCCCTGGGGTTTATGCGGAAATGGAAGGTGCTCCTGTCCGGCGAGATCTTCCAATGGTCGGCCAGGCCGGGGATATGCTCGAGGGTCTCCGGGTGCAGCCCCACCAGCGACTCGTACATCAGCGCGTGCAGGTCCCGGGCCTCCATGGTGTTGGCGTTGGGCCCGTTGGTGCGCAGCGTGGGCGGGAAATTGGCCCAGGCTATGCGCAGCTCGCCGCCCTTCACGGCCTTGGGCGAGCCGAGCAGCGGGAAATTTTTGGAGGTGGTCCAGCCGGAAGGGTCGAAAGCGGCCGCCGGGAGGGCGGCGGCGAGAAGCAGAACCGCGGCGAATGTTTTCGTCAAGCTGTTCCCCTTTCCTTTTTACCCTTCGGTAAACCGCGATATAAAATAGCAAATATCCGGCGTTTGTCAAAGCCCCTCACGCGCCCCTAACGCGCCGCCGGTGTATACACAATCACATTGTAATGGAGCCCGCGGTCTGCCAGACTATATACGGGTGAGGGAACGGCGATGCGACGGGAGCGGCCCGGTCGCAGGGCCGGGGTTTCTTGCCGTACCTGGGGGGACCATGAACGCGGAGAACGGCGGCCTGGACATACTTCTGGTGGACGACAGCGAGGATGATGTGCTGATGGCGAGGAAGGTTTTTTCCCGCCTTCCCTTCCCCCACAGTCTGGCCACCGCGGCCTGCGCCGCGGAAGCCCTGGATTACCTGCGCCGGGCGGGAAAGCACTCCGGGCGCAAAGGCGGCCTTCCCCATCTTCTCCTGCTCGACATCAACATGCCGGGCATGGACGGTTTCGGGCTGCTCAGGCTGCTCAAGGCCGACCCGGAACTGAAAAAGATCCCGGTGATAATGCTGACGACCTCGGCCTCGCGCGAAGACGTGCGCAGGAGCTACGAGTGCGGCGCGGCTTCGTTCATAACGAAACCGGAAACTTTCGAGGGGTTCCGCGACCTGATGGGCAAGTTCGCCGGCTACTGGCTTTCGGTCTCCGCCCTGCCGCAGCAGGGAGGGTGATCAGGCCGCGGCGGCCCCGCGCTTGGCGGCCGCCGCGCACAGACCGCGCGCCATATCCAGCGCGGCCGAGACTATCTTCCACGCCTGGCTGAAATCCGTGCTGTAGCCGCCGTTGCGGTCGGCGCGCTGGCGTATCACCAGGACTTCCACATCTTCGGCCGGGGCCGGCTCGTACACCGGACCGTAGCCGGCCAGGCCTATCAGCCTGAAGAAGCCTCCCATAGCGCTTTCTTCCTCGGGGGCCTTGTACCGCTCGAAGCCGTCGAAAAAGCCTGAGCCTTTCCTGGCGATTATCACGCAATAGAGGTACGGGAAATCCGTGCCTTTCACGGAATTTATGGAGAGCTGCACCTGCAGGCCCATGAAGTCCCCGGGCGCGCCGACCAGCTTGACCATCAGCCTGGCGTCCTCCGGGACCTTCTTGCCGGCCGGCGTGGAGCGCAGTCCCAGCATCGGCGAGACCTGCACGTCGCTGGGTTCCTCCAGCCGGCGCATCATCTCCTCGAGGCTTTTTATCTTTATTATGAGCTTGTCCCGCTTGAGGTATTCCCTTACGCCGGTTATCCAGAGCGGCATGAGCATTACCGCGGCGTCCAGCGCGGGATAGACCCAGAAGTGATCCGGCAGCGACATGGAAACGGCGAGAAAGAAATAGACGGCCAGTCCGATAACGCCCATGAGGACTATCACGACCATCCCTTTGGGATTCGAGAAATCGAAGGCGTCCCGGTCCCATTTTTCCAGCGCCTCTGCCTTTTCGCGGACCTTGCGGTACTCGTCGGGGGTGACCCGGACCCAGTCCACGCCCGGGACCAGCCTGGGAACGGCGTCATAACCGCTCACCACGCCCAGCAGCGAGGCGACGGCCAGCAGGACGAAACCGGTCCAGAAGGAGAACATCAGCTGAACCGCGAGGCCGGACAAAAGGGCGGCCGCTATTACCGACATCCTCAGGCGGTAAGGCATGCCCTTGGCGAAAAAGAACTTTATCTCACCCTGTTTTTCAGGCGGCGGGAACAGCGGCATCTCTGCCTCCTTCTATGTAGGCCGGCGCGGCCTTCTCGAGCTCGGCGTGGCCGGCCTTGGCCCAGTACAGCGGGCAGCCGCCGTTGCACAGCGGCAGGTCGGCGCAGCCGCCGCAGAGGCCATGGGCGAAACCCTTGCGGCGGAACCAGGCCGGGCGCTCCGCCTCCCACAGGTCGCGGAACCGGCCCTCGTATTCCAGGAGGTTCCCGAGCGGCTCCGGGTAGCTGGAGCAGGGCAGCAGGTCGCCGTTGGGCGCGGAGCTGAGCAGACCGTCGCAGGCGGCGCAGCCCTTGTTTCCCAGCCCCAGCGGCACGGGATTGAAGACGCACATCGGCGTGGGCGAATACCACATGAACTCGAGCCCCCGCTCTTCCGCCAGGCGGGCGGCCTCCTTAACGGCCTCTCCTATTTCCGAATAAGAGATGAAAGTCTCGGCCATGTTGCCGTCGGCGGAACCGACGGGCATCAGCATGTTCATCGAGAACTTGCCGGTCCCCAGTTCCTTCACGCGGTCGAGCAGCGGAGCCAGCGCGGCCCTGTTGAGCGCCGAAACCGTGGTGTTGGTATGCGTTCGCACGCCGGCCGCGAGGAGGTTGCGAGCGCCGGCCAGGCAGGCCTCGAAAGCCCCGGGCCGGTCGGTTATCATATCGTGCAGTTCCGCCGTCCCGGCCTCCAGGCTGACCTGCGCCGAATCGAGGCCGGCCTCTTTCAGCCGCCGGGCCAGCTCGGGCGTGACCAGGGTGCCGTTGGTGATAAGGTTGGTCCACATGCCCAGTTTTTTGGCCTCGGCGGCCAGCTCCGGCAGCTCGGGCCGCAGGCAGGGCTCGCCGCCGGTGAAACTGACCGAAGGGACCTGGGCTTCTGCCGCGATGATCCGCAGCAGGCGAACCAGGTCCGCGGCGGAGAGTTCTTCCGCCGACGGGTCCCGGCGGCAGCCGCAGGCGGCGTAGCAGAAGCGGCAGGCCAGGTTGCAGCGGTAGGTGAGCGCTATCTCGCTGAGCACCGGCAGCGTATTGTAGGGCAGCGAGAACGATACTTTCTCTATGCCGCCGTGGCCGAGCGCCTCGCTGTAATTACCCTTCATCAGGGCCGCGAGGCCGGAGAAGAAGGCGTAAATGTCGGAAGCCACTTTCTCCGGGTCGGGGAATTTCGGCGGTATCTCCAGCACGCTGCGGCCGGAGAAGGCGTGCTCCAGCAGTTTCACTCCCTGCGCGTTGAGCTTATAGGCCTGGTTGGGGATCTTGATGAGCAGGTTATCGTCGCGGCGCACGCGGAAATAAGGCTTTATCTCCGCGGCGTAGCCGTCTATCCAGCTTATACGCTCTTTCCAGTCCATAAGTCAGCTCTCCGCCGGCGGCTTGCGCTCGTCACGGTCCGGAAAAGACCCTCCCCGCGTCGATCTGGAAACAATGGGGGTGGCGGCGGATTCGCGGAGAAAAACCCTT
This sequence comes from Elusimicrobiales bacterium, assembly GCA_031082205.1. Taxonomy (GTDB): domain Bacteria; phylum Elusimicrobiota; class Elusimicrobia; order Elusimicrobiales; family UBA9959; genus UBA2231. Next base: position 9,461 of record JAVHLJ010000038.1, read on the forward strand.
CGGAGCCGCGAGCTTGCGCAAGCGCGAGCGGCGAGAACGGGAAGGGCGAGCACGGGGTGCGAGACCCTGTTTTTTCGCAGCGAACCGCCGACAGGACCCCGATAGTTATTCCTTGAAAGCGGGGAGCGCGAGCCGGCCGGGGGGAACTTTTCCTTTATAGTCACCGGGCTCCCCCGCTGACGCAGGCCGAATGGCACGCGCCGTGGCAGGCCGAGTGGCAGGCGCTGTGGCAGGCCGAGTGGCACGCGTCGTGGCAGGCCGAGTGGCAGGCGTCGTGGCAGGCGTCCCGGCCGAAGGCCCCCTCGTAGCAGGACTTCGACGTCCTGAAGGTCTCGAAGTCCAGGGCGGCGGCGTCGCCGAGAGAACCTTTCAGCCCCTCGCCGACGGCGGCGGAATTATCGTAGCGCCGGTCGTCGAGGCGCAGGAAGCGGCGCCTGTAGCCGCCCCAGTAATAGCCGTGGTCGGTCTCGGCGCCGGCCGGCGCCTCCGTCTCGGCCTTCTTCCTGTAATAGGCCTTGGTCGCCTCCAGGTCGGCGTCCCAGATCTTCTGCTCCATGCCGGCCGCTATGCTTTTCACCATCTCCTTGAGCGCCGACTCGTCCACCGAGCCGTCGGGCTTTATGCCGCCCAGCAGCAGCGTCTCGTAAGGGTCGTTGCTCGAGTAGATATGCGGCGGCTTGCTGACGCGCAGCGGGTCGGCGCTCAGGATCTTGACCAGGCCCTTGCGCTCCATATTGCCCAGTATCAGCGCGCCCATCTCGGTCAGCGGCAGGCCCAGTATCACGCCGGCCTCGATAGGGCTGAGGTCCTTGGCGACCTTGCCCGGCTTGCGGAAAGAGCTGACCTGCGCCTTGGGCGGCTCCCACTCCGTGCCCTCCCAGTTGACCTCCGAGATGCCGGCCTGGGCTATCAGCATCGAATTATGCTTGCGCGTCATTATGACGAAAGGCAGCACGCCGAAGAAGACGGCGAAGACCAGCGCCAGGAAAAGGGTCTCGCCGCGGCTGACCGGGACCGTGGCCAGCACTCCGCCGGGGAAATAGCGTCCGAGATAGTATTTCTCCGGCGCCTCCCGCCAGGGGCCCTTGGGCGTCCCGGCCAGCAGACCGGCCGAGGCCATCGTCCGAAGGTCGAACGCCGCCGCGTCGATGTAGGTCTGCGTGCGCATGTGGAACTTAGTCTCCGCGCCCTTCCTGTGATAGCGCACGGTGAAGAGCCGCTCTCCGGCCTCGTTGACCGTCTCCGGATAGTCGATGAGGAAGCGCTCGTTGACGAATTTCTCGGTCATGAACGAGAGACGGGCCGCCGCCGCCTCGCCGGTCTCGCCGGTCAGCAGCGGGGCCGGGTAGACGACCTTGACCGTCATGTGTTCCAGCGGCTCGTCCCACTGCACCGGCGACCAGTTGAAGACGGCCAGCCGGCGCTCTCCCGCCATGGTCTGCGTCAGCGTGCCGGCGGCCTGGAAATCGGCCGCGTAGCGGAAGAAGAAGGTGATGTCGCCTTCGCCGAAGCCGCGGCCGCCGGCGAGGACGACGTCGTACTTGCCGCCCGAGAGATGGGTTATGTCCAGGCCGTAGCGTTCGCCGCGGTCGTCCACGGCGTAGGCTCCGGAGCGGTCGAAGACCGGCGGCTCGGCCGCTCCTTCGAAATAGAAGGCGTGGATCTTCCTGCCGGTGACGTTCCAGCGCACGGCGTAGGAGACCGTTCCCCGGCCGTCGCGGTCCAGGACCACCTCGGTCTCGGCCCATTTAAGATCGTAACCGGCCGACGCGGACGAAGGCAGGCAGAATAACAGGGAGAAGATCAGTTTTTTCATCGCACTCCTCGCCGGCCGTAACGGGGACGCCGCGCGGAATGGCTCCCCCCGCCGGTGCCGGAATTTTATTATAATATCAAAATAACGGAGGCCGAATAATGATCAAGATCGTCAAGCAATACAGCGTTTTCCTGCCCAACATTCCCGGCGCGCTCAGCAAGTTCGTGGAGCTCTTCTCGAAGGAGGGCGTCAACATAATCGGCATAGCCTCCGAGATCCGCGACGACTCCGGCATCGTCCGCATCACCGTGGACACCGACCGCAAGATCAGCTACCTGCTGACCAACGCCGGCTTCACCACGGTGGAGACGCAGATGATACTGATAGAGCTGCCCGACAAGCCCGGCACCCTGTTCAGGCTGACCTCCATGCTGGCCGACAACGGCATCAACATCACGACGGTCTACGGCACCACCTATACCGGTTCGATAGGCCACCTCCTGCTCAACGTCTCCGACGCCAACAAGGCGCTGGAGCTCATAAAGGGCATGCTGGAGATAAAGTAGCCTCCCGGGGCCCGCCGTAAAAAAGAAAGGCCGCCGGTCTCCCCGGCGGCCTTCTTATTTTTACGCGCGCGGCTCAGACCGGTCGCCGGAATATCCCGGACCCGGGCGGGTCCTCGGCGAAACCCAGCCGGCGCAGGTACCCGGCGTGCTGCTCCGAGCCGGCGGAGGCGCGCAGGCAGGAGAAGCCCTTGAACATGTCCGGGTGCAGTCCCTTGTTGAAAAGGAAACGGGCGCTCTTGAGGTCGCGGTAATCCTCAACCACGAAGTCCAGGTGGACGCGTATCTCGGGGGCCTCCTCGGTGTAGACGAAAAGCCCGACGGGCATCAGGTTGCGCAGGATGAAGACGCAGCGGGGGTCCTTGAGCGCCTTCAGGTCGAACTCCGGGAAGAACTGCCAGACGCCGCGCGCGTAGTAGGCCAGGAAATTGGCCAGCAGCGGGTCGCCGGGCCCGACCGGCATCAGCTTGAAGATATCCGCGCGGGACTTCAGCCGGATTATATGCCAGGCGTCTATGACGGCGATGAAGGCGTTGACGGCCAGCACCGGCCAGACGCCGGCCATGGCCGCGTAGACCACGAAGACCAGCGCGCCGGCCAGGTTGAGGACCCGCAGCCTCAGCACGTTGCTGGTCAGCAGGGAGACCGCCACCAGCGCGGAAGCGGCGTAGCCTATGAGCTCGATCATGAGCCGCCCAGCCGGAGCTCGTCCTCGGGCAGGGTATTCTCCAGGCTCCAGGGGACCATCTTGGCGAAGCTGTCGAGGATGACGACCGCGTTGCAGTTGGCGTCCCTGGAGGAGGCCATGCGTATCCTGTCGGCCATGGCCCTGTTAAGGATCTCTATTTCCGCGTAGGCGCGCTTGAGCCGGTCCAGGTCCCAGTCGGGCTCCCCTCCCTTCTTCATAGCCAGGTACTGCTGCGTGAGGTAGGAAGAGACGGACCGGTACACCGTCTCGTTTAGCGAGGAAAAGGGGAGGTGATAGCGGGCCATCGGCTTGAGGACCTCCATCACCGGGCAGCCGCTGGTGGCCATGTACAGTCCTATTACGGAGCTCAGCGCCGTCTGCAGGCTGGTCCGCTTGAAATACTCGCGCTCTTCGGAGATCACGCGCGCCTCTACCGGCATTACGGAGGATTTGTCGCCGAACCGGGCCGCGACGGAGGCCAGGTTGACCGCTACCGGGCAATATTTCTCCGAGGCGGGGTCGAGGGGGCAGACCGGGCACCGGCAGCGGTCGAGCAGCGTCCAGTCCGGCAGCTCCCCGTCCGGCGCGGGGACAGCGCGCAGGGAAACCGGATCGAGCCTTATCTCGACCGCCGTTTCCGAACCGTCCCCGAATTTCATCTCGTATCTGTATAACATACGGTCCCCGCGTTCCGCCTGAAAGTATATTTTATTTGGAGGCCGCGGCGGAGCCTTTTCCGGATTTTCTCTGGCCCTCCGCGGGCTCCTGTGGTAGAATATCGGTCCCTGAATCCCTTAAAGGCGGTGCTTCTTATGACCAAGGAAACCAGGAAATGGGTGGACGACCTGGCGCCGGCGCCCGCGAAGCCGCGGACGAACCTGGGCGTAGCCGAGCTCAAGCTGGGCGGCGGCCAGACGCTCAAGGCCGTGGGCCTGGTCTACGGGGTGGAGCACCGGCTGGCCGGGGAAGGCTTCGAGGCCACCCTCTTCCTGGACGTCTACAACCAGCGCATCAAGATCCTGGACTACAAGGCGGACGACTTCGGCAATTTCATCCTCGGCGTGCGCGGGCTGGCCGAGGCCAACCAGTTCGACAAGATCATCTGCATGGCCGGCCGCGACGACTGGCAGCAGTTCCTCCGCCACGGCTACGTGCTCGAGGCCGTGATCAAGTACTATCACAAGGGCAAGGACGCCTTCGCCGTCAGCAAGTTCCGCTCGCAGGAGCGCCTGCACTCCGCCTCCATGATGGAGGAGATACTCCTCATAGAGAGCGTCATGAACGAGCCGGCGGGGGCCAAACGCAAGGCCCTGCCCGCCGGCATGAAGATCCGCATGGCGAAAAAAGAGGACATCCCGCAGCTGATAGAGCTTTACAAAGGGGTCTTCGCGTCATACCCGTCGCCGCTCATTCACCAGAGCTACCTGGAGACCATCTTCCAGACCGACAGCCTCTTCGCGGTCTGCATGGAAGGCGACCGGATAGCGGCCGCGGCCAGCGCCGAGCTCAGCCCTCACAACCTGGCGGCGGAACTGACCGACTGCGCCACGCTGCCGGAGAAGCGCGGCCAGGGCCTGATGAGCCACATACTGCGCTTCCTGGAGAAGGAGCTGGTCTCGCGCAGGTACCGCTGCGCCTACACCATGGCCCGCGCGCGCAGCTTCGGCATGAACATGGTGTTCCACCAGCTGGGCTACGAGTTCATGGGCCGCATGACCAACAACTGCGACATTTTCGGCGCTTTCGAGGACATGAACATCTGGGTGAGGAGCCTGGAGAGCTGACTATTCCGCGAGCTTGAACCGTATCCGCAGGACCCCGCCCGCGAAGCCGGTGGAGATTATGCGGAAGACCCCGATCTCGCCGGCGGTCTTAACGTGGACGCCGGCGCAAGGGCAGGCGTCGCGGTCGCCCACCTTCACTATCCGGAGTTTCTCCCCCCCGGCGCCCTCCGGCAGCCGGCCAAGGTCGAAACGCGCCGCGGCCTCTTCCCTTGATAAGAATTCCTCGGTCACCGGCAGGTCCGCCTTTATCGCCTCGTTGACCAGCCGCTCCAGCTCCGCCCGCTCCTCCGCCGTCAGGTCGCGCTCGAAGCGGTAATCGCACTTGGACTTCTTTTTCTCGATATGCGAGCTGAAAGCCCGTTTCCCGCCGAACATGCGCACCATGCCCGCGTTGAGCAGGTGCTCGGCCGTATGCATCCGGGGATCGGCGTAGTCCTTCATGAGCTGCCGGTATTTTAGAATTTTTTCTTCAGGCTTATCCGCTGAGCGCTGCCCAGCTCGCCGAACGGCGTCACGGCGTAATCCAGCCGCGCGTCCATCAGCATTATCCCCACGCCCGCATTGAACCCGGCCCCGTTGCCGAGTCCGGCGGCGCCCGTCTCCGCCAGGTAGCCCGAACGCAGCGACAGGCCCGGCAGGGCTGCATATTCGCTACCGATGCTGAAGCTGGTCTCACCGTCATGCACCAGACGGCTGGCATCCAGTGCCAGGTTTACGCCCGGCAGTACGCCTACCATCAGCCCGGCTGATAAGGTCAGCGGCAGCGGGTCCTCCTGGTCTATGTACTTCATAGGCGCGCCCAGATTATGCACCGCCAGCGCCAACGATACCGGCGAACCAGTAAAGGCCCTTGTGTAGCCCAGGTCGGCGGCCACGGACCGGGCCTTTATGCCCGCGATGGAACTCTCGATATACTTGGCCGTCACGCCGAAACCGTTGCGGCCCATTCTTTTGGCCAGCGACAGGCTCACAGACTGGTCATAAGCACCGAAACCGCCCGAGGCGCTCCTGTCCGCGCTCCGGCCCTCTATGTCGCCGGACGAAAGACGGCTTATACCAAGCCCCATCACTAGGCCGCGCGTGTTCTTAACTGGCATAGCCACCCCGACAAAGTTATAGCTGCCGTCCAGCAGCCATTTAGCGTGGCTAAGCCCCAGCTCCGTCCCGTTCACCGCGGCCAGTCCGGCGGGATTGTAATGGATGGCGCTCACGTCATTGGCCGCCGCAGTATAGGCCCCGCCCATCGAGGAAGCCTTGGCATCGGACCCTATGCGCAGGAACTCGGCGCCGCTTTCCAGGGCGGAACTTACCTTGGCCGACGGGATTAGGACGAACAATACCATCGGGATAAAGCACCAGGGCCGGGACAGGGTACGGATAAGGGAATTAAGAGCAGCGTGGAGGTTATGGTCGTTCTTCATAAGGCCTCCTAGCGGACCACCGCGAATTTGCCGGTCTTTTTTATCTTCTGCCCGGCTTTTGCCGCCTCGATGAGGTAATAGTACACGCCGCTAGGGATATGGTCGCGCCAGGCGTACTCATACGCGTATGACAATCCGTTGCCGTCGTCGAGCGCCGCGGGCATACCCGCCAGCGTGGTCTCATGCGCGAACCTGCCCGACGTGGTGTATATCTTTATGTTCACGCTGTCGGCCACGCCGCATTCGAAGTGGAAGGTCGGCGCGGCGCCGCGCAGCGCCGGATTGGGGAACACATAGACCTCGCCCAGCCGGAACGCCGCGTCCGGCCCGGCGGACGGGACCGGCGACGTTTCGGCGGGGGGCGTCTCGCCGCCGGAACTTTCGGCCAAAGGTTTAGGGACCGTCAGCGCCTGGTAGACCGAGAAATGGTCCGTCCAGCCGGTTACCGTCCCCTCCCGCTCGTTGACGCTGGAGGTTAATACCTCCCATTGCCCTTCGGCGGGGTTCCACCAGGCCAGCCTGACCTCTTCACTAATCCCGTCCACCGCCGCTTTATTATATGGCAACGTTATCGCGACCGGCTTGCCGAACTTGAGTCCGGCGGGGCCGAATTCATAGGGCTTATCCAGCCGTTTCAGGCCTTTCCCTTTCGCCGAGGCCGCCTTGCGTTTGTCCAGCACTGCCGGCTCGGCTGCCAGACGGGTGACGGTGATGTCCGTGTCGGCGGCCAGAGCGGCGGCGGGCACCTCCAGCCGCGCCAGCGGATGGCCTATCACGCTGGGCCCAGCGGCCGAAGCCCTCCCGGGCGAGATGACGCGGATGAAAGCCTCGGCGGTCAACGATTTCCCGTCCTCCAGTTCGCCCTCCACCAGCAGCGCGACCTGCTCGCCCGCGTTCAGCACCTCGATCAGCGCCGCGCGGTCGAATTTCACCGACAGGTCCTCTATGCCGTCGCCATCCTCGTCGCCCACGGCGACATGCTTGTACTTGCCGCTCTTGCCGGCGGTCTCAAGGTCGGGTGCTATGGGTGTTATCGTGGAGCCGTTCACGGCGGTAATGCGCAGCGACGCCGCTAGGATGCCGGCGGCGGGCTCCAGGTACGCGCTCACGTACTGCCCCTGGCTCTTTAGGTTGAGCGTGGAGGGCTCGAACCGGGCGGCTATCGCCGACTGCGTATCGTAGATGACCTCGAAAAGCCCGCCCGCCGCCGAACTATAGTTGAGGGCGAAGTCGGTGGCGCCGACGAGGAGTTGCCAGAGCCCATCATCAAGCGTCAGGGAGTCGACGACCAGGCCGCTGCTGACGGGGATGAGGTAAGGCCGCTCCCCGCGCGGACTTCCCCGGTCCTCCACCTGCGCCAGGTAAGCTTCTACCAGAGGAGCCGGGTCAAGATTGTCGTCCGCTGTGAACGCTATCTCAATCCCGTCCCGGCCGGCCACGAACATTTCTCCGGCCGCCGGCGAGGAAACAGCTATCGCAGGCGGCGTCATATCGATGTTTAGCGTCAGCGTCACGGTCGAGGTCCAGCCCGCGTAGTCCGCGCAATAACCCGAGGCCGGCACATCGCGCCCTTCCGTCGTTACGGTGAACGAGGAACTGCAATAGGCTATACCGGACACCGCGTCGGTGCCGCTGAACACCACCGCGACCGGGGTATTGTTCCAGCCTGCGGCGTTGGGCGCGGGGAAAGCGGCGGCCGTGACTTCCGGAGGGGTGAAATCCATCCGCACCCCGCTTATAGCCGCCTCCGCGTGGTTGCCGGCTTTGTCGAATGCCGTGACGCTTGTGGAAATATCAACGCCCTCGCTCGCCAGCACGATATCCCCCGGGCAAACCGCCACACCCGAAAGAGCGTCCTCGCAGGTGAACGTCGTGGTGGCGGCCGAGGTGTGCCAGCCGGCGTAATCGGGCGGCGGCAGGAAGTAAGCGATACCGGGCGGAGTGGTGTCCAGGTTCACCGTATAGGCGGCGGTGGAGATAAGTCCCGCGTAGTCCTCGCAGTGCCCGGAAATATTTATCCCGGCGCCTTCGGCGGCCGGCGTCGCCTCCGGACTGCAATAGGACAGTCCGGAAACGCTGTCGGTCCCGGTGAATACCACCGTCGGCGGCGCATTATGCCAGCCGGCGGGATTAGGCGGCGGGACCGCGGCGGCCGTCACCAGCGGCGAACTGACATCTATGGCGAAATGGATTATCCTCCATTCTTCAAGATTGCCGGCCAGGTCCAGGGCGCGATACTCCGGCGAATGCATCCCCTCCTCCATGAACGATAGCGGCGAAGAATAAAGCGAGACCCCTCCTCCGCCTGTGCTATAGTGGATATCCGCCACTCCCGACAGGGAGTCGCTGGAGACCAGCGTCAGCACGACGGGAGAGATATGCCAGCCGTTCCGCCCCTCGCCGCCGCCCACCGTTGCGGAGGAAACTGGCGGGGCGCCGTCTATATTGAGCGTCAGCGTCGCGGTCGAGGTCCAGCCCGCGTAGTCCGCGCAATACCCGACGACCGGGATATCCCGACCTTCCGCGGTCACGGTGAACGAGGAACTACAATAGGCTATGCCTGACACCGCGTCGGTCCCGCTGAACACGACGGCGACCGGAGTATTGTTCCAGTCTGCGGCGTTCGGGACCGGGGAACCGCCGGCGATGGTCTCCGGCGCGGACAAATCCACTTTGAGGAGTGCTGTTTTATCGGGCTCGACATTCCCAACATTGTCCACGCCGTGGAAGAGCAGCGAATGCGCCCCTTCCGCCGCCACGCTGAACGAAGAAGTATAAACCGCGGCCTCCCCTCCACCCAGTGAATAATAGACCGTCGCCACGCCGCTGAGTGCGTCCGTGGAAACCAACGCCACGGCAACAGGCGAGACATGCCAGTCATTCTGCCCAGTCGTGCCAGCAAGTACGCTTTCAGTCAGCGGCGGGGTGCCGTCTACGTAGAGAAAGGCCGTCCTGGCCTCCTCCAGGTTGCCGGCATTGTCCGAGCTCCGGAATTCCAGAGCATGCCAACCTTCCTGCAGCGTAAAAGGACCGCTATAGAACGCAAAAGCCGTATCCGTGCCAGGGTCTACGCGGAACTCGGTGAAAGCCACACCGCTGGAAGTCCCGTAGACTACCGGATCATAGGCCGACAGCGCCACGCTTGAAGCCGCGTTGATGTAAAACCGCCCTACCGCGGACCAGGACGAGCCGTCCACAGCGAAACTGGTCACCGGCGGCGTCCTGTCCTTCACCGCGCCGAAGATGCCGAACAGCGAGGCGATATGCGTTATCGGCACCGTGATGCGCCGGTTCGCGGTATCCAGCATCTGCCCCTCCAGCCGCACCCAGCCTGTCCCGTTGAAGTATTCGTATACCGAGATATCCTCCTCCAACAGGCCCAGCGCGGCCAAAGTGGAGGTCGAATAGACGAAGGTCAGCGTCGCCGGCGGATCATAATCGCCCTCCGGCCCTATTTCATATAGGTTACTGGCCAGCAACAGTCCCGATTCCGCCGCCGCGCCGATTACGACGGCGCCGGCCGGGGCGGCCGTGTCCACCAGAACTATCGATGGAGGGATGATGGCTGAAAGCGCCGCTTCCGGCTCGCCCCCGACGGTTATCGTGCTCCGGGCAACATACTCAACCGGAATCAGGGTGGTCCCGCTGCCCAGCGCCGTTTCGGGGCCTTCGAGGCCCTCGGAATTTCTGGACCGCGCGAAAGCATAATACGTGGTGCCCGGCGCCAGTCCCTGGAAAGTCAGGCGAGGCAAGGTCTGCCAACCGCCTGTCGCGGCGGTATTCAGACCTGCCGCGTCCAGAGCCAGCCGCGCAGAATACTCCGTCCCCTCGGGGTTCTTTCCCCCGGACCACGCCACCGTCATCGAGGAGACATGCGGGATAAAAGCCTTTTCGGGGATGAAACGCAGGATGCGGTTATTATCGGCCACCCAGAGGCTTCCGTCCAGCCGGTCCACCGCGGCGGCCGACGGGGAATAAATGCTGGAGATTGTCGGCACGGCAAGAGGGATATTGGAATCGAAATCTGCCTGGCCGAGCACCGAAGCCGCTTCCATGCCATTATGGAAAGGAGGCATGAACGCGAGCATTCTCCTGAAATTAGAATCTCCGGAATAAAGATTCCCGTCCGGGTCCAGCGCCAGCGCGGAAGGCTGGTCCATATTTATGGAAGAAGGGCTGGAACCATACGGCAGGACCGAGATAAAATCGGGGCGCCCAAGGACCAGCGAAGCGTCCATGTAATTGGAAAAAGGAGCGGAGAACCTCAGCACCCGGTTGTGATTTCTGTCGGCTACCCACAGGTTTCCGGAAGCGTCGAAATCGATCTTTTGCGGCATGGAAATATTTTTTGTCGTCGCCGCGGGGAACATATTGGAATAAGTGAAACTGTTCTGCCCCAGCAGCAGGGCGGCACCCATCCCGGTACTGAACGGCGGCGAGAATTTTAAGACCCTGGAATGCATGGAGTCCGATACCCATAGGCTCCCGTCCTCGTTGAAAACCGCGGCGGTCGGATACCAGAGCCTGTTCTGCGCGACGCCGGAATAAGCGGACGATTGCAGGTCTGACTGTCCTATCGCAAGATCCGCCTGGGGACTGCCGCCGGGGAAAGGCTCCGGAAAACGCAGGACCCTGTTATTGGCCCTGTCCGTCACCCAGAGCGCGCCAGCGTGATCGAACGACACCCCGACCGGCAGACTCAGTTTGCCCGGCCCGGAGCCTGAAGTGTTTCCATTAAGGTCGGTCTGACCGACCACGAAGTCCGCGGCCATCCCGGAGGTGAAAGGCCGGGAGAACCGCAGCACCCTGTTATTGGCGGAATCCGCCACCCAGAGACGCCCGTCCGGGCCGAATGTCATGCCGGAGGGGGATCGCAGGCGGTCAGGCGCCGCCGCCGCCAGATAGGAGCCGAAATCCGGCTGGCCGAGCACCAGGTCCGCCACCTGACCATTATTGAAAGGCCTGACTTGTGAGGGCGGGTCCGCCAGGGTAGTGGCGAAAACCGCGCCGGAATCCGCGCTGCCCGAGCGGTTTGCCGCCCGGAGGAAAACACCGTAGCTCCGGTTCGGGGCCAGACCCGGCTGTAAATACGACGTGGCATTTGAGGATAATCTGCCGGACAATGCTCCGCCGGTGGAACTAAAGACCTGGACCTCAATATTGGACCTCACCTGGTCCCAAGACCAGAGCATCCCGCCGCCATCGACCGGGGTCCCGCGCAGTCCCGCGGCCGGCGCGGGGAAAGTGCGTCCCGTACCGAGCCCGGCGTACGCCGTCTCGTCGCCGCCGACGCCCAAAGCCTTCACCCTGGCGAAATAGGCCGTGTTCGGGAGAAGGCCGGCAAAAACATGCTCCGTACCGAAAATCTCGGCGGCGCGCAGGTCCGCCGAAAAATCCGCGGCGGAGGATATTTCCACCCTGTACGCGGTATCCGGGGGATTGCCTCCGGCACGCCAGGCTACCGACAAGGCGCCGGCCGAGGGCGCCGTGACCGAAACCCCGCCCGCCGGCAGGAAGCCGAGCACGCGGCGGTTCCCGCTATCGGAAACCCACAGTCGTCCGTCCGGGTCTATGTCCACCCCGCCACCCCCTGCGGAATCAACCGGGTTTCTGAATTTATCCGCTGCAGTACCGTATCCCGACGAAACAAAATCTGTCTGCCCCAGCACCACGGAGGCGGACATCCCCGTACGGTAAGGAGGCTTGAACTTCATCACCCTGTTGGAGGTGGAGTCCGCGGAGTAAAGATTCCCGCTGTTGTCGAAGCTGACGCCGAAGGCCCTGTTCATAACCTCCGCCGAAACGGCGCAGTTCCCCACGCTGTAACAATTCGTGTAAAGATCTTTCTGCCCTACGGCCAACGACGCGCTCATCCCGTTGACGAACGGCGGTTCGAATTTAAGAAGTCTTCCATTTATGGAGTCCGCCACCCAGATATCGCCGGCCTCATCCGCCGCTACCGAAGCGGGGTTGCTCATATTGGAGGGGGATGGGAATAAACTATACCCGCCACTGGCAAAATCCGGCTGTCCCAGCACCAGGCTCGCATCCATGCCGTTGGAAAAAGGAGGGTCGAAGCGTAGAACGCGATGATTACTCCTGTCCGCTACCCAAAGGCTGCCCCCGCCGTCTACGCTGGAATTGAAAGGCTCCCGGAATCTGTTCATAGAAGTGCCGTATTCCGAAGCGGTAAAATCCGGCTGCCCGATGACCAGATCGGCCGGCATCCCGGTGTAGAATGGCGGGCTGAACCGGAGCACCCGGCTTCCCCCGGTTACCCACAGGCTGCCGTCCCGGGAAACACTCACTCCCGTCGGAGTGCGCAACCGGGCCTTCGGATCCGACGGATAGCCGCCGGAGGGCAGACGCCCGAACACGACGGAAGCCGCCATGCCGTTACTGAAAGGAGGGGAGAACCTGAGGACGCGGGTTTCGGCATAATCCACCACCCAAAGACTTCCTTCCGTATCCAGAGCGATGGAATAGTTCTGCCCGAAATACTGCAATGACCCATACACGGCAAGGGCCGACTCGAAGTCCTGCTGACCGATCACCAGGCTGGCGGACTGGCCCGTCACGAAGTTCTCATGCGCCGCCGGCAGAGCGGGCAATGTCGCGGCCGAGGACACGCCGGTCGCGAATTCCCCCTCCGCTGAAACAGCTTTAAGGGAATTGCCATAAAGCGTGTTCGGCGTCAGGCCGGCCTGCAGCCACGAGGTGGTATTCCCCGCCAGCGGCCCCGAAACGGAGCCGCCGGAGGAACTCATTAGCTCATAACTTTCGGCGCCGGGGACCGGCGTCCAGTTCCACGCTATCGCCGCCGTTGAGACCGCCACGCCCGCCAGAGCGACGGAGGGTTCCACCGTTACGCGCGCGGACCTGGCCGCGGACATATTGCCGACATTGTCCTGGGCCAGGTAATAGACGACATGCTCTCCCGACGGCAGCGTGAACGGGCCTTCGTAGCGGGGGTTCTCGCAGGTGCCGGGCGGGCCGGTGAAGGGCGGCTCGCCTTCGGGGCAGTCGTCCAGCGTCAGATCCACCAGGTAGAAAATGCCGCGCAGGTCCGAAGCCACACCGTTGGAAACGGGGTCGATAGCACCCAGGGTGACGGGATCGGTCGCCAGCAGATATGCCGTGCCGCCGTCGGCCACCGTGGAGCCCGCGACGGAAGCCCAGGCCGCGGGCGGGGTGCCGTCGGCGTAGATGGTGCGGGTGCTGACCGGCTCGCTGTTGTTCCAGTGGTCTTTGCTCCAGTAATAAAGGGAATGAGCGCCTTCCTTCAGGGGGAAGACGCCGCCGTAGTAGGGGTTGGCGCAGGTGCCGGGTCCGGCGGCGGGGTCATGGGGCTCGGCCAGGCAGGCCGCGTCCGGCACCGCGTCCACAAGGGTAAAGGTGCGCGCCACCCCGCTGACGTCGCCGACCGGGGAGCGGTCGTCGGCAGTCAGGTCCAGGTAGGTCCCGGTGCTCACCCAAAGCCGGTCGTCCACGTAAGTCCGCGCGCCGATGAAGGCCAGCGCGGTGCGCGGGGGCGAATCGTCGTCTATCGGCACCACCACGCCGAACGGCGAGTTCCCGTACGCCGTCGCTTTGGCCAC
>JAVHLJ010000039.1 GCA_031082205.1 Elusimicrobiales bacterium
CGGGAAGGGCGCGCACGGTGTGCGCGACCCTGTTTTTGCGAGGTGAGGGCACGCCATGCCCCCGGTATAATTGTTCCTACTTAATAGGCTTGAGCTTGAAGGGGCGGCCGGTGAGGGACTGCCAGGCCTCGCGGAAATCGGCGGGCACGGGGCAGACTATCTTCGTCGGCCGGCCGGTGGCGGGATGGGCGAACTCCAGCCGCATGGCGTGCAGCAGCATGCGCGCGGCGGGAGGGCCGCCGTAGATATCGTCGCCGACTATCGGGTGACCGGCGTGCGCCAGGTGCACCCTTATCTGGTTGGTGCGGCCGGTCTCGGGCCGGATGTCCACCAGGCAGGCCTTGCCGGCGCGCTCGAGCACCTTGAAATTAGTGACGGCGTCGCGGCCGTACTCCCAAACCTTTATCTTGCGGGCCCCGGTCGGCCTGCCCATCGGCGCGTCCATCGTCCAGGCGTCCGATTCCGGGTCGCCGGCGGCCGCGCCTATGTAGAGCTTGCTTATCTCCCTGTCGCGGAACGCTTCCGAGAAGTATTCCGCCGCCGCCGCGGTCTTGGCTATCAGCATCAGGCCGCTCGTCTCGCGGTCCAGCCGGTGCACCAGGCCGAACCGGGGGACGGAGGCCAGTTCCGGCCGCTCTTTCGCCAGCAGGGAAACCACGGTCTCTTCGCCCAGCAGGGCCGCGCGCGGGTCCCGCTCCCAGTTGGAATCGGTCGGGTGCACGCAGAGCCCCGCCGGTTTGTCTATGGCCAGTATGGCGGCGTCCTCGGTTATCGTCATGCCCGGCAGCCTGGAGGCCGCCGGCCCGCCGCCCGGCATTGCGATGGTGACTTCGTCCCCGTTCTTCAGCGGGGCCGCCGGCTTTACCGCGCGGCCGTTGACCCGGACCAGCCCCTCGGAGATCAGGCGCTTTACGAATTCGCGGGAGAGTCCCGGCTCGCCGCTCTTTACGAACAGGTCCAGCCTGGTCCCTTCCCCGGAATAAACGAGTTTCTTATTTTCCATTTTTTTCTCTCCGCGCCGAAAATGCCAGCCAGGCGGCCGCGGCGCCGGCCGCGGCCAGCGAGATGAGCTGCGCCTGCGAGAGGCCGGCCGCGAGGCCGCCCCTGTCGTCGCCCCGCAGGAACTCGAGGCCGAACCTGAGCGCCGAATAAAGCAGAACGTAAAGAGCCGTGACCGAGCCGGCGCGGGGCTTTTCCCGTCGGCGCCAGGCCGCGTGCAGCAGGGCGAATATCGCGAAGTTGCCGAGCGATTCGTACAGCTGCACCGGATGCAGCGGCACGCCGAGCAGCGAAGGCTCCACCAGGCACAGCGGGTCGGTGAAAGCCACGCCGGGCGCCCCGCCGGCCGGCGCGCCGTGGCAGCAGCCGGCCATCAGGCAGCCCAGGCGTCCGAAGGCGTGGGCCAGCGCCAGCGCCGGCGCCGTGAAGTCGGCCGCCGCCGCGAACCCCGTCCCGTGCCGGCGCGCCCAGTACCAGAGCGCCGAGGCGCCGCCGGCCAGGCCGCCGTAGAAGACGAAGCCGTACTGCAGGCTCTTCAGCGCGGACAGGACCCCGTCCCAGCCGCCTCCGAAAGAGTCGCGGAACGTGAGGATGAAAAGCAGCTTGCCGCCAAGCAGGCCGCCCAGCAGAGCGAAGAAAGAGAGGTCCGACACGCCTTCTCTTGAAGCCCCTATCCTGGCGCGGACGGCGAGCAGGTAGAAATAAGCCGCCAGGTATCCCGTCATGGCCAGGAGGCCGTAAGACGGAAGTTTGAAGAAGCCGAGGTCGAGCATGTACGGGTGCATGATCCTAAAAAAGCCGGTCAGGGATTATTCTTGATGAAAGCGGCCGCGTCGCGCAGGTCGACGAGGGGGGAGAACTTTATCCCCCGCGCGCGGCAGAGGCCCCGCAGCCTGCCCGCGGCGTAGACCTTGTCGGCCAGGCCGGCGGCCCTCAGGTCGCTGGGCGCGTCGCCGCAGAAGAGCACGGCGAAGCCGCGGTCGCGGTAATGCTTCACTCTTGCCGCCTTGAAGGCCGGCAGCGTCCGGCCGGCCAGGTCGGCGTATTCCACGTCCCAGCCGCCGCCGTTCCTGCTGGTCCTGCCGAAGGAGGAGCGCGCCTTGACGCCCCAGGCCCTGAGGAGCGGACGGGCGTAAATGTCGGCGCCGCCGCTGACTATGTCGAAGGGGACGCGCCGGGCGGCGCAGAAGCCAGAGAAAGCGCGCAGGCCGCGGCGGGGCCTCATGGAGCGGAGTATGAAGGACTCTATCTCCCGCCGGGACGCCGCCAGCCGCGAGAAGCCGCGCCGCATCCACGCCTCCACCGACTGCCCGGGAGCGTAGGAGCGCTCTATGTCCGCCGCGCTGAATACGCCGAATTCCGTGAGTATGGCGTCCCCGACGTCCTCCAGAGTCAGCGTGCCGTCGAAATCGGAGACCACGGCCCATTTCATCAGTTCCGCCTTTATAGCGCCGCCGAGAGGAATTCGTCTCCGCCCTTGGCGGCCAGCTTGATATAGATGTTGTGGAGTTTCTGAGCCTTTATGGTGGTGGAGGAGCCGTTATAGGCGTGGCCCGGCCAGACGGTCGTATCGTCGGGCAGGGCCGCGAGCTTGAGCAGGCTCCTGCGCATCTGCTCCGGGTCGGCGCCGGGCAGGTCCACCCTGCCTATCTCGCCCACGAAAAGAGTGTCGCCGGTGAAGACGGCGCCCGGTCCCAGCAGGGAGCAGGAGCCTGGCGTGTGCCCCGGAGTGTGGATGACCTTGAGCTTCAGCGCGCCGGCCTCCAGCGTCTCCCCGTCGGAGACCGGGAGCAGGCGGGACTTGTCCAGTCCTTCGGCCATGTGATCGTCGGCCGGGTGCAGCGCGGCCTGCAGCCCTTCGTAGCGGCCCAGGAACCAGGCGGCGGCGTTGACATGGTCGGGATGGCCGTGGGTCAGTATGAGGATGGCGGGTTTCAGTCCGAGGGCGATCAGCTCTTTTTCTATCTTCGCCCCGTCCCAGCACGGGTCTATGACCGCGCATTCGGGCCCGTCGCTCTCCCAGGCCAGGTAGCAGAAATTGTCCATGGGGCCGGCGGCGATCTGCTTCACGTTCATTCGTCCCTCTCTTTCTCCGAAGGCGGGGGGAAGCGGAACTCTATCTCCCCCTTCTTGAGCATCCCGAGCTCCCTGCGGGCGTTGTACTCCACGCTCTCCGTCCTGGCGGTCTCCGCGGCCGACTTTTTCAGCTCCTCGCTCTCGGCCTTGAGCTCGGCCAGGCGGCGCTTCATCTTGAAGACCTCTATCTTGTTGGAGACCAGCGAACGGAAGCCCGGGTTGGCCAGCAGCAGGACGGCAGCGGCCAGCGCGAGCAGCGTCAGCCCCGTTCTCCTGGTGATAACGGCGTCCTTTTTTTTCATCCCGGAAAAGAGAAAGGGCGGCCCCCCTCGCGGAGGGCCGCCCCGCGGCGGTCTTTACTTGAAGCGGAAGGCCGCGTCCTTGGCGTACTTGGCCTTCTTGCCCAGCTCCTCCTCTATGCGGATGAGCTGGTTGTACTTGCAGAGGCGTTCGCTGCGGCACGGCGCGCCGGTCTTGATGGCGCCGGCGTTGGTGGCGACGGCGAGGTCGGCGATGAACGCGTCCTCGGTCTCGCCCGAGCGGTGGGAGATCACGGTGGCGTAGTCCGCCTCGTGCGCCATGTTGATGACGCGTATCGTCTCGGTCAGCGAGCCGATCTGGTTGAGCTTTATGAGTATGGCGTTGGCGATGTCCTCCTCGATGCCCCGCTTGAGGCGCTCGGGATTGGTGACGAACAGGTCGTCGCCGACGATGCGGGCCTTCTTGCCCAGCTGCTTGGTGAAATGGTCCCAGCCTTCCCAGTCGTCCTCGGAAAGCGGGTCCTCGTAGGAGATGATGGGGAAGTGCTTCTTCCAGTCGGCGTAGCGGGCCGTCAGTTCCTGGGCGGTCAGGTTGGCGCCCTCGAACATGTAGCTGCCGTTCTTGTAGAACTCGCTGGCGGCGGAGTCGAAGGCTATCTGAACTTCCTTGAAGGTGTAGCCGGCCTCCTTGATGGCCTTCACGATGGTCTCGATCACGGCCTCGTGCGTGAAGATCTTGGGGGCGAAGCCGCCCTCGTCGCCGACGGCCGTGGTGTAGCCGCCCTTGGAGAGGATGGCCTTGAGCGTGTGGTAGACCTCGGCCCCCATCCGTATGGCGTCGGAGAACCTGGCCGCGCCGGTCGGGACGATCATGAACTCCTGTATGTTGATGCCGCTGTCGGCGTGCTTGCCGCCGTTGACGATGTTGAGCATCGGGGCGGGCAGGAGGAAGTCCTTGTGCTTGAGGCCGTAGGCCTTGCGGATGTAGGCGTAGAGCGGCAGTTTCGCCGACTGCGCGGCGGCGCGGGCCAGGGCCATGGAGACGGAAAGTATCGCGTTGGCGCCCAGCTTGCTCTTGGTCTGCGTGCCGTCGAGCTCTATCATCTGGTCGTCTATCTTCTCCTGCTCGGCCTTGAGCCCGATGAGCTCGGGGGCGATGAGCTTGTTGACGTTCTCGACGGCCTTGAGCACGCCCTTGCCGCGGTAGCGCTTGCCGCCGTCGCGCAGCTCCAGCGCCTCGTGGGTGCCGGTAGAGGCGCCGCTGGGTACGGCGGCGCGGCCGAAAGAGCCGTCGGCGAGCAGCACGTCGGTCTCCACCGTGGGGAAGCCGCGGGAATCGAGTATCTCGCGTGCGTTTATTTTTTTGATCTTGGCGTCCATTTTATTTTTTTCTCCTTGGGGCCGGGCCCCGTTTCGATTTAAAACTTGCCGTCGGCTATCTTCCTGCCGGCGTCCACCAGGCCGGACAGGGTTTTCTGGGACGAGGCCTCGGCGTATATGCGCACCACCGGCTCGGTGCCGGAGGGGCGGAGGCCCAGCCAGGAGCCGTCGCGCATGATGAACTTGAAGCCGTCCGTGTGGTCTATGCGCCAGACCGAAGCGCCGCCCACGTTGAGCGGCGGCTTGGAGCTCAGCCTGGCCGCGAGGGCCGGCATGTCGGCGTCCGGGCCGAGGCGCAGGTTGACGCGCGTGTTGAGGAAGGTGCCTACCCGCTTGCGCAGGTCGGCCAGCACCTTGCCGAGCGGCTTGCGCTCGTAGGCGTAGAGCTCGGCCAGGAGCATGCAGGCCAGGATGCCGTCCTTCTCGGGCACGTGGTTCATGATCGACAGGCCGCCGGACTCTTCGCCGCCGATGAGGAACTGGCCGGTGCGCAGCATGTTGCCGACGTACTTGAAGCCGACCGGGGTTTCGCGCACCTCGAGGCCGTGGCTCTTGGCCACGGCGTCCGCGAAATGCGAGGTCATGACCGAGCGGGCGACCTTGCCCTTCATGCCGCGGTTGCGGACCAGGTGGTCCAGCAGCAGCGCCAGGACGTCGTTGGGCGCGATCCAGGTCCCGTCGGAGTCTATGACCCCGAAGCGGTCGCCGTCGCCGTCGCAGGCCAGGCCGAGGGAGAGTTTGCCTTTCAGCACGGCCTGCCTCAGTCCCGCCAGGTTCTCGGCGTCGGTGTCCGGCGGCCTGCCGCCGAAAGTGACGTCGCGGTTCTCGCGCAGCGGGGTCACCGAGGCGCCCATCTTCTCCAGGGCCGGCCGCAGGTAGGTGCGGGCCGTGCCGTAGACGGAGTCGGCGGCGACCCTGAGCCGCGCCTTCTTCAGGGCGCCGGCGTCGAGCAGCGAGTAGAGCTGCGTGAAATAGGAGTGGTGGAAGTCCTCCTCCTTGACCAGGCCGGCGTGGCTGGCCTGGGCGAAGGGGATGAACTTGTCGCAGGCGGCTATCGTCAGCGAGGAGGCCCTGGCCTCTATGTCGCCGGTTACCTCGGGTATCGCGGGTCCGCCCCAGTAGGGAGTCCATTTGAAACCGTTGTAATTGGCGGGGTTGTGGCTGGCGGTTATCATTACGCCGCCGACCGCGTTGGAGCGCATCACCGTCCAGGCCACCACCGGCGTGGGCGTCTCCTCCGGCGAGAACAGGACGTTGACCCCCTCGGCGGCGAAGACCTCGGCCGCGTTGCGGGCGAACTCCTCCGACATGTAGCGGGTGTCGTAGCCTACTACGGCCAGCGGGGAGTCGGGGGCCTTGGCGCCCTTTTTTTTCAGGTGCAGCAGGTATTCCTCGCCCCTGTAGCCGTAATCCTTGCTGTCCCTGGCGTGCTGGGCCGCGGCGTGCGAGGCCCTCTTGAGATTGTTGAGGGTGAACTCCTCGGCTATGACGGCGCGCCAGCCGGAAGTCCCGAATTTGATGACGGTGTTGCTCATGCCTTGAAATATAGCAAAAAACCTTTTTAAAAGCAAAGAAAGGCCGCGGGGCGTCCCGTCGGGCCCCCGAATTAAATATAATATATCTAATGATTAGAAAGAGTTCCTTCCTGGCCGTTTTTCTCCTCTGCTCCCCCGCCTCCGCGGACGGCGTCGACCTGCCGCTTAACGGCTATCTCAGCTCCTGGACGCAGTCGCCCGGCGGCGTCCCCGTTCCCTCCGAGATAAATCTCCCGGTGAGGCTGAACCTCGGCCGGCCGTCCGGGCCCGGCGAGGCCAGGGCGGTCTTCGTTGAAAAGGAACTCGCCTCCCCCGCCGGCGCGCTTAAGATAAGGGCCGATTTCTTCTCGGTCTGTCCCCATGGCGACGCGGCCTGCGCCGGAACTTACTTCCAGGCCAAGGCCGTCCTCTCCGGTCCCGTCGAATCTCTCTGCGCGGCATATTTCAACGAGGCCGATTTCGCGCCTTTCCCGGTGATGGCCTGCGCGGGGCGCCTGCCCGACGGCCGCTTCCTGGGCGTCACGCTGCACCGTTTGCCGTTCAAAGACGGCCGGATCCATGATCTCTGATCCCGCCCGGGCCGCTTTCCTGGTCCTGGCCCTGCTCTGCGCCTGTTCTTCCGACGTCCCCCGGCGCCCGCTGCTGGCCTCGCCGGGCCTGCCCGCTCCCGAACTGCGTCTCCCGGAGATCATCCAGGGGCCGCCCCCGGAACTGCGGGGTTGGGACGATCTGGGCGGACGCGCGGCGGTCCTCCATTTCTGGGCCCCGCGCTGTCCCGCCTGCCCTGCCGAGCTCGCCGGATACAACGCCCTGTCCTCCGAATTCTCCGGCCGGGCGCTGGCTTTCGTGCATATCACCGACGCCGGCCGCGACCAGGCCGCGAGATTCCTGGCGGACCGGCCCGTTAAGGGCCTGGTAGCCCCCGGCGCCCCGCCGGAACTTTTCGCCGCCTTCCGCGTCTACGACCTGCCCTGCTCCGTGCTGGTGACGGCTTCCTCCGAGATCTTCGCTTTCGCCGGCCCGGGAGGCGTGACGCGCGAGCTGATAACGGCGCTGCTGGCCGGGGGGCCGCCCCCGGACGAAGCCCGCGGTCCCGAGGCCTGCCGTCCCCCCGGGGTAGAGAAATGAGCCGGCGCCTTTCCTCCAAGCCCACCCAGTACCTGCTGGACGCCTCCAACTTCGCCCGCCGTTTCCCGGGGGGCCACGGGTTCTCGGCTGACCTGGCGGAGGCGGAGTTCCTGGGGTGGGTTGAGGCTCTGGCCGGCCTGCCGGTCTTCGCCGGCTCCGGTTTCCGGGTCTATTTCGACGGGCCTTTCCGCGAGCTGGGTTTCCCCGTCCGGGAACCGGTCAGCGTGACCTTCAACGAGGGCCGGACGGCCGACGAGTCGCTGCTGGAGACCGGCGAGTTCCTGCTCTCCTGCGGCGTGAGGGCCGTGCTGGTCACCTCGGACAGGGGCCTTCAGTCGGCGGCCGGCGTCCGGGGCGTCAGCTGGCTGAGCTGCGAGGATTTCTACCGGCTCTGCGGGGCCGAACTGCGCCGGGGCGCCCGCTGAAAATGATAGAATCTGTTTTCTGCCCTGGACGCGGAAAAGAGCCCGGGTGCTGTAACTGGTAGCCAGAGCTGACTTAAAATCAGCTGGAGTATCCTCCGTGCGGGTTCGAGTCCCGCCCCGGGCATTGATTTGAGCGCTTGCGAAAGGAGAAGATCATCATGAATTTAGCCCCCGCCGGCCGGAACATACTGATAGTGACCATAGCGATAACGGGCCTGGGCGGCCTGGTCGCCTACTGGTGCAGGTGGTGCGGCGTGCCGCTGATGGTCCTGGGCCTGCTGCTCACGGCCTTCTCGGTCTACTTCTTCCGGGACCCCGAGCGCGACAGGGCCTTCGGCCCCGACGACATCGTCTGCCCGGCCGACGGCACCGTGCTCTGCGTGGGCCAGGAGGACGACCCGGAAGTCATCGTAGTGCGCATCTTCCTTTCGGTCTTCAACGTGCACGTTCAGCGTTCCCCGCTGGAGGGGACTGTGGAAAAGGTGAAATACGAGAAAGGCGCTTTCGCGGTGGCCTATAAGCCCGAGGCCAAAGTGAACGAGCGGAACCTCATAAGGATAAAAGGGGAGAACGGCCGCTGGGCCGGCGTCGAGCAGATCACCGGCGCCATAGCCAGGCGCATAGCCTGCTACGTCAGGGAAGGCCAGGCCGTCTCGGCCGGCGAGCGCGTCGGCATGATCTATTTCGGTTCCCAGGTCGCGGTGTACCTGCCCAAGGGCTCCCGTATCCTGGTGAAGCCCGGCGACAAGGTGGCCGGCGCCGAAACCATACTCGGACTCTGGAAGGCGGACTGATGACCGAAGAGAAGCGGCGCATAGACGTGGCCAAGCTCAAGAAGACCGGCGCGGTGGTGCTGCCGTCGCTGTTCACGATAGCCAACATGGCCTTCGGGTTCTTCTCGATACTGGCCGCCTCGGAGAGGAACTTCGTCGTCGCGGGCTGGTTCATAATCGCGTCGATAGTGATGGACATGCTCGACGGGCGCATCGCGCGCCTGGTCCACGGCGAGAGCTCCTTCGGCGTGGAAATAGACTCGCTCTCCGACTGGATCTCTTTCGGCATAGCGCCGGCCTACCTGATGTACAATTTCGTGCTCAAGGACTACGGCTACTGGGGTTATCCCGTGGCCTTCCTCTACGTGCTCTGCGGCGCGCTGCGCCTGGCGCGCTACAACGTCAAGTCCCACTTCGGCGGCGACGACGCCGGCCCGAATTTCCAGGGCCTGCCCATCCCCGGCGCCGCCGGCATACTCGGCTCCATCGTGCTGGCCTACAGCATGCTCGAGACGGAGAGCGGCTTCCGCAGCATCAGCATGGTGATGAAGCAGATGCCGCACGTCTACGCGGCCATACCGTTCATCATGATAGGCCTCTCGCTCCTGATGGTCTCGACGGTGCCCTACGCCGCCTTCAAGAAAGGAGGCGCGGTGCGCCCCGGGTCCATAAAGGGCATGCTGCTGATACTTACGATACTCTTCCTGATCATAAGGTACCCCCAGGACGGCCTCTTCATTTTCTTCTCTGTCTACGCCCTTTCGGGCATAGTCATAGGCCTGGCGCGGGCGCTGACCCCCGCGCGCGGGCGCCAGTAGCCCGGCCCCGGGCCGGGCGGGACCCCGCCGCCATGGAAAAATCTTTTTCCAGGTTCCAGCACCAGAGCGGACTGGCCGCGCGCCTGCGCGAGCTGGGCGGAGAGTCCCACCCCGGGTTCCTTAACCAGAAGGATTTTTTCATAAGCGCCCTGCGCGCGGCCGAGGAGCCGCTCGCCGCCCTCCAGCGCGAGTCCTACCGCGAAGCCTGCGAGCGCTTCCTGGATAAGCTGGGAAAGGGGCGCGCCACGCCCGAGTTCGTGGCGGAGTTCAAGGACCCGCTGGACAAGCTGCTGTCGGGGAAGGATTTCGCGCTGATGGAGGGCGGCCTGCCGGGCAGCCCCGAGGTCGTGCGCGGCCGGCTGGCGTCGCTGCGTCCGCTGTCCATAGCCGAGGGCGAGCGCACCGGGACGCTTCGCGACTCCGGGGCGGAGCGGCTGGTCGCCGAGGCCTACAGGCGGCTGGGTTTCGATTCCATCGAGCGGGAGCTGGCGGGGCGTGCCGGGGACGCCGCCTACGACGCCGTCCTGCTCAAGGCCAGGCGCAGCGTGGCCGATTACTGCAGGATGTACCAGGCCCCGCCTTCGCCGGAGGACACGCTCCCGGCCTTCTCTCTATCCAGGATAGACGCCGTCCTCGGCGCCTGCTACAGGCTGCTCTCGCGCCTGCGCATGATCTCCTGGGAGAACACCCAGAGGTTCTGAAAAAGCCCGTCAGGGCTTGCGCGGGAAGAGCGGGGGGGCTCGCTGCGGCTCCACGCCGCCGGTCTCCGCGCCGCCTATGCTCATGAGCATCTGCATGCGCGCGGAGGCGTCGGGCATGAAGGGGTAGACCCAGCCCGCGACAAGGCGCAGGCACCAGACCATATCGTTGAGGAAAGACTTAAGCGCGGCCGGGTCCTTCGCGGCCAGCGCCCGAGGCTTTACGGCCTCTATGCCGCGGTTCAGCTCTTCGACGGCTCCGTGGACCCGGTCCAGCGCCGGTCCGAAAGCCAGCGCCTCTATGTCCGCGGCTATGTCCGCGTCGATCGCGCGCAGGCGCGCGAAAGTTTTAGCGCTCGCCTCCTCCGGTTTGGCGGGGAGCCTGCTGTCTAGGTGCTCGCCGGCCAGCTCTATGACGCGCGAGAAGAGGCCTCCGAGGCCGACGGCCAGCTCGGAGTCGTAGCGCCTGGCGAGAGCCGCGGCGGAGAAATGGCCGTCCAGTCCGAACGGCGTTTCGCGGAAGAGGAAATAGCGCAGTGTGTCCGCCCCGTACTCCTTTATGGCTTCGGCAGGGCTCACGGCGCCGCCCCGCGCCCCATGTTTCCCGCCGCCCTCCATCGTCCACCGGCCGTGGGCGTACACCCTCGCCGGCAGCGGCAGGCCCAGCGACATCAGCGCGGCCGGCCAGGTAACGGCGTGCAGGCGGAAGGCCTCCTCCCCGACCAGCTGCGCGTCGGGAGGCCACGCGGAAAGGAAATCCCGCGTGCCTCCCCCGGCGTTCCAGCCGGCCCCGGCCAGATATCCGAGCAACGCTCCGAAACGGGAATGGATGGTGTGGTCCGGGTCGGATGGTACCGGGACGCCGAGGGCCGGAGCCCGGCGCGAGACGGGGATATCCCTCAGGCCGGCCCCGACCAGGCCGGCTATCGCGCCGGCCCTGCCAGCGGGCGCCAGGAAGCCCGGATTGGCGGCGTAATGCTCCAGCAGCGCCTTGCCGTATTTCGAAAGCCTGAAGAGATAAACGCCGCCTTCCGCCGGCTCCGGCTTTTTTTTGTGGACGGGGCAGAGGCCGCCCTCCGCCAGTTCCCCTTCGCGGAAGAAATCGTCGCAGAGCGGGCAGTAGGCCCCTTCGTATCGGCCGGGATAGATGTCGCCCGATTCCAGCATGCGCCCGAACGCGTCCCGCACGCCGCGCTCTATGTCTGGGTCGGTGGTGCGCACGAAACGGTCGTAATTCACGCCGAGGAGTTTCCAGGCCCGCTCGAAATCGGCAGAGATCTCTTCGGCCCATTCTCCGGGCCGGCTGCCGCGGCCCGCCGCGGTGCGCGCCGCGTCCTCGCCGTGCCCGTCGGCGCCGGTCTGGAAGAAGACCTCGGTCCCCCGGGCGCGGATGTGGCGAGCCAGGACGTCGGCGGCGAGGGCCGTGTAGGCGTGTCCTATATGAGGGCGGGAGTCGGCGCGGTAGAGCGGAGTGGTGATGAAGAACTTTTTCCCGGTCTCAGGCATCCGCTTTTTCCAGGTTGCGCAGGCTGATGCCGGCGCCTGCGCATTCCATCACGGCCGTTTCCACGGTTATGGCGGGGCTGGCGTTGCGGCCCAGGCAGCGCTTGAGTTCGAAAAGCCTGCCTAGCAGCCTGGTCAGGGAGGTCTTCTCCGGGCCTTCCGCCGCGCGCCAGCGCCCGGCCGCGCGGGTCACCAGTATATTGAGTATAAGCCGGGCGGTCTCGCGGGCTGTCGCCAGCTCGCGGCCCAGCTTGTCGGCCACGCGGAAAGGGGCCATGGGATCGAGGTGGTTGAGGTCGGCGAGCTTCTCCAGCACTTCGCGCAGGTCCAGGGCGCGCTTGACCGAGCCGAAAGAGAGGCCGGCCAGGTTGTCGGCCTCGGCCAGCTCCAGTCCCTCGCGGCCGAGCACCTCGGCCACTTCGCGCCTGGCCAGGCCGCGGAAATTGACGGTATGGCAGCGGGACAGTATGGTGGGCAGCAGCGCGGCCTTGTTGGAGGCTATTAGGATGAAGGCGGTGTCCGGCGGCGGCTCCTCGAGCATCTTGAGTATGGCGTTCTGCGCCTCCACGGTCATCGAGGAGGCGTCGTTCACCACGAAGACCTTCCAGGGCGAGAGTATGGGGCTCGAATAGGCGCTGCGCGAGAGCTCGCGCACGGTGTCGATCTTGACGCTGCGCTGCTTCTCCTCTTCCTCGCCCAGCAGGTGGGCCTGCCAGGCGGCGTCCACCAGGCGGCAGTCGGGATGAACGTTCTTCCCCAGCTGAACGCAGGAGGGGCATTTGCCGCAGGCCTTTCCCGGCTCGCGGGGGGCGGGCTCGGCCGCGCCGAACAGCCCTCCCTCGTCGGCGGGCTCGCCCGCGCAGTTGAGGCCCGCCGCGAACTCCATGGCGGCCAGGCGCTTGCCTATGCCTTCCTGGCCGTAGAAGATCATGGCCGGCGGCACGCGGCCGGAGGCGGCCAGCGCCCTCAGCGCGGCCCGCTCTTTTTCGTGTCCCAGTATTTCCTTGAACATCAGCGGGTCCCGAAGCCTTTTTTGCGCAGCAGCGCCGCTACGGCGGAGCGGACCCGCGAGTGAACGTCCTCTATGGAGGCGGCCGCGTTCACCCGCGTCACGCCGGGGGCGGAGGCCAGCTTCTTGTAGGCCCTGTTGACCTTCAGCCTGAAAGAGGCCGCCTGCAGTTCCATCCGGTCGTTCCCCCGGCATTCGCGCTGCCTGAAGACCTTGTCGGGGACGTCGAAGACTATCGTAAGGTCGGGCTTGAGCCCCATGGTCGCTATGCGGTTGAGCGTCTCCACCATCTTCAGGTCGAGGCCCCGGCCGTAGCCCTGGTAGGCCGTCGTGGACATGGTGTAGCGGTCGGAAATTATTATCTCCCCGGCTTTCAGCGCCGGCATTATCACTTTCAGCGTGTGCTTGGCGCGGGAGGTCTCGTAGAGGAAAAGTTCGGTCAGCGGCTCTATCTCGCTCTTCGGGTCCAGCAGTATGGCCCTTATCTTCTCGGAGAGATAGGTGCCGCCGGGCTCGCGCGTCAGGCGGACCTTGCGGCCGGGGCCGGCCAGCCAGTCGCGCAGCATGGCGGCCTGCGTGGATTTGCCGGAGCGGTCCGGTCCTTCCAGGACGATGAAAAGGCCTTTTTTCATAGGGCGGTACTCATATGATAGCAAAGCCCGGGGGCGGGGGGCCATAAATAAAAAGCCCCGGCGGGCCGGGGCTTTTCGGGGCGGGCGCCGCCGCGGTCAGGAACACTCCGAGTAGCCGCAGTCGTGGCAGGTCGGGCCCGAGCAGCCGCTCTCGTAGCTGACATTGGACGAATAGCACTTGGGGCAGTACTGGGTCTTGGAGACCTCCCAGAGCTCCAGTTTCTGCTGGCCGTTGACGTCCTGGTCGGAAGAGATGATGCCGGTGCGCTTTAGATGACTGCGCAGCGCCACGGCGATGCCGTGTGCTATCGAGTTTATCCTGTTCTCGCCGAAGCCCATCGGCCGGTCGCCCTTGACCGAGTTGAGGTGCTTGATGATCTTTATCGGGTCGCCGCCCTCCTCGAAATACTTCGACAGCAGTATGCCGATGAGCGAGGTCAGGCCGCTTATCTCGGTGCCCAGCGGCGGCATGTTGGTGAAGACCTGGTAGGGGCCCTGCTCGTTGAAGTTGATGTGCACGTGCAGCGGGCCGTAGCCGGTCTTTATCTGGAAGTATTCCGAAGAGACGCCGAAGGTCTGCACCGGCGTTTTGCGCTTCTTCGGCTTCGCCTGCGCCGCCGCGCCTATGTTGAGCACCTGCTGCGCCTTGCAGCCGTCGCGGTACACCGTTACGCCCTTGCAGCCCAGCTTCCAGGCCAGCGTGTAGCAGTTCTTCACGTCCTCGGCCTTGGCCGAGCCGGGCATGTTTATCGTCTTGGAGACGGCGTTGTCGGTGTGCTTCTGGAAGGCGGCCTGCGCCTTGATATGGTTCTCCACGCTGACGTCGTGCGCGGTGGGGAACAGTTCCTGTATCTCCGCCGGTATCTCCGGCACGCCGCGCACGGCCTTGTGGTTGGCCTCTATCTTCTTCCAGAGCGTCTTCTCGTCGAGGCCGAAGAAGCCGTTCCGTTCCGCCAGTTCGCGGAACAGCGGGTTCACCTCGAAGAAGGTGTCCTTGGCGTCGGGGTCCTTGCCGTGCTTGAGCGCGTCAAGGGCTTTGGCGTTGTAGCGGGTGTAGGCGACGGCGAAGAACGGCTCTATGCCGGAGCCCTGCAGCCCGGCGGCGATCGCTATCGTGCCCGTCGGGGCTATGGTCGTGCGCGAGGCGTTGCGCGGCTTGGCGGACAGT
Source organism: Elusimicrobiales bacterium (assembly GCA_031082205.1). GTDB lineage: Bacteria > Elusimicrobiota > Elusimicrobia > Elusimicrobiales > UBA9959 > UBA2231. The sequence continues at coordinate 14,405 of JAVHLJ010000039.1, forward strand.
CCCCCGAAATGCTTCCCGTCCCTGTCGTAGACGGAGTCCTTCCAGTTCTGGAAGACGCCGCGCTCGCGGGCCAGCTCCTGCGAGGCCGAGAGCGCCGCTTCGTCGATGAACTTCATGACCTCTTCGGCCTTGCGCAGGCCTTCGGGGCTGTCGTAGGGCAGGCCGAGCTTCACCAGCGTCTCGGCCCAGCCCATCACTCCCAGGCCGATCTTGCGGTTGCCCTTGGCGACGCGCTCTATCTCCGGCAGCGGGTAATTGTTTATCTCCACCACATTGTCGAGGAAGCGGATCGCCGTGCGCACGGTGGCGCCGAGCCTGTCGTAATCCATCGCGCCCGCGCCGGTCTCGCCCGTGACGTAACGCGACAGGTTTATCGAGCCGAGGTTGCAGGACTCCCACGGCAACAACGGCTGTTCTCCGCACTGCGCGGTCACGAACCCAGCCGCTATAACGGAGTGAGTCTCTTTTTCCGTCGTGCAATAAACGTCGGTCCTTCCCGCGGGCTTTATCGCCCGGACCCGGTCGGTGAAACTGTCCTTGTTGGACCTGCGTTCTTTTGTCGCCAGCCATTTTTCGGCCTTCAGCTGCTTCGAGGGCGTCAGGAAACCTATTTCTTTCAGGAACCGGTCGCGGCTGCAGCCGTCCAGCACCAGTTCGTACTGGTCCGAATACGCGTACATTTTCGGCCGGCGTCCGGAGTCGGGCATCAGCTTCATCCCGGCCTTTCTGCGCAGATAGAGTTTCGCCACTATTCCCTCGTTCAGGAGCAGCGACTGTACCTCGCGCAGGAGCCCCTTCGAACTCCCAGCCAGCCGCACGGAGCAGGACGCTTTATGCGCCGAAACGTTAACCGTGCCGTCCGCGGTGAACAGCGCGGACAGAAAGCCCAGCACCGCCTCGCGCGGCGCTCTCCATAGAGCTTCCGGCACGCGCTTCGCGTTCCCGGCCGCCCCTGTAACGCCTAGGGAGGAGAGGAAATAGTAAAGCCCCGACTTGTAGTACTGGGAGAGAGTGCCGTTCCTTTCCGTCTCCGAGCCTTCCAGGCCCGTCCAGCGCTTTACCAGCGCGCGGAATTTCGGGGCGAGGATCTTTTTCTCTTCGTCCCCGAACATCAGGCCGACCGTGTAATTCGGCACATTGCGCCCTTCCGGCTTCTCTTCGCTTATCCAGCCGTCTCCGGTCACCCAGCCCAGCAGCTCTCCCAGTTCGCGGGACCACCGGCGGGGCAGGGCGGCCTCGCCGCGCTCCTGGCGGGCCTTCAGCTTGTTCTCCGGCAGGAAGGGGGGGAGGTCGTAATTCTTGCTCCAGGTCCCGGCCCCGGACTGTATGAGCACCTCGTCGCCCGGCCGCAGGTCCTTGAGTTCCTTCAGGCCTCCGGGGGTGAAGAACTTGTGGTCGGCCGTCGCGGTCACTTCGTAGCCGTGCTCCGTCTCCAGCGTGAAGACGGGCCAGTCCTTCCTGGTCCTGAAGACCGGGACCGCCTTGCGCAGAGTCACTCCCGCGGCCGTCCTTTCGGCGACGGCCGCTCCTCCGCCGGTCCCGCCTTCCGCGGCGCGTATGGCCGGCACGCGGTCGTCGGTGGCCACTCTGATCTCCGACTTGTCTATGAAAAGTTCCTCGAAGGTAAGCAGGCCCCTGTCGGTGGCCAGCCTCACCCCGCCGGCGAAGCAGGGATTGGTGCTCTCTATCTCGCCCAGCGCGGGGGTCGGGTTGGACCGGGGGCCGTTGATGGCGTCCATGAAGACTATGCCCGGGTCGCCGGTGGCCCAGGCCGACTCCACCAGCGAATTGAAGACCTCGCGGGCCTTGAGCGAGCCGGCCTTTTCCCCGGTGCGGGGATTGACCAGGTCGAAGGAACCGTTATGCTCCGCGGCGCGCATGAACTTGGAGTCCAGCGCCACCGAGATGTTGAAGTTCTCCAGCGCGCCCGGCTCGGCCTTGCAGGCTATGAAATCCTTTATCTCCGGGTGCCAGTAGGGCAGTATGCCCATGTTGGCGCCGCGGCGGGTGCCGCCCTGCTTGACCACGTCGGTCAGCTTGTCGAAGAGCTTCATGAACGAGATGGCGCCGCTGGCCACGCCGTTGGTCTTCTTGACCGTGTCGCCTTTCGGGCGCAGGCGGCCGAACGAGAAGCCGGTGCCGCCGCCGGATTTCTGTATCAGGCTCTGCGCGGTCAGGGCCTTGGCTATGCCCTCCATCGAGTCCGGCACCGGCAGCACGTAGCAGGCGCTGAGCTGCTGCAGGTCGCGGCCGGCGTTCATCAGCGTGGGGGAATTGGGGAGGAAGTCGAAGGCGGCCATGGCGCCGTAGAACTCGGCCGCGCGCGCGTCCACCAGGTCCCTGGCGGCCGCGTGGGTCTTGTAGGCTTTCTCGAGGTTGGAGAGGAAGCGCGTGAAGTTGAGCTCGCGCTCCGGCGATTCATTGAGCCCGTCGTGGAAGAGTATGGTGCGGGAAGGCGTTTCGCCGTAACCGTTCTCCACCACGCGGCAGCGCACGCCTTCGAAGAGGCCCCAGGCCTCCGCTTCGGGGCTGTACGCCAGCTCGGCCAGGGCGATGTTGTGGGCGACCCGCTCGAAAAGCGCCTCGGGCGACTTGTCGTCGCGCAGGTACTTGTCCTTTATCACCTTCTCCTGGTTCTGCGTGAGATGGATCTTCCCGTGTTCCGTCATCGTATGCCTCATTGGTAAGCCTCTGAGCCGAAATTTAGCCCCTTCCCCGGGTCCCGCAGGCTTACTCTAACAATGGTCTTCCGGGCTTGTCAAATTTTCAGTCGGGGCCGTTCCGGAAGGGCGCGACGCCCCCGCCCGGAGGGAGCAAATTGTTATAATTTCCCCCGGGGGAAGCCCCGCCGCATGACCAAAAAACGCTCGCTGAAGCTGCAGCTCTCGCCCAGGGTCTCGCTGGAGGCCACGCTGCGCGCCGCCCGCATGATGGCCGCCGGCGAGGACGAGTTCCTGGCCCTGGAAAAAGCCGTGGAGGACGACCCGCTTTTCAGGAAGCTGGCCCGCCCTCCTGGCGGAGCCCAGCCGGCAGTGAGGCGCCGCAGGCAGGGGGGCGTCAACTTCGCCTGGAGCCGCGCGCTGGGACAGGAGCTCCCGGCCGAGCCGGGCGAGGTCCCGGCCGCGGGCATGCTGGAAGGCCGCGAGGCCGCCCTCGCCCTTATCCGGCGTATCGGCCCGGGCAATTTCGAGAGATATTTCCTTTCGGACGAACCCGTGCCGGCCGCGGAGGCGGCCGCGGCCTGCGGCCTCACCGTGGAGGAATTCGCCGGCGTCCGCGCCTTCACGGCCGCCTTCCTGGCCGCCCACGAGCGGCTGCCGTCCGCGCCCTCCGCGCGCCCCTTCGCCGCCGTGGCCGCGGTGACGGCCGGCCCGCGGGGCCCCGAGGTCTCCTATCTTTCCTCCCGCTACGCACGCGGCGCCTACGACGTGGACCCGGCCGCCCTGCGCGCGCTGGCCTCTTCCGGCCTCATCTCGCCCGCGGAAAAGCGGCGCCTGCGGGCGCTGCTGGCCGCGCTGCGCGCGCTCAACAGCAAGAAGCGGGGGCTGGCGCTGCTGCTGCCGGCGCTGGCGGAGAGGCAGGCCGATTTCCTGCTGGGCCGCGCGCCGTCGCCCAGGCCGCTGTCGATGACGGCCCTGGCCGCCGACCTGGGGCTGGCCAAGAGCAGCGTCTCGCGGCTGGCCGCCGGCCGCAGCCTCATCCTGCCCTCCGGGGAGGAGATACGGCTGCGCTCCCTCTTCCCGGGCAAGGGTTCGCGCGCGATTGACACCATAAGGGATATATTGATACAAAAGGGCGGGGAAAAGCCGACCGACGCCGAGATCGTCTCGATCCTCCGGGAGAAGTACGGGCTGAAGCTTTCCAGGCGCACGGTCAATCACTACAGGGGCAGAATTTGAAAAAGAAAGAATCCCGGCCGCCGCAGTTGCGGGAAAGCCTTTTCAGGTCCGTCTTCAACGACGCGCCCGAGCGCTTCGTGGTTCTGGACAGGGAAGGCGTCGTCAGGCTGGTCAACGCCAGCGCCCTGGACCTGCTCGGCTACGCCGAGGAGAACGTCGTAGGCAGGAACATAAGGGAGTTCGTCCTGGAGAAGGACGTCGCGGAACTGGAGGGCTTCCTGGCCGCCGTCGCGGAGAGCGGGGAGCTGAGGAACTACAAGTTCTATTTCCTGACCTCGCGCCAGAGCATAATAAGGCTCTTCCTGAGCATAAGGGCCCTGAAGGGCGACGACGGCGCGCCGGAGGGCTTCCGCCTGACTCTTTCGCTGGTCTATCCCGACGAGTGGTCCGCCCTGCGCGACCCGCATTTCTTCCAGGCCGTCGCCAGGAAGCTGGGCCGCCTCACCTCGGTGGGCCAGCTCACCTCCATCTTCGCCCACGACATAAAGAACCCGCTGCACGTCATACTTTCCACGACCGAGCTGATGCTGGCCTCCGGCGAACTGCCCGCGGAGTCGCGCGAGAGCCTGGAGCTGGTCGAGCGCAACGCGCAGCGCGCCTCGCGCATCGTCAAGACGCTGCTGGATTTCTCGCGCAGCGGCATCTGCCAGCTGCGGCCCTGCTCCGTCAACGACATCGCGGAGCACTGCATAGGCCTCATCTCCAGTTCGCTTAAGACCTCGAAAATATCGGTCAAAAAAGAGCTGGGCAGGGTCCCCAAGGTCTTCCTCGACCCGCATTACCTCAACAGCGTGGTCTATAACCTGCTCAACAACGCCGCCGAGGCGCTCGGTCCCGAAGGGGGCGAGATAATCGTAGCCACCGGGCAGAAGGAGCCGGGCGAGGTCTGCCTGCGGATAACGGACAACGGCCGCGGCATGGAGCCGGGCGTCCTGTCTTCCATCTTCCAGCCTTTTTTCACCACAAAGGAGAACGGCACGGGCCTGGGCCTCTACCTGGCCAGGCAGGTCATGAACGAGCACAGCGGGCGCATAACCCTGGATTCCAGGCCCGGGAAAGGCACCGCCGTTACGCTCTGCTTCGCCAAGCTGGCCTGATCCCTCCGCCGTCATACGACCATGTCGAACTTCCTCGTCATAGAAGACGACGCCGACGCGCGCAAGGCCCTCAAGGCCGTGCTCGGCTCGCGCAAGCATACCCTGCAGGAGGCGTCGGGCGGCGAGGAAGGCCTGCGGATGGCCGAGTCCGCCGCGCTGGACGCCGTCCTGCTGGACCTGGTGCTGGGCGACATGGACGGCCTCACCGTCCTGGAGAAGCTCAAGACCGACGACCCCTCCCTGCCCGTCATCATACTCACGGGCCACGCCGACGTGCACAGCGCCGTCAGGGCGATGAAGCTTGGCGCGGCCGATTACCTGGTCAAGCCTTTCACCAACGAGGAGCTCCTGCTGGTGGCGGAGCGCGCCGCCAAGGACAGGCGCTTCCACCGCGAGCTGGAGGCCCTGCGCAGCCATGTCGCCGGCTTCCACGGCGCGAACGTCTTCGTGGGCGAGAGCGCGGCCGTCAAGGCCGTGGAGAAGCTGGTCTCGCAGGTGGCCGGCAGCGAGCTGACGGTGATACTGACCGGCCCCTCCGGTTCGGGCAAGGAGGTGTGGGCGCGGCGCATACACGCGCTCAGCGGGCGCCGGAACAATCCCTTCGTCGCGCTGGACTGCGGCGCGCTGCCGGAGAATCTCGTCGAGAGCGAACTGTTCGGCTACGAGCGCGGCGCCTTCACCGGCGCCGACCGGCCCCGCGCCGGCCTTTTCGAGACCGCCTACGGCGGCACGCTATTCCTCGACGAGGTCTCGAACCTTGAAGTCCCCACGCAGGCCAAGCTGCTGCGCGTCCTGCAGGAGCGCCGCATCAGGCGGCTGGGCGGCAAGAAGGACATCCCCGTGGACGTGCGCATCATTACGGCGACGAACAGGGACCTCCAGTCCTGCATAAAGGCCGGCTCTTTCCGCGAGGACCTCTATCACCGCCTCAACCAGTTCGCCATCACGCTGCCCTCCCTGCGCGAGCGCGCCGCCGACATCCGCCCGCTCGCCATGTACTTCCTGAAAGAGGCCAATGCCGGCCTCAAGAAGAACGTCTCCGGCCTGGACACCGGGGCGCTGGCGGCGCTGGACGCCTACGCCTGGCCCGGGAACATACGCGAACTGAAGAACATTATCACCCGCGCCGTACTGATGGCCGAAGGCGAAGTGTCGTCCTCTCACCTGGGCTTCGGAGAGGCCGTTGCCGCTCCGGTCTCGCCCGCCTGCGGCGGCGAGATAAAGGATTTCGACCTCAAGAAAGCGGCGAAAGAGGCCGCCTCCGTGGTCGAGAAGCGGCTGATAGCAGCCGCCCTGGAGGCTTCGGGGGGGAATAAGGTGAAGGCCGCCAAGTTGATGGGTATAGATCGCAAAGCCCTCTACAATAAACTAGAGGAATATAATATAAATATGTAGATTTATTTCCACACAATATTGTAGAATATTTTCTACAATGTGTATAAAAGTCTACACTATTCCCTGTAACAAGTTTTTCACAGTCCCAACAGAAAACGAAAATATCCCGTCCCGCAGGCGGGATTTTTTATTTGGCAATTCTGTTGCTATTACTTTTTTCGGGGAACATCGATTTTTCGGTCACGCTGTTTGCGGTTTTATAAAGTTGGAGGAATAGCTTATGAAACGGATCATTAATCTCCTGACGGCCGCGGCCCTCTCTGCTCTCCTGTCCCTGCCCGCCTACGCCGCCCCGATGATGATAAACTACCAGGGCCGCCTGGTGGGCACGAACGGGAACCCTCTGGAAGGGACGTATTCGGTCCTCTTCAGCATCTACGACGCTCCCTCGGGAGGGTCCCTGATATGGTCCGAGACGCACAGCGTCACGCCCGACAACGGTATCTTCAACGTCGCCCTCGGCAGCTTCACCGCCAGCGCCCTGGAGGCCTCGGATTTCGCGGCCGACAACCGCTACCTCGAAATAAAGATCGGCGGTGACGCTCCTCTGGCCCCGCGCACCCGCCTGCTTTCCGTGCCTTACGCCGTCTACGCGGCCAACCTGGGGTCTCCGTCCAATTCCATAACGGTTTCAACGCACATGGTTCTTTCCGGCGGCCAGCTCCAGTTCGGCGGGTTCGCTTCCAACCCGTCCGCGATAGGGGCGGGCGCGATGTATTACAATGTGACCAACAATCAGCTCTACTACTACAACGGTACGGCCTGGAGCGCGCTCGCGGCCGGCGGCATAAGCCCGCTGACCGACAACGCCGACGGCACCGTGACACTCAACCTCGTCACCAATAAGGTCGGTCTCGGGATGCCCCCCGTCGAGAAACTCGACGTTGCGGGCAATATCAGGGCGCAGTACGGCCTCATAGCCGCCACCGCCACCCTGACCGGATACCTGCAGGCCGCCGGTTTCGTCAACGCCTCGAGCGCCGCTTTCTCCGGGAACCTCGGCGTCGGCGGCGTCATCGTCGCGGGCTCCGGCGGAAATCAGATAACCACCGCCGCCGGCAAGCTGGACGCGACCAAGCTCGAAGGCGTCCTTCCGAATCTTGACGGCTCCGCCCTGTCCGGCATAGTGGCCTCGCAGGTCTCCGCGGCGGGCGTGCAGGCCGGTTCCCTGGGCGCTAGTGTCATAGCTTCCTCTATAGCGGTCAGCGCGGTGCAGGACGATTCCATCGTCGGCGTGAGCGGCTCCAAGG
>JAVHLJ010000003.1 GCA_031082205.1 Elusimicrobiales bacterium
GGTCTGCCCGGTCATGGTCCGCTCCTGCGTGGCCGAACTGGAGTCAATGATCCGCCGGTCTCCGGCCGAGTGGGCCTGGATCCACCCGCGCTGGCGGGACGAGGAGCGGGCGGCGGACGCCGCGACCCGCACGGCGGAAGTCCAGCGGGCCGCGACGACTGAAGTCCCGCCGGCCGCCGCAGCGGAAGCCCCGGCCCCCGCGCCGGTCCCGCCTCCGCAGGCGGCCCCGGCCGCGCAGCAGCCTCCCGTGCAGGCCCCGCCGCCGGCGGACAAGCCCAAATTTTCCGCTCCCTTCGGCCCGCCCCCCACGGTCAGCGGAAGGATCAAGCAGCCCGCCGCGCCGCCGCCCGAGGAGAAGAAGGAGGAGAAGCCGGCGGCGCCGGCAGCGGCCCCGGCTTCCATGACCGCGCCCGGGGTCTCTTCCCGGACCCGCCTCAAGTGGGGGGTCGAGATGCCGCTGGTGCCGACCCATACTTTCGAGAGCCTGCAGTCGGGCTCCTACAACCGGTTCGCCCACGCGGCGGCCATGGCCGTGGTGGACAGCCCCGGCACGATGTACAACCCGCTGCTGATCTTCGGCGTGCCCGGTACGGGCAAGACTCATTTCATGCACTCCATAGCCTACGGCCTCTCCGCGGCGCTGGGCCAGGACAAGCTCTTCGTCACCGACGGCATCCGTTTCTCCAAGGGCGTGGAGCTGGCGATAAAGGACGGCTCCATAGAGAAGCTGGACAAGATGTTCTCCTATGTGAAGGGCCTGGTGATAGACGATGTGCACCTCCTGATGCTTACGGGAGAGAACAAGAAGTACATCTCCAAGTGGCTCAACGAGTTCATGTCCGCCAACAAGCAGATAGTGGTCTCGTCGGTATTCCCTCCCAAGGCCCTGGCCGGCCTGGAGGATTCGCTCGGCTTCCAGCTCTCGCAGGGCTGGATGGTGGACGTGAAAATCCCGCCGGCTTCGGCCTACAAGACCATACTTTCCAATCTTCTGGCCTCCATGGACGTCAAGCTTTCTGACGAGGACGTTGACAGGATATTCATGGACCGGATGATGTCGTTCAACGACGTCACCCGGACCCTGGAGCAGCTGCGCAAGCTGGAGAAGTTCGTCAGCAACGCCATGTCCTCCAAGGGCAACAGGGAGATGCTGGATACCCTGCTCGGCATTTCCGAGACCGCGATAGCCGGAGCGGTCTCCGAGGCCGACTACGGCTCGGCCATGGGCTGGCAGCCCGCCGAGAACCAGTGGTTCAAGTGGGGCCTTTTCTACCCCAAGGGCTACGAGAAGGAGGCCAAGTTCGCCCTGTACAGCGCTTCGGCCCGGGCCAAAGAACTCGGCATTTCCGTCGCCTGGAGCCAGGTCTTCACCGAATCCTACGACCCGGACGAGCTTTACGGCACTCCTTTCAGGATAGGGAACTTCACTTCCGAAAAGACGGTCAACGGCCTCATAATACTGGGTCCTCAGCCCTCGTCCGCTCTTGGGGCGCAGGAAGCCGAATTCCGGCACATAACGGAAAAGATCCTCCGCAGCTATTCGGTCAAGAACGCCTGGCTGAGCAGCAACAGCCTCAAGTCCCCGTCCGCCTACGCGCGGCTCCTGATGGACCTGATGTAGGTGACGATAGGCACATGCAAGACATTCTCGCTTCGGTAACGCTCGGCGCCGTCCTGGCTTTCGCCGCCTGGTGGTATCTCAAGTTCCGCTATCTCCTGCCGGCCGAGCGCCGGCTCAAGCGGTCCGAAAAGGAGCTCTCCGGCTTCGCCGAGTTCGCGCGCGAGTCCCTGGAGCATTCCTCCGTCCCGGATTCGCAGGAACATTACCTCGACATAGCCGAGTACTATTTCATAAAGCTGCACGCTATTTTCGCCGGCGGCGTCCTTGCCGCTTTCGAAAGGTCCGGCGGAGGCTGGCGCATGGCCGGCCTGTACAGCGACCAGCGCAGCGGTCAGTCGGCCGGGGCCGTGTTCGCCTGGGACCCGCTGGACCGCTGCGTGAACGAGGGGGAGTTCCTCTTCCAGGCCCCGCTGGACCCCGCCCCGCCCGGGGACCTCTTTTCCGGCATGGGCGCGGCCCTGCTTTGCCCTTTCATGCCCTCCCACGGCGCGTACAGGAGGGTCGTGGTATTCGCGCACCCCAGCCCGCGGAAGGTGGAGGAGTCCCTCCCCTATCTCCGCTTCCTGATGCCTTATCTCAATTCCGTCTGGCGCATGGCGGAGAAGAATTTCGCCCTTAAGAAGGAGACCGAGCAGCTCAAAGGCGAGCTCTCCGCCGTCCTGCAGGAGCTCGACGCCGCGGGCTCAAGGCTGATACAGCGGGCCAAGGAGCGCAAGGCCCTCTACGAGGTGGTGACCAAGGCTACGGGAGTGGAGAAGGATATGAGCATGGGCTGTTCGGCCGTGCTCAACATCGTAGCCAAGATAGCCGAGGCCGACGTGGCGGCCGTGCTGCTTTACGACGACTCCCGCAACGAGCTGGTCGCCCACCCGGGCTCGTACGGTATCCCGGACGACGAGAGGCTGCATTACAGCATACCGATAACCAACACCTCGTCCGCCTCGGTGCGGGCTTTCGTGAACCGCGAGGCTTTCATGAGCCCGGACGCGCAGAACGACCCGGACGTCATCGGGCATCACGCGAAGCTCTGGAACATACGCTCGCTGATGATAGTCCCCATAGTGCTGGGCGAACGCGTCATAGGGGTGCTGCGGGTCGGCAGTCTCAAACCCGACTTTTTTACCCCGGACCAGCTGGAGTTCCTGACCATAATAGCCGACGAGCTGGCGATGATAATAGAGATGACCACGCTCTACGAGAACGCGACCCGCACGGCCCAGGAGCTGGCCCAGCTAAACAAGCTCAAGGACGAGTTCCTCGCGACCGTCAGCCATGAGCTAAAGACGCCGCTGACCACCATAAAGGGTTTCGTTTCCGTGATCCTCAGCGGCGAAGTCGGCTCTCTCAACGAGCAGCAGTCCAACTTCCTCTCGGTGGTGGACCAGTCGGCCAACCGCCTTACGCACCTGATCTCCAACCTGCTCGACTTCTCCCGCCTCAACGGCAAGGTGGAGATGGAGTTCCAGCCGGTCAACATCCGCGAGCTGGTCTCCCACTCCATCAGCAACATGCTGCTCAAGGCGCGCGAGAAGGAGATAGAGATAGAGTCCCGTTTCGCGGGCAAGCTCCCGGACGTCTACGCCGACAGCCGCTGGATAACGCAGGTCATAGACAACCTGCTGATAAACGCCATAAAGTTCTCCCGCCGCGGCTGCACGGTCAAGGTCACCGGGCAGGACAAGGGCGAGGCCGTGGTCATTTCGGTCGAGGACGACGGCCCCGGCATACCGGAAGAGGAGAAAAAACTCGTTTTCGAGAAGTTCTACCGCGGCAAGAACAGCGTAAACCAGGTCCCCGGCACGGGGCTGGGCCTTGCCATATCCAAATCCGTCATAGAGAAGCATGGCGGCAGGATCTGGCTCGAGACCCCTCCCGGCAACGGGGCGCGGTTCAATTTCGCCCTGCCCGTGCACAAGGTCAAGGCTCAGCCGTAACCGGAGGGTCAAGCGATATGAAAAAAGCCACGATACTTATGTTCCTGGCGATGTCCGCGGCGCTGGCCGGCTGCGCAGGCCCCGGCCGCGGCGCCGGCGCCGGCCCGCTCGAAGCGGTCGAAGCCGAGGGTTACGCGGATACGGGCGGCAAGGACCCTTCAGCGGCCCGCCCGCCGGCGCTCGCCGCCGCCGAGCGCGCGGCGCTTAAAAAGACCGCCGCTCTTTTTTCCGACGACCCCTCGGCCGCGGAGGCCGTCCTCTCCAGGCAATCCTATTACGTCAAAAAGAGCAAGGTTCTTTCCGAAAAAAGGATCGACGGTTTTCTTTCCCTGCGAGCCAGGGTGTGGATATACATAGACAGGGTGCGGCACGCCGTCGCCCCTTCCGCCGCCTCCGCGGCGGGACCGAGGCTGCTGCTGGCCGTTTCCGGCGACTCCGGGGCCAGCGGGGAAACGGCTTTCAGGAACGCCGCCGTTTCTTCGATGGGAGCTTCTTTCATGTCCGCCGGAGAAGGCGAGGACGCCGCCGCGCTCACCGGCCGCGCCGCGGCTTCCGGCGCCCGCGCCGCCGTCAGCGCGCGCTTCTCGGTCAGGCCCCTGGAGGCGGCCGTGGGCGGCGGCCTGGCCCAGGCTTCCGCCGAGGCTTCGGCCGTGGTTATGGACGCACGCGGAGGCGAAAATCTGGCCGAGTTCTCCGTTTCGGCAGCCGGCATGGGCCCGGACCGCGCCTCCGCAGCGGCCAAGGCCCTGTCCGAGGCCGGCGCCGCGCTGGGCCGCGAACTGGGCTCCAGGCTCGGGGGAAAGCTCAAGGGCGAGGACAGGGGTTTCACTCTCAGGTTCTCAGGCGCCCCCGGAATAGACAGCATTTCTGCGCTCGCCGCCTCGGTGGAGGGGATATCTGCGGTGAGGAGGGTCACGGTGGTCTCCTACGCCGAAGGCGAGGCCGAACTGGCGGTTTACGCGGACAGGATGAGCCCCGAGGAATTCGCCAGCCTGGTGCTGCGCGCGGCCGGTGATTCCCTGGTCATAGACGGCATAGAAGCTTCAGAGGTCGCTTTCAGATACATGAGATGAACTTCCGCCGCGCTTTCCTTCTTCCGCTGCTGCTGGCCGCCTGCGCGGCGAGGCCGGCGTATTTCGTGGCGCCGGGCTTCGCTCCCCCGGCGGAACCCGTGGCGCTCCTGCCCTTCGAGAACGAGACGGTGGACCTGGCGGCCGAGGATTATCTCTACAAGCTGGCCGCCGAGCGGATAGCCGCCAGGGGCTACTCCCTGATACAGGGCGAGCCGGTCCTGGAAGGGCTCAAGGGGATAGGGATAACGGACGCCGGCCAGATGGCCTCGGCCACGCCGGAGATCATAGGCCGCGCCGTGGGGTCGGGGCTGCTCCTTTACGGGGTGGTGGAGGACTTCACTTTCCAGAACCTCGGTTTCGTGGTGAGGAAGAGCGTAAAGCTGCGGCTGAAGCTGGTTTCGGCGGCCACCGGGGAGGTCCTGTACGAGGGAGAGGGGACCGGGAGGGACGTCAAGGTCTACCTCGACAGGGAGGAAGCCAAGAAGGCTTTCGTGGAGCAGATGGCCATCAAGCTGGTGCAGAACATGCTCAAGTCGCCGCTGGCCAAGGAGGCCGAGCGCGCGGCGGCCGACGCCGTCGCCGGACTGCCCGCCCGCTGAGGGGCTGGAACTTTTCAGTTCATATTCAGGAGGGGTCTTATGAAAAAAACTTGGATGATACTGCCGCTGCTGCTGGCCGCGGCCTGCGCGCCTTCGCGGTCCGTGAAAATGGACCACGCGCTGACGGTCAAGGAGACCGAGAAGGTCAAGTCGGCCTACACGGGCCCCAAGCGCCGCATCGGCGTGGTGGAGTTCGAGAACAAGTCGGCCTACGGCCAGGGGCGCCTGGGCGGCGCCGCCTCGGACATACTCATAACCGAGCTGGTCAAATCCGGAAAGTTCATAGTGGTCGAGCGCGACCGGATGGAAAAGATAATGGCGGAGCAGAAGATGCAGTCCCAGGGTACCGTCGACCCGCAGACGGCCGTAAAGCTGGGCCGCATCATGGGCCTGGAGGCGATAGTGGTAGGCGCGGTTTCCCAGTTCGGCGTCAACAAGCAGGGCTCCGACTACCTCATACGCCAGACCAAGCAGCAGGTGGCCGACGTCACCGTGGACATCCGCCTCATCGACGTGCAGAGCGGGCAGGTGCTGATGGCCGATTCCGGCAAGGGCCAGGCCAAGTCCAAGTCCGGCAGCTTCCTGGGCATGGGCACCAAGGGCGGCTACGACGAGACGCTCGAGGGCGAGGCCCTGCGCGGCGCCATCGTGAAGTTCGTCGACAATATCGCCAACCAGATGAACTCCAAGCCCTGGTCCTGCCGCATAGCGGACGCCTACGACCAGGACATCTACCTCAACGCCGGCCAGGAGTCGGGCCTTAAGACCGGGCTGACGCTGTCCTGCTTCAGCCAGGGCGCCGAGATACGCGACCCGCGCTCCAACCTCGTCATAGGCCACAGGGAATCCTACCTGGGCGACGTGGAGATAGACCGCTGGTGCGGCGAGTCCGGCGACTGCTCGGTGGCGAAGCTCGTCAAGCGCGGCTCCGCCTCCCCGAAGGCCGGGGACATCTGCCGGCTGGCGAAATAACAGGCCGGCGCCGGCCGGCCCGGCGGACTTTTTTATGCTGGCTAAGCTCAACAGCCTGGGGCTGAAAGGGATAGAGGGTTACGCCGTGGGGGTGGAAGTGGACATCGCCCCCGGGCTGCCCTCGTATTCCGTAGTGGGCCTGCCCGACGCCGCGGTCAAGGAGTCCAAGGACCGCGTGGTGGCGGCGATACGCAATTCGGGCTTCGAGCTGCCCTCGCGCCGGGTCACGGTGAACCTGGCCCCGGCCGAGATACGCAAGGCAGGGACCCATTTCGACCTCCCCATAGCGCTCGGGATGCTCCTTGCCGCCGAGACGCTGGACGGCAGGGACGCCGGGGCCGCGGGCGCAGTCTTCCTGGGCGAGCTGGCTCTCGATGGCGCCATAAAGCCCGTAGTGGGCGTGCTCCCCATGCTGCTCAGCCTGAAAGCTTCCGGCTACTCCGGTCCCGTGGTAGTGCCCGCCTCCAACGCGGCGGAGGCCGCTCTCGCGGGGCTCGGCGCCCTGGCCGCCTCCACGCTGTCCGAAGCCGCGGCCTGGCTGGCCGGCAAAGGCTCCCTTCCCGCCTGCGCCCCGGGGGCCGCTCCCGAAGGGACGCCGTCCCCCGGCGACATGGCCGAGGTTAAGAGCCAGGCCTTCGCCAAGCGCGCGCTGGAGATAGCCGCCGCCGGTTTCCATAACATAATAATGGTCGGCCCGCCCGGCTCCGGCAAGAGCATGCTGGCCAAGCGTTTTTCCTCGATATTGCCGCCGCTGACCGAAGAACAGTCGCTGGAAACCACCAAGATCTATTCGGTATGCGGGTTGCTGTCCCGCGCCAGGCTGATAACGGAGAGGCCTTTCCGGGAGCCGCATCACAGCATCTCCGACGCCGCGCTGATAGGGGGCGGCTCCAGCCCTAAGCCGGGGGAAGTGTCGCTGGCCCATAACGGCGTCCTTTTCCTCGACGAGTTCCCGGAATTCTCCCGGGCCTCCATAGAGTCCCTCCGGGAGCCTCTCGAGTCCCGGCGGGTGACGGTCTCCCGCGTGAGGGATACCGTATCTTTTCCGGCGCGTTTCGCGCTGGTGGCCGCCATGAACCCCTGTCCCTGCGGCTACCTCGGTCACGCCTCGCGCCAGTGCTCCTGCAATCCGCTGCAGGTACAGAAGTACCGCGCCCGGGTCTCTGGGCCGGTGCTGGACCGGATAGACCTGCACGTGCAGCTCTCGGCCCTCAAGTACGCCGACTGGTCGGCCCTGCCGTCCGGCGAGACTTCCGCCTCCGTGCGGGAGCGCGTCATCGAAGCTGGGCGGCGGCAGCGGGCCCGGTTCAATGACGGCCGCGCCGTTCCCAACGCGCTGATGAACGTCAGGCAGATAAGGGAGCATTGCCGCCTGCCTTCGGGAGCCTCGGAGCTGCTCGAGAAGGCCATGGACAGGATGGGATTCTCCGCGCGGAGCCTGGACAAGATAATGCGCGTGGCCAGGACCATAGCCGACCTGGCCGGCGCCGGGGATATAGGCAGGGAACATGTCATGGAGGCGGTGCAGTACAGGTCGCTGGACCGCGCGGTGGAGACGGTTTAACCAAAATAACGGAGTCCGGAGGAACAAAGATGAAGATGATCCTAATTTCCGCGGTGCTGGCGCTGGCGCCGCTCTGCGCGGAGGCGCAGGAGACGGCCCGGAAAGAAGCCGGGGTGCTCAAAGTCACCAAGCGGCATCAGGTGGCCGACGGCGACACGCTCTGGGACCTGGCGGGTAAATATTACGCCGACCCTTTCAAGTGGGGCAGGATATACAACGCCAACATGGGGCTGGTGGCCAACCCGGACCTCATACTGCCCAAATGGGAACTGGTCATCCCCGGCCTGACCGACGAGGTCAAGGCCGCCGCTCCCGTCATGCCCGAAGAGGTCGAGGAGCTGGCTGCCCCTCCCGCCGAGCCGGCCGGGCCTTCCGCTCTTCCCGCCGCTCCCGTCCGGGCGCCCGCGGCCCCTCCCGCGGACCGGCAGGCGCAGGGCCTCGGCTCCCACCAGGAACTCCCGCACCTCTCCGAGGAAATGCCCGAGGACCAGAAGGAGTGGAAATCTTTTCTGCCGACAAAGCTGGCCGGCCCGGACTGGAGGCCGGACGGGGAGGTCCTGGGCCTCGAGGACGAGGATTCGTTCGAGGCCGGACTTTCTTTCACCGGCGCCACGGTCTCGGTCCGAATGCGCTCCGGCGTGATGTGCAAGGCGGGCGATTACCTGGAAGTCTACAAGATAGGCTCCACCGTGACGCGCGACGGCAAGGTCGCCGGCACGGAGATACAGCGCGTGGCGCTGCTGGAAGTCGTTTCTTCCGGCGGCCGCGACCTGAAAGCGCGCGTACTGGACGCCAACAGCTCCGTGCATAAGGGCCTTTCCGTAAAGAAGAAGTGATCGAGAGGGGGGGCGGTGCGGGCTGAAACCATTACGGACGCCGAAAAGACGGCCAGGCTGCGGCTCAACGCCGCTGCCTGCCTCAAGGGGGACTGGGCGCTGCGCCTGATAGACCTCTACGGCAGCGCGCAGGAGGCGCTTAAGGTCTCGCCATGGGACCTGGCGGCGGAAGGCGGCCTTACTTTCACGGGCGCGCAGCGCGCCCTGCGCGAAGCCGCGGCCCACGATCCCGAAAAAGAAATTTCCCGCTGCGGATCGATGGGCATCTCGCTGGTTTTCGACGGGACGCCGGAGTACCCGGCCGCGCTCAAGGACCTCCCCGACAGGCCGCTCGTCATATATATGCGGGGGAAACTGGAAGGACGCGCCCCCGTGGGAATGGTCGGCACCCGCCTGCCTACGCCTTACGGACGGCGCCTGGCCGGACGCATAGCCGCCGACCTGGCCGGCGCCGGCGCCACCGTCGTCAGCGGCCTGGCCCGGGGCGTGGACACCATCTGCCACGAGGCCGCCGTGAAGGCGGAGAAGCCCACCTGGGCCGTGGTCGGCACCGGCCTGGATTCCTGCTATCCCCTGGAGAACCGCCGGCTGATGGAAAGGATCCTGGAGACCGGCGGGGCCGTGCTCAGCGAACTGCCTCTGGGCGCGGGCCCGATGCCGGCCCATTTCCCGCGCCGCAACAGGATAATCGCCGGCCTCTCGCTGGCCACCGTCGTCATAGAGGGAGGATTCGCGTCGGGCGCCCTCATAACCGCGCGTTTCGCCCTGGAATACGGGCGCGACGTCCTGGCCCTTCCGGGTCCGGCCGATTCCGACATGAGCCGCGGCCCGAATAAACTACTTAAGGACGGCGCCGCGCCGGTGGAGGGCGCAGCCGACGTGCTGGCCGCTCTGCCGCCAGAGGTGCTGGCGGGTCTCAAGTCCGCCCGACGCCGGGCCGCCCGCAAGGCCCGCAAGGGGCCCGATGGCGACGCGGGCGAGCTGTTCGCCCTTGTCTCGGCGGAGAAGGACTCCGGCCTGACGGCCGACGCCCTGGTGGAGCGGCTGGGCTGGACCGTGCCCCGCGCCGCCGCCGCCATCTTCGAGCTCGAGGCCCTCGGCTTCATCTCCCAGACCGCCGGCAAATACTTCCCCCAGGAATAGACGGGGTCAGGTCTTTTCTTTACCTCATGTTCCTCGCCGCGTGTCCCCGCGGGCTGGCAGGCCGCTATGCCCCCGAATAATTACTCCTGTCCATGAAAACAGCGCGCCGGCGGGGGGAGGGTGTTTTGCCATCAAGGATATAATAAAGATACAATACGTAACTATATTATGGCACAGGAAAAAAAAGACAAAACCAAAGCAGCGAAGGCGGAGCCCAAAGCCGCCCCCAAGACTTCCGCCAAGGCCAAGATCGGCCCCGGCAAATACCTCGTGATAGTCGAGTCTCCCACCAAGGAGAAGACCATCAGCCGCTTTCTCGACGCCAATTACGTCGTCAAGAGCTCTTTCGGCCACGTGCGCGACCTGCCCAAGGACGAGCTCGGCGTCGAGCCGGAGAAGGGCTTCGAGCCCAAGTACGTGCTCATCGAGCGCGCCAGGCGCATCAGCCAGGAGCTCACCGCCCTGGCCAAGAATTCCGAGTACGTTTATCTCGCCACCGACCCGGACCGCGAGGGAGAGGCCATCAGCTGGCATCTCAGCAAGGTCATAGCCGCCGCGCCCGACAGGTTCAAACGCATCTCGTTCCACGAGATCACCAAGACCGCCATCGCCGCCGCGCTCAAGAGCCCGCGCGACCTGGACATGAACCTGGTCAACGCCCAGCAGGCCCGCCGCGTCATAGACCGGCTGGTCGGCTACAAACTTTCCCCGCTGCTCTGGGACAAGGTAAAGAGCGGCCTGTCCGCCGGCCGCGTGCAGTCGGTAGCCGTGCGCCTGGTCGCCGAGCGCGCCAAGGAAATAGCCGCTTTCAAGGAAGAGGACTATTACACCCTTTTCGCCAGCCTGGCCAAGGAGGGGGGCAAGGGTTTCGACGCCCGCCTGGTGCGCTGGAAGGGCCAGCCCGTCGAGCAGACGATAACCCTCAAGCTCTTCGCCGAGGATTACCGCTACCGCACCACGCCTTTCAAGAAGCTCGAGGACACGGCCGAGGCCGCCACGCTGCTGCGCGGCTCCGAGCTCAAGGTCTCCAGGCTCGAGGCCAAGACCGCGCGCCAGAAGCCCAAGCCGCCTTTCATCACCAGCTCGCTGCAGCAGGACGCCTACAACAAGCTCGGCTACTCGTCCGACAGGACGATGCGCATAGCGCAGAGCCTCTACGAAGGCGTGGACATGGAAGGCGACCGCGCCGGTCTTATCACCTACATGCGCACGGACTCTTTCAACGTCTCCGCCGACATGCAGGCCGAGACCGCCAGGTTCGTGGCCGAGACCTACGGCAAGGACTTCGCCCCCGAGAAGCCGCCGGTGTACCTCAAGAAGGTCAAGGGCGCGCAGGAAGCGCACGAGGCCATACACCCTACTTCAGTCTATAAGCGCCCGTCGGACGTGGCCAGGTTCCTGACGGCCGAGCAGGCCAAGCTCTACGAGCTCATCTGGAACCGCTTCGTCGCCAGCCAGATGGCGGACGCGGTCTTCGATTCCGTCACCGTCGAGGTCTCCGACCCCGGCCAGCAGGCCGTGCTGCGCGCCACCGGCCGCACGATGAAGTTCGAAGGCTACCTGAAGGTCTACATGGCCGAGAAGG
Source organism: Elusimicrobiales bacterium (assembly GCA_031082205.1). Taxonomy (GTDB): domain Bacteria; phylum Elusimicrobiota; class Elusimicrobia; order Elusimicrobiales; family UBA9959; genus UBA2231. The sequence goes on from JAVHLJ010000003.1 coordinate 11,328, forward strand.
AGCAGGAGGTCGCGGGAGACGAGGACGAGGACGATTCCGCCGTCCTGCCGCCGCTGAAAGAGGGCGAGGTCGTCTCCCTCAAGGACGTCGCTCCCAAGCCGCACCGCACCAGCCCGCCGCCGAACTACAACGAGGCCAGCATCATCAAGACGCTGGAAAAGCACGGCATCGGCCGTCCCTCCACCTACGCCGTCATCATCAAGACCATCATAGAGCGCGGGTACATCAAGCGCGAGAAGGACAAGCGCCTGCTGATAACCGAGCTGGGCTCGGTGGTCACCGAGAAGCTCAAGGACTTCTTCCGCGAGATCATGGAGCTCTCCTACACGGCTTCCATCGAGGACAAGCTCGACGACATAGCCGACGGCGCGCTGAAATGGAACGAGGTGATCACCGAGTTCTACGGCCCCTTCTCCACCAGCCTGACCAAAGCGCAGTCCGACATGACGCGCACGCGTCCCGGCGTGGTCAAGACCAACGAGAAGTGCCCGCTCTGCCTCAGCCCCATGGTGCAGCGCGAGAGCCGCTTCGGCAAGTACCTCTCGTGCTCGCGCTTCCCCAAGTGCAAGGGCAAGATCCCGCTCGACAAGGACGGCAACAAGCAGGAATACTTCGCGCCGATCAAGACCGAGAAGATCTGCTCCAAGTGCGGCAAGAACGCCATGCTGCTGCGCAAGAGCGCGCGCGGCTACTTCCTGGCCTGCTCGGGCTTTCCCAAGTGCCGCAGCATAGACCCGGTCACGCCGGAGGAAGTGGAGAAGATAATCGCCTCCAGCAAGCCCGGGCAGAAATAGGCCTGCCCGGCGGAGCCGGGGGAATACGGACCTTATGAACCTGCGCTGCGACCTTCACCTGAACGGCGGCAACCGGCGCGTTCTGATAGCCGGCAAGGACGAAGAGACTCCCGATCACCTGGCCCTGCGCCTCTCCGCCGCCGCGCTGTTCTTCGACCGCGAACCGGTCCTGGAAGTCGGCCCCAAAAAGCCCGCCGCCGAAGGCTTCGAATACTATCCCGACCTCCTGGTCACCGAGCCCGACGGCTACCCCGAGCTCTGGATCGAGTGCGGCAATACCGCCACCAATAAACTCACCAAGGCCATACGCAAATTCAGCCGCGCCCGCGTCATAGTCGTGCGCGAAGGGCACGAGGAGGCGCGCCGCTTCCGCAAGCTCCTGGCGCGAGACGTTCCTAAGAGCGAAAAAATAGAGATCTGGGGCTGGCCCGCGGATAAATTCCGGGTCTGGGCCGCCGCGCTCAGGGAATCCAATTCGCTCATAGGCGAGGCCTCGGGCCGCTCGATAAACGCCGTGCTCAACGAGACGCCCTTCGACGTCACGCTGGAGATCTTCTGAAATGAAGGTCCTCATCGAGCGTTTCCTGCTCCACATAAAGTCGCAGCTCAATTTCTCCCGCCACACGGTGAGGGCCTACGCGGCCGATCTCGCCGAATTCGCGGCCTACGCCGAGGCCGAAGGCGCCGAGTTCCCGGCCGGTTTCGACCGGCACCTCATGCGCGCCTACATGGCCATGCTGCAGGAGGACAGGAAGAACTCGCGCAATACCGTCATACGGAAGGTCTCGTCGGCGCGCTCGTTCATCCGCTGGCTGATCGCGGAGGGGAAACTGGAGTCCGACCCTTTCGCCCTGCTGCGCGCCCCGAAGAAGGAGAAGCGCCTGCCGCGCTTCCTGACCGAGGGGGAAGTGCGCAAGCTTTACGACTATAACGCGCCCGGAGCGGCGCCGGCGGGGGAGAAAAAAACGCTGGCCCCGCGCGATTACGCGCTGCTGGCGCTCCTCTACTCCGCCGGCCTGCGCCGTTCCGAAGTCACGGGCCTCAATGTGGGCGACGTGGATTTTTATTCCGGCTTCGCCCGCGTCATGGGCAAGGGGTCTAAGGAGAGGCTCGTCCCGGTCGGGGACAAGGCGCTGGAAGCACTGCGCGGCTATCTCGCCTCCCGCCCGGAAGGACGGGCGCCGGCCCGGCCGCTTTTCCTTAACGCCAGGGGGGGGAGGCTCTCCGGCCACGGGCTGGCCCTTATCGTAAAGAAACTGGCCCGCCAGGCCAGGTTCGCGCGCAGCCTTAACCCCCACGCGCTGCGCCATTCTTTCGCCACCCACCTGCTGGACCACGGCTGCGACCTGCGCTCGGTGCAGGAGATGCTCGGGCACAAGAACCTGGAGACCACGCAGATCTATACCCATGTCTCTCTGGAGCGCCTCAAGGAAGTCTATGAGAAGGCCCATCCGCGCTCGCCGAAAAAGGGAGGGGCTTAAGATGCCCTTCGATCCGGTGCTGGATAATTCCTCCGCGCGGCTGGCCGCCATGGCCCGGGCGGCCGGAGCCGGCCCCGACCTGACCCAGGGCGGCGGGGGCAATGTCTCGCTCAAGATAGGGCCGGAGCGTATGCTGATAAAGGCCTCCGGCTCCCGGCTCGCCGCCATGACGGAGACCAGCGGCTACGCGCTGGTCAATCACGGCAATATAAAGCGGCGTCTTGCCGGCTGCCGTATGGGCGACGGGGAACTTCTCGATTATCTCTGCGCGCAGTCGCTGGCGGTAAAAGGCGCCGCCCCGGCCAAGCCGTCCGTCGAGACCGGCTTTCACGCGCTCCTCAATACGGCCGTGGTCCATATACATTCGGCTTACGCCAATGTGCTGAACATGACCGCCGAAGGCCGGGACGCCGCCTCCCGGCTTTTCCCGGGTTCCGTGTGGATAGATTACGTGCCGCCCGGCGCGCGGCTCTGCTGCGCCGTTGACGGCCCAGGCAGGGCCACCGGTACCCAGGTCCTTTTCCTGGCCAATCACGGCCTGGTGGTGAGCGCTCCCGGGCCGGAGGCCGCGCTGGAGCGGGCCCTTCGCGTGAACTCGGAGATACGCGCGGCCCTGGGGCTGCCGCCTTACCCCGCCGCGGACTACCCGTCCGCCGGGCTCTCGGCACATAACCGTGAGCGCCTGGCCCGGCGGGGCAGGGCCTTCATGCTCGACAATGTCCTCTCTCCCGACCAGGCCCTCTACTGCGGCCCGGCGGAACTCGACGGCTCCGGCAAGGACATGGCCGCCGTCAACGAAGTTCTTACCGCGCTTTTCTACATACTCGACTGCGCGGACGCGCTGGGCTGGACGCCGCGGTTCCTGACGAAGTCCGACAGGGATTACCTGGAAGAGATGAAAGGGGGCCGATACTCCCGCGGGAGATAGTGGCGGGACTCGCGCAATAAAAAACCCCCGTTGCCGGGGGTTTTTTATTTGAAACCTTTCTTTTTTCAGGGCCTGGTGACGGGCTGGGTCCAGACGGCCCAGCGCTCGCCGCTGGCTTCCAGCTTCCAGTCGTGGCCGGGCTGCCAGCCCCAGTTCTTGCCGAGCTTCAATACGACGTACTTATCGCTGCCGGTTATCATCGCGGCGTAGAGCTCGTTGTAGGCCGCGAGTATCTGCACCGGGCTGACGGCGGTTATGCCGGCCGACTTGCGGATATTGACGAGCTCCTGCAGCTTGGCCCTGTATTCGGAACCCCAGTCGAAGAAATGGGGCCAGAAGACGCTGGGCGTGCCGGGATGGGTAAGGATGTAGGCGTAGCCCATCTGGCGCTGGACGCGGTACTCGCGCGGGGCGTTCTGCAGGAACTTGGGGTCGCGGGGCGAGGTGTCGTGGTTCTCCACGAAGGTGACCGACTTGGCCGGCCACCAGCCGATGGAGCCGGAGGGGCGGCCGTGGTCGCTGAGCAGGTCGTAACGCTCGCTCTCTACGGCGGCCACCAGGTTGTAGCGGGTGGTGAAATCGAAGACCGTGGAGGCTTCCGACTTGTCGCCGTCGGCCGTGCCGTCCACCCAGTTGACCAGCAGCTGGCGGTTGGTGTCGTAGTATTCCCCTACCGAGAAGGCCGGCGCCGAAGCGCGGTTGTAGTCCTTGATCCTGTGGGGCAGGAAGCCCTTGACCATGTCGTAGCGCCAGCCTTCGAAACCGACGGTGTAGCGCAGCCAGCGCAGGAAGACCTTGGCGTCCTCGCGCACCAGGGCGTTGTTGTGATCCAGGTCGCGGCAGCCGCCCTCTCCCTGTCCCTCGTCGTAATTGGGGCCTTTCATGCCCTGCCACTCGTCGTCCCTGACTATCGCCGTGGTCGGCCAGTCGGGGCTGGTGAAATCCGCCCAGTCGAGGGTGCCGTTGCGGTGGTTGAGTATGATGTCGGCCACCGGGCTGACCCCGTGGGCCTTCATCGCCCGCACGGCCTCTATCAGGACGTCTTTCTTGCCCCACTGGGAATCGAGGTCGTACCACTCGGTGGGGTAATAGCTGCCGCGGGATACCGGGGGGAACCAGACCAGGTCGAAGCCGGCGGCGCCGACCTCCGGGGCTTTCTCGGCCAGCCTGCCCCACCAGCCGCGGGGCAGGTTGAGCCAGTAATTGTCGGCGTACCAGTGGAAGCCCTGCAGCATGACCACCGGCGAGGCCTCGAGGTTCAGCCGCCGCGCGGGCGGAGGATTGAAGTTCTTGGCCGAATAGAGGGTTACGGCCGTTTTCCAGTCCTGGCGCGCCAGGGCGCTGGGCGTGTGGGCGGATTTGGGCTCGGAGGGGGCCGGTACGGCCTGGTCCCGGACCGGAGAGGCCTTTACCAGGTCCTCTATAGCGGACTGCGCGCGCAGCGGGTATGCGCCGATGACGAAAGCCGTGACGAGAGAAAGGAGCGGCACTATTTTGAACATCTGTCCTCCACCGGGTCCCCTTGATACGGGTCAATGATACTATATTATGGCGTTCCCGGTTAATCGTGGCGAGGGCCCCCGGGGAAGCGGCGGCGTAGGCCCTTGGGGCAGGTCAGAATTCCAGGTTGGGGCGGAGCACGAAGCTGAAGCCGGCCGGGTCGCCGGAACTGCCGGCCAGCCCGCCGGTGTATTTCTTTTCGGAGGTCCAGACGAAGCCGACCCCCAGGCAGAGCGCCTTCTTGTTCTTCAGCGGGAACTTCTTCTCCAGCACCAGGTAATGGCTGATCGGAGAGAGGGTCCGGGAGTCGAAGTCTATGCGGGCGTCGAAGCCGCTGTTGTGCAGCCAGAAGTTTTTCGCCTCCGAGAAGTCGGTGCGGCTGCGGCGGAAGCCCAGGAACAGCGAGTCGGTCACGCCCGGGTGGTCGTGCAGCTTGAAGCCGCCGCGGAAGCTCCATTTCAGGGTCCTGTCGTCGAGGAACTGGTCGCCCTTGAGCTTGCCCTCCGCCTGCAGCCAGCGGTCCGGCACCAGGACATTGTCCTTTATATGGTAGTCGCCGAAGTCGAAGAGGATGCCCGAGTAGCCGGTCCTCTTGGAGAAGGTCCCTTTGGCCGACTCGAAGTTTAGAACGTTCCCGAAGAACAGGGACAGGGCCCAGGGCTCCTCGAACCCCGCCGTGACGGCCTTGACCATGTTGAAGCTCTCGGAGAACTGCGTGTCTCGGTAGAAAGCCGGCCAGTTCCGCCTGACGAAGGTCCCGGCGTAGGGCATGGGGTTGAAGCTCGCCTCCAGGACCATCACGCGCGGCCTGTAGAACTGCGTTATCAGCCGGGCGTAGATCTCCTGCTCGGAGGTCCTGCCCAGGTTGGGGATCGGTTTGCCGGTCAGGCTTATGGAGAGCCCGGCGGAAGAGTAATAAGGGTCGAACTGCACTTCCGGCGTGATCCGGCTTTCTTCCGCCGCGAAAGACGGCAGGGCCAGTCCAGAGAGCAGCGCGGCGCAGAGCAGCTTCATTGGCGCTTGAAAAACACCGCCGACAGGGGAGGCAGTGTTATCTTCAGCGACCAGGGCCGCCCGTGGGCGGGTTCCTGCGAAGCCTCTACTCCGCCGAAATTGCCCAGCCCGCCGCCCCAGTAGGCCGGAGCGTCGCTGTTGAGGAGTTCCTTCCAGAAGCCGCCGGCCGGCACGCCCACGCGGTAGCCGTAGCGCGGTACCGGAGTGAAATTGGCCACCATGAGGACGGCGTCCTCTTCTTTGGCGCCTTTGCGCATCACGGCGGCCACGCTCTGCTGGGAGTCGTTGGCGTCTATCCACTCGAATCCCTGCGGGCTGCAGCTCAGCGCGTGCATGGCAGGTTCGGACCTGTAGAGCGAGTTGAGGTCACGCAGCCAGGCCTGCATGCCGGAATGGGGCGGGAAGCCCGCCTCGTGCCAGTCCAGGCTGCGCTCGTGATGCCATTCCTTCCACTGGGCGAACTCGCCGCCCATGAAGAGCAGTTTGTGCCCGGGCTGGGTGTACATCCAGCCGTAGAGCAGCCGCAGGTTGGCGAACTTCTGCCAGTCGTCGCCGGCCATCTTGGTCAGCATCGAGCCCTTGCCGTGCACGACCTCGTCGTGCGAGAGGGGCAGCACGAAGTTCTCCCCGAAGGCGTAGAGCATGCGGAAGGTGAGGTCGTTGTGGTGGAACTTGCGGTGCACGGGGTCCTTGGAGAAATAGCGCAGCGTGTCGTGCATCCAGCCCATGTCCCATTTCAGGCCGAAGCCGAGTCCGCCCAGGTAGGTCGGGCGCGAGACCATGGGCCAGGCCGTGGATTCCTCGGCGTAGGTCTGCGCCTCCGGGTAGTTCTGGTAGACGACGGCGTTGAACTGCTGCAGGAAGGCTATGGCCTCCAGGTTCTCGTTGCCGCCGTGCCGGTTGGGCACCCACTCGCCGGCTTTGCGGGAATAGTCGAGGTAGAGCATGGAGGCGACGGCGTCCACGCGCAGGCCGTCGATATGGAACTTGTCCAGCCAGAAAAGGGCGGAACTCAGCAGGAAGCTCTTTACCTCGTTGCGGCCGAAATTGAAGATGGCGCTCTTCCAGTCCGGGTGGAAGCCCTGCCGCGGGTCGGCGTGCTCGTAGAGATGCGTGCCGTCGAAGAAGGCCAGGCCGTGCTGGTCGGAGGGGAAATGGGCCGGGACCCAGTCGAGGATCACGCCTATTCCGGCGCGGTGCAGGCTGTCGACGAGGAACATGAAATCCTGCGGGGTGCCGTAGCGGCTGGTCGGGGCGAAATAGGAGGTCGCCTGGTAGCCCCAGGAGCCGTAGAAGGGGTGCTCGGCCACCGGCATGAACTCGACGTGGGTGAAGCCCATGTGCCCCAGGTAGGCCGGGAGTTCGGCGGCGAGCTCGCGGTAGGTCAGCGGCCTGTTGCCTTCCTCCGGCTTGCGGCGCCAGGAGCCGAGGTGCATCTCGTATATGGAGACCGGGCTGTTGAGGCCGCAGCGCCCGCCGCGCGACTTCATCCAGTCGCCGTCGCCCCACTTGTAGTCCAGGTCCCAGACGACGGAGGCGGTCTTGGGCGGGACTTCGGCGGCGAAGGCGAAAGGGTCGGCCTTCTCGCAGGAATAGTCCCCGTAACGGGAGGCGACGAAATACTTGTAGTTCTGCCCCTGCTTCACCCCGGGGATGATGCCTTCCCAGATGCCCGAGGAGCCGCGCTGGGCCAGCGGGTGGCTGCCGCGGTTCCAGCCGTTGAAATCGCCTATGACGTGGACCGACTTGGCGTTGGGGGCCCAGACGGCGAAGCGGGTGCCGTCCTTGCCGGGATGCGCTCCCATGCGGTCGTAGAGGCGCAGGTGGTTCCCCTCGTTGAAAAGGTAGAGGTCCTGGTCGCTCAGGGCCCTGATGTTCTCGTTCTTCTTTTTTGGCGGCATCGCAGTAATTGTACAAAATAGCGGCGAGCCCTATTTTTGTATACTTTCGCCTATGAATACGATAATGTTCGTCGCCCTTTCGGCACTGTTTTATCCCGGACAGTCCCACGCTTCTCCAGCCGGCGCGGCCCGGGAAATGGCCGCGGACAAGGCCATGGCCGGAGCCTCCTGGGGGCTGGCCGTGGTCGACGCCGCTTCCGGGCGGGAACTGCTGGCCCGCGGCGAGGGCCTGAACCTGGTGCCGGCGAGCACGATGAAACTCCCTGTCACGGCCGCCGCGCTTGAATACCTGGGCCCCGAAAAGAGGTTCCTGACCAGGCTGCTCTCCGCGGTGAAACCGGCCGGCGGAGCGGTCGGCGGCGATCTTTACCTGGTCGGCGGAGGCGATCCGTCGCTGGGTTCGGAGATAATAAGGAACGCGCCCGCGCTGCCGGCCGTTTACTCCGTCTGGGCGGAGACGCTGCGGACCGCGGGGATAAGTTCGGTGAGCGGGGGCATCCTGGCCGACGAGAGCCTCTTCGAGAGCTTTCAGCCCGGTTCCTGGTCCTGGGAGGATATAGGCAATTACTACGCCGCACGCCCGTCGGCTCTCTCGGTGAACGACAATACCTACAGGATATATTTCAGGCCCGGCGCGGCTCCGGGCGAAAAGGCGGAGGTGGTCAGGACCGAGCCCCCGATGCCGGGCCTGTCTTTCGAGAACCTGATGCTCACCGGGCCCGAGGGCTCAGGCGACAACGGCTATGTCTTCGCCTTTCCGGGTCAGGACTCCGCCGTCCTGCGGGGGACTATCCCGCAGGGGCCCGTGGACTTCGCTATAAAGGCCGCGCTGCCCGATCCGCCGCTCTTCGCCGCCGGCGCCCTGACGGACAGCCTCTCCGCGGCCGGCATAAAGATCGCCGGCAAGCCCGCCGCGGGCAAGGCCCCGGCGGCTGCCTATGAGCTGGCTTCCTCCGCTTCGGCGCCGCTGTCGGAGATAGTTCGCGCCCTCAACAAGCGCAGCTTCAACCTCTACGCCGAGATGCTGCTGCGCCACATGGGGCTGGAGAGAGGCGCCGGCGGGACTCCCGAAGAGGGCAGGAAAGCCGTCTCCGCCTTCCTGGAGGCCGAAGGCGTCGCCGGCGGCTTCCAGGTCGCGGACGGTTGCGGCCTCTCGAGGGTCAACCTTGCCCGCGCCGGGGATTTCGCGCGACTGCTGGCCTCCGTGCACGCGAAGCCCTGGTTCCCCGTCTTTTACGATTCATTGCCTTTTCCCGGCGATCCGGACGCGGGCGGCGCCATGCGCAGGCTGGGCGCCGGCACGGCGCTGGAGGGCGCGCTGCGCCTTAAGACCGGATCGCTGCGCGGCGTGCGGGCTTACGCCGGCTACCTGAAGACAAAAAAAGGCCGGACGCTGGCCTTCTGCTCCATCGTCAACAATTACACGGCACCCGGCTCGGCCATAGACGAGCTGCACCGCGGCCTGCTGATGGAACTGCATAAGAAATACTGAGCGCTATTCGTAGCGCAGCGCTTCTATGGGATCGAGCATGGCCGCCCGCATGGCGGGCCAGAAGCCGAAGCTCACGCCTATGAGCGTGGAAAAACCGAAAGCGAAAGCTATGGTCCCCGCGCCCAGCGCCGGCTGGACCTTGGTGAAGAAGTAAGCCGCCCAGGCCAGGCCGTAGCCCAGCCCCACGCCGAGCACCCCTCCCAGCACGCAGAGCACCACCGCCTCTATCAGGAACTGGCTGAGTATGTCGGAATTGCGCGCGCCGAGCGCCTTGCGCAGGCCTATCTCGCGGGTGCGCTCGGTCACGCTGACGAGCATGATGTTCATGATGCCGATGCCGCCGACGAGCAGCGAGATCCCGGCTATGCCGTATACCACCAGCGAGATCTTCCCCATGGTGTTCTTGAACATCTCGATCTGGGCCTCGAAGGTCCGCACCTCGAAATCGTCCTCCGCGTCCTCGCGCAGGCCGCGTTCTTCGCGCAGCACCTCTATTATCTGGCGGCGCGCCTCCCTGGTGTCGTCGGGCGCCGGGGCTGTCACTTCAAGGTAGCCGAGCCTGGTCTCGCCGAAGACGCGCTTTGCCGCCGTGTTGAGGGGGATATAGGCGGTAGGCTGGCCGCCGAACATCTGTTCGGCCTTATGGTCCTCGGTCACTCCGACCACGGTGAAGGCCAGTCCCTTTATCTTTATCTCGGCGTTGACCGCTTCCACGGTGTCGAAGAGTTTTTTAGCCAGCGCGTGGTTGATCACGGCCACCCTGGCCCTCGAGCCGTTCTCGGCCTTGGTGAAGAACCTGCCCGCCACCGCCCTGTTCTGGAAATAGCCGCCCGGGGGGACCTGATCCATGAGCTCGAAGCCCTCGTGGGTGTTGACGGTGGAGTCCACCCTGCGGTCCCCCACGGTTATCTGCAGGTCGCGGTGAAGCATCGGCTGCACCTTCTCCGCCAGCGGGACCTTCGCCCGCAGTGCCTCCACCTCTCCCATCGTGAAGCGGCGCCGCGGCTTGCCGGGCTGCCAGCGCGGCGTCACCCAGACCTTCTTGGCGTCGTCCTCGCTGGCCCCGCTGAGCAGGCTCGTCATGAAGCCCTCGCTTATGGTCATAAGCGAGATTATCGCGCCGACGCCGATGAAAATGCCCAGCACCGTGAGGGCGCTGCGGGTCTTGTGGCTCCAGATGGCCTTGAAGGCCGCCTTGAGCTGCTCCATGAACTCCGGGGGGGAGAAGCCCAGCCGCGCCGGCGGCAGGTCCACTGCCGCCGCGGCCGGCGCGGCCGCCGCCGCTGCCGCGGGGTTCCTTTCGTCGGAAACTATCCGCCCGTCCCTCATCCTGACCACGCGGCCGGTCATGGCGGCGACCTCGTCGTCGTGGGTCACTACGACGACCGTCAGCCCCCGCTCGTTGAGCGACTTTATCGCGCTCATCACCTCGTGGCGGCTGCCGGCGTCCAGGTTGCCGGTCGGCTCGTCGGCCATGATGACGAGGGGGTCGTTGACCAGCGCCCGGGCTATGGCCACTCGCTGGCACTGCCCGCCCGAGAGCTCGTTGGACTTGTGCTTCACGCGGTCGGCCAGCCCGACGAGGGAGAGGCAGTCCATCGCCTTTTCGCCGTTGGTGCCCAGGCCGGTGTAGATCATCGGCAGCAGGACATTGTCCCTGGCCGTGGTGCGCTTGAGGAGGTGGAAGGACTGGAAGATGAAGCCGATCATCCGGCTGCGTATGGCCGCCAGCCGCCCTTCGCCCAGGCTCGCCGTGGGATGGCCGGCGAAATAATACTCGCCGGAGTCTGGCCGGTCGAGGAAGCCCATGATGTGCAGCAGCGTGCTCTTGCCGGAGCCCGAAGGGCCGACCAGGGCAACGAACTCGCCCGGTTCCACGGTTATGGAGACGTCGCGCAGCGCCCTGACCGTGAAAGAGCCGGTAGCGTAAGTCTTGGAGACGCCGCGTATGTCTATCAGGGGGGCCATCGTCAGAAACGCATGCGGAAGCCGGACCGTTCCCCGGCTATGCCGGTGGAATAGTAGACCGTGTCGGTCTCCGCCAGTCCTTCCTTCACCTCTATCATCCGCTCGTCCGCCGCGCCGGTCTTTATGTCCTTGTCCTTGAGGGGCGCCGCCGGCGAATCCTTTACGGACACGGAGGCCCCGCCGTCGCGGTATTTAACGGCGCGCTTGGGGACCATGAGCACGCCGGCCCTGCGCCCGGTGGTTATCAGGACGTCGGCGGTCATGCCGGAGCGCAGCGACGCCGTGGCGCCTGCCGGCAGGACCTTCACTTCGTAGACCGTGACGCCGTCCTTGACCGTCGATTCGTGCGATATGGAGAGCACGCGGCCCGGGCGTTTCTCCTTGGGGAAGGCGTCCAGGTAGAACTCGACCCGCTGTCCCTCCTTGACGGAGCCGATGTCGGTCTCGTCGACCCAGGTCTTGACTATGAGCCGGTCCGATACGACCGCCAGCTCCTTGCCGGGGCTTACCGACTGGCCGGGCTCGACGGCGCGCTTTATCACCATGCCGGATATCGGGGCCACTACGGGAGTGAGGTTGTACGCCTCCTCCACCATCCGCTTCTCCTCGGGGGTGGACTCCTTCATCTTGAGGGAATCGAGCAGCGCCGTGCGCTCGCTGGAACTTATCCAGGCCAGCACCGTCCCCTGCTCCACGCTGCGCCCTTCCTCGAAGAGAACCTCTTCGGCCCTGCCCGAGACCGACGGGGTGACCAGGACCCTGTTCTCCGGTTCCACCGTGCCGGCGGCCTGGGTCTTGGTCACCAGGTCGCCCTTCTCCGGCTTGAAAGCCGTCATGGAAGCGATGCGCCGGGCCTCGGCCTCCGCTCTTTTCTTCTTCAGCCCGGCGCAGCTGCCGCCGATAAGCAGTATTATCAGCGCGCCGAAGATATAGCGCTTTTTCCTGTAGAAAGGTCTTTTCATTTTTATTCCCCGATCGCGCGGACGAAGGCCGCGTGCGCCAGCACGAGGGCCCGTCCCGCCGAAAGATAATCGTTCTGTTCCGTGATGAGCGAATCCTCCACCGTGCGCCATTCGAAATAGGAGGACTGCCCCGCCAGATACTGCTTGCGCACCAGCCAGGCCCTGGCCTCGGCGGCGTCCAGCGAACTTTTCGCCACGTCGAGCCAGGCGGCCGCCTCGCGCCAGGAGAGGAAGGCGTCCTCGGCGGACAGGCGGACGCCCTCGGAAGCGTCGCGCAGGTCCGCCTCGGCCGAGGCCAGCGCGCCGCGCGCCGCGGCCACGCGGGCCTTCAGGCCGCCGCCGGCGAAAAGAGGAAGTCTCAGGCTGGCGCCCAGAGACCAGGAACCGCCGCGCTCGGGCCAGTCCGTCCCGCTCCAGCGGTAGCTGCCGTCGGCCGAGGCCTCTGGCAGCCTGCCGGATTCGGCGCTGTCCTCTGCGGCGCGGGCGGAATCGACGGCGGCCCTGGCCGAACGCAGCGACGGGTGATCGAGGAGACTGGCCTCGAAAGCGGAAAGGTCCCCGGGCGGCGCCGGAGGTTCCGGCAGCAGCAGTTCCGGCACGGGCTCCCTCGGCGCGCGCCCGAGCAGGCGGTTGAAGCCGCGCTCGAGGAGAAGGAGCTCCTTCTTGTACCGCTCGTGGCGCCAGCGGGCGGTCTTGAGCGCGGCCTCGGTCTCGAGCAGCGCGGCCTTGTTCTCGCGGCCGGCCTCGTATTTCAGGCGTATGAGCTCCAGGTTCTCTTCGCGGCGCTTCAGCGTGTTTTCGGACAGTTTAAGCGTTTCACGCGCGTTGAGTATGCCGGCGAAGGAGGATTTGAGGTCGTAGCCCAGCCTCGAGACCAGGCCGTCGTAGGAGGATTTCGCGGAGATGTGCGCGGCCTCGGCCGAACGCACCGACGCGGGGATGGAGGGGGAGAAGAGCGGCTGGCTGCCGCTGAAGCCGTAGGAATAGGCGTCCCCGGGGGCCAGTCCCTGTGAGCCGGAGCGGGCGTAGGAGGCCGAGGCGTAGAAGGAAGGGTAGAGGCCCGCCCTGGCCGCCTTCAGTCTTTCCCTGGCGGCCTCAAGGCCGGCCGCCGCGGCCATCGCCTGTGGATTGGCCGTCAGCATCGCCGTCCTGGCCTCGTCGAAACCTAAAGGCCGCTGCGCCGCCGCCGCGGCCGGGAATAAGGCGGCGAGTATGAGGGAGAGTTTGATCATCGGCGTTCCATTTTACAAAATAGGCGCCCGGGGCCGCCGGGCGCTGAAAGCGGAGCATTTTTTATGCCGGCCGCGCGCCCCGCGGGCGGCCGAATAAAAAGGCCCGCGGAGCGCGCGGGCCTTTTTGTCCGGGCAGAGTCCGGGGATCAGATGCTTTCCCGGCCAGCGTAGGGGTCCTTGAACTCCATGCTCCTGTCGAACCCGAGTTTGCGGGTTCCCCTGTTCTCCAGATACTTCTTGAGTTCCAGGTCCGTTCTGGCGGGAGCGTGCACGCCGGCCCTGGCCAGCGCCTGGCGCAGCAGCGCCTCCGACTTGCGGGCGAAAGCGCCCGCGTCGCCCAGCACGCGCAGCGTCTCGTCGGGATGGTGGAAGCCCATCGAGTTCTCCGCGCCTATGAATACCACGCGGTAGAAGGCCTGCTCGTAATTCTCGCGGGCCTCGTCGTAAAGGGCCTTGTCTATGTTCTTCCCGCCGGAGGAGGCCTTGTTGGCCAGTTCGAAGAGCTTGGCCGCCTCCGCGGTGGCGTAGCCGGCGCGTATGAGCAGCGAGGCCGTCCTGTCCTGTATCTGGTAGACTCGCTCGCGCAGCCAGCCCTCGCCCTGCGAGTGGCAGGTGATGCAGGCCTTCATGTCCTTCTTCAGCGGGCTCATGACGCGGTGGTCGGAGATCTTGGTCGAGCCGGAACGCGTGTAGGGCATGTGGCAGTCGGCGCAGGCCAGTCCCGCCCGCCAGTGCGTGCTGGCGTTGGAGAAAAGCTCGAACTCGGGGTGGCGCAGGAAGCCCAGCTTGAAGCCGGTGACCTGCTGCGTCCATTCCATATGCGCGGGGTCGCTCTTTATCCTCTTTATGATGTCCTCTATCCTGATGGCGCCGAACTTCGAGTTCTGCCAGGGGAAGAAGACGCCCTGCGACTTCATGTCCCTGTCCTTGGGGACGACATAGGTCACGTGGCACTGCGCGCAGACCAGCGAGCGCATCTCCTGCCGAGAGAGCCGCGACTGGTCCACCTTGAGGTCGGCCAGCGCCTTGCCCAGTGTGAACTGGTTGCGCAGGCGCAGCGACATGTCGGCGGGGTTGTGGCACTGTATGCAGGCCACCCCGAGCTCCCGGTGCTCCTTCGGCAGCCAGGAGTGCGCCTCCAGGAAAGGCCTGGAGAAATAATCCTTCCCGTGCTTTTCCTGCAGCTCCTGGGCGTAGGGGGTCTTGCAGGTCAGGCAGACTCCGCCGGCCTTCAAGCGCGACTCGTCTATCTCGAGCACGTCGGTAAGCATGTGCCAGTGGCCGCGCGGCTCGTTGTACTCTATGCCGAAGCCCCAGCCCTTGTAGAGCAGCGCCATGAAGGGGAACTCGGAGAGCTTGTCGTAGATCCTGCCGTCGGTGTCCCAGCCCGGCTTGTAGCGGCTCTTGCCGGCCGGCGTCTTCTCGGCGGTCTTGCGCCAGAGCTCGTACTCGAGCGGGTAGACCTTGCCCCACTCCGCGGGCTCGTAGGTCCCTTCCTTTATCTCGGCTATCTTTATCGGCTCGGCCCGCTTGGTGCAGGCGGCCAGCGCCAGGGCGGCCGCGGCCGCGAAGAATATCCTTTTCATCTGTCCTCCGTGTGTCTTTCGCCCGGCAGGCCGTTGCGCCTGTGGGCGAGGCCCCTGTGGCAGTCTATGCAGGAGCGCGTGGTGTCCATCCGCGCCATGATATCGCCGTGGCAGCGTATGCAGTTCTTCTGCAGCACCCGCTTCCCGTGTTCCGTAAGGCTTATCTCGTCGTGTTCCCTGAGCCCGGAATACTCGAAAAATACGTCCTTGCCGCCGTCTATGGCTTTCCAGAGATAATGGTTGGCGGCGTTGTCGTTGGGCAGGTGGCAGTCGATGCACCAGTTCTGACGGTGGGAGGACAGGCGCCAGTCCTTGTGCTGGCCCTTCATCGAATGGCAGGAACCGCAGAAGGAGGGGGTCTCGGTCAGGGTGACGAGATGGGGCGGGCCGAAGAGCATGAACAGGGACCCTCCGCCCGCGAAGACGGCCAGGGCGGACAGGCGCAGGACCAGTTCCCGGTTCTTTTTTAGCAGGGCCAGCCAGCCGTCGCGGGAACGGGGCAGCCTCTCCGCCGCGCGGAGCAGCCATGCTTTTATCTTTTCCGTCGCGTCCATCTCTCCGCCTAAGCGTAACTGTGGAGTCCTCCGAGGAGGTAATTCACCCCGAGGTAAGTGAAGATTACCAGAAAAAGTCCCAGCACGGCAAGGCGGCAGAGGGCGGCGGCTCCCGCCTTTCCCGCTTTGTTCATGTGCAGCAGTCCCGCGTAGAAAAGCCAGGCGATGAGGGACCATATCTCTTTCGGGTCCCAGCTCCAGTAAGAGCCCCAGGCGGCTTCCGCCCATATCGAGCCTGTGATTATGCCCGCGGCGAGCAGAAGGAATCCGGCCTTTATCAGCGAGCGCACGGCGGGCGCGGCCTGTTCCTCTTTTTTAGTAAGGAAAGCCCAGGCCCCGTAAACCCCGGCCACGCCCAGCGCCGCGTAGGCCGCCATGGCCGTCAGGACATGGAAGATCAGCCAGTTGGAGCGCAGGGCCGGCATGAGGGGGGAGAGGTCGCGCCGGGCCAGCGAGGCCCCGGCCAGCAGCGCGCAGAGGAGGAAGAGCGCCGCGGGCCGGACCTGCGCGGCGCGGCCCCGGGCGCAGAGAACGGCCGCGCCCGTGAACCAGGCCGTTACCAGGAGCGATTCGTGCTGGTTGGCCATCGGCGGGCGCCCGGTCTCCTTCCAGATGAGGCCGAGGAGCAGGGTCAGCGCGGCCAGCGAGACCCAGGCGGCCGGACGCCACCAGCCGGCGGCGCGGGCGGACAGCGACAGGGCGAAGGCCGCCATGGCGGCCGCGAACGAAACGTTCTGCGACAGGCTTAAAGTATCCATAAGATCAGTCCAGCGGCGATAAGCGCGAAGCCGGCGTAGACCGGCCAGACGCCCGGATCGCGCTTGACCAGCAGCGTCGAAGCGGCCGGGTCGGCGGGGTCGTAGCCGTGCTGGTAGAGTTTGTAGCCGTAGAAGGAGGCCGGGCTGTTTACGCCTATCACCGTGCGCAGCTCTTCTCCTTCGGCCTTCAGCTCCACTTCGCTCTCATAACCCGCCGGCCGCGCCCCTTTCACCAGCAGCGTCAGTCCGGCCCTGCCGCCGCCGTGGGGCGAGGCCAGTCCCGAGAAGAGCAGCACTTTCTCCTTCCTGGTCCCGGAGCTCACTTCCAGTTCCGCGGCGGGGTTGAAATAGTAGGCTGATTTTTCTTCCCGCTTCCCGTCGGGGCCGATGCCCAGGTCGCGGAAAAGCCGCAGGACCCTCACCCCGGTCCCGTCCGGCAGCTGGAAAGAGCCGCCCGGCAGGAGCGGCAGCGCCGTTCCGCCGGCCGCCAGGGAATATTCAGGCTCGCCGTCGTAAAGCGCGCGGAACGAGATCAGCTTGACGGAGAAGGGGAGACGGTAGACGGCGGTCTCGGTGCGGGCTTCGCTGGTCTCGTATCCGGCCGTCAGCTGGAGCTGCGCGCTGAACTTCCAGGCGCCGCTGGCGAACCCCCCGCCGATGACCAGCAGTACGCCGGCGTGCAGCAGCAGCGACCTTCGGGGGCAGGAGGCGAAGCGCAGCGCCTGGCAGGCCGCGGTGTTCAGCAGCAGCGCGGCCCCCAGCGCCATGAACCACCAGCGGCCGTAGACCGGCTCGCCCCGGTTGAAAGCGGTTTCCCAGGCCAGGGCCGCCGATATAAGGAAAAGCAGGGGGAAGAACAGCCTCAGGCTGCCGGCGGCCCTCAGGAAGCGCTTCATCCGAGTATGGGGCGCAGGAAGCCCCCGTGCTTCTTTATGAGGGCGCGGGCCGCTTCCCGGGAGAGGCCCTTGCGGGCCATGACTATCGATGTCTTCACCTCGTCGCCGGTCTCGGCGAGCAGCCTGGCCGCCTCCTCCGGGTCCACGCCTCCCAGCCGCGAAACTATCCGGGCGGCCCGCAGTTCGAGCTTCTGGGAGGTGGTCCGCACGTCCACCATCCAGTTGCGGTAGACCTTGCCGGAAACGATCATGGCCGAAGTGGTCAGCATGTTCAGCGCGAGTTTGGTGGCGGTGCCGGATTTCATGCGCGTGGAGCCGGAGATCGGTTCCGGGCCGGCGTCTATGGCGATGACGCAGCGCGCGACAGGCACTTTCTCGCGGTAGTTGCAGGTCAGCAGCACGCCGAAGGCTCCCCTTTTCCTGGCCGCTTCCAGCCCGCCCAGCACGTAAGGCGTGACCCCGCTGGCGGCTATGCCGACGACCACGTCGCCTTTTTTGACGCAGCGGTTTATCTCGCGGAAGCCGTTCTCCCGGCTGTCCTCCGCGCCTTCCTTGGAGAGGAAGACCGCGCTGTCGCCGCCGGCCATGAGGGCCTTGAAAGTGCCCGGCTTCACGCCGTAGGTCGGGGGAAGCTCGGCCGCCTCCAGCACGCCCAGGCGGCCGCTTGTCCCCGCGCCGATGAAGACGATGCGCCCGCCCCTGAGGAAGGTGCCCGAGACCTCGCGGGCGGCCTTCTCGATGGCAGGTATGGCCCTCGCCACCGCGCGCGGCACGCCGGCGTCCTCCCGGTTGAGTTTCTCCAGGACGCGCCGCAGCGGTATCCTGTCGAGGTCGAGCGTGCGGGGGTTTTCCCTTTCCGTGGGCAGTTTCGAGTACTTTGAAAATCTGTCGCTCATGGGTTTTCACCTTCCGATGCCGGTTCCGGCAGTTCTTCCTCCTCCTCCGCGGCCGTCGCCTCTCCATGCCAGGGAACTGTCTCCAGCCCGCCCGTGACGTAGGTGGAGGAGGATTCGACCACGGGGGGGAAAGAACTGTTCCTGAGCCAGTCCATTATCCGCCTGGCGCTGTAGCGGTTCACGAGTTCCGCGCCGAAGCCTTTGGCTTCGACCAGGGTCGTCACGTTCTCGGCGCCGCACGAGATCTTGGCTATGTCGTTGAGAAGCTGGAATTCCTTGAACTGACGTTCCCGGTTGGCCCCGGCCATCATGAGGAGGGGCTTGCGTCCGTAGGCGCGCAGCGGGTTCACCACCAGGACGTCGTTCACGTTCAGGACGGGGGAGACCGCGATCACCTTGGGGATCTCCTTGTATATCGCGGCCGTCTTTATGGCGAGGTTGGCGCCGAGGATGGACCCGGCCATGATCACGCGTTCGGTCGCCACGGCGCGGGTCGAGAGGAATACCAGCGCGCCGTCCACGTCCCTTATCATCTTGTTGTATTCGTTGTCCGCGCCGCTGTGGCGGAAATTCTTCCAGGTGACGGTCGAGCCGGCCGGGTCCGTCACGCTGCGTCCGTGCCCCCGCAGGTCGGGCGCGAGCCAGCCGTAGCCGTAGCGCTTGAGCTGGGCCTGGAAAGTCCTCCATTCGGCGGAAGAGCTTTTGTGCGCGTGCAGGAGGAGTACGACCGGGGCGCCCTCCTCGGGCGGCAGGTAGTCGGCGTGTATGTTCCAGCCGTCCGCTGCCTGGAAAGTCACGGCCTCCTCGGCCCGCTGCGACTGCGCCCGGGCGGGGGCGGCCAGCAGTATGAGCGCGCAGATGACAGGCGGGAGGTTCATGGTTCCCCGTTCCCGGACCCGGTTACGGTATTATCTCCCCGGGATTGAACCATATTCCTATCTCGCGGTCCGCTTCCTCCGTGTTGCCCGACGCGTGCACCACGTTCTCGTAGTAGCCGTGCCTGCGGCAGACCCGGCCGAAGGCGCCGCGTATGGTGTCGGGCGAGGCGTCCTCCGGGTTGGTCGCGCCGACCGCCTTGCGTATGACCTGCACGGCGTTCTCGCCCTGGTAGACGAGCGCCAGGACCCGGCGTTTGGGGTCCCCGTGGTACTCGCCCTTGATGAAGTTTATGAGACGCTCGAAGAACTTCTTGTCGGCGAACGGCCCCTTGCCTTCCAGGAGCGCGTAATGTTCCCGGGCAAGTTCGTCCGTCACCGTCCTTATCTTGGCCCCGACCAGCTCCATGTGCGTGTTCTCCAGCCTGTCCATGGCCAGGCCGGCGAGGTGGCGCTGCATGCCGTCGGGTTTTATCAGTACGAGGGTTCTTTCCAGGGCCATCGGTCGGTCTCCTTGTTGCCGGCGTTTTTTTTAATTCTACATATTTTGCGCGCGTGTGACTAAGAGTCCGTTGATTCCGCTCCCGCGCCTTGCTAGAATATACCGGGGGGATAATATGGACGACAGCAAGGTCCTGTGCGGTCGCTGCCGCGAACTGCTGAAGGCGGCGGAGCGCCTGCGGGACGATTTCGACGCCTGCTACCAGTACACCTGGTTCAGGTTCTCGCCTTTCAACCCCGATTACGCCAGGTGGAAGAAGGACGTGCGGGACCAGCTGGTCCGCGCTTTCGGCGCCAACAGTTCCAGGGTGCTCGAACTGGACCGCTGCGAGAGAGTATACTCCCAGTCCGCCCCCGGCACTCTTTTTGACCGCTACCTCGACTCTCTCCGCGGCGCCGTTTCGGCGCTGGAGGGCGCGCCCCCGCCCCCGCGTCCCGCGCCTGCCCCCCCGCAGATCTCCGACCGCGTTTCCTTCCGCGCCATCTCCCGCGACCTGCTCGCCCGGGCCGCGTCCCTGAGGGAGGAGGGGAACTTCCTGTCGGCCGCGGTCATGTGCGGGGCCGTGCTGGAGAACGCGCTGCGCCGCATCTGCGAGTCGGAGGGCCTGTCTCCGCGGGTCAGGGCCATGGATTTCCCGGGACTTTGCGAGGCGCTGCTGTCCCGGGGGGGTATCGACCGGGAGGAACACCGCCAGCTTATGCTGAAGTTCAGCCTCAAGAAAATGGCCGAGCACTGCTACTCGGAGAAGCTCAACGCCGTCAATGTCGGCGAGATGCTGGAGTGGACCGGCGGCTTCCTGGACCGCCGCTTCCACTGAGCCCGGCCCCGCCGCGGAACCGGCGCGGCGCCGGCGCCTTGCTCCGCCAATAATATAATTGTAAAATTCTCCCGCGGATAGGCCGGGCGTCCGGCCGCCGCGGGTCACATTTCCGGAGGTTACATGTCCAAGGTCATGGTCGTGGACGACGAAAAAGACGTCGTCTACCTTATCAAGGTGCTGATGGAGCGTGAGAAGTTCGAGGTGCTCGAGGCCTACAACGGTCTGGAGGCCTACAATAAACTCACCGAGGACGGCCCCAACAAGGCGATGCCGGACGTCATTATCCTGGACATCATGATGCCCGAGATGGACGGCTACACCTTCCAGTCCAAGCTGCAGGAGATAGACGGCCTCCGCGAGATACCCATAGTCATCCTCACAGCCAAAGGCCAGATGAAGGACCTCTTCGAACTTTCCTCGAACATCTTCGCCTTCGTGGAGAAGCCTTTCGAGCCCAAGAACCTGGTCAAGATCGTGCGCGACGCGCTGGCCTCCAAGCAATGAGCGGCAATACCCTCCAGGAGATAGTCGGCCACAATTACGGCAAGATCAAAGCCCTCCGCGAGCAGGGGATAGACCCCTACCCGCGCCGTTTCCAGGTCACTCATTCCGCCGCCGGCGCGCTGAAGCAGCCCGAGGACACGCGGGTGCGCTGCGCAGGGCGCGTGGTGCTGCTGCGCCTGATGGGCAAGGCCGCTTTCGCCCATATCAAGGACGGCAGCGGCAAGATACAGATATACGTCAAGAAGGACGCCGTCGGGGAGAAGGACTACGAGACCTTCAAGCGGTTCGTCGGCGTGGGCGACTTCCTGGGCGTGGAAGGGCCCCTTTTCGTCACAAAGACCGGCGAACTGACGGTCAACGTGGAGAAGGTCACCATACTTTCCAAGTCGGTGCGGCCCCTGCCCGAGAAATGGCACGGCCTCACGGACCCCGAGACCCGTTACCGCGAGCGCTCTCTGGACCTGATCTCCAACGACGAGGTCCGGCAGATCTTCGTCAACAGGGCGCGGATCGTCTCCGGCGTGCGCCAGGTCCTCGACGGCGACGGCTACCTGGAGGTCGAGACCCCCGTGCTCTGCGCGCAGGCCGGCGGCGCCTCGGCCCGCCCTTTCGTGACCTTCCATAACGTCTACAAGAACGAGCTCTACATGCGCATCGCCACCGAGCTCCCGCTCAAGAAACTCATAATCGGCGGTTTCGACGGCGTCTACGAGATAGGCCGCATCTTCCGCAACGAGGGCGTGGACACCAGCCACAACCCGGAGTTCACCTCGCTCGAGGCCTACAAGGCCTACGGCGACTACAATACGATGGCCGAGCTGGCCGAGAAGATCTTCGCCCGCTGCTCCGAGCTGACCGGCGTCTCCGAAGTGGACTACAACGGAATGAAGATAAACCTCAGGCCGCCCTTCCGCCGGATCTACCTGCCGGAGGTCTGGAAGGCGAAGACCGGCCATGACATACACGAGGTGCTCAGCGGCAAGTCCTTCAACCGCGAAGCCCTGCGCGCGCTGGCCCGCGAGAAGGGCGTCGGCTTCTCCGACGACACTCCCTCGGCCAAGATCTTCGACAGGATGTTCGAGACTCTCATCCAGGCGGACCTGGAACAGCCCACCTTCGTCATGGACCACCCCACGGCCATAACGCCGCTGGCCAAGTGCAAGGAGGGGGACGAGTCCATCGTCGAGCGTTTCGAGCTTTTCGTCGCCAAGATGGAGCTCGCCAACGCCTACACCGAGCTCAACGACCCCGAGGACCAGAAAGACCGCCTGCTCGAGCAGGTGCGCCAGCGCAGCGAGGAGAAGAACGCCGAGGCCGACGTGCTCGACAGGGATTTCATCGAGGCCATGGAGTACGGCATGCCGCCGACGGGCGGCATAGGCATAGGCATAGACCGCCTGGCCATGCTGTTCTCGGGCAAGCCCTCGATACGGGAAGTGATACTCTTCCCTCTGCTCCGGCCCGGCGACCAGCAGTAGCGCCGGCCGCCGCCGCGGCCGCCGAGGAATATGGCTCCAGAGACGTTTATCGCCCTCCGCTACCTCAGCGCCAAGCGCAAGGGACTTTTCTCCGTCGTCACCACGCTCATCGGCGTGGCCGGGGTCTCGCTCGGCGTCGCGGCGCTCATCGTGACGCTTTCCATCATGGACGGATTCCAGACGGATATCCGCCGCAAGATAGTGGACGCGCAGGCCCATATAGTGGTCTACGGCCAGATGCGCCCCGGGGACGGGGAACGCGCGGCCGCCAGGATATCGGCCGCGCCAGGGGTGGAGGCCGTTTCCGCCTTCGCGCTGGGGCAGGGGATAATAACCTTCGACAACCGCTCGACCGGGGCCGTGGTCAGGGGCGTCGACCCGGCCGCCGAGGCGCGGGTCAATTCCCTGAAGGATTCGCTGGTGCGCGGCTCCTGGGAGGCTCTCGCGCCGGCGGGGGGCGTGCCGGGCATAATACTCGGGGAGGAACTGGCCAAGGGCCTGGGCGCCTGGACCGGGGACGAGGTCATACTGGTCTCGCCGCGCTCGGCCGACTCGGGCCTGGGCCTGCTGCCGCGCATGAAGAAGTTCCGCGTCGCGGGCCTCTCGCGCACGGGCTACTACGAATACGACAATACCATGGCCTACTGCGGTCTGAAAGAGGCGTCGGAGTTCTTCGGCATGCAGGGCGAGCCGAACGGTTTCGGCGTCAGGCTCAGGGACATGGACCTGGCCGCCGCGGCGGCGGAGGACCTGCGCGGTTCGCTGGGGTTCCCGTTCACGGTCAAGACCTTCGCCGACATGAACCGCACGCTCTTCGCGGCGCTGAAGCTGGAGAAATTCGTCATGTCGCTGGTGCTGGCGCTCATCATCCTGGTGGCGACCTTCACCATCGCCTCCAACCTCCTCATGATGACCGTCGAGAAGATGCGCGACATAGGCATCCTGCGCGCCATGGGCGCGGGGCCGGGCCTGATACGCCGCGTCTTTCTCCTCGAGGGGGCGATGATCGGCCTGGCCGGCACCCTCCTCGGCGTCCTGCTGGGAGTGGGGATCTCGCTGTTCATAGGGCATTATCCCGTAATAGAACTGCCTTCCGACATCTACTACGTGACAAAAGTCCCCGTGAAACTGGACGCCCTGAACATACTCCTTACGGCCCTGGCCAGCTTCGCCCTCTGCTCGCTGAGCGCGCTTTATCCCGCCTCCCGCGCCGCCAAGCTCAACCCGGTGGACGCCATACGCTATGGATAGGATCATAGAGCTCGAGAGCGTCAGCAAGAGCTACACCCAGGGCCGCGAGCAGATGCTGGTCCTGGAGGAAGTGGACATGCATATCCGCCGGGGTGAGTTCGTCGCCCTGACGGGGCCGTCCGGCTCCGGCAAGTCCACGCTGCTCCACCTCATCGGTCTGCTGGACGACTCCTTCAGCGGGACGCTGCGGGTGTTCGGTCACGGAGCCGGCTCCCTCGACGAGGCCGAGCGCTCCCGCCTGCGCCGGGACAAGCTGGGTTTCGTTTTCCAGTTCGATTCCCTGCTGCCGGAGTTCACCGTTCTCGAGAACATCGACATGCCCGCGCGGCTGGCCGGCCGCCCGGACCCGGCCAAGGCGCTGGCGCTGCTGGAGCGCTTCGGCCTGGCCGAGATAGCGGGCAAGGTCCCGATGGAGATATCGGGCGGCGAGAAGCAGCGCGCCGCCATACTGCGCGGCCTGCGCAACTCGCCGGAGCTGCTAATCGCCGACGAGCCGACCGGGAACCTGGACCGCCATAACGCCAAAATCGTCCTCGACGACCTGCGGGGGATCGGGTCGCGCGGGACGGCCGTCCTGATGGTGACCCATAACGAAGAGGCCGCCCGCTGCGCGTCAAGGATACTGCGGCTGGAGGGCGGCAAGCTCTCCGAGGTGCGCTGATGATCTGCCAGGACTGCCGGAAGGCCCAGGCCACCGTCTTCCTCAAGGCCGCCGTCAATAACAAGGTTACGGAGATGCATCTCTGCGCCGCCTGCGCCCTGAAGCGCAGCGAACGCCACGCGGGGGAGCACGAGCCTCACGGCCTGGGGCCGATGGGGGGGTTCGTCAAGGAACTGCTCCCCAGCGAGCGCAAGCCGCTGGCCTGCGGCGAATGCGGCCTCAAGTACGCCGAATTCCGGGAGAGCGGGCGGCTTGGCTGCCCGTCCTGCTACAGGTATTTCGGGGCGCAGCTGCGTGAACTTCTCACCCGCATACACGGCTCCTGCTCCTATTCCGGCCGAAGGTACCGGGATAATCTCTCGGTCCTTTCGGAGCGGGAGCGGGGGGAGAAACTGGAGGCCCTGCGCGCGGCCCTCAGGGCCGCCGTCGCCCGCGAGGATTTCGAGGCCGCGGCCAGGCTGCGCGACGCAGTCAAGGAGCTGGACGATGGCCGGTAAGCTGCTCTCCTGGTTCCGCGACAGGATAAACTGGGCCGCCGCGGAGGGGGACTGGCCGGACATCGTATTCTCCACCCGCGTGCGCTTCGCCCGCAACGTCCATGGCTTCCCTTTTCCGGGCCGCTCCTCCCGCCAGTCCCAGGCCGAGCTGAGGCGCAGGGCGCTCGACGCGGTGAAGTCCTCCAGGCTTTTTCCGCGTTCCCGGGAAGCGGCGCTGGAGACGCTCTCCCCCCTGGAGAAGCGGTTCCTCGTGGAGCGCCGCCATATCTCCCACAATCTCGCGGCCGCCGCGGGAGCTCAGTCCGTGGTGATAGCCTCGGACGAGACTCTCTCCGCCATGATCAACGAGGAGGACCACCTCAGGCTGCAGGCCATACTGCCCGGTTTTTCCGTGGAGAAATGCCTCGAGCTGGCCTCCGCCGCCGAGTCCGGCCTTGGAGAGCTGCTGCCCTACGCCTACGGCTCCGAGTTCGGTTTCCTGACGGCCTGCCCGACCAATACCGGCACCGGCATGCGCGTCTCCTGCATGGTGCACCTCCCGGCGCTGGGCCGTGCCGGCCGCCTCGGTCCGGCGCTGGAAAGCCTCTCCCATCTGGGCGTGACGGCGCGGGGCATGTACGGCGAGGGGACCTACGTGCTGGGCGACCTTTACCAGATCTCCAATTCCGTCTGCCTCGGCCGCAGCGAAGAGGAGTTCGCCGAAAGCGTGCGCCGCGTCATACGCAACCTGATAAATTTCGAGATCAAGGCCCGCGAGGACCTGCTTCGGCCGGCTCTGCGCCTCAAGACCGAGGACGCCGTTCACCGCGCCCGGGCGGTGCTCTCCGGCGCCCGGCTGCTGAGCTACGAGGAGTTCATGCAGAACGCCTCGCTGGCCCGGATGGGACTGGCCATGGGCCTGCGGCTGGACCTGGACATGGACACCCTCAACCAGATGACCATACAGGCCCAGCCGGCCCACCTGTCCGCCAGGGCCGGCAAGGACCTGCCGCCCGGGCGCAGGGACGAGGCGAGGGCGGAATTCGTCCGCTCCAGGCTGGGCTGAACTTTGCTTTGCGGCGCCATTTATAATTAAATGTAAGCCATGTACCTCAAGCACTGGAACCTGCGCAAGCCGCCCTTCGAGAACACTCCCGACACCGATTTCTTCTACGAGTCGGAGAAGCACAGGGAGGCCTCCTCGCGCCTGCGCTACGTGGTCGAGGAGCGCAAGGCCTGCGCCGTCCTGACCGGCGTGTACGGATGCGGCAAGACGCTTGTCCTGCGGGCCCTGGAACGCGAGCATAAAAAAAAGGGCTGCGTCTTCTCTTTCGTCAATAATCCGCGCCTCGACGACCTCGGCCTGCTGCGGATGATACTCCATAATTTCACGGGCTACAATGTCCCCCGCAGCAAGGAAGACGTGCTCATGGGCCTGGAAAAGTTCGTCCGCGAGACTTACAACGACGGCAAGCACGTCGTTATAGCCATAGACGAGTCCCAGCTGATAGACAACGAAAATGTTTTCGAGGAACTGCGGCTGCTGCTCAATTTCCAGACCGAGACCAGGTTCCTGGTGACGCTGCTGCTTTCGGGACAGCCCGAACTCAGGGAAAAACTCGATTCCAACAAGCAGTTCAGCCAGCGCATAACGCTGAGCTATAATCTTCCCGCCCTGGACCGGGAGGAAACGGCGGCCTATGTGCGTCACCGCCTGGGAGTGGCCGGCGGCTCCGACGGGATATTCCTGCCGGAGGCGCTGGACCTTGTCCATGAGCGCTCCGGCGGCATACCCCGCTGGATAAACAATATAGCCAACATGAGCCTGCTGGCCGCTTTCTCCAAAGGATCGCCCTCGGTGGACGCCGCCCTGGTGGCGGAAGGCGCCGAAAGCGCGAGGCAATAAGGGGGAACTTCAATGAGGATACTCGGCATAGGGGCCCACCCGGACGACCTCGAAATAGGCTGCGGCGGACTGCTCGCCAGGCTTTCTAAGTCGGGGCATAAACTCTGCATGCTGGTCCTTTCGGACGGGGGTGTCGGCGGCGCGGCGGAGGCCAGGCGGCGGGAGCAGGAGCGGGCCGCGGCGCTTCTTAAGGCCAGGCTGGTCTGGGGCGGGTGGAAGGATACCGAGATGGCCCTGGACCGCGCCCTTATCCGCCGCGTCGAGGAAGCCATATCGGGATTCCGCCCGGACGTCATACTGGTGAACAGCCCCGACGACACGCACCAGGACCACCGCGCGGCGGCCCAGGCGGCCGTCACCGCCGCGCGCTATTCTCCCAACCTCCTGTTCTACGAGGTCCCCACGACCATGCATTTCGCCCCTACGTTCTTCGCCGATATCGGCGGCGTTCTGGCCGTCAAGGTCCGCCTGCTCAAATGTCATTCTTCCCAGGTCTACAAGACCCGCGTCAAGAATCTTTCGATAGTGGAGAGCGCCCGCAGCGCGGCCGTCTTCCGCGGCTTCCAGGGGCGCGTCAAGTACGCGGAGGGCTTCATGCCCCAGCGGGCCATGATAGATTCCCTGATGGGTCTCAGAAAATGATGAGGCGGGCCAGGGACGTCACTTTCTTCCTGGCCCTTGCGGGGCTGCTGGTAATACTTCCGCCGGGAGGCTTCTCCGCCTGGACCTGGACCAGCGGCCAGCGCTGGCTCTATATCTTCTTCATCGCCTTTTTCTTCTGTTCGCTCGCCGTGCCGCTGGCCGCTTACGCCGCGCGACGGTTCGGCGCGGTTGACCAGCCCGGGCCGCGCAGGGTCCACTCCTCCCCCACGCCGCGCCTCGGCGGCCTGGCCGTATTCCTGGCCCTTGCGCTGGCCATGCTGCGCAACCAGCAGTTCTCCCCGCACCTTCTGGGGATAGCCGCCGGCGCCGTCATCATCTTCGCGCTCGGCTTTCTCGACGACGTGCGCAGCCTTTCAGCGAGGACCAGGCTTTTCTGGCAGGTGGCCGCCGCGGCCGCCGCCGCGGGCGCGGGCCTCAAGCTCACGTTCGCGCAGCATCTTCCCGGGGGGGACATCCTTTCCTTCGCGCTTACCGTGATCTGGCTGGTGGGCATAACGAACGCCTTCAACTTCATGGACGGGATAGACGGCCTGGCCTCGGCTATGGGCGCGGTCTGCTCCCTGCTTTTCGTCGGCATCGCCTGGAACTCCAACCAGTACGAGGTCGCGTTCCTTTCGGCCGCGCTGGCCGGGGCCTGCTCGGGGTTCCTGACTGTCAACTGGCACCCGGCCAGGATGTTCCTCGGCGACGGAGGGTCCACCCTTATAGGGTTCCTGCTGGGCTGCCTGGCGGTATACGGCAGCTGGGCC
Organism: Elusimicrobiales bacterium; assembly: GCA_031082205.1. Lineage (GTDB taxonomy): Bacteria > Elusimicrobiota > Elusimicrobia > Elusimicrobiales > UBA9959 > UBA2231. The sequence goes on from JAVHLJ010000003.1 coordinate 39,175, forward strand.
ACGGGCAACCCGGCGGTGGCGCTCAGCACTCCCCTGCTGGTGCTGGGTATCCCGGTCTTCGACATAATCTACACCACCGTCTCGAGGATAAAGAACGGCCAGGTTTCGACGGTCAGGGAGTGGCTGGAGTACACCGGCAAGGACCATTTCCATCACCGTCTCATGAAGCTCGGCCTCGACGTGAAGCAGACCGTGGCCTTCATACTCATGCTCAACCTCTGCCTGGGGCTCGGCGCCTGGACGGTGCGCCACACCGCCTCAACTGCCGGAACGATCTTCCTGCTGCTGCAGAGCGTGATGATCTTCTCCATAGTCGTGGTGCTGATGCTGCTGGGCAGGGAGAGCACGGAAGAGAAAGCGGGAAGAAGAGGGACGCGATGAAAGACACCATCATAAGATCGGCGGCCGCGGCGAGGCTGCGCGGAGAGCTGACGCAGCCTTTCACTATTTCTTCGGGCAGCCACAAGGACCTGGACAACGCCGTCTTCATGGTGACCCTCGCCGGCGGCGTCCGCGGCTACGGCGAGGCCGGGGTCGCTCCCCATATCACCGGAGAGACCCTGCCCGGCACGCTGGCCGCGCTGCGCGGCGCCGCGCGGTGGCTGAGGGGCAGGGACATCGGCTCCTACGATCTTATCCTGCGCGGCCTGCGCGAGAGGCTCGACCGCAACAGGGCCGCCCTGGCGGCGGCCGAGATGGCCGTGCTCGACGCCCTGGCCAGGAACATGAAGGTCCCTTTCTGGAAACTTTACGGGAGCAGCCTCTCTCGCTCGAGGACGGATATAACCGTCGTGATAGGGACTCCGGAGCAGGCTTACGATTTCGCTTCTTTTTACCGGTCCCGGGGCATGGACATATTCAAGATCAAGGTCGGTATCGGCTATGACAACGACCTGCGGCGCATCTCCGCCGTCAGGCGCGCCGCCCCGAAGGCCCGCATTTTCCTGGACGCCAACTGCGCGTGGACGGTCCGGGAGGCCCGGTCTTTCGTGAAGGACCTCGGCCGGGCCGGCATAAAGCCCTCCGTACTGGAACAGCCCGTGAAAAAAGAGGATTTCGAGGGCCTGGCCGCCCTCTCCCGTGATTTCGATTTCCCGGTCTGCGCGGACGAGAGCCTCTATTCGCTCCCGGACGCCGTGAGGCTGCTTAAGGCGGGCGTCAGCGGCCTGAACATAAAACTGATGAAACTGGGGCTGTCGCAGTCGCTGGAGGTCTACCGGCTGGCGCGCGCCCGGGGCGTGAAACTGATGATGGGAGAGATGCTGGAAAGCCGCCTTTCCTCGCTCTGCGCCGCGCATTTCGCGGCCGGTCTCGGCGGCTTCGACTTCATCGACCTGGACACCCCTTTCTTCATAAAGGACAGGGTCACGTCCGGCTTCGCCGGTCCCGCCCCTGACGGGACTTACGACCTGGCCGCGGTGAAGGCCGGGATCGGCGCGATCCCTAAGATATTCGCGGGGAGGTGAGACATGACCGCATATTTACTGGCCATACTTCTGGGCGCCGCGCCGGCCCCGGCGTCGGCGGAGGACGCCATGCGGCAGGGTGTCCCGGTGCGACCGGCGGCCACGGTCGCGATAAGCACCTCCGCGCTTTCCGGACCGGAGCTCAAGCGCCTGCGGAATTCGGAGGCGGCCGCGCTCAGGAAAAGGCAAGCCGAAGAGTCCGAGGCCCTGCGGCGGTCCCTCGGTGGCAGGCCGGCGGCAGAGGCGCGCCGGGCGATGAACGAGCTGAAAGCTTCGCATGAGAAAGAGCTGGCCGCTCTAAAGGCCCGGCACCGGGAAGGCGCGCGCGGACCGGCAGCCGGCAAGGGCGCCGCCGCGGCCGGAGAGCCCGGCGGAACCGGCGGGAAGCCGGCCGCCGCGGGGAAGAAGCCTTGACCCGGGCCCTCCCGCTTGTCCTGCTGCTCCTTCCGCAGGCCGCGCTCTGCGCGCCGCTTTCTTTCGACGTGAAGGGCGGGCAGGCCGTTCCTTTCGGCGGCGACTGGGGGGACGCCGACGTCGGGTACGAGCCGGCCGCGGCGGCCGCCTTCGCCGGCTGGAGGAAGTTGGACGACAGCCTGGCCTGGGGAGTGGAGGCCGGTCTTGAGAGCGGCCACGGTTCCCGCGCGAACGACGCGCTGAAGATAGATATTTTCCACCTGGCCCCGTCGCTCAGAGCTTCGTTCGCGTCCGGCGCCAGGACCTGGACCCTGCTGGCGGGGGCGGGGATCTTCCATTGGAAACATTCGGCTTATTCGGCCGGCGCCTCGCGTTTCGACGCCGGTTCCGCCACGAATTTCGGCGTTTCGCTGGGCGCCGGGGTGAAGCGCCGGGTCTTCGGACTTCCGCTTGGCCTGGAGGCCGTCTGGCGCCACCTGTTCCGCATGAAATCGGACGGGGTGGGGGATATCGGCCCGGCCGATAACCTCTGTCTTTACCTGAGCGTCCATTTCGGAGACCCGAAGCCGGTGCTGCCGCCGCCGCCGCTCGAGCCCTACAATCCGGATTACTAGGCCTTGACAAGTCAATACCGTCTGCTATAATATTATCGGCCGCAGGCCCGTGGGCCTGCCGCCCGTTGAAACCCCCCGTAGTCTGGAGGGTGCTAAAACCCGCTGAACGCGGGTTTTTGCATTATATCGGGGCCAGGTCTTTACTTTTGACCTGCCGGGCGCCGGATCTCTCGCCTCCCGGGAGAGCGAAGGTCAAAAGTAAAGACCTGACCCCAGCCCGGGTTTCCCTCCTCAACCGCCAAATTAGTATAATTATTGATATCTTAACCATTTCCTGCGAGGTGCTTACATGGGCAAGTTCGTGGAATGCGTACCTAATTTCAGCGAGGGCCGGGACCTCTCCAAGATAAACGCGATAGTGGACGCCGCCAGGGCCGTGCCGGGCGTGCTGGTGCTTGACGTAGAGAAGGACGCCGATCATAACCGCACCGTCCTGACTTTCATCGCGCCGGTGGAGACCGCCGCGGACGCCATGTTCGCTGTCACCAAAAAAGCCTCCGAGCTCATAGACCTCAACCAGCATAAGGGCGAGCATCCCCGTATGGGCGCCACCGACGTGGCCCCGTTCATCCCGGTCATGGACTCGACCATCGAGGATTGCGTGGCGCTGGCCGCGAAGGCCGGCGAGCGGATAGGCCGTGAACTGGGGATACCGGTCTATCTTTACGACAAGGCCGCCCGCGTCGAGCACCGCCGCGACCTGGCCAAGGTGCGCAAGGGACAGTTCGAGGGCCTGCGCGAGGCCATAGGCAAGGACCCCGAGCGCGTGCCGGATTTCGGCCCCAACAGGATACACCCCACCGCCGGGGCGATGGCCGTCGGCGCCCGCCACCAGATAGTCAATTTCAACGTCAACCTGGCCACCACCGACATGGAGTTCGCCAAGGTCCTGGCCAAGAAGATACGCACCACCGGCGGCGGCCTGCCCGCCCTGCGCGCCAAGGAGATCTTCCTGGAGAGCAAGGGCCAGGTGCAGATGTCCACCGTGCTGACCGATTACAAGACCACATCCATCAAGCGGGTCCTGGACGAGATGCAGAAGGACCTGGGCCCCAAGGGTATAGAGATCACCGGCACCGAGCTCATCGGCCTGACCACCCAGGAGGCGCTGACCGATTACGCCGTCGAGTCGCTGAAGGTGCAGGGCTTCGACAAGGACACCCAGGTGCTCGAGACCAAGCTGCTCAAGCTGCTGGGCTCCTGGCAGTCCGGCGCCAACCTGCTGGCCGACGCGCTGGCCAATACCGATCCGACCCCCGGAGGGGGAAGCGCCGCCGCCATAGCCGGCGCTATGGGCTGCGCCCTGGGCCAGATGGCCGCCGGCATAACCCTGCGCGGCAAGAAGCTGGATGAGGCCAAGAAGCCCGGCCTGACCGCCCTGCATTCCAGCCTGGGCCGGCTGCGCGGCGACCTGCAGGCCTGCGTGGCCGAGGACTCCGCCTCTTTCGACGCCTTCATGGCCGCCATGAAGACGCCCAAGGACAACCCGGAGCGCAAGTCGAAGATGCAGGAGGCCCTGAAATACGCCGCCGAAGTGCCCCTCAAGACCGCCCGCCTGGCCGCGGAGGCGGCCGCCGAACTGCGCAAATGCGGCGACGTCTCGTCCCATGTCATTTCCGACTACCGCAGCGCCCTCTACCTGCTGGAGGCGGCGGTGAAGGGCGCGACGGAGAACGTATTCATCAACGCCGAGTCGCTGGACGACAAGGAACTGGCCGCCCGCATGGTAGGCGACGCCCGCTCTTTCATCGACAGCGTTTCCGCCGTAAAAGCTTAAGGAGACCCGATAATGCCCAGCATGGACGCCATTTCACGGGGACTGGTCCTCGACAGCCTGAAGGAGTACGCCAAGCGGCGGCTGCCTTACGACCTGATACGGGACCTGGACCACGCCAACGAATTCCCCGCGGAGATACTCAAAGAGATGTACGACCCGGCCGTCCTGGGCGTGCACCTGCTGATGATCCCGGAGGAGTACGGCGGGGTCAGCGGCGGCACCTACGACATCTACCGCGTCTGCGAGGCCCTGGCCCGCATAGACCTGGGCATAGCCACGGGCGTATTCGCGACCTTCCTCGGCACCGACCCCATCAATGTCGGCGGCACGCAGGAGCAGAAGAACAAGTGGCTCAACAAGATAGCCAAGGAGAACCTGATGGTGGCCTACGCCGCCACCGAGGCCGACGCCGGCAGCGACCTCATCAACCTGCGCACGCGCGCCGAGCACGTGGTGAAGAACGGGAAGGTCGCGGGCTACCGCATCACCGGCAACAAGCAGTGGATCTCCAACGGCGGCGTGGCGGACCTCTATACCGTCCTGGCCATGGCCCCGGGCGGCCCGTCCTGGTTCATAGTCGAGAGGAACATGGAGGGCTTCGCCCCCAACAAGCACGAGGACAAGCACGGCATACGCCTCTCCAATACCGCCGCCCTGGCCCTGGACAGCGTCTATGTGCCCGCCGAGAACCTCATCGGCCTCGAGGAAGGCAAAGGCCTTCTGCAGGCCCAGGCCGTCTTCGGCTACACCCGCCTGATGGTGGCGGCCTTCGGCCTCGGCGCCGGCTGGGAGGCGCTCGAGCAGGCCATACGCTACAGCCAGCAGCGCATACAGGCGGGCGGCCCGCTGAGCGACAAGCAGGGGTACACCCACAAGCTCATAGTCCCGCACGCGGCCCGGCTCGAGGCCGCCCGGGCGTACATAGAGTACACGGCCAACCGCCTCGACGGCGGAGAGCACGGCCTGCAGACCGAGGGCGCCATCGCCAAGTATTCCGCCACCGAGAACGGCAACAAGGCCGCCGAGGACGCCATACAGGCGCTGGGCGGCTACGGCTACACCCGCGACTTCCCCGTGGAGAAGATCAAGCGCGACATAAAGATCACCTGCATCTACGAAGGCACCAGCGAGATCATGGAGATGACCATCTACCGCGGGCGCTGGCAGGAGCATCTCAAGAGCCGCGGCCGCTGGTACCTGGACATGGCCGACGAGATGGACAAGCTCCACGCCTCCGTCCACGACTGCGGCGCTTACGCCGCCGGGCTGGCCCTGCGCGCGCTGGCCGCCGTCATGGAGGAGTGCCGCCTGCAGAAGCTCACCCGCCACCAGCACGTCACTTTCAAGCTGGGCCGGCTGATAGCCCTGGCCGAGACCGCGGCCTGCTTCGCTCGCGCCGCCGCGCCGGGCAAGTACCCGGACAGCGTGCGCTTCGACGCCGGCGTCTACAAGGCGCTGTCGCGCGTCTACGCCCGCGAGGCCGCCCTGGCCCTGTCCGTGGAGGGCCTGGCGCTGGTGCTGGGCGCCTCCGACAATTCGTCGGGGCTGTCCGCCGCCATGAACATGCCGGCCGTGCAGGAGGCCCAGAAGGGCCTGATAGCCGACATGGACCTGGCCGCCGCCGGGCTCAAGACCACCTTCAAGGCGAAGTAAGGAGCGAGAGATGAACATAGTCGTCTGCGTCAAACAGGTCCCCGACTCCACCGAAGTGAAGATAAATCCCGAGACCGGCCACCTCATAAGGGCCGGCGTCCCCAGCATAATCAACCCCTACGACCACGCCGCGCTGGAGAACGCCCTGAAGCTGAAGAAAACCTACGGCGGCCGCGTGACCCTGATATCCATGGGCCCGCCGCAGGCGCGCAGCGTGGTGCAGATGGGCCTGGCGCTCGGCGCCGACGAGGGCGTGCTGCTCTCGGACATGGCCTTCGCCGGCTCCGACACCTGGTCCACCTCTTACGCCCTGGCGAAGGGGATAGCCAAGATAGGCAAGACCGACGCGATCTTCTGCGGCATGCAGGCCATAGACGGCGATACCGCCCAGACCGGCCCCGGCATCGCCCAGCAGCTGGGCATACCGCAGGTCACCTTCTGCGAGCATGTCGACATCGACGGGAAGAATTTCATAGCCCGGCGCCACATAGACGGCGGCCACGAGATAGTCGAGGCCCGGCCCCCGGTACTGTTCACCATACTGGTGCCCAAAGAGTTCAGCCCCCGCTGTCCCTCCTTCCCGGAGATACACGGCTCCGTGAAGAAGCCTTACCATGTCTGGACCGCCGACGATATCGGGGCCGAGAAGCATTACCTCGGCCTCAAGGGCTCGCCCACCCAGGTGTCGAGGATCTATCCGCCGCCGCAGCGCGAAAAGGCCGAGATGTTCTCCGGCTCCGCTCATGAGGCGGCCGAGCACATCCTCGCGATAATGCGCAAGGGCCAGTTCATAGCCGAATAGTCCGGCCGAAAGTTTTTTCAAGGAGAAGCACCGATTATGATCGAAGTTTCCAAGAAATGCATAGGCTGCGGCAAGTGCGTGCCGGTCTGCCCCTTCGCCGCCATACAGATGGTGGACAGGCTGGCCGTGATGAACGAGGCCTGCACTCTCTGCGGCGCCTGCGTCCAGGTCTGCCCGGTCAAGGCCATAACCATCAACCGCGAGGAAGCCTCGGCCCGCCGCGACCTTTCCTCCTACAAGGGCGTCTGGGTCTATGTCGAGCTGATGGACGTCCCCGGCAAGGGCCACGGCAAAAAGATAAGGCCCGTGACGCTGGAACTGCTCTCGGCCGGAAGGAAGCTCGCCGACGAACTGGGCCAGGAGCTCTGCGCCGTCCTCATAGCCGAGAAGAACCAGGGCTGGGAGAAGGAGCTGGGAGAGTACGGCGCCGACAAGGTCTACCTCGCCGAGCACCCGGAATTCTTCGAGTACAATACCGACGTTTTCTCCACCGCCGTCATCGGCATAATAAACAGGCACAAGCCTTCGGTCATGCTCTACCCGGCCTCGATACAGGGCCGGGACCTGGCCCCGCGGGTGGCCGCCTCGATCTACGTCGGGCTGACGGCCGACTGCACGGCCCTGGCCATACGCGACGGCCTGCTGGTGCAGAGCCGGCCGGCCTTCGGCGGCAATATCATGGCCGACATCCTCAGCCCCAACTCCAGGCCGCAGATGGCCACCGTGCGCCCGAACGTCATGAAAATAGACGAGCCGCGGCCCGGCCGCACGGCCATCGTGGTGCGCGAGGAGATAAAGATAGACAAGAATCTCCGCCGCGTGAAGGTGCTTGAGCGCAAGCTGGCGCACGACAAGGCCGGCGCGAAGATAGAGGAGGCCCGCGTGGTGATCTCCGGCGGGCGCGGCCTCAAGACGAAAGAGAAGTTCAAAATGCTCGAGGACCTCTCGGCGCTGCTCGGCGGCGTCGTCGGCGCCTCGCGCGCCGCCGTGGACATGGGCTTCAAGGAGAAGACCCACCAGGTCGGACAGAGCGGCACCACGGTCTCGCCCAAGCTCTACCTGGCCTGCGGCATCTCCGGCGCGGTGCAGCACATAGTCGGTATGAAAGCTTCGGACATAATCGTCGCGGTCAACAAGGATCCCAACGCCCCTATATTCAACGTGGCCAGACACGGCGTGGTGGGCGACGTGCACGAGATAGTGCCCAAGCTGATAGAAACGCTGAAGAAAAAAGGGAAATAGCCCGCCGGGGAGGCGGGGACCTCCCTGTTTTTTTAGCGGCGGCGCGGGCCCCGACCGGTGGGCCGACGGCTTTTTGTGACCTTATTCAACCGCCTCCTGCTCATAATATTCGGCATAGGCCTCATCCCGATAATCCCTACCGGCGGCTTCCTCTTTTATTATCAGACGGTAGCCAAAGAGAACGTCCTGACGCTGCACCAGAGCCTCTCCGGCATGGCCGGAGTGGCCGCCTCCGCGCACCTTGAGGCTCTGGTCAAGGAGGTCTCCTGGCTCTCCGCCGCCGCCGGGAAGGACCACGGGAAGCTCGTGTCCTCGGCGCTGGGCAGGCAGGGAAGGTTCGCCCTGGCGGCCGTGCTGGACGCGGAAGGCCGCGAACTGCACAAGGACGGGACCTTCCAGGCCAAACGGCTCTTCGGCGGGCTGGATTTCTCGGGCAGCCATCTCTTCTCCTCCGCCGCGTCCTCGGGGAAGCCGGTTTTCGGCAATTTCGAACTGGTCTACGACCTGCCGGTCTGCCATCTCTTCTACCCGCTCGAAGGCGGACGCTGGTTCTTCGCCGCGGTGGACCTGCGCGAACTCTTCGCCCTGCTGGGGCGGCAGGGCATAGGCTCCGCCGGCGGCGTCTACCTGGCCGATTCCTCCGGCGGGCTTTTCGGCTCCCCGTCCGGCGTGCCGCCGGTCGATCCCGACGCGCTCAAGGACCTTTTCTCCGGCGAGGCCCGCTATTCCGCCGACATCGCCGCGAGGGGCGGCTCCTATATCGGCGCTTTCAGCCCCGTCCCGGGCTTCGATCTCATGGTGGTCACCCTGCAGGCCAGGCACGACGCTTTCCGCGGGATAAACCTGATAACCTCCCTCATACTTTTCTTCCTCCTGGCCATCGCGACTGTCTTCTACTTCTCGGCGCTCCTGCTAAGCCGCCGCATGATCGGACCGGTCGGCGAACTGATGGCCGGCGCGGCCAGGGTCACGGGGCAGAACTTCAAGGAGCCCGTCAGGGAAGACACGGGCATAAAGGAGTTCGGCGAACTTCTCAAGGCTTTCAACGCCATGATGCGGGAAGTGGACCGCTACCAGGAGATGCAGGTGGAGAAGGTCCTGGAGGAGAAGCAGAAGACCGACCTGCTCATCAGCCTGCTCCACGACGCCATGGTGCTATGCGACCTGCGCGGGGAACTTGTCTACGCCAACGCCCGCGCCCGCTCCCTGCTGGGGCTGGGGCCCGCCGGCGGCGAGGACGAGGCCAACCGCCTGAAGATAAGCGAGATAGTCAAGCTGCGGGCGACGAAAGGAGAGGTCATCAGCCTGGCCAACCCCGCCGGCGAAACGCTCTGGTTCAGGGTAAACATCCAGGTGCTCTCCCCAAGGAAGCAGAAGCCCGCCATGTTCATACTGCTGCGCGACGTCACGGCCGAGCGGCAGCTGCAGGCCATGAAGGACGACTTCTTTCACTCCGTGGCGCACGACCTGCGCGCGCCGCTGCTGTCAATGCAGGGTCACATACGCCTGCTCGAGAAGTCCCTGTCCGGGGACGCCGAGAAGGCTGGCCGCCTGACGGAGATAAAGGCCTCCAGCGCCCGCATCTTCGAACTGCTGGAGAACATCCTGGACATCTCCAGGATGGAGAGCGGCAGCGCGAAGCTCAACAGCGAGACTTTCTCCGCCTCCGCCCTGGCGGACGCGGCCGCGTCCAGGTTCCGCCACCTTTTCGAAGAGAAAAAGGTCTCCTTCGGATTGTCGGTGCCGGAAGGCCTGGAGATGAGCGGCGACCGGAAGATGCTGGAGCGCCTGCTCGAGAACCTCCTGTCCAACGCCCTTAAGTTCACCCCCGAGGGGGGAAAGGTCTCGCTCTCCGTTTCGGCCCAGGAAGGAGGCGTCGAGCTGGTGGTCTCGGATACCGGTCCGGGCATACCCGAGGCCGAACTGGAAACCGTTTTCGGAAAGTACACAAGGGTGAAAGGCACGGACAAGCCCGGCTTCGGCCTGGGTTTGGCCATAGCCAGGCGGATAGCGGACATGCACGGCGGCTCCATAAGGGCCGAAGCGGGCAAAGGCGGGGTCTTCAGGGTTTTCTTGCCCCGTCAATGATATATATATAGAATTGAGAAGAAGCCTGCGAGAAGGCGTGCGGGCGTAACGGGGGCTGCGACTGAACTTATGAAAGAAAAGTCAAAAAACACGGGTTCCAACAAAAGGATTTACATCGCTACCGCGGTCTTTTCCGTCATCTGGTTCGCTTTCGCGGGTCCGGGCGAGATAACAAGGCGGCTGGACTACAACTGGCACCACCTGATGCTGAACCTGCCGCTGGCGCTCAACAACACCGCCGCGCTCCTCGGCAGCGGCAGCAAGGAAGGGCACCGTTTCCTCTTCGGCAAGTACATCACAAAAGAGGCCAACCCCAAGATCACCATCGCCGCCATCGACGAGCTCACCTTGGGCGAATACGGCTGGCCGGTGCCCAGGAACTACTACGGCGATCTGGTGGACAGCCTCAAGCGGCTAGGCGCCAAAGGCATAGTATTCGACGTCATAGTCAGCGCCAGCAAGCGGGACAAGCCGGGCGACAATAAGCGGTTCGTGGACGCCACCGCGCGTGCCGGCAATGTCGTCAACCTGGTAGCGCGTGACGGCGGCAGCGGGAAGCTCATATACCCGATCAAGGGCCTCGCCGAGGTCAGCGCAATAATCGCCCAGCCCCACGTGGAAGAGTCAGTGGACAGCGACGGTCAGATACGGCGCTACATGCCCTTCTGGAAAGATCCGGAAGTGCCGATAGACCCCGATACCGGGCGAGTGGATTACATAACCTACACCGAGGCCAAACTTAAGGATACCAGGATAGGACGGGCCCATCCGGACCTGGCCATCCCCTCGATAGGCGTCGCCGGCCTCTCGCTGTACACCGGCAAGCCGCTATCGGTGCTCTTCATGCAGCTGGACGAGAGATATTACCCCGAGAAGACGCTTAACTACAGGGATTTCATAGAGCGCAAGAAGAACCCCGGCTGGTGTAAGGACGAGAAGTCGGTGACCCCTTCCAGCTACAAACACATCTCTTTCGCCGACATCCTCAGCGGCCGGCTCAGTGCCGAGGAAAAAGAGGCGATAAAGGACGGGGTGGTCCTGGTCGGCGCCACCGCCGTGGGAGCCTTCGACCATTCTCCCAGCCCTTTCCACCATCAGTTGCCCGGGGTTGAGGTGCACGCCACTTTCCTGGACAACGCCATAGCGGGCGACTTCCTGACCCCATCCTACGGGTTCATGTTCCTGATGCTGCTGCTGCCATGGCTGCCGGTGTTCCTGCGCCGGTATTCGCTGGCGCTTCTGGTGTCTGTCTGTTCCGCGGTGCTGCTTGCGCTGGCGGCGGGCTATCTTTTTCTGCTGGCTTCCGGTACTATCGTATCGTTCGTTTCCGTGGCTCTTTCGCTGTTCCTGCCCTTCGCCTACATAACGGTGGACAAGGGTCTTGCCGAGGGCAGGGAAAAGAAGTGGATCAAGAACACCTTCGGCCAGTACCTGTCGCCCAAGGTGGTGGACGTCATCACCAAGGACCCGTCCAAGCTCTCGCTGGGCGGCGAGAAGCGGGACATGACGGCTTTCTTCCTGGACATCGCGGGTTTCACGACCATGTCGGAAAAGATGCCCCCGGAACAGCTCACGCAGATGCTCAACGAGTACCTCTCGGCGCTGACCGAAGTGGTCCTGAAGAACGACGGCGTGGTGGACAAGTACATCGGCGACTGCATCATGGCGTTCTGGAACGCGCCGCTGGACCAGAAAGACCACCGGAAACTGGCCGTGCTGGCCGCGGTGGACTGCCAGTCCGAGATGGCGCGCATCAACAGGGAACTGACGCAGTTCGAGATCAAGCCTTCGTGCCGGATAGGCCTCAACTCCGGTCCCATGGTCGTGGGCAACATGGGGTCCCGCACCCGGCTCTCGTACACCGTGATGGGCGACTCCGTCAACCTGGCCTCCAGGCTCGAGGGCGCCAATAAGTTCTTCCATTCCAAGATCATGGCCAGCGAGTACACGTTCGAGGACATCAAGGACCAGTTCGACCACCGCTACCTCGCCAGCATACGCGTGGTAGGCAAGGCGATACCCGTGAAGGTGTACGAACCCTTCGCGCGGAAGGGCGAGGCCCCGGCCGAAGTGAAGGAGATGCTCAGGCATTACGAGGCCGGCATCGAGAAGTTCTACAAGGGCGATTACAAGGCCTCGATAAAGGACTTCAAGGACGCCCTGGCCGCCCTGCCCGGGGACGGGCCTTCGCAGTACTACATCGAGACCGCCGAAGCCTACGCCAAGGAGCCCCCGAAGGACTGGGACAAATCCTTCAACCTGACCTCCAAGGGATGACGCGCGAATGACGATATTCTGGCGGCTGCTCCTCTCCCACCTGCTGGCGGACTTCACGCTTCAGTTCAACATAGTCAACCGGCTGAAGCGTGAGGGCATGCTGGGCATGGCCATACACTGCCTTACGCATTTCGTAGTGGCCGTGGCCCTTGTCTGGCCCTGGCTGGGGGACGTGTGGTTCGTTATCGGGGGCCTGCCTTTCAACGGATGGACATGCATGGTCCTGCTGCTGGTCACCCATTACATGGTGGACCAGCTGCGGGTCTACGCCATGAAGACGCTCGGCCTGAGGGACGGCCTGCCGAGCTTCCTGCTGGACCAGTTCCTCCACGTCTACATCCTGTTCCTCCTTTCTCCGGTCTTCACCCTCGACAGGGCCTTCTTCCACCCCGAGAAATGGGTGGGGATACTCTCGATGCTGGTCATAGTCACCCACGCCACCACCGTCCTGGTCTATTTCATCGAGAAGGAACTCCATGAGAAAGAGTTCCCGACCTTCGACGAGAAATATTTCCTGATCTTCGAAAGGGTCGTCCTGTGGGCGTTTTTCCTGGTCAAGGGCTGGTACTGGGCGCCATTCGCCGCGGCCTGGGTGGCGCAGATGATATACGTGCGCCATAAGCGCATCCTCGACCTCTCGAAGACGAACATAACCGTCAGCGTGCTGGTCGCCGTTATCTGCGGCCTCTGGGCGCGCTACATATATTACGGCGCTTTCTGAACGGACCCCTGCCGGCACGCCGCCGGCCCATGATACCGACATGCTTCACGCTGAACCCGAATCGCTCGACAAGCCGCTGGAGGAGGCAGTGTTCTCCTTTCTCGACGTCGAGACTACCGGGCTTTCGCCCCGCTCCGCCCGCGTCTGCGAGGTGGCGGCCGTCAGTTTCCGCGGGACCGAACGGCTGGGCACGCTGGCCGAGCTGGTAAACCCCGGCGGGCCCATCCCGGCCGCCTGCTCGGCCATACACGGCATCACCGACGAGATGGTCAGGGACAGCCCGTCCTTCGGCGGGGTGGCTCCGCGCCTGCTGGCGCTGCTGGAGAATACCGTCATAGTAGGGCATAACGCCGATTTCGACATAAGGTTCCTGCGGGCCGAGTTCGAGCGCGTCGGGCTTAAGTTCCCGGTACTGCCGGTGGTGGACACGCTGGCTATAGCCCGCAAGAACTGGAAGTTCCAGAGCAACAGGCTCGGGAACATCGCCGCGGAGCTCAACATCTCAAGCGAAGGCTGGCACCGAGCGCTGACCGACGTGGAGACCACCCGCAAGGTATTCGATCACTTTGTGAGCGCAATGAAGTCCGCCGGCACGGTCACCGTCGGCGAACTGTGGAAAAGATCCGGAGGAAAAACATCATGACCCCTTTTGAACTCGGCCGCGTCCCGACGATATGCGATCTCGCCGACGTGGCTTTCCGCCGCCGCCGCGCGGCCGTGACTCCGCGCGCCCTTAAGCTCATAGCCGCGCGCCGCGCCGGGCTGGAGAAGCTGCTCGCCGAGGACCGGGTCATGTACGGCATAAACACGGGTTTCGGCGAACTGGCCAGCCAGCGCGTATCGCGGGAGAAGCTCCGGGCGCTGCAGGTCAACCTGATACGCAGCCACGCCTGCGGCGTGGGCGCCCCGCTCGACGACGCGGAATGCCTGGCGCTCATGTTCGCGCGCGCCAATGAGCTGGCCATGGGCAATTCCGGCGTCAGGCCCGTCGTGGTTAAGACGCTCTCCGCCATGATAAACAAGGGCGTCATCCCTTTCATCCCGTCCAAGGGCTCGGTCGGGGCCAGCGGCGACCTGGCGCCTTCCGCCCACATGGCGCTGACGCTCATCGGCGAGGGTATGGCTAAACCCGCCGGTTCGGACAAATGGTCTCCTTCGTCCGCCGTGATGAAGAAGGCCGGCATAAAACCGGTGGAACTGGCCGAAAAAGAGGGGCTGGCCCTCATAAACGGCACCCAGGCCATGAAGGCCGTCGGCGGCCTGGCCCTTTTCGAAGCCGTCAACCTTTTCGACGCGGCCGTGCTGGCCGGCGCCATGAGCGTGGAGGCGCTCAAAGGCACTCCCGTCGCTTTCGATCCCCGCATACACGCCCTCAAGCCGCATCACGGCCAGCGCGAAGTGGCCGCGGCGCTGGAAGGACTGCTCAAAGGCAGCCCCATCCGCGCCTCTCACTCCAGGAACGACAGGCGCGTCCAGGACCCCTATTCGCTGCGCTGCATGCCGCAGGCCATGGGCGCCGCCCGCGACGCGCTGGGCTACGCGCTGGAGGTCTTCGAGACCGAACTGGGCAGCGTGACCGACAATCCCCTGCTGGTGGAGGGGAAGAAGAAAGGCTCCATAGAGGTGCTCTCCGGCGGCAACTTCCACGGCCAGGCCGTAAGCTTCGCCGCCGACTTCGCCGCCATAGCCGTCACCTCGCTGGGCAATATCTCCGAGCGGCGCATAGCCCAGCTGGTGAGCGACTTCAAGATACTGCCGCCGTTCCTCGCCCGCGACCCGGGCGTCGAGTCCGGCTTCATGATCGCGCACGTGACGGCCGCGGCCCTCTGCAACGAGAACAAGGTGCTCAGCCACCCGGCCAGCGCCGACTCCATCTCGACCTCCGCCAACAAGGAGGACTTCGTCAGCATGGGCATGACGGCGGCCCTGAAACTCAAGGAAGTCGTGCGCAACACCGCGCGCATAACGGCCATCGAGCTGATGGCCGCCGCCGAGGGCGTAGAGTTCCACCGGCCGCTGCGGTCCAGCCGCCCGCTGGAGAAAGCCCTCGCCAGGCTGCGCGAAGTCTCTCCCGCCTTCAAGGGCGACGAGGTTTTCTCCGGCCGCATAGAGGCCGTGGCCGCGGCCGTGCTGGCCGGCCATTTCACCGAGTAAAGGAGACGGCATGATCCCTCACAAGAACATACGCGCCGCGCGCGGCAATAGACTTTCATGCAGGGGCTGGCAGCAGGAGGCCGCCCTGCGCATGCTGATGAACAATCTGGACCCAGAGGTCGCCGAGCGGCCGGAGGAACTGGTCGTCTACGGCGGCCGGGGCCGCGCGGCGCGCAACTGGGCCTGCTACGACGCCATAGTGAATTCGCTCAGGAAGCTGGGCGGCGACGAGACGCTGCTGATACAGTCCGGCAAGCCCGTCGGAGTCCTCCGCACCCACGACTACGCGCCGCGCGTTATACTGGCCAACTCCAACCTGGTCGGCAACTGGGCGAACTGGGAGACCTTCGACGAGATGGAGCGCAAGGGGCTGATGATGTACGGCCAGATGACGGCCGGGTCCTGGATCTATATCGGCACGCAGGGCATACTGCAGGGGACCTACGAGACTTTCGCGGCCCTGGCCCGCAAGCATTTCCGCGGCGGCGACCTGTCGGGCAAGCTGACGGTCACCGGCGGGCTCGGCGGCATGGGCGGAGCCCAGCCCCTGGCCGTCTCCATGGCCGGCGGCGTCTCGATAACGGTCGAGGTGGACGAGACCCGCATACAGAAGCGGCTCGACACCGCCTACGTGGATACCATGGCCCGCAGCCTCGACGAGGCGCTGCGCCTGGCCGAAGCCGCAGTGAAGGAGAAGCGGCCGCTCTCCATCGGCCTGCTGGGCAACTGCGCCGAGGTCCTTCCCGAAATGGCGCGCCGCGGCGTGAAGATAGACGTGCTGACCGACCAGACCTCCGCCCACGACCCCCTGCGCGGCTATATCCCCAGGGGCTATTCGCTGAAAGCCGCGGCGGAACTCCGGAAGAAGGACCCGAAAAAATACGTGAAGCTGTCGATGGAGTCGATGGCGATACACGTGCAGGCCATGCTCAAACTGCAAAAGGCCGGCGCCGTCACCTTCGACTACGGCAACAATATCCGCACGATGGCCTTCAAGCAGGGCGTGAAGAACGCCTACGACTTCCCCGGCTTCGTGCCGGCCTATATCCGCGACCTGTTCTGCGAGGGCAAGGGGCCGTTCCGCTGGGCCGCGCTCTCCGGCGATCCCCGGGACATAGCGGTGACCGACAAGGCGGTGCTGGAGCTCTTCCCGCACAACGCCCACCTGCGCCGCTGGATCGACATGGCGTCGAAGAAGGTCAAGTTCCAGGGCCTGCCCGCCCGCATCTGCTGGCTGGGCTACGGCGAGCGCCATATCGCCGGCCTGCGTTTCAACGAACTGGTGAAGAAAGGCAAGATCTCGGCCCCCGTCGTCATAGGACGCGACCACCTCGATTCCGGCTCGGTCGCCAGCCCTTTCCGCGAGACCGAGGCCATGAAGGACGGTTCCGACGCCATAGCCGACTGGCCCATACTCAACGCGCTGGTCAACACGGCCTCGGGGGCCAGCTGGGTGTCCTTCCATCACGGCGGCGGCGTGGGGATGGGTTATTCGCTGCACGCCGGCCAGGTCACGGTGGCCGACGGCAGCAGGGAGATGGCGGCCCGCCTGGAGCGCGTGCTGACCAACGACCCCGCCATGGGCGTGCTGCGCCACGCCGACGCGGGTTATAAGATCGCGAAGGACTGCGCCCGCCGCAAGGGCGTGAAAATCCCGATGCTCAAGTAGGAGGAACTCTATGGCCAGCGACTTCAGCTTCGACGTGGTTTCCAAGGTGGAACCGACCCTGGTGGACGAGGTTATAAACAATTCCCTCAAGGAGATCGCCAACCGCTACGACTTCAAGGACAGCAACTCCGAGATCTCCTACGACAAGAAAGCCAATGTCCTCAACCTGGTCTCGTCGGACGATTTCAAGGTCAAGGCGCTCTACGACGTCCTGCTGACCAGGATGGCCAAGCGCGGCCTGCCGCTCAAGAACTTCCAGCCGGAAAAGCCGGAGAGCGCGCTGGGCGGCCGGGCCAAGATGGTAGTGAAGGTGCAGCAGGGCATACCCCAGGACAAGGCCAAGGAGATGGTGCGGTTCGTCAAGGACAATAAGTTCAAGGCGACCGTGGCCATACAGGGCGACATCCTGCGCGTCACCTCCCGCTCCAAGGACGAGCTGCAGACCATCATGGGCCTGCTGCGCGGCAAGGACTTCGGGATAACGCTGCAGTTCGACAATTTCCGCTGATGGCCGTACTTTTCACCGGCATAGACCAGCTGCTGACCTTCGCGGGCGAAAAGGCCGCGAGGGCCGGCGCGGCCATGCGCGAGACCGGGCTGGTCGAGGACGCGGCGGTGCTGGCCGACAAGGGCCTCATCGTCGCCGCCGGCCCCCGCGCCGCGGTGTCGCGCCACCCGCTGGCGAAAAAAGCGAAGAAAGTCGAGGCCCGCGGCGTCTGCCTGCCGGGATTCGTCGACAGCCACACTCACGCCGTCTTCGCCGAGCCCCGGCTCAAGGATTTCTCCATGCGCACTGCCGGCGCCACATACCAGGAGATAAAGGCCGCCGGCGGGGGGATAATCTCCAGCATAGGCGCGGTCCGCCGGCAGCCGCAGGCGGCGATGGCGGAGCAGCTGGCCCGCAGGGCGGAACTTTTCCTGCGCTGCGGCACCACCACCATGGAGGTCAAGAGCGGCTACGGCCTCAGCCTCGACTCGGAGCTCAAGATGCTGCGCGCCGTGAAGGCCGCGGCCCGGAAGACCCCGCTGGAGATGACGCCGACGCTGCTGGCCGCGCACGGCGTGCCGCCGGAATTCGACGGCGATTCGCGGAAATACCTGGATTACGTTACGCGGGAGATACTGCCGAAGGCGGTCTCCGAAAAATTGGCCGTCTTCGTCGACATTTTCTGCGAGAAGGGTTATTTCACACCGGAGCAGACCCGCGCCTACCTGAAAGAGGCCGCGCGGCTGGGCCTCAAGCCCAAGGTCCACTCCGAACAGCTTTCCAACTACGGCGGCACCCGGGCGGGGGCGGCGGCCGGCGCGATAAGCGCCGACCACGCCGACCATGTCTTCGCCGAGGATATCGCCGCCATGCGCGAGGCCGGCACCATAGCCGCGCTGCTGCCGGCGTCCAATTATTACCTGGGCCTGGCCAAGTACCCGCCCGCGCGCGAGATCATAGAGGCGGGCGTCCCGGTGGCTCTGGCCACCGATTTCAATCCCGGCACCTGCCCGTGCTGGAACATGCAGTTCGTCCTGTCCGTCGCCTGCACCCATTGCGCCATGACGCCCGAGGAGGCGCTCTGCGCCGCCACGGTCAACGGCGCCTGGGCGCTGGGCGCCGGGGACAGGCTCGGGGCCGTGATGCCCGGGATGAGCGCGGACCTCGCTTTCTTCGAGGCCGCGGACTACCGCGAGCTCTGCTATTATTTCGGCGACAGCCAGTGCCGCGTGACCGTGAAAAGGGGCGAAGTCGTTTTCGACAGGGGGCAACTGAAGGCCGGAGGAAAGAAATGAAGATAGTGCTTTTCGACATAGACGGTACCCTGATCAAGGCCGGCGGCGCCGGAGTGCGCGCCCTCAACCGCGCGGTGAAGGAGATGACGGGCTGCCCCGAAGCCTGCAAGGCCCATGAGCTGCAGGGCACCACCGACAAGTTCAATTTCGAGCTCGCTTTCAAGTCGGGCAAGGGCCGCAAGCCTACGAAGAAGGAGATGGACGAGCTGGTGCGCCGGTACCTGGCCTGCCTGCCTGAAGAGGTGAAGGCCTCCCTGAAGGCGAAGAAATACGAGAAGGTCAAAGGGGTGGAGAAGTTCCTGGAGAAACTCTCGAAAACTCCCGGCGTGATGATAGGCCTTGGAACGGGCAACCTCAAGGACGGCGCCTTCATAAAGCTCGGCCCTTCGGGCTTCATGAAGTATTTCGCCTTCGGGGGTTATGGCTGCGACTCCCATCACAGGGCCGCCGTCCTGGAAAAGGCCGTCGTCCGGGCCGCGAAACTGGCGAAGTCGGCTATAAAGCCCAGCGAGGTCTATGTCATCGGCGACACCCACCGCGACGTGGAGGCCGCCAAGGAATGCGGCTACCGCCCCGCCGCCGTGCTCGACGGCTTCGGCGACGATTACCTGATACTCCGTTCCAACCCGGAGATCATGGAGAAGGATTTTTCCGACATGAAGCCCTGGCTGCTCTGGCTGGGCCTGGAGCGGGACCCCAAAGGCGTCAGCCGCGGCACCTATATCTGCCCCGACTCGCCGATCGAGCACGCTCATTACGGCCGCACCGGCATGGACCTGCGCGACATAGACGCGGGGATCGCGAAACTGCGTGAGGCCCGCCGGAAGGTCACGGGCGGAAAATGAGCGGTCTGGCCGTCATATACAGCGGCGGCAAGGACAGCCACCTGGCGCTTCTCGAAGCGGCCGCGGCGGGCGGGAAGCTGGCCTGCCTGGTCGGTTTCGACGGAGGACAGAGGCACGAGGAATATTTCAACGACGCCAGGAAGCCGGGCCTGGCGGCCGCCCACGCGGACCTTCTCGGCCTGCCGTACGGAGAGGTTAAGGCGGGCCCGGATTTCCGGGTCAAGGCGCTGAGGGCCAACGTGGCGAAACTGTCGGCCGCGGCCTCTCTTTTCGGGGCGGATACCCTGGTCTCCGGGGTCGCCCGCTGCCGCTGCGGGGGCAGGATATCCGCCTGGCGCGCCGCGGCGAAAGCCGCCGGGTTCGGCCTGGAGGCGCCCGTAATAGGCTACGACCTCGTCCACGCCGTACGCCTCTGCCTCGAGTACGGCGTCAGGGCGCTGATCACCGGCGTCGAATACAGGAAGGTCCCCTCCCGCTGGCTGGGCCGGGAGATGGACGCCGACTTCCTCGATTTCATAACCGCGGAGAAAAAGGCCGGCAGGACGGTGGACGGCAGCGACATCCAGACCGTGGTGCTGGACAGCCCGGCCTTCGCCGGGCGCGTCGAGCCGGTAAGGCTGGCGCGGGCCGCGCGCGGCGGGCAGGAACTGCTCAGGCTGGAAAAATTCAGGCTGGTGCGCCGCCGGAGAGCGCGGGCGCCGCTGGGGAGAAAATGAAGATCGAAGAAACCCTCACTTACGGTGATATCGCGGAGATCCCGGCGCTGCTGGAGGCCTTCTCGGCGCGGGCCGGGCTGATGAAGCGGCTGGCCCTGCGCTCCCCGGACAGGGCCGTGCACCTGGTCGGGCGCGGCTCGTCGGGCACCGCCACCCTTTTCGCCAAGTATATCTGGGAGACCTACGCGGGCACGGTGACCAATTTCGTCCACCCTCATTCCATTTTCGAAGCCCGCAAGCCTCTTAACTTCCGGGACGCGGCGGTCTGGGCCTTCTCGCAGTCCGGCCGCAGCCAGGACATCGTGGCCTGCCTGAAGCGGCTCATGGCCTGGGGCGCGCGCGGCGTGGCGGTGACCAACGAGGCCGACCTCAAGGCCAATCCGCTGGCCCGGCTGGCCGACCGGCACATACTGCTCTCCGGTTCGAAGGAAGTGCCGGTGGCGGCCACCAAGAGTTTCGCGCTGCAGCTCTGGGCGGTGCTCTGGGCCGCGCAGGCCTGGAGCCGCTGCTTCAGGCCCTCCGACTTCAAGGCGGCCGTGAAAGCGGCCGCTTCCGCCGCGAAGGAGAATTACGGAGGGGAGGCCCTCCTGCGGCGGGTAAAGCGGGCCAATATGCTGGGGTTCGTGGGTCGCGGCGCCTTCAACGCCGTCGCCGAGGATTCGGCGCTGAAGTTCCGCGAGATGGCCATGGCGCACGCGCTGGGCTATTCGGCGGCCGAGTTCCTGCACGGCCCGGTCGGCGCCTATACCGGAAAAGACCTGGTCTTCCTGTTCTCCCCGTCCGAGGCCATCCCCGAGGATATCAGGCGCGTGATGAAGGCGCTCGACGAGCGCGGCACTCCCTACGAGGTGGTAAGGCCGCCCCGGGGAGTAAGGTTCCCTTTCAACTGCATCCCCGTGGACATACGGATGAAGCTGCTGGCCCTGCGCCTGGCGCTGGCCAAGGGCCTCGACCCGGACAACCCCCGCGGCCTCAAAAAAGTCACCCCGACCTTCTAGCCCGCATAAGGAATAACTATTCCGGGAGCCGGCGGGGTATCACCACGAAAAAAGCCTCAGGTTCCCCCGGCGGGCCTTCGCTCCGCCACGGGTTCGGCTTTCTGAAATACACCCGGCGCTTCGCTCGGCCGGGCACGAACTCGGCCTGCGCGCATAGCGCGCCAGGCCTCAGACAATCATGCCCGTCCGGCAGTGCCGGTTCCCTCGCTACGCTTGGGGAAAGCCTCCGATGTGGTTTCGGAAGGCCCGCCGAGGGAACCTTGCCCGTCACGTGGCTCATGAGGAGACAGCCGGGGGAGGCAGGGGGCCGGCGCGGCAAAACCTTCACGGAGGCCGGAGCATCGTAAGCGCGGAGGCCGAGTGAGGAGGGCCGAGCGCTATGCGCGAGAGCCCGTGTTTTGCGGGCCGGCCCCCTGCCATGCCCACGAATAGTTATTCCTGATGTTTTAGGCGGGTGTCAGAACAGGGAGGCTTTGCGCAGGACCCGGCCGATGGCGGCGCCCCAGGGGACCCGCGCCAGGTCGGCGATGACCGAGTCCACGTCGTAGGCCGCGCGGAAGATCTCGGCCGACGGGGCGGGCGAGCAGGTAAGCACCGCGTAAGAGGCGCGAGTGTCTCCGTCGAGCGGGCTGCCCACGCTGCCGGGATTGACCGCCAGGCCGCCGCCGGGCAGCGTCTTTACGTAGGGCGCGTGGATATGGCCGCAGACGACGTTGACGCCGCCGGCTGCCCCGTCGGGCTGGAAGCCCGCCTCGTCGTCCCCGCTGGAGGCGTGGAAGCAGGCGAACTCCGCGCCACCCAGCGAGAAGGAGATCTCCGCCGGGGCGGAGCCGAGCCAGGCCTTGTCCTCCCCGTCGAGACGGCGGACCGTCCATTCGGCGTGGTCGGCTCCCTCCGGTCCCCGGAAGTATTTCTCAAGATACGCCCTCCGCTGCAGTTCCGAGGCGTAGCGGTCGTGGTTCCCTTTTACCCTGTGCAGGATGTTCATCTCGCGCAGGACTTTGACCGTCTCGGCCGGGTAGGGCCCCATGTTGACGGCGTCGCCCAGGAAGCAGACCGGCGCCCCGGCCAGCCCGCGGCGGGCGATGTCGCCCCTGACGGCCTCCAGGGCCGCCAGGTTGGCGTGTACATCGGACAGTATCACCAGTTTTTTCAATCCGCCCCCGCCGCCCCCGCGGCCGATTAGAACCTGCTCCAGAGTTTCTTCGCCAGCTCCGCGGACTTGCGCGAAACCTCTTCTTCGTCTATGTCGAGCTTGAGCCGCTTGTTCTCCATCAGTATCTTCCCGCCAGCTATGGTGGTGTCCACGCCGCTCTGGCTGAGTCCGAACACCAGGTGGCCGTAGAAATTTGACGCGTCCAGCGGCGTGGGGGGGAAATAGTCGATCAGTATCACGTCGGCCGCGAAGCCCTCTTTCAGCTCCCCCAGACCTTTGAACTGACGGTTGGCTATCTTCGCGTTGTTCACGGTCAGGGCCGTCGCGGCCTCCATGAAGCCCTGCGACGGGTCGTGGCGCAGATGCTGCAGCCAAAGCGAGGTCCTGAGCTCCTCGAACATGTTCACCGTCATGGCGTCGGTGCCAAGGCCCACCAGGACGCCTCGCCGCATCATGCCCGTTATGTCGGCCACGCCGACGGAATTGTTGGCGTTGGACTGGGCGTTATGCACGACCGGGGTTCCCGTGGCCGCCAGTATCTCGGTCTCGCGCTCGTCGATGTGGACGCAGTGCACGCAGATGGACTTCGGCCCCAGGACGCCGAACTTGTTGAGGCGCTCCACCACGCGCATGCCGTGATGGGATTCGCAGTGTATCTGGTCGGCCTGTGATTCGGCAGTGTGCACGTGGAAGCCCGCGCCCAAGCCCCGCCCCACGCCCGCGGCCGCTTCCAGCGTGGCGTCGGTTACGGTGAACGAGGCGTGCAGGCCGAACATGGCCGTCACCGTGTTGTCGTCGGCCTTGACGGTCCTTTTTATGAAGTCGGCGTTCTCCTCTATGCCGGCGGCCGCCGCCTTGCGGCCGTCGCGGTCGGAGAGCTCGTAGCAGAGCGAGGCGCGCAGCCCCGTTTCGCGCACGGCTTTCTCCACGGCCTCGAGGGACCCCTTTATCGCGAAAGGGCTGGCGTGATGGTCGATAAGCGTGGTCGTGCCCTTGCGCACGGCGTTGATCAGCGGTATGACGGCGCTGTAATAGGAGTCGGCGTTGGTCAGCCGCTTGTCGAGCTTCCACCAGAGGTTGTTGAGCACCTCGACGAAGTTCTTCGACGGCTTGGCCTTGCCCAGTCCGCGCGCGAAGGTGCTGTAGAAATGCATGTGCGCGTTTATGAAGCCCGGCATAACGACCTTGCCGTGCGCGTCTATGACTTTGGAGTACTTCCCCTTGAAGGTCTTCTGCGGGGCTATCTTCTTGATGTGCCCGCCTTCTATCAGCAGGGCGTGGCCGTGGAGGACCTTGTTCTCCTCCCCGAGCGTGACTATCGTGCCGTTCTTTATGAGTATGGTCTTCATCGTCACTCCGGGCAGGCCTTGAGTTCGGCCGCCGTGCGCCGGCGCATCTTTATCGCCCCGGCGAAGCATTTCTTGGCGCAGAGCGAGCAGCCTATGCACCTGGACGCGTCGAACCGCGGCACGCCCTTCTCGTCGAGCTTCACCGCCAGGTAGCCGCAGCGCTCGCAGTTGCCGCAGTGCCTGCAGAGCTCCGGGTCGGCCTCGGGTATGTTCTTTACCGGCGTGAGGTCCGGGAAGTCGGTGACGGGCTTGGGCAGGGCGCAGCCTATGAAGTCCCCGACCGACTTATAGCCCTTCTCTTCGAGCATGTGGCTCAGGCCCGATTCCAGTTCGCCGATGACGCCGAAGCCGTACTTCATGACCACGGTGCAGAACTGCACGGTCTTCGCTCCGAGGGCCAGGAAATGGGCCGCGGCCTTGTAGTCCATCGGACCGCCGTTGCCGGATATCGGCACGCCCAGGCTGACCGCCTTGGAGATGGTCAGGTTGCTGATCGGGGCCACGCCGGCGCCGCTCATGCCGACTATCATGCCCTCTTCCCAGGCTCCCTTGCCGCTCATGCGCTTGCGGAAGGCCAGCGCCGGGAACGAATTGGCCAGCGTGATGCCCGCCTTCTTGTGCGGGTACTTCGCGTAGACCTGCTTTATCGCGTTGACCACCTGCCAGATGGAGGTGACGGCGCCGGTCAGCTTGAACAGCTTCGGGATCTCCGGGTCGGAGACCTGCATCACCCAGTCTATGATCTTGGCCGCCAGCTCCGGGTCCTGCGAGACGATGTCGCCCTTGGTGCCGTCGCCGCCCTGCGGGCAGGACAGCGAATACTCTATGGCCATCGCGCCGGCCTTCTCGAGCTTGAGCGTGTTAGACTGCCAGCCTTTCCTGTCGAATTCGTCGTTGCCGGTCACGGGCCCGCCGGTCGAGGCGGCGGTAAGCCGGTCCGGGTATTCCTTAACCAGCCGCGCCACTTCCCTGCAGACGCGGTCGAGCGGGTGGCCGCTGACATTGTCCGAGTTGCCGTAGGTGTTCTCGTCGAAGGTGACCATGTACTCCGACGGTATGTGTATGTGCAGGCCGTCGAAGGCGGTCTTCATGACCACGCCCGGCCAGCCGGCCTCGTAGGCCCGTTTCACCTGCTCGTAACCGTCGGAGTGGGGGGAAGCCGAGATTATGAACGGAGAGCTCAGCTTGCGGCCGAAGAAGTCGGTGGTCAGGTCTACGGGCCTCAGGTCGCGTCCGGCCAGTATGACATGGCTTTTCTTATGGTCCTTGAAGGACGGGACCGCCTTGCCCTGGATATACGCGTGGGCCTGCATCGCGGCGTTCTTGGCCGAGGCGGTGCCTTCCACCACGGTGGCCGCGCCGTCCTTGCAGTCGCCGGCGAGGAAGACTCCCTTCACGCCGGGGTCCTTGAAGACCGGGATGTTCTTGATGGCCAGGACTACGAACTGCACGTCGGTGCGGACCTGCTCCGTGCCGGGGATGTCCTTCGCTTTTTCGTCCAGGCGCACTATCTTTATGCCCTTGCCGCCTTTGAGTATGCCGGTTATGCGGCTGCGGCCGTTTATGTCTATGCCGGCCTTGAGTATGTCGCGCAGCTCATGCTCGGGCAGCTGTATGGAGCCGATGTTCTTGCGGGTGAATATTTCGGCCTTGGCCGCGCCCAGCTGCAGGGCCTTCATGGCGCAGTCGGCCGCCACGGCGCCGCCGCCTATGACGGCCACGTTCTTTCCTTTGACCTTGTACTTGCCGGAATTGCGCAGGTATTCGAGCCCCTCCACGCCGAGGGACTCGTTCTCTATGCCCAGCTTGAGCTGCTCCTCGACGCCGGCCGTGACTATGACCGCGCCGTATTTTTTCGCCAGGGCGGCCGGGTCCTTGACGGCCGAGCCGGTCTTTATGGAGATGTCGCCGAGCTTCTTGACCCACTCTATCTCGGTCTTCAGCACTTCCTTGGGGAAGCGCGCGTCGGGGATGAGGTTGCAGGCGCCGCCGGCCTTCTTGTCCTTCTCGAAAACGTCCACCTTGTAGCCCAGCTGCGCCAGCGTGCCGGCGGCAGAGAGCCCGGCGGGGCCGGCGCCTATAACGGCGACCTTTTTCCCGTTGGGCTTCGCCTTTTTGAACTCCGGCATCACTCCCAGTTCCTTGGCGCGCTGGACGATGGCGGCCTGCATGGGAGGTATCTTTATCGGGTTATCGAAGATCCTGCGGGAGCAGGCCTTCACGCAGAACCAGTCCGGGCAGACCGCGCCGCAGACGCCGCCGAAGGTGTTGTGGCCCATGATGAGCGCCGCGCTGCGCTTGAAATCGGAGCTCTCCATCTGGCGCACGGCCATGATGAAATCGGCGGGCGAGCAGTCGGCCGGGCAGGCCTTCTGGCAGGGCTTGTCCTCGCAGTAGAGGCAGCGCTCGGCCTCGGTCCTGAGCTGGGCGTCGGTAAGGAACTGGATCTTTTTCATGTCTGCACCTCGCGTGAAGATACTAGATTCTATAAATTTAAGCGCTTTTGTGTTTTATCCTGGCCTTCAGCCGGAAATGATCGTAGTCGAAGAAGAAGCGGCTATAGACCAGGAAGCGCCAGCCCGCGCGCTTGGTCTCCTCGTCCGCGCGGGCCGAGAGATCGGCTATCTCCGAATCTTCCGGCACGGCCAGTATATGGCAGCGGTGGCCCGAGCCGTTATGCGCCTCGTCGAGGCGCAGATCTATGACTCCGCCCTGGCGGCGGGCCCAGAGATGTTCCATGTCCAGCCGGGCTTCGACCGGGGCTATTTCGTGCAGCTTGAGCGGCGCGGCGTAGGCGACGGAGGCGATGTATCTGCCGTACTCCGCCTGTACACGGGAGAAATCGGCCCGAAGCGCGTTGCCCCTGGCGTCCAGGAACGAGGAGAGGGGGAGATGCTGCATGAAGAGCCTCGTCCTGGCCGGCGCGGCCAGGGATATTTCGTTGAAGAACATCCAGGTCCGCAGGGCCGAAGGCCCGGCCTCCGGGTCGAAGACGTATATCGTGGAAGCCGCAGGGGCGGGGTTGCGCCTGGCCGAGAGGGTGTTGTCCAGCAGCGATCGTTTCGCCCTCGAGTAATTAATTTCCTGGCAGACGGCCGGAATATCCGCGAAATGAGCGCGGTGTTCCACCGAGCCTTCCGCCAGCGCCTTGAGTTCCGCGCCCGTCTTGAAACTGTGGCCGGGCGACAGCGTGCGCGCTATTTCCAGGTGGCGCAGCGATTCCTTCCTGTCGCCGCGCAGCGCGTATATCTTGCTGAGGCGGTAATAGCCCTCGGCTATATCCTCCTCCTGCCCTTCGCTCATTGTCTTGCGCAGCTCGACGCAGGCCTTTTTGTATTCGCCGCGCAGCAGCGCAAGGTCCGCCCTCATGAAAGGGAGATAGGCCTGGGCCGGAGCGATAGCCGCGGTTTCATCCAGGACGACTTCAGCCTCGTCCAGCCGGCCGGCCTGTATCTGGCCTTCGGCCAGCGCCAGCAGAAGCATGACATTGCCGGGGTGATTGCGTATCTCCTCGGTAGTTATTCTGAGCCATTCTTCGAACCGGCCCATCCCGGCGTGGTGATAGGCGGAGACGAACCAGGTGAAGAGCGAAGGTCCCGGGATGGCCGCGTCTATCCGTTCGGCGTATTCCATGGCCCTGTCGTAGTCGCCCGAGCTCATACGGGCCCTGGCGCAGAGGGCCATCAGCGCGGGATCTTCCGAGCCGCCGCGCAGATAATACTCTATGTTGCGCAGCCAGTCTCCCGCCCCTTCGAAATAGTCGGCCAGCAGGGCGGCATGCAGGCGCTCCTCCGGGTCCGGCGAGGTCCTGGCCGCCTGCCGCATCCTGGCGCCCGCCTTGCGCAGGGCGGGGGAATCTCCGATATGCGTGCGCAGCACGGCCAGCATGGCGTTGGCTTCCGTCGAGAGCGGGTCCAGCTTGACGGCTTTCAGTATCAGTTCCTGGGCCTGGTCCACTTCGAAGTCGGTGAAATAGGTGAGCACGGCCTCGCTGGTCAGCCGGGAGGCCTCGCGGCGCGCTTGTCCCTCGGCACGGCTCTCCCTCTTTTCTGCCCGGTCTTCCGGCCCGGTTCCCGGGGCCGGCCGAAGAAGGCCGAGCAGTCCGGCGAAGATCTGGGTCCTGAGCCCCTTCGGCCTGGCGGCGAGACGAATGGCGTCGGCCAGTTCGCGCGCGTTGCGGTAGCGGCGGCCCGGTTCCTTTTCGAGGCATTTCATTATCACCAGCGCCAGCGCCGGCGACAGCAGCCTGTTGAGCTTCCCAGGGGGCCGCGGCCTGGACTGGGTGACCGCTTTGATGAAGGCCGCGGTATTGTCCTCGCTGAAAGGGTGGGAGAGCGTCATCAGTTCGTAGAAAACAGTCCCCAGGCCGTAGATGTCGGAGGCGGCCGAGAGCGCGCCGCCCGAGAAACTTTCGGGGGACATGTACCGCAGCGTGCCCAGCATCGGCTGTCCCGTGGTTATGTCCGACGAATCGGAGAATTTGGCGAGCCCGAAATCGGCGAGCTTGGCCGGGCCCTTGCGGCCGAGCAGTATGTTGGAGGGTTTGATGTCCCGGTGCAGTATGCCCAGGGAATGGGCCTCGTAGAGCGCGTCGGCCACGCCGGCCATCAGCGCGGCGGCGCGGTTCTCATAGTCCGGGTCGGCCAGCGGCGGCCCGGCCGGAGTGCGCAGGAAATAGGGCAGGGCCTCGTCCTCGGGCGAAGGCTCCTTGATATAGCCGTAGCGGCGCAGGTCCTCAATATCGCCCGCCGAGTTGATGGCGCGCGCCAGCTCCAGGAAGGACAGCAGCGGCTTGCCGTCCACGTACTCCATTACCATGTAGGGGAGGCCGCCGTGCTCGCCGAAGGAATAGACCTTGATTATGCCGGGATGGTCGCACCTGGCTATGGCCGCGGCCTCGCGCAGGAAGCGCCGCCGGCTGTTCGGTGTCGCCTGGCCGGGGAGGACCATCTTCAGCGCGGCGTCGCGCTGCAGCGCCTTGTCATGCGCGCGGTATACCGCGCCCATGCCGCCTCGGCCGATCTCGCCGGTTATCCTGTAGCCGCCTATTTCGTCGCCAGTCTTGAGCATGCCTTCATTTTGATTTTACTATAATATTAATTACACCTCTGAGCCCGGAGACCGACATGAAACAGAAATCACTACTCATAAAGAACGCCCTCGTCCTGGCCACCATGGACGGCGAACGCCGCGAGATAAAGGGCGGCGACGTCTATATCGAGGGGCCGGAAATAAAAAAAGTCGGCAAAGGCCTCAAGGTGAAGGCCGACGCGGTCATCGACGCCTCCGGCTGCGTCGTCATGCCGGGCATGGTCAACACGCATCACCATCTCTACCAGACGCTGACCCGCAACCTGCCCAAAGTCCAGGACGCCGAGCTCTTCGACTGGCTCGTCTATCTCTACGATATCTGGAAGCATGTCGATCCCGAGGCCATCTACGCCAGCACGCAGGCGGGCCTGGGCGAGCTGCTGCTGACCGGCTGCACCACCAGCTCCGACCACCTTTACCTTTTTCCCGAGAAGAACAGCGGTTTCTTTATAGACACGCAGATAGCCGCCGCCCGCGACCTGGGCATGCGCTTCACCGCCACCCGCGGCTCCATGTCGCGCGGCCGCTCCAAGGGCGGCCTGCCGCCGGATTCCGTGGTGCAGAAGGAGGATTTCATCCTCAAGGACTGCGAGCGGCTGATAAACAAGTTCCACGGCCGCGAAAAGTTCGCCATGACCAACGTGGCGATGGCGCCGTGCTCGCCTTTCTCGGTCACCACGGAGCTGCTCAAGCTCACCGCCGAGATGGCCAAAAAATGGGGCGTGCGCATGCACACCCACCTCGCAGAGACGAAAGACGAAGAGGCCTTCTGCAAGAAGCTTTTTAAAATGCGCCCGCTCGAATACATGGAAAGCGTCGGCTGGGTGGAGGAAGGCAACGCCTGGTTCGCCCACTGCGTCTACATAAACGAGAAAGAAGCCAAAAAGATGGGACATACCAATACCGGCGTCGCCCATTGCCCCTGCTCCAACCTGCGGCTGGGCTCCGGCATAGCCCCGGTGCCGATGTTCCTGCGGCACAAAGTGCCCGTCGGCCTGGGCGTGGACGGCTCCGCCTCCAACGATTCTTCCGACATGCTGGGCGAGGCGCGCCAGTGCATGCTGGTGCACCGCCTCGACAATGTTAAGGCCATGCCGGCGCGCACCGCGCTGGAACTGGCCACCCGCGGCGGCGCCGCCGTGCTGGGCCGCAAGGATATCGGCTCCATCGAGCCCGGCAAGGCCGCCGACATAGCCGTCTTCGACGTGAGCGGTATAGATTTCGTCGGCTCGCAGAGCGACCCGCTGGCCTCGCTGCTTTTCTGCGGCGCCTCGCACCGCACGAAATACACGATAGTCAACGGCGAGGTAGTGGTGAAGAACGGCCGCCTGACCAAAGTGGACGAGCGGGCGGTGACGGAGCGCGCCAACAAGGCCGCCGCCCGCCTCTACCGCCGCGCCGGGGTATAGAACAACGGGGGGGGGAATGAAAAAAATAGCGATAAATACCGGCGGGGGGGACGCGCCGGGTCTTAACGCCGTGATACGGGCGATAGTGGTGTCGGCGCTCAACAAGGGCTACGAGGTTTTCGGCATACGCGACGGCTATAACGGCCTGCTCAAGCCGGAGGATTACCCGGAGGGCGGGCTGATACCGATGAACCGCCGCACGGTGCGCGGCATCACGCACCTGGGCGGCACGATACTGGGCACGACCAACAAGGGCAATCCGACCAAGTACCCGACGATGGGGCCCGACGGCAAGATGTACGAGAAGGACCGTACCGACGAACTGGTGGCGGCTTTCAAAAAGAACGGGATAGAGGCGCTGGTCGCGCTGGGCGGCGACGGCTCGCTGGGCATAGCCAATGTGCTGGCGCAGAAAGGCCTGCGCGTGGTGGGCGTGCCCAAGACCATAGACAACGACCTGGACAAGACGGTGGCGACCTTCGGCTTCGACACGGCGGTCTCTTTCGCGACCGAGTGCCTGGACCGGCTGCACGCGACGGCGGAGTCGCATTGCCGGGTCATGGTCGTAGAGGTGATGGGCCGCTACGCCGGATGGATAGCCCTTAATTCCGGCGTCTCCGGCAACGCCGACGCCATACTTCTTCCCGAGATCCCTTACGACATAAACAAGGTCGCCGCGGCGCTGCGGGAGCGGCCCAAGCGCGGCAAGAATTACTGCATAGTCGTGGTCGCGGAGGGCGCCAGGCCCGTCGGCGGCGGCGTTTCCGTGGTCGGCAGGGAGCTGGGCCGCCAGGAGAAGCTGGGCGGCGCCGGCGAGCGCGTGGCCAAAGAACTGGAGCCGCTGCTCGGCAAGGAATGCCGCACCGTGGTGCTGGGGCACCTGCTGCGCGGCGGCACCCCGACCACTTTCGACAGGCTTATCTCGCTGCGTTTCGGCGCGGCGGCTGTCCGCGCGCTGGAGGAGGGCAGGAGCGGCGTCATGGTCGCGCTGGACCCGCCTACGGTGCGCTATGTGCCGCTCTCCGAGGCGACCAGCCGCATGAAGACCGTGCCGCAGGACTGCGATACCATAAAGACCGCGCGCGACCTGGGCATCTGCCTGGGAGACTGATGATATCGGCGATCGTACTGGCCGCCGGGGAGTCGTCCCGCATGGGGCGTCCCAAGGCCCTGCTCGAGTGGCGCGGCCTGCCTTTTATAGAGCATGTCTGCGCAGCGCTGCGCGGCGCCGGCGTCGAGGACCGGGTCGTGGTTCTGGGGCGGGCTTCGTCGGAGATCCTGTCCGGTTGGACGCCGTCCGGCGAGAAGACGGTGGTGAATCCCAGGCCCGAGGACGGTCAGCTGTCCTCGCTGCGCGTCGGGCTGGAAGCGGCGGACCCGGACGCGGAGGCTTTCATGGTCTGTCTTGCGGACCAGCCTACGATAGCGCCGGATAGTTACAAGGCCGTGATATCCCGCTGGCGGGAGGCTCCGGACCATATCGTCATACCCCGGACTTTCAGGGCCGCGGACGCGCGGATGAAGCGCGGCCACCCCATCATTATCCCGGCGGCCCGTCGCGGGCTCTGCTTCGAAGGCCCGCTGGACAAGGGCCTGCACTGGGTCACGCATCATCCGTCGGTGAAGATAGCGGACCTCGACCTGGACGACAAGGAGATAATCAGGGATTTCGACACGCCGGAGGATTACGACGGCCTCGCGGGCGGACGGTAAGGAGATAACACCATGTTTTCCGACAAGCAGAAGGCAGAGAGAAAAAAAGAGATGAACGAGTTCTTCGCGCTTATGGGCGTTCCGTTCATCCTTTCCGTCATAGGTTCCGTGTTCTACAGGTTCGCCTTCGCTGCCCTGACCGGGGCCGCCGCCGCGCGCCCCGGCGGTGTTCGCGCGGGAGGGGGCGCGGGGGATATGTTCCTGGGAACCGATTTCGGTTTCAGTATGGGCATAATGGCGGCGCTGGTCTATCTGTGGGGGCGGCCGGCGCATCTTTATATCAGGAACCCTTCGCCTGAACTAAAGGATAAGATACGCCGTCGGCTGGCCGGCGTCTATCAGCACGGCTTCGCGATGCTCTTCATAGCGCAGGGCCTTGCGCTGGCGGTGTCCTCGGCGGCGCCAGGGCGTCTATCCGGGGCCCATTTCGCCTCCGCCGCTTTCGCGTTCCTGGCGCAGGCCGCCATGCTGGTGGTCTACATAGACGCCCAGCTTTCAAAGCAGAAGACGCTGATGGCCAATCTCTACCCGGGAGAGGAGATATTCTCCCTCCGGCCGGGTTTCTCCATCCCGATATACCTTAAGATAACCACGCTTATATCCGGCTTCGCGCTCATCCCGTTCCTGCTCATATACCTGGCGTTCTTCAACAGGGTCCCGTGGGATTCCATGTCGGGGGACTTCGTTGCGATGCTTTTTGTTTCAGGCGCCATACTGCTGCACGGCATCGGCAGCGTTTACAACGGGATACAGAAGCCGCTGGACGGCCTGGTGGGGCGCATGCGGCGCGTCGCGGAGGGGGACTATTCCCGGACCCGCATCTATTTCTCCGACGAAGTGGCGTATCTGAAGGCCGGCTACAACGAGATGGTGGCGGGCCTGAGGGAGCGCGAGGAACTGCACGACACTTTCGGCAAGTACCTCTCGATAGAGATAGCGCGCGAGCTCATCAAGAACAAGAAGGTCAACCTGGGCGGCGAGGCCATAGAGGCCGCGGTCATGTTCTGCGATATACGCAACTTCACGCCGCTCAGCGAAAAGCTCTCGGCCACGGAGATGGTCTCCTTCCTCAACGACTATTTCCACTATGTCACGCCGCCGATAACGGCTCATAACGGCGTCATAAGCAAGTTCATGGGCGACGCCGTGATGGCCATATACGCGCCGCTGCTGGGTTCCAACGACTACGCCTCGGACGCGGTCAGTTCGGCGGCGGAGATGCGCGCGGCCCTGGAGAAGTTCAACGCCTCCGGCAAGGCTCCCGGCAGGGTCGAGTTCGGCGTGGGAATACACTGCGGCCGCCTGGTGGCGGGAAACATCGGCACCGCCGCCCGGCTCGAATATACTTTCATCGGCGATACGGTCAACGCGGCCTCGAGGATAGAGTCCAGGACCAAGGACCTCGGCACCGACATACTTGTGAGCCCGCAGGTCCTGGCCGCCCTCGGCCCGGACCGCGCCGGCTTCAGGTTCGAGAGCGTCGGCGCCATAGCGCTGAAGGGCAAGGCCGAGCCGATGGAACTGCACAAACTTCTCTGATCCTCCCGTAAAATGTTCGAGCTCCTCGTCCTCGCGGCCGTCTTCCTGCTGATAGCGGTCAGGCAGGTGGGCGGCCTGCGGCTCGGGATCTGGCAGGCCATGTGCGGCGGGGCTGCCGCGGTGCTGCTGGCCGGGCGGATAAGCCCGGCCGAGGCCGTGGCGGCGATAGACGCCGACGTGATGGTCTTTCTTTTCGGCATGTTCGCGGCCGGTCAGACGCTGGAACTCAGCGGCTGGCTGGCCCACGCCGAGTACGAGGTCTTCAAACGCGCCGGGACCGCCCAGGGCCTGCTGCTGGGATTCGTGTTCTTCATGGGGCTGGCCTCGGCGCTGCTGATGAACGACACGCTGGCCATAGCCGGCACGCCGGTGGCGCTGCTGCTGGCGCGCAAGCACGGCCTGGCCCCCAGGGCGCTGCTGCTGGCGCTGGCCTTTTCGGTGACCGTCGGCAGCGTGATGAGCCCCATAGGCAATCCGCAGAACCTGCTCATAGCCGTGCGGGGGGAGGTGGCCGCGCCTTTCCTGACCTTCCTGAAATACCTGGCCGTTCCGACGCTTATAAATCTCTGGGCGGTTTTCCTGCTGGTGAGGTACTTCTATCCCGAGGAGTTCACGCTCTGCCCGCTGCGTCATTCGCAGGAGCCGGTGCGGGACAGGGCGCTGGCCCGGCTCGCCCGCGTCACCGTGGGCGTCCTGGCGGCCGCCATCGCGGCAAAGATCGCGCTGGTCTCGCTGAACCCGGCCTGGGATTTCCGGCTGACCTGGATAGCTCTGGCGGCGGCCGCGCCCGGGCTGCTGTTCAGCCCGCGCCGCCTCGAAATACTGAAGAAGACCGACTGGAGCACGCTGGCCTTCTTCGCCGCTATGTTCGTGCTGATGCGGGCGGTGTGGAATACCGGGTTTTTCCAGGGGCTGATAGCGGCCAGCGGAGCCGACGTTGCCGGCCTGGTGCCGATAATGGCCGTCAGCGCGGCGCTTAGCCAGCTGATATCGAACGTGCCGCTCGTCGCGCTTTACCTGCCGCTTCTGGAGCACGCGGGGGCGGGGACGGAGGCGCTCATGGCGCTGGCGGCGGCCTCGACCGTGGCCGGGAACCTGCTGATACTGGGCGCGGCCAGCAATGTCATCGTCATACAGGCCGCGGAGAAGCGCGGCGGCCAGACCATAACCTTCCCCGAGTTCGCCCGCGTCGGCGTGCCGCTCACCGCCGTCAACCTCCTCGTCTACTGGCTCTTCCTCCGGTTCTTCTGAGTAAGGAATAACTATTCCGGGGGCCGGCCCCCTGCCTCCCCCGGCTGTCTACTTATGGGACGCTGAACGGGGACGGTTCCCGCGCCGTGCCTTCCGAAGCCACATGAGGAGCCGCCGCCCCGAGCGGAGCGCGGGTACCGGCACTGCCGGACGACCGAGAATGTCTGAGCCCGGAGCGCTATGCGCGATGGGCGAGTTCTCGGTCGGCCGCGCGCAGCGAAGGGTGGGTTCAGCGGCGGCGAACCGTGGCGGAGCGAAGGCACGGCACGGGAGCCTGCGGCGTTTTTTCGTGGTGAGCCGGCCCCGGCACCCGGAATAGTTTTCCTGAGCGGGGCCCAGGGGCGCGGAATTTATGTAAAATCGTAATTGATATGAAAGAATCCAAAAACCTGATCAAACTCCTTTCCGAGGCCATAGACTCAGGCCGCGGCGCCGCCTTCGTCACCGTCATAAGCGTCGCCGGCTCCACCCCGCGCGAGGCCGGCGCCAAGATGCTGGTCTACGCCGACGGCTCCATAGAGGGCACCGTCGGCGGCGGCGCCGTCGAATCGCTGGTCATCAAGAAGGCCGTCGAATGCGTCGCCAAAGGCGAGGGCGGCAAGTTCGTCTTCGGCCTCAAGCCCGGCGGCAATACCGGCATGATCTGCATGGGCGACATGGAAGTCTTCATAGACGTTTACAAGAACCCTTTCAGGGTGCTCATACTCGGCGGCGGCCATGTCGGCGTGAAGATAGCCGAGGCCTGCCGGCTGGCCGGCTATCCCTACCTGGTCGCCGACGACCGCAAGGAGTTCGCCAACCCGGAGCGGTTCCCCGAGGCCCTGGCCATAATAAACGAGAAGCCCCACGAGGCCGTCGCGGCCGCCGGAGCGGACGCCGACACCTACGCCGTCATCGTCACCCGCGGCCACGCGCTGGACAAGGAATGCCTGGAGGCGCTGCTGCGGACGAAGGCCCCCTATATCGGCATGATAGGCAGCGCCGACAAGGTGATGGCGATCTTCAAGTCGCTCGGATCCAAAAAGCTTTACCCGCTCAAGGACGGGCGGGTGCATTCCCCGATAGGCCTCAACCTGGGCGGCAAGACGCCGGGCGAGATAGCCGTCTCGGTGCTGGCCGAGATCATGAAGGTCCACTACAAGCGCGACGGCCTCCACATGCGCGAGGCCGCGGCCGGCAGAAAGGCCGCCGCCGGGAATAAGGGGTAACATGGAAAAGCTCTCTTTCGTGGGTAAATCGCTGCCGCGCAAGGACGCGGAGATAAAGGCGACGGGCAAGGCCCTCTACTCGGCCGACCTGGACTTCCCCGGCATGCTTCACGCCGCCGCCGTGCGCAATCCCAGGCCCCGCATAAAGATAAACGGCGTCTCCGACGCGGCCGCGAAAAAGATCGCCGGCTACCGCGCGCTGGTGACCTATAAGGACCTGCGCGGCCCCAACAAGTGGCCGCTGGTCGACACCGATTACCCTTTCCTCCCCGAAGGGGAGGCCCGCTTCGAGGGCGAGACCGTGGCGCTCGTCGTCGCCGACAGCCACCGCGCCGCCCGCGCGGCCGCCGCGGCCGTGGAGATAAAGTACAAGGAGCTGCCTTTCGAGACAGATCCGCTCAAGTCGCTGGAGAAGGGCGCGGTCAAGCTCTACGGACAGGACAATGTCTTTTCCAAATTCTTCATCAAGAAGGGCGACGCCAGGAAGGCGCTGGCCGAGGCCGCCTACACCGTCGAAGGCGAGTTCACGACCAACTACCAGGTCCACGCCTACCTCGAGACGCAGGGCGCCATCGCCGTGCCCCAGCCCGACGGCGGCCTGGTCGTATATACCACAACGCAATGCCCGTTCTACGTCCTCGACGCCGTGGCGGCGGCCTGCGGGCTCCCGTACAACAAGGTCAAGATAATCCAGACCGTTACCGGCGGCGGCTTCGGCGGCAAGGAGGACGTGCCGGCGCTGGTGGCCTCGCACGCCGCGCTCTGCGCGCTCAAGACCGGCCGGCCCGTGCGCCTGATCTACGACCGCACCGAGGACTTCCGCTCCATGTCCAAGCGCCACCCGTCCTGGTCGCGCGTGACCTACGGCGCCGACAAGAACGGCCGCATCACCTCCTGCGTGGTGAAGTACGTGCTCGACGCCGGCGCCTATTCGACGCTCTCGCCGATAGTGCTCTGGCGCGGCACCGTGCACGCCGCCGGCCCGTACGAGATAGACAATGTCCTCATCGAGACTTACGCCGCGGCCACCAACAAGGTGCCGGCCGGCGCCTTCCGCGGCTTCGGCCAGCCGCAGATAAGCTTCGCCCAGGAGTCGCTCATCGACGAACTGGCGGCCAAGGCCGGCAGGGACCCGATGGATTTCCGTCTCCATAACCTCCTCGATCCCGGCGACATCACGGCCACCGGCCAGGAACTCACCTCGTCCTGCGGCCTGCGCGAGCTGGTCGAAGCCGTGAGGGAGAAGTCGGGCTGGGACAAGTGGGCGGAGAACGGCTTCCGCCGGGTGGAGGGGAACAAAGCCCGGGGCCTGGGAGTGTCGGCCGCCTATTACGGCGTCGGCCTGGGCGCCAAGGGGCGCTACCTCGACCGGGCCGGCGCGCTGGTCAATATCTACAAGGACGCCAGCGTGACGGTCAACGTGGGCAATACCGAGATGGGCCAGGGCGCGCTGACCGTGCTGGCGCAGATAGCCGCCGAGACCCTCAACGCTCCGTATGGGAGCGTGCGCGTGGAGGAAGTCGACTCCACCAAGGTCCCCGACTCAGGCCCCACGGTGGCCAGCCGCACCACGCTGATGAGCGGCAACGCGATAATCGAGGCGGCCAAGCCGATACGCGACAACCTCTTCAAGACCGCGCTGGACATGCTCAAGGCCAAAGGCGCCGACATCGCCGGCATGATGGAGGCCTCCGAAGGCGTCTTTTCCATCGCCGATCACAAAGTGACCTTCGGTGAAGTGGTGAAGGAGTGCTGGAACAGGCGGCTCAAGATGTGCGAGGAGGGCTGGTACGCCGCTCCCCGCACCACCTACGACATGAAGGACGGCCAGGGCGACGCCTATGTGACCTACTCCTATTCGGCGGACGTGGCCGAGGTGGAAGTGGACCTGGAGACCGGCGTGCTCAGGGTCGTAAAGCTCTGGGGAGCCTTCGACGTGGGCAAGATCATCAACCCGCGGCTGGCCGAGGGCCAGGCGCAGGGGGGGATGCTGCAGGGGATGAGCTGGGCGGTATATGAGAACCTGGTCTACAGGAACGGCATCATGGCAAATCCCAACTTCACCGACTATGTAATCGCCACTACCGCGGATAAACCCGAATATGATATAACTTTCATAGAGAAAGATTACGAGGACGGGCCTTACAAAGCGAAGGGAATGGGGGAAGTGCCGCTCATAGGAGTGGCCGCCGCCGTGGCCAACGCGGTGAAGGCCGCCTCGGGCGCGCGCGTGACCTCGGTCCCGCTGCTGCCCGAAAAGATATGGAAGGGTCTCGAAGAGCGGAAAGCCGCCGGAGGAAAAAAATGAAAGCCGTCAGGATATTCGCAGCGCTGCTGGGCGTGGCCATGCTGGCCGGGGGTGCCGCGGCGCAGGACAATTACGAGAGACTGGCCAGGGAACTGACCGAGGCCGGCGCTTCGCTCGAGAACAAGAAAATAGCCATCATCCCGTTCGCTCACGCCGACGGGAGGGCCGTCACAAAGGACGGAGCCGTGGTATCCGAGCGGCTGACCATCAAGATGATCAACACGCGCAAGTTCGAGATCATCGAGCGCAGCGTGCTCGACAAGGTCATGGACGAGCTCAAGCTGCAGAACACCGGCGCCATAGACGCCACCAGCGCCAAGGAGCTCGGCAAGGTGCTCGGCGTGGAGGCGATAATCACCGGCACGCTGGTGGAGACTTCCAGCGGGAAAATAGAGGTGAACGCCCGTCTCATCAAGACCGAGACCGCGCAGGCCATAGGCGCCTCGCAGGTCACGGTGGAGAAGGACTGGATAGGCGACGCCCCGACCCAGATGCCGGCGCAGCAGCAGGCCCAGCAGCCGCAGGTCTACCAGCCGCAGCAGGCGGCAAAGCCGGCGGCCCCCCGACAGCGCCATCCCAACGAATACGGTTATTTCGATATCTTCCTCGGCGGCGGCAGCCGGAACATCGACATAACCTACGAGAACACGAACGCCAACCTGTCTTCCGCGTGGCTCGGGATCTCAGCACCGTCGTTTACCGGTGCCCGGGAGGTCAAGTTAGAGCAGGCGGAAGGTTCAGGGGTGGGTCCTATAGGTATGCGCGTCGGCGGCTTCGGAAAGGGCGCCATAGGAGGCGCTTTTGAGTTCTCGGCCAATAGTCACATAGTGGAGCCGCAGACCGTTTCCGGCACCAGGAACGGGCTTACTTCCACTTTTGTCCTGAGTCCGACCGCCAACCACCTGGAGATGACATCCTTCGGTTTCGTCGGGAATCTTTTTGTCAGGCACGCCGGCAAGACGGTGGATCCGTATTTCGGCATCGGTCTTGGGTTATCCCTTAACAGGGTTTATATGCCCACGGTTACCGGCTATACGGGGACCACCTCTTCGCCTACCCGCCCTGTGGACCAGATGGGAGTGGGCCTGATATTCAATATGCCCATAGGCGTCCGCATCAAACTGGACCCCAAGACCCAGATCGTGGCCGAAATGCGCTATGAGCTCAACAGCGTCAGTTTCGACCGTGACATCGCCGGTGAAAGCGACTCCATAAACTCCGACGGCGTCCGCTTCCTTGTCGGCATGGGTTTCGGCTTCTGAACGGACGGTTAACGGTGAAGAAAAAGGCCGCCGGTAAATTCCAGCTCGACTGCTCCGTGAACGGCGCCAGGGTGCGCCGCGAAATAGCGGCCTCGCGCACGATGCTGGAGTTCCTGCGCGAGGACCTGGGACTGAAGGGCACCAAAGAAGGCTGCGGCGAGGGGGAATGCGGCGCCTGCCTTATCCTGCTCGACGGGCGCGCGGTCAATTCCTGCCTGATGATGGCCGCCCAGGCCCACGGCAGGGAGATAGTCACAATAGAAGGCATCAAGGGCCGCGACGGCGGCCTGCATCCCATACAGAAGACTTTCATGGAAGAAGGGGCCGTGCAGTGCGGCTTCTGCATTCCAGGCATCATAGTGGCGGCCGAGGCGCTGCTGCGCCGCAAGCCGGACGCGACCCTCGAGGACATAAAGCTCGAACTGACCGGCAATCTCTGCCGCTGCACCGGCTACGAGAAGATACTCTCCGCCGTCGAGCTCTCCCGCGACGAACTGAAGAAAAAGGGGAAGCGATGAGGCCCGAGCTGCTGGTAAGGCCGGCCTCTCTGGCGGACCTGTGGAAGGCCCTCCCCGCGCTGCCGCGCGACCGGCGCTACCTGGCCGGCGGCACCGACCTGATGATAGCCGCGGGCCACGGGCACGCCGGCGACTGCTGGGTGGACATCAGCGGGCTTAAAGAGCTCAAGTCTTTCCGCGAAACCTCCTCCTCGATATTCATAGGGTCCGGCCTTACCATAGCCGAGTTGGCGGAGAAGCCGGCGGTGAAGAAATGGCTGCCGGCGCTGGCGCTGTGCGCCCCGCATTACGCCAGCCCCAGCCTGCGCAACATGGCGACCATCGGCGGCAACGCGGCCAACGGCAGCCCCTGCGCCGACGGCGTCTGCGCCCTGCTCTCGGAGAAGGCGGAGATCGTTCTGGGCCTGAAGGGCGCGAAACGGAAGATGCCGCTCCATTCCTTTTTCCTCGCCCCCAAGCGCACCGCGCTCAAAAAAGACGAGCTGATACTGGGTTTCGAAGTCCCCAAATGGCGGCATGTCTCCGCCTACGAGAAACTGGGCCCGCGCTCCTATTTCGGGATCTCCAAGGTCACCGTCTGCGTTTCGGCGGAGATCTCGGGCGGCCTGGTGAAAGAGGCGGTCATAGCCTGCGCCTCGGTGGCCCCGGTGCCGCTGCTGGCCCGCAAGGCCGCCGAGTTCCTCTACGGCCGCCGGCTGGACGAGGGGACCGTCAGCGAAGCCGCCGCGCTGGCCGAAAGCGAGGCCTCGCCGATAACCGATACGCGCTCGGAAGCCGGCTACCGCAAGGCCATGGTGCGCGTCCTGGCCTCCCGCGCGCTTTCGAAACTGGCCGCCTGAAGAGCCGCCGGGGACGCCACTCCGCGCCGTGTCCCCCGAAGAACGGAGAACATCATGCTGCGAACCCTGACCCTGCTTGCCGCCCTTTCCCTGCCGGTTTCAGCCCTCCCCGCCGATCAAGACCCGCTGCTGAAGGCCCTTAAGACGGAACTGGACAGGTCCTTCTCAAAGCTCAAGGACGCCGAAAAAGTCCCGCTCTATTTCCTGCATTACGGCGCCACCGACACCGACTATCACCAGGTCGGGGCGACGCTGGGCGCCCTTTCGTACGAAAACTCCGGACGGGAGCGCAGGCTCGACGCGGACGCGCGGTTCGGCTCGCCCGCGCTGGACAACACCCACGAACTAAAGGGGGCGCAGGCCCGCCAGAACACCAGGGAGCAGGCAGCCATAGACCTGCCGCTCGGCGACGACGAGGCCGCCATCAGGGCGCGGGCCTGGGAACTTACCGACGCCGCCTACAAGGCCGCGCTGGACCGCTACGCCAAGGTGAGGACCAATATCGGCGTCACGGCGGAAGAAAAGGACAAGTCCGGGGATTTCTCTCCGGCCAGCGCCGAAACTTTCTATTCCCCGGTCCGGCTGCCGGAACTCGACAAGGCCGGCTACCGCGGGATGGCCCGGCGGCTGTCGGCTAAGTTCAAAAAGCACGGCTTCATCATCCGCTCCGGCGTCTCGCTCAACGCCAGCGCCGTGAACCGTTACATGGTCAACTCGGAAGGGTCGGCCGTGGTCACAGGCAACAACTACCTCTACCTTTCCTACTATCTGACCGCCCGGACGAAGGACGGGATGGACCTTTCGCGCGGCAAATTCTACCACTCCGACGGCCCCGCCGGGATCCCTGGCGAGGCGGAGATAGCCGCCGATATCGACAGGTCCGTCTCCGAGCTGGCGGCCCTTCTCGGGTCCGAGCCCAGCGAGCCTTTGAGCGTACCGGCCATACTGGACGGCCCCGCGGCCGGCCTCTTTTTCCACGAGATCTTCGGCCACCGGATAGAAGGCCACCGCCAGAAGAGCGAGAGCGAGGGCCAGACCTTCGCCAAGATGATCGGGCAGCGCATCATGCCCGAATTCCTGCGGGTTTACGACGACCCCTCGGTGCGCGAAGTCCGCGGGCAGTTCCTGCGCGGTTATTACACGCACGACGACGAGGCCGTGAAGGCCGCGCGGGCCTCCCTGGTGGAGAACGGCGTGCTCAAGGGCTTCCTGATGGGCCGCACGCCGATAGAAGGCTTCCCTTCCTCCAACGGCCACGGCCGCCGCTCGGCCGGAAAGGGGGCCGTAGCCCGGCAGGGGAACCTGATCGTCGAGGCTTCCGCGACCGTCCCGTACCCCGAATTGCGAGGGATGCTGCTCGAAGAGATAAAGAAGTCGGGCAAGCCCTACGGCCTGCTAATAAAGGACATTTACGGCGGTTTTACCATCACGCAGCGCGTGCTGCCGCAGAGCTTTACCGTGCAGGTGCTGCTGGCCTACAAGGTCTACGCCGACGGCCGGCCAGACGAGGCCGTGCGCGGCCTGAACCTCATCGGCACCCCCATACAGACCTTCTCCAGGATAAAGGCCGCGGCGGACGACGCCGGCGTCTTTAACGGGGATTGCGGCGCCGAGTCCGGCTGGGTGCCGGTCTCCGCCGTTTCGCCCAGCCTGCTTTTCAGCGAGATAGAGACCGAGAAGGTCTCAAAGTCCAACAATAAGCCGCCGCTGCTGCCGCCGCCTTACGCCGAAGGCCAAGGGGGGAAGATATGAAAGCGCGCCTCTGCGTCCTCCTGACGCTGCTCCTGGCGACGCCGGCCGCCGCGGACCGGACGCTCGACGCCATGCGCGACGAACTGGAACGCACCATGTCGCGCCTGGCCATGCCCGGGATGCAGAAAGCTTATTTCGCCTCCTACCTACTTTCCGATTCCACCGACTACGCGGTCTCGGCCTCGTTCGGTGAGCTCGTGGATTCCGGCACCCCCGTCTCGCGCGGCGCGGCGGCGGAGATACGGATAGGAGGGCGCTCATTCGACAGCTCCGGCTACGCGGGCTCGGATTTCCGCTCCTTCCGGCCCGTCACGGGCGGGGCGGTCATAGAGGACGACTATGACGCGGTCCGCGCCGCCCTCTGGGCGCTGAGCGATCACGCCTACAAGACCGCCCTGGAGAAACACGCCCAGAAGAAGGCTTACAGCGAGAAGAAAGGCATAAAGGAACTTTACGGCGACCTCTCCGTGGAGAAGAAGGTCTCGGTCCTGGAGAAGGTGCGCCCCGCCCCGGAATTCCCGAAGGAAAGCTGGGAGTCCCGCGTCAAAGAACTTTCCTCCGTATTCCGCGGTTATCCCGGCGTCCAGTCCTCGGAGGTGCGCGTCGAATGCACCAGGCGGGTGAACCGTTTCGTCAACAGCGAGGGTACGCGGTACCGCGTCAACGCCGATAAGGCGCATTTCTACGTTTACGCGGAGGTGCAGACCCCGGAGGGGCTCAAGGTTTCGGACCGCAGGGAACTGCACTGGCCTTCCTGCGCCGACATCCCCGACCAGAAGGAGCTCCTGGCGGAGGTCGGCGGCTTCGCCCGGCTGATGGACGGCCTCTCCCGCTCGCCGGCCGGCGAGGTCTATCTCGGCCCCGTTCTTTTCGAAGGCGGCGCGGCGG
This sequence comes from Elusimicrobiales bacterium, assembly GCA_031082205.1. Taxonomy (GTDB): domain Bacteria; phylum Elusimicrobiota; class Elusimicrobia; order Elusimicrobiales; family UBA9959; genus UBA2231. The sequence continues at coordinate 82,676 of JAVHLJ010000003.1, forward strand.
CCGAGTTCATCGCCCAGCTTTTCGTAAGGGGGATATCCTTCCCGCGGCGGGCCTGGGCGGACAATGAGGACTATCTCAAGTACTATATCGACAAGGGCGGGTTGACGGAGCGCGTCGGCATGCGGGTGCTGCCCGGCTTCATCAGCGTCCACGACGACCCCGCCGAGACCGCGGCCGCCGGCAAACCTCTCGCCGGGCATTACAGCGTGGATTCGGAAGGCGTACGGCCCGGGCGGCTGGAACTGGTGAAGAGCGGCCGGCTGGCCAATGTCTACATGTCCAGGGGCCCCGTCAAAGATTTTTCCTCTTCCAACGGCCACGGCCGCGCGGCCCTGAACGAGTTCCCTTCCGGCCGGCCCGGCAACGTCTTCGTCACTTCCCGGAAGACTGCCCCGGCGGCGGAACTGAAAAAGCGCCTCCTGGAGCTGGCGGCCGAGCAGGAGCTCGACTACGCCGTGATAGTGCGGCGCCTGGCCTCGGAGACCACCCTCGACCTGGAGAACATACTGGCGGCCCCGGTGCTGGCCTGGAAAGTCTACCGGGACGGGCGGGAGGAACTGATCAACGGCGTCGAGTTCACCGGCGTGACCTACAGGGCCCTGCGCGACATCGTTTTGACCTCGGACGAGCCTTATATCTACAATTACTACCAGCCCGGGCCTTACGCCATGTCCCGGGGCTCGGTCGCGGCTTCCATCGTGTCGCCTTCGGCCGTGCTGGTGCAGGAGATGGAACTGAAGCGCACCGACCGCAAGCCGGACCGCGCCCCGTACATCGGGCACCCGTTTTTCGCTGATAACGGAGGTAAAAAGTGAACGACCTTAAGAAATGCGTATTCCCCGCCGATCTGAATTCCGCGCTCGCCGCGCTGTCGGACCGCAAGTCCTCGCCTTTCGCGCTGGCGGGAGGGACTCTCTCCGGCAAGAACATAGGCCCGGAGACGGGCTCGCTCGTGGACCTCAAGCGCCTGCCGCTGTCCGCGATAAAGGCGACGGCCTCCGGGCTTTCCATAGGCGCCCTGGCCACCTTCGACGAGATAGAGAACTCCAAGGCCGTGAAGTCCTGGGCCGGCGGAGTCCTCTGCGCCGCCGCCGCCAAATGCTCCAGCCAGCTGGTGCGCAACATGGCCACGATAGGCGGCAATATCGCGCGCCCCAACGCCTTCAACGTGTTCCCGCCCCTGCTGCTGGCCCTCGACGCCAAAGTGAAGGTCGCCTGGAAAGGCGGGTCCAGGACCCTGCCGCTGGCCGGTCTCTACGACGGGACGCTGAAGCGGACCCCCGGCCGCGACTGCCTGATAACCGAGGTGATACTGCCGGCCTCCTCGAAGGGCCTTAAATGCGCTTTCGAGAAGTTCGCCAGGACCGAGTCCAGCTGGGAGTCTTACATAACCCTGGCGATGTGCGCCGAGGTGAAGAAAGGCGTCATAAAGTCGGCCAGGATAGGGATAGGCGCCCTTTCCGCCGTGCCCGCCCTGGCCCCCAAGGCCGCCGCCGCCCTGGCCGGCGGGTCGCCCGGCGAAGCCGCCGGCAAGACCGCCGCCGCCGCGCTGGCGGGCGACCTGGCCGGGATGAGGATCTCGCCCAAGTCCATGGAATTCAAGAAAGAGGTGGCCGCGGCGCTGCTCAGGCGCTTCGTCGCCTCGCTCGCCTAAGTACCGGGAGAAAAAATGAAAAAGAACAAGACCGAGTCCCTGGCCGCGGAAAAAGGCCTCTTCGTAATTTCCCTCACCCTCAACGGCCGCCCGGCCGAGTTCAGGGTAAAGCCCGGCGATTTCCTGCTGGACGCGCTGCGCGCCCACGGCTGGAAAGGCACCAAGAAAGGCTGCGACACCGGCGACTGCGGCTCCTGCGCCGTGATGTTCAACGGCAAGCCGCGCCTGGCCTGCATGATCCCGGCCGTCACCGCCCACGGCGCCGTCGTAGGGACCATCGAGGGCGTAGGCACGGTGGACAAGCCCCACCCGGTGCAGGAGGCCTTCGTCGAGGCCGGCGCCGTGCAGTGCGGTTTCTGCATACCGGGCATGGTCATCACCTCGAAGCACCTGCTCGAGAACGTCCCGGACCCGTCCGAGGCGCAGATAAAGAAGGCGCTCGACGGCAACCTCTGCCGCTGCACCGGCTACGTCAAGCAGATAGAGGCGGTAAAGATCGCCTCCAAGAAGCTCAGGACGAAGCGAGCCGCGAAATAAGACCGGGCCATAACGGAGAACGATCATGGAAAAGAAAGATTTCAAGGTAGTCAATCAGCGCGTCGACAAGCAGGACGCCCTGGGCCTGGCCTGCGGCCACCCCGTCTTCGCCGACGACATGGATTTCGCCGGCATGCTCTACGGCCGTCTGCTCTGGAGCCCCCACGCCCACGCCAGGATAAAGAAGATAGACGTCTCGGCCGCGATGAAAGTGCCCGGCGTCAAGGCCGTCCTGACCTGGAAGGACGTGCCGCGCGTGCTGCGCACCACGGCCGGCCAGGGCTATCCCGAGCCGTCCCCTTACGACACCTGCACGCTCGACAACAAGGTGCGCTTCGTGGGCGACCGCGTCGCCGCCGTCGCCGCCGAGACGCCCGAGGCCGCGCAGGAGGCCCTGGGTCTCATAAAGGTGGATTACGAAGTGCTGCCCGCCCTGTTCGACCCGCTGCTGGCCGACAAGCCCGGCGCTCCGGTCATCCACGACGAGCCCGACGCCAAGAACATCCCCGACGCCAAAAAGAACATAGCCGCCAAGTTCGAGTTCGAAGTGAAGAACGGCGAATGGTTCAAGGACGCCGACTTCGTCTTCGAGAAGACCTACTCGATGCCGTACCTGCAGCATTGCGCCATCGAGAACCACACCGTCATCACCAGCCTCGACCATCACGGCCGCCTCGTGATACGCACCTCCACCCAGGTGCCGTTCCACGTGCGCCGCATAGTCGCCCAGGCCCTGCAGATCCCGGTCAAGAAGATACGCGTCATAAAGCCCCGCATAGGCGGCGGCTTCGGCTCCAAGCAGGAGGTGCTGCTCGAGGACATCTGCTCGGCGCTGACGCTCAAGACCGGCAAGCCGGTCAGGATAGAGTACAACCGAAAGGAGACCTTCGTCTCGTCGCGCACCCGCCATCCCGCGGTGGTGCGGCTCAAGACCGGCGTGAAGAAGGACGGCACCATCACCGACGCCGAGATGGATATCACGCTCAATACCGGCGCCTACGGCTCCCACGCGCTGACCGTCATGATGTGCTCGGGCTCCCACACCATACCGATGTACAAGGTCGCCAATAACATAAAGTTCATCGGCAAGAGCGTCTACACCAACCTGCCGGTGGCCGGCGCCTACCGCGGCTACGGCGCGACCCAGGGCTTCTTCGCCTGGGAATCGCAGATGGACATCATGGCCGACGCCGTCGGCATGGACCGGATCGAGTTCCGCAAGCGCAACTATATCCGCCTCGGCGAGGGTTCGCCGGTCTTCAAGGCCATGGGCGAGGGGCGCGAGGGCGTCGAGCAGGTCATCACCTCCACCGGACTCTACGAATGCATCGAAGAGGGCATGAAGGCCATCAAGTGGAAGGAAAAGAAGGAAAAGTACCGCCACCAGACGGGGCCGGTACGCCGCGGCCTGGGCATGTGCGGCCTGATGCAGGGCTCCGGCATCCCGGAAGTGGACATGGGCTGCGCCACCATCAAGATGAACGAGGACGGCTCTTTCAACCTGCTGATGGGCGCGGCCGACCTGGGCACCGGCTCGGACACGATACTGTCGCAGATAGCGGCCGAGGTGCTGGGCGTCAAGGTGACGGATATCATCGCCCATTCCTCGGACACCGACATCACGCCTTTCGACGTGGGCGCCTACGCCTCGTCGACGACCTTCATCTCCGGCGGCGCGGTCAAGAAGGCCGCCGAGCGGGTGCGCGAGATGATAATCGAGGTCGGCGCGAAGATACTTGAGAAGAAGAAAGAGGACCTGAGGCTGGAAGGGGGGAAGGTCGTCGCCAGGGACGGGGCCTCCTGCTCCCTGTCCGAGGTGGCCAACACCTCGCTGTACTATTACAACCAGCACCAGATAACGGCCTCCGCCTCGCATTTCGGCCACACCTCGCCGCCGCCCTTCGCGGCGCATTTCGCCGAGGTGGAAGTGGACACCGAGACGGGCAAGGTGAGGATACTGGACTATGTCTCCTGCGTGGACTGCGGCACCGCCATCAACCCGACGCTGGCCGAGGGCCAGAACGACGGCGCCACGCTCAACGGCATAGGGCATACGCTCAGCGAGGAGATGGAGTTCTCGTCGGCCGGCACGCCGCTCAACGCCAGCTTCAGGCGCTACAAGATCCCCAGCACCGAGGACCTGCCGCCGATGAAGACGATAATCATCCCGACCTTCGAGCCCAACGGCCCTTTCGGCGCCAAGTCGGTCTCGGAGATAGGCATCAACGGCCCGCTGCCGGCCGTCGCCAACGCGATAGCCGACGCGACCGGCGCCCGCCTCTACGACGGCCCGTTCACGCCTGACAAGGTCCTGCGGGCCGTGAAGAACAGGGCGTCCTGACCCCGGCATGAGGATCCCGTCCTGCGCCCTCTTCCTGACGCTGTGCTGCGCCGCCGCATCCGCGCAGGAGGGGGGCGCAGCTTTTACGCCCAGGGCCTATATCTCCGCCGTCCTCGAGGCCTCGCCGGCCATGGCCAGGGCGGAACTGACCCTGGCCCGGGCCAGGAACGAGTACAGGGCCGCCGTGCTGGACGCGGCGCTGCCTTCCTTCTCGCTCTCGCTCTCGGGCAGCCTCTATGACGACGCCGACACGCGCCTTCGCCTGGAGCGGGGGGATTTTACCTCGTCGCTGTCGGCCGCCTGGAACCTTTACGATTCGGCCTCCGGGCCGGTGCGCAGGATAAGGACGGCCCGGCTGGACTACGGGCAGGCTGAACTCACCTACCTGATAGCCAGGCAGGAGGAAGCCCTCAAGGCCCTCAGCCGGTTCTATGCCCTCTATTCCGCCCGCGGGAGGGTGGCCGCCGCCAAAGCCAATCTGTCCTCCCGCGAGCGCCAGTACAAGGATACCAACGACCAGTACCAGTCGGGCACGCGCAGCCGCATCGAGGTGATGCAGAGCGAGGGCGACAAGCTGCAGAGCGAGCTCTCGCTGGCCCAGGCGGAGACGGCGGGGATAAAGGCGCTGATGGCCTTCAACGAGCTGATCAACGCGGACCCCGTCGCCCCGGCGGAGGTGGAGGTCAGCACCGCCGTTCCCGACATAACCCTGCCCCTGCCGCCCTCGGACGCCGTAAAAGCGCTGGAGAGCAATTTCAGCCTGCGCCGCCGCAGGCTGGCCCTGGAAAAGACCAAGATCACCACCCGCAACGCCGTGGCGGCGGAACTGCCGCGCCTGCGGCTGGACGCCTCGTGGCAGAAGTCCGGCCTGGGGGTGATCGGAGAGCCCGCCTACGGCGGAGCCGGCAATCCGGACTACGGCCTTCGCGCCTCCCTGTCGTTCCCATTCGGTTTCTTCTGGGCGCAGAACGCGCTTGAAATAAGCCGTACTCGCGACTCGCTCAGTTCGGCCGAAGCCGACCTCCGGGACGCCGAGCGCGCCCTCCGCACCGAGGTGCTGACTGCGCAGAAGGAGATAGAGCTCCAGGTCAGGTCGCGCGACCTGCTCGAATTCCAGGTGAAGACGCAGAAGGAGTCCACCGACAACCTGCTTTCGGAATATTCGCTGGGAGGAGCCAACATGCTGCAGCTCGACACCGCCCAGACCAAACTGCTCGATTCCACGAACGGCCGCATAGCGGCCATAAACGCCCTGGATATAGCCCTGGCCGGGTACAGGGCCCTGCTCGGGGAAAGGATATGGGAATGAAAAAGACGCTCAAGACCGCTTTTTGGGCCGTGCTCCTTCTCCTGGCCCTGTCGGCCGCTTTCTACGGATATGGCCGCTACAGCCGCATGCTGGTCAGGCCGGACATAGAGGACTTCCTGCGTACCGTAGAACAAGGGGAGCTCAAGCTGGATATGCAGGAATCCGGGGAGCTGGTCTCGCGCGACAGCGTGGACGTATTCCCTCCCGGCCGCGGCTTCATAGTCGAGATAACGAAGAAGGAAGGGGAGTACGTCGGGAAAGGCGAGAAGATAATGATGTTCAAGGGCGGCGAGCGCATAGACTCGGACCAGTACGTCCCCGTGCCCGTCACCGCCCCCCGCGAGGGCCTGCTGACCAGGTGCGTCGGCATGAGGGGGTCGAGCGACGCCGAGATAAGGGAGGGGAACCGCGTCTCGGGGCCGACCAACTGCGTGGCCCGCGTGGTGGACATGGGGACGCTGGCCGTCAACCTCCAGATCAGCGAGATAGACATCTACAAGCTCAGGCCCGGCATGCCGGTGACCATAACCTTCACCGCCATCCCCGGCGAGAAGTTCGCCGGGAGGGTGGACGTCATCTCGCCGATGGCCGAAGTCCGCTCCGGCACCTGGGGCAGCACCACCAAGGTGTTCCGGGTGGTCATAAGCATCGACCGCCCCACCCAGAAGATGCGCGTCGGCATGAGCGCGGTGGTCACCGCCAATCTCAAGGCCAAGCGGGACGCCGTCAAGGCGCCCATCGAGGTCCTTTTCCAGGAAGGCCTGAATTACTACGTTTACCGCCGAAAACAGGGCTACGAGTACGACAAGGTCCAGGTTTTTCCGGGGCTCAGGTCGGAATCGGAAGTGGAACTCAAAGGCGAGGTTAAACCGGGCGACGTGCTCTTCACCGCCCGGCCGGAGACCCTCAGATAGATGATACTCTGCCGCGGCCTCGAGAAGATATACGAGGGCGGAAAGTCCGGCTGGCCGGCGCTCCGCGGAGTCTCTTTTTCAATAGAGCCGGGCGAGTTCGTGGCGGTGACCGGCCCTTCCGGCTGCGGCAAGTCCACGCTGCTCAACATACTCGGGCTGCTCGACGAGCCGAGCGGCGGCGCCTACGAGCTCGGCGGGCTGGACGCCTCGCGCATGTCCGACGGCGAGCGCTCCCGCGCGCGCCTTCACCGGATCGGTTTCGTTTTCCAGGCCTTCCATCTTCTCAACCGGCTATCCGCGCTGGAGAACGTCTGCCTGCCCATGATGTACGCGGGCGAGACCTCCGACGGCATGCGCCGCAGGGCGCACGAACTGCTGGCGCGCGTCGGCCTCAAAGGGAAGGAGCGCAAGACCCCGCTGGAACTCTCCGGAGGCGAGCGCCAGCGCGTGGCCATAGCCAGGGCCCTGGCCAATTCCCCGAAGCTGCTGCTGGCGGACGAGCCCACGGGCAACCTCGACTCCGCCTCCAGCCGGGAGATAATGGACATACTCTTCGAACTGGGCCGCGGGGGGATGACCGTCATCATGGTGACCCACGACCGGGAACTGGCGGCCCGGGCCGGCAGGGATATCCGCATGCGCGACGGGAAAATAGAAGCCCACAGGGGCGGGGATAAATGACCCGCGCCCTCTATAACGCCGCCCGCACGGGGCTCGCCGAGATACTGGCCCACAAGACCCGCTCCACGCTGAGCTTCCTGGCCATCGCGGCCGGCTCCGTGGTCTTCATAGACGCTTTTTCCGCCATAGTCGCCACCTACGCCCGCCTGGAGAGCCAGAAAGAGGTCTCGGGCATGGCAAGGATGAAGATCTCTCAGAACAACAGCCGCAGCGTCGCCGACGTGGACGATTACCAGCCTCCGCCAGTGATAACTTACGACGACGTGCTGCGCCTGAAGGAGAGGGTCCCGGGTCTTTACATGGTCTCCCCGGAGGGGACCAACTGGCGGAACGTCCTGGAGTACGACGGGCAGCGGGTCCTGACCCGCGTGGCGGGGATAACCCCGGAGTGGCGGAAACGCGACTTCGTATACGACCTCAAGGGCCGCTTCATCGACTGGCACGACGTGGACCAGAAGCTGCGCGTCTGCGTCCTTGTGCGGCCGGCTCCGCCGGAGCCCTCCAACGCCTTCTTCAAGACCATGCGGCAGAAATACAACTACATGGGCGGCTACGACATGCTGGTCACCCATAACGACCTGCTGGGCCGCGTTATAAAGATAGACGGGATCAATTTCACCGTCATAGGCGTCCTCGACGAACTGCCGCCCTCCCGCAAGCCGCCCCGCATCTGGTGGTCCGGCGGGGACTACAAGGCCCTGGCTCCGGTCACGACGCTCATGCATTACGGCGTACTGCGCTCCCATAATTCGCTTGACGTGAGCATAGACGCCGGGGACGAAAAGGGTTTCGACGAGGCCATGCGGCTGGTGCGCAACTTCCTCAAGGTCCGTTTCGGCGACGAGGATTTCTTCGTGGTCGAGAACCAGATGGACGCGATAAAGGAGAGCATGTCCCGGAACATAAGTTCCTCGCTGGTCACCATCTCCCTCGGGATGCTGGCCTTCATCGCGGGCGGTATAGGCATAATGAACGTGACTCTGGCGACCGTTTTCGCCCGCACCAAAGAGATAGGCGTGCGCAGGGCCATCGGCGCCGGCCGCGGGGACATCATGCTCCAGTTCATAGTGGAGGCCGTGATGCTGGGGCTTATCGGCGGGCTCCTGGGAACCGCCCTGGGCTGGTTCTGGGGCGTTCCGGCCAAGGTCATGCTGGGCATGCCCCCCAGCCCCATAAAGGTATGGATGCCGCTGGTCTCGGTCTTCATAGCGGCGCTGACGGCTTTCGTCTTCGCCATCTATCCCGCCTGGGTGGCCGCCGGCCTCAAACCCGCCGAGGCGCTGAGGGCCGAATGACAGGGGAACCCGGCCGGACCCGCCTCCTGGCCCTGGCCGCCGCCGCGGGGCTGCTTTTCCACCTCTGGGCCGGCTTCTCTTTCATAAAGTCCGCCGCCCCCACATACGACGAGCCGGTGCACCTGGCCAGCGGGTATTCGTACATCAAGACCGGGCGCTACGCCCTCAATATCATGGACCACCCGCCTTTCTCGGAGATGCTCTCGGCGCTGCCGCTGCTTTTCAGGTCCCCGGAAACTTTCCTCACGCATCCCTATTTCGACCGCAGGATGCCGTACCATTATTCCGATTATTTCCTCTACAACAACACCGTGTCGCCGGAGGGTCTCCTGGGCCCGGCGCGGGCCTTCGGTTTCCTCGTATGGACCGCCGGGTTCTCCGCCGTCATCTTCCTGTTCTGCCTTAAACTCCATTCGCCGGCGGCCGGCTTCGCGGCCCTGGCCGTATACTATTTCCTGCCGGTGTTCATCTCAAATAACGCCCTCGTGACCACGGACTCGGCCGCGGCCCTGTTCTACGCGGCCTCGCTGCTGGCGGGGCTGCTCTTCGCGCTCAAGGCCTACGGCCGGGAGGCGCTCTTCCCCCGCCGCGAGATGCTGCTGGCCGCCGCCTGCTCCGGGCTGGCCATGGCTTCAAAGTTCAGCATGTTCGTCGTGCCGCCGCTCGTCTCCGGCCTCTGGATCCTGCACATGCTCTTCTTCAGCCCCCGGCGGGAGGGAGGGAGGGTATTCCTCCACGCGCTGCTTTATTGCGGACTCTCCCTGGCCGCCCTCGCCCTGGTCTACAGGGGGGACCTGCCGCTTTACTTCGAGGGGCTCAACGCCACCATAGAGCGCCTGGGGGCGGGACGCCCCTCCTTTTCCATGGGCGTGCAGTCGATGGAGGGGGTCTGGTGGTACTTCCCGGCCGTATTCCTGCTCAAGAACCCGGCCGCTTTCCTGATGTTCCTCGCCGCCGGCCTGGCGGCCGCTTTCCGCGGCCGCGGACCGGCGCTGCTCTGGCTGGTACTGCCCTTTGTTTTCTATTTCGCCTCCTCCTTCGCTTCGAAGGTGCAGATCGGAGTCAGGCATCTGCTGCCGGCCATGCCGCTGGCGGCGGCCCTGGCTGGCTTCGGCCTGGCCGCGCTGCTGTCGCGCCGCCGGGCGGCGCTTCTGACCCTGCCGGCCGCGGCTTTTTCCGTCTTCTTCGTGATCTCGTCCCATCCTTCCTACCTGGCCTATTTCAGCGAGGCGGCGGGGGGGAAGAAGAACGGCTGGAAGTATTTCACGGACTCCAATCTCGACTGGGGTCAGGACCTGAAGACGCTGGGGGAGAAGCTGCGGTCGGAGGGTTCGCCGCCCGTGGTATTCTCCTATTTCGGCGTAGGCCGGCCGGAACATTACGGCATGAAATACCTGCCGCTGGGAGTCGTGACGAACGTTAACGAGATAGGCGAGACCTCCCACGCCGGGGACCTGTGCGCCTCTGAGCGGCGCCTGCTGGCCGTTTCGGCCACCAACCTGATGGGCACGTATTATCCCGATCAGGACAGGTTCGGCTGGCTCTGGGGCCGCGAACCCTATTTTTCCGCCGGGGATTCCATCTTTCTCTACGATCTGGCCGGGGACGCCGCGGCGCTGGAGAAGGCCGCCGGCCTCCTGCTCAGGTCCGGCCATCCCCGCGAAGCGGCCTGTTGGCGGGACGGGGGCAGGCCTTTACTTTTGACGTCAAAAGTAAAGACCTGACCCCTTCGGCGCGGTCCCTCCGCCGCAAAAAGAAAAGGCCGGGTCTCCCCGGCCTTTCTTTTTGAACGGACCAAGGTCTCAGCTTTCGGGCTGGAACTCGTCCTTGCCCACCGCGCAGACGGGGCAGACCCAGCCCTCCGGGACTTTCTCCCAAGGCGTGCCGGGGGGAACGCCGTTGTCCGGATCGCCCGCCTCGGGGTCGTAGATATAGCCGCAGACCTTGCATACGTACTTTTTCATGACAGCTCCTTCGCCCCGAGGGGCTATTTTTTCTTGAGCAGGGCGGACAGGGCGGAGATATGGCTCATCTCCTCCCGTATTATCCGCCCTACGCCGTCGGCCCCGGCGGGGTCGTTGACGGCTTCCTTGAGTCCCAGGTAGAACAGCACGGAGTCCTTTTCGAAGCCTATGGCCAGCTTGAGCGCCTCCGCGGGCGAGGCCGGGACGTCCTCCGGCTTCTCCGGGAATACCGCCGAGTCCGCCAGGGCGATGAGCTCGCCCGCCAGCGGGCTGGGCTCGAAGTCCGGGAATTGGGCGTCCAGCAGCGACAGGAAATATTTCCCGTGCTCCGTCTCGTATTCCGCCAGTTTTATGAAAAGGGCGGCGGTCTCCGGGTCCCGGGACCCGGCGGCGGCCGCCCTGTAGAAATCGGCGCCCCTGTCCTCCATGCGGACGGCCAGCTGCAGCGCCTCTTCCTGCGAATAGTACAGCTTCATCGCGGGCTCAGGCCTTCCAGAGTCCGTGGAGATTGCAGTATTCGCGCGCCGAGACCTTGCCGGCCTTGACGCAGAACTCGGCCTCGGGAGCCATGCCGGGCTTAAGGAAGGTCCTGTAGGACTTCCCGTCCGCGACCAGCTCGATCCACTCTATGTAATGCTTCTCTTCCATCGGGTGCGCTACCGAGCCGACCCTGACCTTGTAGCCGTCCGCGGTCTTCTCGATCACGGGCACGTGCTTCTCCTTGGCCGCGTCCACCGTGTTCTCCTTCATCAGGTCCATCGGCTTGCCGCAGCAGACCAGCTCGCCGCCGCCGGCGTGGACCGCCGCCACGATATTGCCGCATATCCCGCACTTGTAGATGCCGTTCATTTCAGCCATTTCTTCCTCCCTGTATTTCCGGAGTTCCCTACCCCGCGATATTCTTAAGGGCCGCCAGCGCCTCGTCGTAGTCCGGCTCCTGTCCGATCTCGGGCACCAGCTGCGCGTATCTGACCACGCCTTCCCTGTCCACTATGAAGACGGCCCTGGCAAGCAGGCGCAGGTCCTTCATCAGGACGCCCCACGCCTTGCCGAAATCGGCTTTCTGGTAGTCGGAGAAGGTCTGCACCCGGGTCACGCCGGCCGTCCCGCACCAGCGTTTCTGGGCGAAAGGCAGGTCCATGCTTATGGTGATGACATGGATGTCGGGGTCCAGCGACTCGGCTTCCTTGTTGAACCGCCTGGTTTCGATGTCGCAGACCGAGGTGTCCAGGGAAGTGACAGAAGATATCACTACGACCTTGCCCTTGTAGGTGCGAAGGAACTTCATGGGCGTCATGTTGTTGTCGACGACCTTGAAGTCCGGGGCCGGCGTGCCGGGCTTTATCCCGTCGCCGGCCAGCGACATCGGCCGGCCTTTCATCGTCACCGTGCGCTTGGCCGCCTCTTTCGAGGCCTCTTCGTTGATCTGTTCGTCCATCGTTCCTCCGGGTAGTTTTACCAGTTCTCGGCCAGCAGCTCGAAATAGGCCTTGGGATGGGCGCAGGCCGGGCAGCTCTCGGGAGCCTCGGGGCCGTCGTGGCGGTAACCGCAGTTGATGCAGCGCCAGGCGACGGCTTTGTCCTTCCTGAAGGCGGTGCCCTTCTCCACGTTCCTGAGCAGGCCGCGGTAGCGCGCTTCGTGCTGCTTCTCGGCCACGGAAATATAGTCGAAGGTCTTGGCGACGGCCTCGAAGCCTTCCTCGCGGGCTATCCGGGCGAAGTCGGGGTACATCGTTCCCCATTCGTGGTTCTCGCCGTCGGCGGCGGCCTTGAGGTTCTGCGCCGTGGTCCCGATGACGCCGGCGGGGAAGGTCGCCGTTATCTCCACCTCTCCGCCTTCCAGGAATTTGAAGAAGCGCTTGGCGTGCTCCTTCTCCTGCTCGGCGGTCTCTTCGAAAACATGGGCTATCTGCACATAGCCTTCTTTCTTGGCCTGCCCCGCGAAATAGGTGTAGCGGGTCCTGGCCTGCGACTCGCCCGCGAAAGCGGCCAGCAGGTTCTTCTCGGTCTTGGTGCCTTTTATTCCCATCTTGTACCCTCCCGTGTTCGGTTTTCGAGGTTATATTCTACTAAATAGAGGGCTCCGGCTTTTCCTTCCTTATCCCGGCCCGCGTGAGGCAGAAATCGTACTTGACCGGGTCGGCCGGCTCCAGCCGCGCGAAGAACGCCGTTATCTCCGCCGCCGTCCGCATCGAGGTGTCCTTGCGGCGGGTGACTCCCATCTCGCGCGAGACCCTGTGCATGTGGGTGTCGAGCGGTATTATGAGGCCCGAGGCGGGCACTCCTTTCCAGGGGCCCGGGTCCACGCTGTCGCGGCGCACCATCCAGCGCAGGAAAAGGTTGAGGCGTTTGAAGGAGCTCTTATGCGCCGGGCACGGGATAAGCGTCGGCGTGCAGAGGCCGGGGAACACCAGGCTGACGAAGCGGTATATGGCCTCTTCGTAATTGGGCGCGCCCGGGGTCATGACGGAGACGAAGGCTTTATTGAGCGAGCCGTGCTTCGCCAGCGCCGCCTTCAGGGCCAGCAGGAAAACGATCATCTCGCGCCCGGCGGTGAAGCGGTGCTTGAAGCCGGAATAAAGACGCTCCAGGTCCTTTGCCCGGGCGGCAAGGAGGAAAGCGCGGGGGGAACGGCCCATGGGGCCGAGGACTTTCTCCACGCTTTTGAGTATCTGCTTCACATTGCCGTAGGCCAGCGAGGCGGCGACGATGCCCGCTATCTCCATGTCGCCGGGTTTCTTATACCGCCACACGAACTCCAGCGGGTCCGGGTGTATGAACTCCGGCCTGTTGCGGCGCCGGTAGAGGTCCTCGAAATATTTTTTGGCCGGAGGCATGCTCATATTATACCCCGGGATGACCGAGGGTGTCATGCAGCGGGACCAGCCGCCGGTATTCTTCCGGCGGGACGCGGCTCTCCCAGTTCCCCGCGGCCATCGCAAGCCATATGACCAGGAAGAATACCAGGGCGGTCAGCAGGGGCAGGAAGGCCGGCCTCACCCGCAGTCGTCCCCCGCGGTCGCGGAATTCGAGGGCGCCGGGGGCCGGGCAGGCGTCCAGGCAGCGCGCGCAGGAGACGCAGTTCTCGGAGCGGACGGCGGTCGCGCGGTCCACGGCTATTCCCTGCGGGCAGGCGCGGGCGCAGCGCCCGCAGGCCGCGCAGGCCGCCGGATCACGCCTTATCCGAAGGGGCCCGGCCAGCGAGACGGGGACCAGCAGCGCGCCGTAGGGGCAGAGGTAGCGGCACCAGAAAAAGGGCACGGCGAAACTGAGCGCCAGCAGGGCCGCTATCACGCCCGCGGCCAGCGGAGTTATATCCGCGAAGAAGAAGTACATCTTGGCGTCGGCGATGAGATTGTAGTCCCCGTCCAGGAAGTCCCGCAGCGAGCCCAGGTCCATGGAGGCGAATATGGCCCAGGCGAAGAAGCCCAGCAGCAGGTACTTGAGCGCGGAGAGGGGATAGTGCAGCCAGGCCGGCGGGTAGCGGAAAGAGGGGGTGAGCCGCCGGCGCAGGCCGTGAACGACTTCGGAGAGGAAGCCGAACGGGCACAGCCAGCCGCAGAAGGATTTAGGGGCCGTGAAGGACATGGCCAGCGCCCCCAGGAGGATGAAAAGGCCGGCGGGATGGGCCGGGTGCACCTCGCCGGTCTGCGCCAGGAGGCGCAGGCTCATCAGCGAGCTTATGGGCAGGAACCCTTCGACGCCGGGCGGCCGCCGCGGCAGGGCCCCTCCGTCCAGCAGGGCCTGGACGAAGAAATGGAACTCCAGCCCTATGAGAAGCACAAGGGCCAGGAAGGCGGATTGGACAAGGACGCGTATCCTTCGGGTTCCGGCGGTCATCGTATCGCAATAGGCGGGCCGGGCGGAGGGGGCTTCACCCTCCGCCCGGCCCGGGAGAAACGCGTCAGGCGCGCGCTTTAGCCCCGAGGATGGCTTCCAGGTCCTTCTCCGGGGTGGTTATCGGCATTATGTTGAACTTCTCCACCAGCACCTTGAGCACGGCCGGGGTGACGAAGGCCGGCAGCGTCGGGCCGAGGCGTATGTTCTTTATGCCGAGATTGAGCAGCGTCAGCAGTATGCAGACGGCTTTCTGCTCGTACCAGCTCAGGACCATCGACAGGGGCAGTTCGTTGACGCCCACGCCGAAGGCCTTGGACAGCGCCACGGCCACCTGTATGGCCGAGTAGGCGTCGTTGCACTGGCCCATGTCGAGCAGGCGCGGTATGCCGCCGATGTCGCCGAACTCCGCCTTGTTGAAGCGGAACTTGCCGCAGGCCAGCGTCAGCACGACGGTGTCCTTGGGCGCCTTCTCGGTGAACTCGGTGTAGTAGTTGCGGCCGGGCTTGGCGCCGTCGCAGCCGCCGACGAGGAAGAAGTGCTTTATCTGCCCCGCCTTGACCGCGTCTATCACCTTGCCCGCCACTCCCATCACGGTATTGTGGCCGAAGCCGACCAGGATGGTCTTCGGATCGCCGTCCTTGTCGAAGCCGGGGGCCGCCAGGGCAGCCTCTACCGCCGGGCCGAAGTCGCCGTTCTTAAGATGCGTAACGCCGGGCCACTCGACGAGGCCGGTGGTGAAGATGCGGGCCTTGTAGCCGTTGAGCGGTTTCTGTATGCAGTTGGTCGTCATCACGATGGAGCCGGGGAACTTGTCGAACTCCTTCTGCTGGTCCTGCCAGGCGCCGCCGTAATTGCCGGCCAGGTGCTTGTACTTCTTGAGCCCGGGGTAGCCGTGGGCGGGCAGCATCTCGCCGTGGGTGTAGACGTTTATCCCTTTGCCCTCGGTCTGTTTGAGGATGTTCTCGAGGTCCTTGAGGTCGTGGCCGCTGACCAGCAGCGCCTTGCCCTTGAGAGGGTTTATCCTCACCGGGGTGGGGACCGGGTGGCCGTAGGCGGTGGTATTGGCCTTGTCGAGCAGCTCCATGACGCGCAGGTTAACTTCGCCGCACTTCATGTTGTAGCCGACCAGCTCGTCCACCGTCGGGTTCTCCTTCGCCAGGAAATCCAGGGCCTCGTGGAAGAAGGCGTAGACTTTCTCGTCCTCCTGGCCGAGTATCAGGGCGTGGTCGGCGTAGGCCGCGGTGCCCTTGAGGCCGTAGGCCAGCAGCTCCTGCAGGCCGGCCGCGTCGTCGCCGAGCGCTTTCTTGCGGGCCGTTATGCCCCTTTCGGGGGCCTCGGCCAGCAGGGCCTTGTAGTCGGAGGGGGCGGTCCAGGCCGCGGGGCCTTTGAGCTCCGCCCCGCCGGCCAGCGCGCGGGCCTTCGCCTTTACCGCGTTGCCCCTGATAACGCGCTCCGCTATGTTCTTCGCGTCGAAATTAACATTGGTGACCGTGGTGAAGAGGGCCTCGACGACATAGAGGTCTATCCCGCGGTCGCGCTTGCCGGCCTTGGCGGCCGCGTGCGCGTACTGGGCCACGCCCTTGGCCTGCCAGAACAGCAGGTCCTGCATCTTGGCCGTTTCCGGGTCCTTGCCGCATACCCCCTGGACGGTGCAGCCCTTGCCGCCCGCCGCCTGCTCGCACTGGTAACAGAACATATCGTCGCTCATTATTATTCTCCTTATTGTCCTTAGAATATCGACTAAGCCCGCTTGGAAAACTCCGAAATTCTGCTTTCGAGGACCCTCTCGAAGCGCCGGTTGGTCTCCTCCAGGAACCTGCCGAAGACGCAGGTCCGGTGCCGGCAGACCTTGTGGCCCATCAGGCAGGAATGCAGCCGCACCGGGCCGTCTATGGCGGTCATCAGGTCGCGCACGGAGGCCCGGCGGCCGGAGGGGGAAAGGGTGAATCCTCCCTTGGGGCCCCTGACCGGGGACACCAGGCCCGCCCGCGTGAGCGCCTGAAGCACCTTGGAGAGATGGTTATAGGAGACGCCGAGGGCCCGCGCTATGTCGTGCGCGGAGCAGAGCTCCCCGCGGCCCGCCATGTAGTCGGCCGCGTGCAGGGCTATCGCCGCGGCTTCCGAGATCTTGAGTATGGTCTGCATTCCGCCGTCCTTTGTGGTAATCTGGTATTAGTATACCAGTATGCGCGGGTTTTGTCAAGGGCCCGGTGTGCCGTTGCGGAGGATATTATTTGGAGCGGGGGAAGAAGAGCCGGAAGGAGGTGCCCTTGCCGGGGGCGCTGTCCACCAGGACCTCGCCCTTGTGCTGCTTCACTATGCCGTAGACGATGGAGAGGCCGAGGCCGGTGCCTTTGCCCTTGGGCTTGGTGGTGAAGAAAGGGTCGAAGACCCTGTCGAGTATCTCCCGCGGTATGCCGGTGCCGGTGTCCTTGAGCTCCACCAGCACGTAGTCCCCCGGGGGGATCGGCCAGGGGGAGTCCTCGCCCGCGGTCACGTTGCCGGTGGCCAGCCTCATCGCCCCGCCGTCCGGCATGGCGTCCTGGGCGTTGATGGCCAGGTTCATTATTACCTGCTGGAACTGCGTGGCCTCCAGGTCGGCGTCCCAGAGGTCCCGCTGCAGCTCCATGCGGAAGTCTATGTTCTTGGCCAGCAGGCGCTTGAGTATCAGCTCCGCTTCCTTGATGAGGTCGTTGGCGCAGGACTTCTTGGGCCTGGTCTCCTGGCGCCGGGCGAAGACCAGCAGCTGCTTGGTGAGTTCGGCGGTGTGGCGCGCGGTCTTGAGGGTCTCGCTGAGGAGCTTGTGGCTGATCGTGCCTTCCTTGGTGTCCTCGAGCACCAGCTCGACGGAGCCCAGGATGATGGTCAGCATATTGTTGAAGTCGTGGGCTATCTGCCCGGCCAGCAGGCCCAGAGATTCCAGCTTCTGGCTCTCGATGAGCTGTTTCTCCAGCTGCAGCTCGCGCGTTATGTCCCTGCGCACGGAGATGAAATGGGTTATCG
Organism: Elusimicrobiales bacterium; assembly: GCA_031082205.1. Taxonomy (GTDB): domain Bacteria; phylum Elusimicrobiota; class Elusimicrobia; order Elusimicrobiales; family UBA9959; genus UBA2231. Next base: position 100,213 of record JAVHLJ010000003.1, read on the forward strand.
TCCCGTCCGGTTCCTTTACCGGGGTGATGTCCGTGTCCAGCGTGTATAACGTCCCGTCCTTGCGGCGGTTGAGCAGGCGTCCGTGCCACTTGCGGCCGGCCTTCACGGTCGACCAGAGTTCCCTGTAGAAATCGGGGGCGTGCGAGCCCTCGTTCTTGAGCACGCCTGGCTTTTTGCCTTTCAGGTATTCGGCGGAGTAGCCGCTGACCTCTTCCATGGCCTTGTTGGCGTAGACTATGGTGCCGGAGGAGTCGGTTATCAGTATGGCCTCGGAGGTCTGCTCCACGGCCTTGAGCACGAGCTTCTCGATGTCCCCGCAAACCCTCTTTTCCATCGGTTATATTCTACCATAATCGGCCGCGTAGCCCCGTCGGGCCTTCTTGTATCGCGCCGCCAAAATTGATTTAATATGCCGTCAGCAGCCGCGGTAGCTCAGTGGTAGAGCACCGGTCTGAAAAACCGGGTGTCGCTGGTTCGATCCCAGCCCGCGGCAAAATTCATTTCCACTCACCGGAGCCCCTATGCCGATGACCAAGAAGATACTCCTGGCGGACGACGACGCGGCCATGCAGGACAGCCTGGCCGCGCTCCTGGAGGCGGAGGGTTACCGGGTCATAAAGGCCGCCAACGGCGAAGAGGCGGTGGAGCTGGCCAAAAAAGAGCTCCCTTCCCTCATAATGCTGGACATCCACATGCCGCGGATGGACGGTCTCACCGCCTGCCACGCGATAAAGACCGACAAGGTCGTAAAGTCGATCCCGGTGGTGATGCTTACCGTCGAGGGCAGCGTGCGCGAGATACAGCAGGCGATCGATTACGGAGCCAAGACCTATATCACCAAGCCTTCCAGCAAAGAGGAGATACTCAAGGTCGTCAGAAGCGTGATCTGATACCGGCCCCGCGTAAAGAAGAGAGGCCCCGGGACTTCCCGGGGCCTCTCTTCTTTTTATCGCCGTCCCTGCTCAGAAGACTTTCAGCAGGGCGAAGTGCAGGTACTCGGTCTCGGGCATCACCGGCAGTACCGGGTGGTCCTTGGCCTGTCCCCGCAGTTCCAGCATGACTACGCGGCGGCGGCTCCTGCCGCAGGCCTCCCGGACTATCCCCACGAAGGTTTCCCTGTTGATGTGGTGGGAGCAGGTGGAGGTGGCCAGCAGGCCTCCCGCGGGCAGCGCGGCTATCGCCGAAGCGTTGAGCTTGACGTAGAGCTTGCGGGCCTGGGGCAGGTTCTTGCGGTTGCGCACCAGGTTCGGCGGGTCCAGGAGAACGAAGTCCGGCTTCTCGGGGAGTTCGCCCGAGCCCATCGCGGCTATGAGCCGCTCGGCGTTCTCCTTCCTGAAGAACACCTTCTCCGACATGCCGTTGAGGGCTGCGTTCTTTTCGGCGGTCTCCACGGCGGACTGGGAGGAATCGACCCCCCAGACCATCCGGGCGCCGGAACGCGCGGCGTTGAGCGCGAAGGCCCCGGTATAGGTGTAGAGGTCCAGCACCTTGCGGTCCTGGAAATAAGGGGCCAGGAAGGCGCGGTTCTCGCGCTGGTCGAAGAACCAGCCCGTTTTCTGGCCCTCTTTGAGCGAGACCAGGAACCTGAGGCCGTTCTCCTCTATCTCCGCCTCTTCCGGAAGCTCGCCGAAGGCGGCTTCCGCGTACCGGGGCAGGCCCTCCAGTTCCCTTATGGCGTGTGTGTTCTTGAAGTACAGGCACGAGGGGGAGAGAAGCTTCTTCACGGCCGCCGTTATCTCGGGCTTGAGCCGTTCCGCCCCGGCGGAAAGTATCTCGGCCACCACGGTGTCCCCGTACTTGTCCAGGACGAGGCCCCCGATGCCGTCGGATTCCCCGAAGAACACGCGGAAGCTCCCGGTCAGGCCCAGGTCGCGCCGGTGCTCCAGCGCGAGACCGATGGTCTTTTCCGTGAAATCCTTCTCGAGCGGGGCGGCGCCGGTCTTGAGCATGCGCACCGCGATAAGGCTGCGCGGGTTGAAGAAGCCGGTGCCGGCCGTCTTGCCGTCGGGCAGCAGCACTTTGACCAGGCAGCCGGGCTCGGCGGCCGTATCCACGCTCTCGAGCTCGTTGGAGAATATCCAGGGGTGGCCGGCCTGCAGCCGCTCGTCGTGGCCCTTCTTGAGCTTGACCGTTCTTGTTTCCGGTTCAGATCTGTTCATCGATAGATACTATGGCCTCCACCTTGTCCCCGATCTTGACGTTGAAAGCGCGCGCGAAGCTGCCGTTGCGCACGGAGAATTCCAGGTAGCCGAAGGACCCTATCAGGGCCAGCGGCTCTCCCTCCGGGACGGACGCGTAGGTGAGCTTGAGGCCCTTTAGCACGCGCCCGGATACGGTGAAGATGGATCTGGCGTTTATCTGCTGCTGCCTGATATTCGTTATCGCGTTGCCGAAATTGTCCACCGCTATGACCTGGCCGTTGACCCGGGTGCCGGCGCGCTCGGGCGCGGGCAGGGGGAAGCGGCGGTAGCCTTTGAAGACGGGGCCGAGTTTCTTCTCCGGCAGGCCCTTGGCCACGGCCGCCGCGACCGGCGCCATTATGTCGCGCCCGTGGAAGGTCGAGCTGATCTTTGGGAGGAAAAGGCTGGAGTTGTTTATGAAGCGGGAGTCCGTTATGGCCTCTTTCTCCTCGACCCAGCTTATGATCCCGTTGTCGGGGCAGATGAACTGGTAGTTGGCGGTCCTGGCCCAGATTATGCCGCGGCCCGTGCCCACGTGCGGGTCCACTACGACCAGGAAAAGGGTGCCCTTGGGCATGTATCCCATCGAGGACATGAGGTAGAACGAGGCGGTCTGTATGTCCTGCGGCGGGATCTGGTGCGTGATATCGATTATCTGCGTCCCCGGAGCGGAGGAGAGTATGACCCCCTTCATCGCGCCCACGAAGGGGTCGTTGATCCCGAAATCCGAGATGAGGGCTATGTGCTTCGTCTTCATCCGCCCCTTATTCCTGGCCGTGCGCGTGGTGTACGGTGGAGCCGGGAACCGTCAGCGGCAGCTTCTGCCGGCAGAGGGGGCAGTTGTCGGGCGGGAAGAGCTGCAGGGGATAGGAGATGAGCGCCCGCACGGGGACGTTGAGCGGCAGGTCGCTGGTGGAGCGGTCCACTATCGCGACCACGCCGACCACCTTGGCGCCGTAGCCGCGGGCCAGCGTGACCGCCTCGCCGGTAAGGCGGCCGGTGTTGAGAACGTCGTCGACGACCAGGACGCGCTCACCCTCCGATATCTTGAAGTCGCGCTTGAGCATCATCACGCCGTTGACCCGCTCGGTGAAGATGGAGCGCGCCTTCTTCTGCCGCGCCACCTCCTGGCCGACCACGACGGAGCCCAGGGAGTGGGAGAGGACTATGTTTATCTCCTGGGGGAACTTGGAGGCCATCTCCCTGGCTATTTTCTGCGCGAGATGCGGGTACTGCAGGGCCAGAGAGGGCTGTATGTAGGTCTGAGTGTGGAAGCCCGAGGGCAGCTGGAAATGGCCGTTGAGTATGGCTCCGTGCTCCTGCAGCAGTCCGACTACGTCGAGTTTTCCCAGTTTTGACATTTCGCTCTCCTGATCCGTTCGCTAGTCTGCGCCCGCGCCGCAAGGACTCCGTGCGTCCCGGACGGCCTAGGGCTTAAGCTTGCCGAATTTCTCCGGGTCAAGCCCGGCTCCCCGCTTTATGGCCGCGTCTATTATCTTTCCGCTTTCACGGGGGTTTATCGCCCTTATCTTCGGGTCGTTGGCGTTGCCCGTGACCGTGAAAGCGAGGGCAGGCTTGCCGCTGGCGTCGGTCATCGTCTCCGGCATGCCGCCCATCGAATGGTACTTATCCGATATTGTATAAACTTTTAGGTCCATTGTTTCATTGACCAGGTCCATCTGCCCCGCGACATAGGCAGAGAACTCCTTGCCGTCTATGTAGAAGTTGTCTATCAGGAGCTTCCCCGAATCGAAGCCGTATTCGCCGCCGGTGCCGCGGAAGTTTATGTCCGAGAGCTTTGTGCCGAACCTGAGCGCCCCGACGCGGTTCATCTTGTAGATGATGAGTATCGGCATCGAGATTATGTAATAAACCTTGTCCCGTTCCGCGTTCCTCTGCACCTGGTAGAAAGTCCCTTCCCCGGTCTGCAGGGCTATGCGCCCGTTCAGTTTCCTGATCCCGCCGGTCATGTTCTTCATCTCCGAAGACAGGAGCAGGTCGGCCGCCCCCATGTAGGGGGTGTTGACGCGGCCGGACCGGTACAGGGCGGAGAACGAGCCCATTCCGCTGGGGGCCGCGGCCCGCAGGTGCCTCATCCAGCCGCCGCTCTCTTCCCGGGCCGCCTTGTCCGCGGTCCCGCCGGGTCCGGGGCCGGAGAAGACGGCGGTCACCGCCCCGACGAAGGCGGAATCAAGTTCTCCGGAATAGCCGCTGAGTTCCACGCGCCGGGAGGGGGAGAGCGGGTTCCTGACCGAGGCTTTAAGGTTCAGCGGCTTGTCGTTAAGCCTGCCCGACAGGGTCCCCGCGAAGTTGCCGGAATCCAGTCTGGAGTCGAATTTTACGCGGGAGAGTATGTAGGGGCCGAGCCGCGCCTGGCCCGAAGTCGCCTTTAGGTAGCTGCCGTCCCAGCCTTCGCGTATCAGCAAGGAGGCGTCCACCCCGGAGAAAGCGACGCCCCTGTAGGAGAACCGGCTCTTCGTGGCCGATACGAAGGCGCGCGAAACCCTGTGGCGGCCGCCCTTGTTGGTGAAAGCCGTGGTGAACTGCAGCCTGCCGTAGAAGTCCCCGAGCGGGAGGCCCGTGATGAGGCGGTGTATATGGGAGATGTCAGTGGGGGGGGCGGAGGCGGTTATAGTGTATTCGGGCCCGCCGGGACGGAAGGCCACGTCGCCGCGGAAGCGCAGTCCCATGGATTCCATCAGCGCCTCGAATTTTATTCCGCGGTCGTAGAGAGAGCCTTTGAGGGTCCAGGCGGAAGGAGGGAGGTTTATCCTGTTGGGCAGGCCCGCCAGCCACGGGAAATCGGACGAGCGGAGGGGGCCCATGTCGCCGCGGAGTTCCGCTTCCGGGGCCTTGAAGTTGAGAAGGGAACCGGTAAAGGCGAAGGCCTGTCCGCCCAGCGTCAGATTGAGGGACATGTTGCCGAAAGAGGCCTTCTCCCAGTCGAAGCCGGCCAGGTCAAGGAGCCCGTCGGCGTGGAAGCCGCCTCCGGCCGGCCTGCCGGCCTCGTCAAGCCTGAAGGCGGCGGAAAGCGAGATGGGGAAGGGCCTGGAGGCGGAGAGGTCCCTGAAAGATATGTTCACTTTTTCGGCCGAGTTGGTCTGGCGGCCGTCGGGGCCGAATATTTTAAGCACGCCGTCCTTGATCTCGGCGCCCTTTATGGCCAGCGCGCGGTCGGAGCGCTCTTTCTGCGCGTAGGAGTAGAGGATGTCGGCGAAGTTCCAGGAACCGTCGGGCAGGCGCCGCGCGTTTATCTCCGGCGAGACCAGTACGAGCCGGCGCAGCTCTATGGTGTTCCTGAGCAGGGCCTGCGGGGAATAAGAAGCGTAGATGTGGTCCGCTTTTATGAAGATGCCTTCCCCGTGCTTGGGGGAGCGGAATACCTTCAGCCCCTTTATGTGTATGTCCCCCTTGTAGGAGAAACTGGCGCTTTCGATGGCGACCGGGCGGATGAAAGCTTCCTGAAGCTGGTTCAGGGCCAGGGCCCTGAGGTCGGCCGGCGTGAAGAGCATGCGGACGACGACGGTGCCGGCCAGGAAGAGGAATACGCCGGCTATGGCCAGCAGCAGCAGCATCCGGAGCAGGAACTTGATGGAGACCTTGATGCCCTTGATTATCATCCGGCGTATATTTTAGCAGTATTGACCGCGGCCTCCAAAAGACGCCGCAGCGCCGCGGTTATCCCGGCCGCGTTCGCCAGCGCCGAGGAGAAATAGGCTTTCAGCGAGAAGGCTTCCGGGTACAGGGCCTTGATGCAGAGGGCCAGGAAGAAAGCGTTGGCCAGCAGGGCCATCGAGAAGGAGAAGATGACGCCGCCGGCCTTGCGGAAGTCGCTCTGGACCGGCCCGGCCATGACCGCGGCGGTGTTCACCAGGTGGAAGGAGAGGAGGAACCCGGTCAGGGCGGTGAACCAGGCCCTCCAGGGACTCAGGTCGAAGAAATAGAGGGCCAGGCCGTAGGCCAGCGCCGCCGACAGGGCGTAGAGCGGCACGAAGTAGGGGGCGAGGTCCACGAAGGCGTTGCTTCCCGCGAGCGTGACGTGCCCCGCTCGCCTGCCCACCGAGATCTTTCCCACCTTTATGCCGCAGAGCGCGGCCGCGGCCGCGTGCGAAAGTTCGTGGGCCAGGATATAGGCCCTGCCCGAGCCGCGCGAAGCCAGGCCGAATGGCAGGTAGGCAGCCGCCCCCAGCAGGAACGGCCAGGTGGTCTCGGCGGAGCGCAGGAGCGCTCCGACGGGACCCAGCAGGGCCCAGAGCGCCCCCGCCGTCAGCGGGAGCAGCGCCAGGGCCGCTACTGTTCTCTTCATCGACTAGGGCTGGGGTTTCCTGGTGGGCTGCGTCTTCAGGATCTTGTGTATGAGGGCGGCCAGCACGGGCGGCCTTACGGGCTTCTCTATGAAGTCCTTGACGTTGGGCTCCTGCTTGATCATGTCGGAGGTGGAGCGGTCCGTGTAGCGCCCGGTGATGATCACTATCGGTATGTCGGAGGTTTCGTCCGTCTGGAGCTCGCGGAGTATCTCGAAGCCCCCGAAGCGCGGCAGCATCAGGTCCAGGAGTATCAGGTCCGGCGAGACCGAGCGGGCCTTCTCGAGCGCTTCCTCCCCGTCCGCGGCCTTCTCTACCTTGAACCCTTCCTTGCGGACTATGAACTCGAGCAGGTCCCTTACGCTGTCGTCGTCGTCGACTATGAGGACCTTCCTGTCCGCCGGATTGCCAAAACCTTGATTTTCCATTTTTTAGGCTCCGCTTTTCCCGGAATGCCCGGGACCTTGTTTTTTCCCGTGGAAACCGGTTACAGGTTGGTCGTGACCAGGGTTTCCGTGGTCTGGACGCCGTGTATGCCGCGTATCTCGCGCACTATGAGGCCGCTGAGCTTGTCGACGGTGTCGGACTCGGCCACCAGTATGGCGTCCCAGCCGCCGAAGGTCAGGTAGACGTCCTTGACGCCGCGGATGTTCTTTATCTGGCCTATGGCCTTCTGTTCCAGGCCGGCTATGAGTTTGCAGAGCACGAAAGCTATCATGTCGGTTCTCCTATATCCTCTTTATCCATCCGTCCGAGCGGTACTTCTCCGCCGCCAGCGCCGCGGCCCTTTCTCCGGCGGCTTCCGCCAACGGGGCCTTTTCCCACGCCGCGCCCAGCTCGGCTTCCAGCCCCTCGGTTATCGCCGCCTCGTGCCGGGCCGCTCCCGTCCGGGCGTCCTCCGTCTGGAGGGAGGCCTGGTAGAGCATATGGCCGCCGAACTTCCTCAGGGCGCCGCCAAGCACTTTTTTGCCATTGTACAAAATATCCAGCGAGACCGGCTTGGAGAAACAGTCCATGACGGGGGCGTTGACGGCGTAGCTCGCCGTCCTCGCGTTGGACAGTTCGAAGCCTGCGCCGCGCCTGGCGTAGGCGGAATTTATGGCCCTGTGCAGCCGGTCGTAGGTCTCCATCGGCCGGAAGTCGTCCCCGGAAGACGGGAAGATCAGCGAGAAGGTAAGGTCCGAGAGGTGGTAGACTATGCCTCCGCCCGTGGGCCTGCGGGTCATCGCCGTGCCGGCGAGGCCCCGCTCCGCCGCCGCGGCCTCCACCTCGCGCGCCCGCTGGGCGTAGCCGAAGGTTATGCCCGGCCCGCTCCAGCGGAAGAACCTCAGGATGAACGGCGCCGGCATGGTCTCGCATAGCGCCTCGTCCATGGCCATCTGGCCGTAGACGTCCGCCGCGGGCGAGTCTATCAGCAGCCCCTTCATCACCACCTGAGGTTCGGCTGCCGCGCGGCCAGCACTTCGTCGAGGCGCTTGACCGGCATGGTATGCGGCGAATCCTTGAGCGCCTGCGGGTCGGAGACGCCCAGCGCGTGGATCTCCCGCATGGCGGCGACGAACTCGTCGAGCGTCTCTTTCGACTCGGTCTCGGTCGGCTCTATCATTATCGCCTCGTGGACGATGAGGGGGAAATACACCGTCGGAGCGTGGAAGCCCCGGTCGAGCAGGCCCTTGGCCACGTCGAGGGTCTTGAGCCCCTTGGCCGCCAGGTCCGGTCCGGGGGTCAGGACGCATTCGTGCATGCAGTATTCTTTCGAGTAGGACGGGTAGAGGTCCTGCAGGAGCGCCCGCACGTAGTTGGCGTTGATTATGGAGCACCTGGCTATCTCGCCGAACTCCTTGACGGAATGGGCGAGCATGTAGGCGTAGGCCTTCACCAGCACCCCGGTATTGCCGAAGAAGGACTTGACCTTGCCGATGCTGCGCCCGTCGCCGAAATCGGAGACGAAGCGCCCGCCCTCCTTCTTCACGGTGGGGACCGGCAGGAACGGGGCCAGGGCCTTGCGGCAGACTATGGCTCCGCCGCCGGGACCGCCTCCGCCGTGGGGCGTGGAGAAGGTCTTGTGGAAGTTGAGGTGCATCATGTCGATGCCCAGCTCACCGGGCTTCACCATGCCGATGAGGGCGTTGAGGTTGGCGCCGTCCATGTAGACCAGCGCGCCCGCCTCATGGGCGGCCCTGCATATCTCCTCTATCTGCGTCTCGAAGATGCCCAGCGTGTTGGGCACGGTCATCATCAGCACGGCGGTCCTGGGGCCGAGGTGTTTCTTGAGCGTCTCCAGGTCCAGGCGCCCGTCTGGGCGGGAGGCCAGGTTGACCGTGGTGAAGCCCATCATCGAGGCCGTGGCCGGGTTGGTGCCGTGCGCGGAGTCGGGCACGATTATCTCGTCGCGTTCCTCTCCGCGGGACTCGAAATAAGCCTTGGCCAGCAGCAGGCCGGTGAACTCGCTGTGCGCGCCGGCGGCCGGCTGCAGCGTTATGGCGTCGAGGCCGAGCAGCTCTTTGAGGCGCGAGCCCAGGTCGTGGAGCAGCTCCAGCGTGCCCTGTGCGCAATCGTCGTGGGCCAGCGGGTGCAGGCTTGCGAAACCCTCCAGGGCGGCCGCCTCTTCGTTGAACCGCGGATTGTACTTCATCGTGCAAGAGCCCAGCGGGTAGAAGTGGGTGTCCACGGAGAAGTTCAGCCGCGAGAGGCGGGTGAAATGCCTTATGACGTCGAACTCCGACATCTCGGGAAGCTTCGGGCGGTCCTTCCTGCGGAGTTCGGGCTTGAGGCAGGCCTTCTCCCGCAGGGGGTTCTTGATCTTCAGGCCGCGGCGGCCGGGGTCGGATTTCTCCACGCTGAGGCGGTTGTCTATGGCGGAGACGCAGATCATATGGCCTCCTTCACGGCTTTTTCCAGCCGGGCTATGTCGGCCTCGGTCCTGGCCTCGGTGGCGCAGACCAGCAGGGTCTCGCCCAGCTCCGGGTAGAGCGGGGCCAGCGGCAGGCCTATGTCAACTCCCTGGCCCAGCGCCCGCTCGCGCATCGCGGCGGCGCTGCCCGGCACGGCGAGGACGAACTCGTTGAAGAAAGGCCCTTTGAATTTGAGCGAGCAGCCTTTTATCGAGGAGAGGCGCCCGGCGGCGTGGGCCGCGGCGCCCATATTGGCCTCGGCCAGCTCGCGCATGCCCTCGGGGCCCAGCAGGGCGGTATAGACCGTGGCGGCCAGGGCGCAGAGCGCTTCGTTGGAGCAGATATTGGAGGCGGCTTTGTCGCGGCGTATATGCTGCTCGCGGGCCTGCAGGGTCAGCACGAAGCCGCGCTTGCCGTCCTTATCCTTCGTCATTCCGCAGATGCGGCCCGGCATCTGGCGCACATGCTCTTTTTTGCAGGAGAAAAGTCCCAGGTAGGGGCCGCCATAGGCCAGCGGCAGGCCCAGGCTCTGGCCTTCGCCGACGGCGAAATCCGCGCCGTACTCGCCCGGGGTCTTAAGCACGCCCAGGCTGACGGGGTCGGCGGCGGCCACCAGCAGCGCGCCGGCCTTTTTCGCCGCGTCGGCGACGCCATCCATGTCCTCTATGAGGCCCAGGAAATTCGGCGTCTGGACGGCCAGGCAGGCCGCGCCTTCGAGAAGGGCCGGCAGGGCGGCCTTGTCCATGACGCCGTCCTTCATCGGTACTTTCGCGTAAGTGTATTCCGGCGAGTGGGCGAAATAGGTCCTGAGCGTGTCCATGTACTGCGGGTGCACGCCCGCCGCGTAGACTATCTTCCTGCGGCCGGTTATCCTGACCGCCGCGCGCACGGCCTCGGCGAAGGAGCTGGCCCCGTCGTACATGGAGGCGTTGGCGCAGTCCATGCCGTAGAGGGCGCAGACCGTGCTCTGGAACTCGTAGATGGCCTGCAGCGTGCCCTGGCTGGCCTCCGGCTGGTAAGGCGTGTAGGCGGTGAGGAACTCGGTGCGGGAGGTGATGGCCTTTACCGCCGCCGGGGTGTAGCGCTCATAGGCGCCGGCGCCGAGGAAACTGAGAGGCCGGCAGTTCTTCTTCGATAATTCCGTGAGCCTGGCCGCGGCCTGGGACTCGTCGAGGCTTTCCCGCGGGAGGTCGAATTCGGGCCAGAGAAACTTTGAGGGGACCTGCTTAACGAGGTCCTCTAAGGAGGCGGCGCCTATGGCCTTGAGCATCTCCTCCTTGTCTTTTTCCGTGTGAGGGACGTACATTCGGGGGCTCCTGTCGGGGGGTTGTGGGGACACCATGCCGCAGGGTGTCCCCGCCGCCGGCGGGACCCGCTGGGGGGGCCGCCGGCGGAATACCGCGGAACTGCTTCTTAATGCGCGTTCTGCTTGAGGAAGTCGCCGTAGGCGGCGAAGTCCATGAGGCCGCCGGCCTCGGCGGGGTTGTCGGCCTTGATCCTGAACAGCCAGCCGCCGTCGAGCGGCGACTGGTTGATCAGGGCCGGGTCGCCGGAGACGGCGTCATTGACGGCCGTAACCTCGCCGTTGAGCGGCGAGTAGATGTCGAAAGCGGACTTGACGCTCTCGACGACGGCGCAGGGCTTGTCCTTCTCCAGCCTGCGGCCGGGCTTGGGAAGCTCGACGAAAACTATGTCGCCCATTTCTTTCTGGGCGTGCTCGGAGAGGCCGACCGTGGCTTCCGTTCCGGATAGGTGCAGCCATTCGTGGGTCTTGGTGTACTTTACTTCTTCCGCTTTAGGCATGGTTTTCTCCTTGGACTGTACTCTGCGATCCTCGCCGGCTCAGGAGCCGGTGTAAAGCGTCTTGGCGAAGGCCGTGCCCCTGTGGAACGGGACCTTGGACACTTCCGCCGGCACGCGCCTGCCGTGCAGCTCCACTTCCAGGGCCGCGCCGGGCTTGAGGTCGGCCGGCGTCAGGTAGCCGACGCCTATGCCCTTCTTGAGGGTGGGGGAATAGGTGGCGCTGGCCAGCGTCCCTATCTCTTTCCCGTCCATGAACACCTTGCAGCCGGGGCGCGGCACGCCGCCGGAGAGGGTCAGGCCGGTCAGGCGGCGTTTAACGCCGTCTGTCTTCTGGGCGGCCAGTATATTGCGGCCGATGAAATCGCCCTTGTCCAGCGAGACCACCCAGCCGTAGTTGGACTCGTAGGTGGTGTGCTCGTCGTCCACGTCCTGGCCGTAGAGCAGGTACCCCGACTCCAGGCGCAGCGTGTCGCGCGCGCCCAGGCCGCAGGGGACGATGCCGTAGGGCCTGCCCAGTTCCATCATCTTCTCCCATACCTGGACGATGACCTTGTGGGGCGCGGTCACCTCGAATCCGTCCTCGCCGGTGTAGCCGGTGCGGCTGACGAAGCAATGCTCGCCGAAAATTTCCTTCTCGACTATGCCGAAGCGGGGCAGCTTGAGGGCCTCGGGGGCGAACTGCTCGAACATCTTCGGGACATTGGGGCCCTGCACCGCGACCATGGAGTAATCGTCGCTCCTGTTCTCCACCTTAACGTGCATCTTCGCGCCGTGCGACCTGAACCATTCGTAGTCCTTCACGGCGGTGGTCGCGTTGACTATCACCAGGTAGCGGTCGGCGGCCAGGCAGAAGGCGATGATGTCGTCCACCAGGCCGGCCTTCTCGTTGGTGACGTGGGAGTAGACGCCCTTGCCGGGGGTCGCCTTGCGCAGGTCGTTGGCGTTGGTCTGCTGAAGCAGCTTGAAGGCGTCGGCGCCGGTGACGAAGACCTGGCCCATGTGGCTGACGTCGAATATGCCCGCGGAATTGCGGACGGCCTCGTGCTCCTTGAGTATGCCGGAGAACTGTATGGGTAGCTCCCAGCCGTGGAAGTCCACCATCTTGCCGCCGTACTTCCTCATGGTCTCGTTGAGAGCGGTGCGGCGTAAGGTCTGCGTGGCGGACATATTACCTCCTGCGGAGTTATAGGGGAGAACTTCTTTATTTTATAACAAATATGGAAATGGCGGGACAAGTGGGCCGCGGCGGCCCTCTTTTTGTATCATTAGGCCTTATGAAAGAAATCCTCCCGCTTCTCCGCTCCAATAGGGCGGGGGTCCTGGTCTTCCTGGCGCCGCTGGCCGCCGCGGCCTGGTATCTGCGGGACAGGCCGGGCGGGGAGCTCTTCGTGAACCGCTACGCCTTCTATTTCATGGCCTTCATCTTCGCGGCCTGGGCGCTGGCCCTGGCCGGCGCGCTGAAGAAGGTTTTCGCGGAGGGTTCGCCGCTGCGCGAGTACGGCGCGGGACTGCTGTTCTCCCTGGCCGTGGCCGCCTCCGTCTTCATAAGCGTAAAACCGGAGTTCAGGGTGCTGGCCGACGAAGCCAACCTTCTGGGCGTCTCCAGGTCCATGGTCTACGACAGGCGGGCCGATATCGTCACGATGTCCAAGAACTACTACCACAACGCCCACCCTATCGCGCGCGAATCCGAGAAGCGCCCCCACATGTACCCCTTCTTCACCTCGCTGGTCCACGCCGTGAGCGGTTACCGCCCGGCCAACGCCTTCGCGGTCAACTTCATCCTGCTGGCCGCCCTGCTGGGGTGCGTTTTCGTCCTTTTCCGCGGCCTGTACGGGCCGCTGCCGGCCTATGCCGCCGTGCTGCTGACGGCCTCCCAGCCGCTGCTGGCGCTGACGGCTTCGTCGGGCGGAATGGAGTTCATGTCCGCCGCCTTCATGTTCTTCTCTTTCCTGGCGCTGCGCCGTTTCCTTCGCGAGCCTTCCGCGGAGACTTTCGCCCTCTTCTGGTTCACGCTGGCCGTCATGGCCAATGTGCGCTACGAGGGCCCGGCCGTCATGGCCGCCGTCGCCCTGGCGCTGCTCGTGTCGGGACGCCTGAAAAGGGAGCAGTTCGCCTCCTGGCCTTTCCTGCTGACGCCGCTGATGCTCCTGCCCGCCTTCTGCCAGCGCTTCTGCATGGCCGCCAATTTTGAGAATCCTCCCGGAGTGACGCCTTTTTCGATCGTTTCGGCTTTCGAACACTCCTGGCAATTCATCAAGGCGCAAGCCGCTTTCTCGCCTGCGCTGCCGTATTCTTCCGTGTCGGGCGTCCTGGGGCTATTGGCCATCCTGCTCTATGTTCCCAAGCTTTTTATGCGGGAGGAGGGCGGGTCCAGCTTCCGCGCCCCGCTTTACGGATCGGCGGCTTTTTCACTTTTGGTGTACATGTCCATAACTGCCGCTTTCCATTTCTCCGATCCGTCCAGCCAGGCAGCGGCAAGATATTACGCTCCGGCGGCTTTGGTGCTGGCCCTATTGTCCGCCGCTCTCCTGGGCAGGATCGCCGCGCGCAAGCCGGCGGCCGCGCCGGCCCTGATCGCGCTGTCGGCCGCGCTTTTCATAACCCACATCCCGCCGGCGGCCGAGAACCGCTACATGAACCTGCTGATACTGACCCGCCAGCACAAGCACGAAGCCGCCTTCCTGGAGAGGCTGGGGGAGAGGAACGTGCTGGTGGTGTCGGACCGGCCGAGGCTGTTCACGGTGCGCGGCTACGGCGCGGTGAATTTCTGGTACGCGCGCGACAACGCCGGCGAACTGCTCAGCGACCTGGAAAGGAAGTTATACCCGGGGATGATCGTGATGCAGGAAGTGCTCTATTCGACCGGCAAGCCCACGCCTGAGACGGACCCGGGCCCCGCCTATTCCCTGACACCTCTCTACGAGGTCCAGAACACCGCGGATTCCTATATCCGCGTCGCCGAAGCCCGTCCGGCGTCCGGAAAAGCTAAACGCTGAGCTCTATTCCCAGCGGGCAGTGGTCGGAGCCCTGTACGGAGGGGAGTATGAAGGCGTCCTTCACCAGGGGCGCCTTCTCTTTGTTGACGAAGAAATAGTCTATGCGCCAGCCGACGTTCCGCTCTCGGGCGCGGGTCTTGTAATCCCACCAGGTGTACTGGCCGGGCTCCTTGTTGAACTCGCGGAAAGCGTCCACCCAGCCCTTCCCGACGATCTTGTCCAGCCAGGCCCGTTCCTCGGGCAGGAAGCCGGTGTTCTTCTCGTTCTCCTTCGGGCGGGCCAGGTCTATCTCCTTGTGGGCGGTGTTGACGTCGCCGCAGAACACGACGGCCTTGCCGGTCTTCCTCAGTTTCTCTATGTGCTTCAGGAACGCTTCGTAGAACTCGAGCTTGTACTTTATCCGCTCCGGCCCCTGGCCGCCGTTGGGGAAATAGACATTGAGCAGGTGGAACTCCGGGTATTCCAGCCAGAGGGTGCGGCCCTCATTGTCGAAGCGGGCCTCGCCGAAACCGGTCTTTATCGAGAGCGGCGCCTGCCGGAAAAAGACGCCGACGCCGCTGTAGCCCTTGCGCTCGGCGCAGCGCCAGGCCGGCGTATAGCCGGGGAAGGCCGTGTCGGCGGGCGTGAGCTGGTCCTCGCAGACCTTGGTCTCCTGGAGGCAGAGGATATCGGGCTTCTCCGCGTTCAGGAAGTCCGCGAAGCCCTTTTTCAGGACGGCGCGGTAGCCGTTGACGTTCCAGGAAATGATCCTCATTTATGCAGCGCCTCGTGTATGGCCTCGGCCATCGTCGGGTGCGCGTAAATTATCTCTTTGAGGTCCTTGCGTTTCAGCTTCAACTTCACCGCCAGCGCCAGAACATGGATGAGCTCGGTGGCCGGCCCGCCGACTATCTGCGCGCCCAGCACCGTGTCGTCGGCCGCGTCGAAGACCAGCTGGGCGAAGCCCTCGGTCTCGTCGGAGGCGACGGCGCGGCCTACGCCCAGGTGGAAGCTGCGCGAAGTCTTGACGGTGAAGCCTTTGGCCTCGGCCTGCGCCTTGTTGAGGCCGACCGAGCCGACCTCGGGCCAGGCGTAGACGCATTTTGGCACGATGGAATCGTCGAACTCTTGCGAGCCGCCCATGATGTTCTCGGCGGCTATCTCGCCCTGCCGGCTGGCCGAATGCGCCAGCAGCGACAGGCCGTTGACGTCGCCGACCGCGTAAATGTTCGCGACGGCCGTACGCATGCCGCCGTCCGCTTTGACGCCGCGGCGGTCCCACCCGAGGCCTATCTTCTCCAGGCCCATGCCCTCCAGGGCCGAAGCCCGGCCCGCGCCGACGAGTATCTCCTCCGCCTCCAGGCGCGTGCCGTCCTCCAGCACGGCGGTTTTCACGCCGCCCGATATCTCCACTTTGGCGGTCTTCTTTCCGAAATGGAACTTCACGCCGCGCTTCTCGAAGGACGAGCGCACCGCGCGCGTGACCTGCGGGTCCTCTCCGGCCAGTATGTCGGGCAGCAGCTCCAGCACCTCTACCTTCACGCCCATGGCGCTGAAGAAGCAGGCGAACTCGAGGCCGATGACGCCGCCGCCGACTATCAGCATGGATTTCGGCAGCCGCGGCAGGTCGAAGACCCGGTCGGAGTCGGTCAGCTGTTCCTTGAAAGCGTCGAAGGGAGGGGGGAAAGACGGTCGGGTGCCGGCCGCCAATACCGCCGCGTCGAAAGTCTTCTTCACTTCGCCCTGCGGGCCGGTCACCGTCACTTCGTTCGGGCCGGTGAAGACGGCCCGGCCGCGCAGCACCTCTATTTTCTTCGCCTGGAAGAGCTTTTCCAGCGAACCGCGTATTTTAGAGACCACATCGGCGCGGCGGGCCTTGACCTTCTCCCAGTCGAGCATGTCCGGCGAGAAGTTCGCGCCGGAGCCGTCTTTAAGCAGCCTGCGCAGGCCGTCGAAGGCGTGGACCCGGTGGCCGGTGTCGAGGAAGGCCTTGGACGGTATGCAGCCGCGGTTGAGGCAGGTGCCGCCGAAATCCCAGGACTCGGCTATGGAGACCTCCGCGCCGAGGTCCTTGAGCCGCAGCGCGGCGGGGTAGCCCCCGGGGCCCGATCCTATGACTATGACCTTTTTCGGCATGCATTCCTCCTCAGAGCTTCAGCTTGGATATGAAAAATTCCTTCAGTCCCCGCCGGGACGCCAGCAGCGTTTCCCGCAGGGACTCCGAGAGTTCCGGCTCCACCTTCGGGCGGGCGTCTGAGCCGGAAGCCCTGGCCCGGAACTTCTTCCCGGCGGCGTCCGCCTCTATCTCGAGTTCCGCTTCCGGGCCTGCCCCGGCGGCGAAGGCCGCGCGCAGGTTAGCGAAGTCGGCCTCGAGCCGGATCTCTTCCAAGTTCAGGCGGCCGCCTTTCAGCGAGGCCCGGGCGGAGAGCCGGTCGGCCCTGATATCGTCTATTTTCGGCGGCGCGGCGCCCAGGGCGGCGAAAAGCGACTTGAGCCCCTTGTCCACCGAGTCCCTGAAAGAGCTGCGGTAGCCCGGCGCGAAGAAACCGGAGGCTTTCACTTCCGCCGAATAGTTGCGCTCCGCGCCGCGGCCTATTTTAAACAGCTTCCACGCCGACTCCAGCGAGCCGAGGCGCATATCGCCGAGTTCCAGCCCCGACATCCCGAGCGTACCGGCCGACGAATCCAGGCCCAGCGGCGTGAAGTTGAGGTCGGCCTTCGCCCGGTAGGCGCCGGTGAAGAGCCGGCCGCCGAAGGCCGAGCCGGCGCGTCCGGAAGCCCTGATGTTGAAATTGCCTCCGAAGGAGGAGTAATGCCTCACCTCGGCGTCGGTCTCCGTCATGTCCAGCGAGAGACCGGATGTCAGCAGGTCGGCCTGTATCCGCGCGCCGCGGAAAGTCAGCGCCCGCGCGTTCCAGGTCAGGTGCAGGCCTTTTACGGTGTCGGGCAGCAGCGCCAGCAGGTCCCTGAAATTCCACTCGCCTCCCTTTTCACGCGCTTTAAAGAAAGCCCCGTCGAACTCCGCCGCCGAAAAAACGACGGAGCCGCGCAGGAGCGGGAGCAGCGGCATGGCCAGGCGCACCCTCTCTGCCGAGAAGAAGACGCCGTTCCTGAACGAAGGCCTTTCCGAGACCTCCACGCCGCGCAGGGTGACGCCGGACAGGGGGGAGAAAGAGAAGGACTTTATCCTGAGCTCGCGGCCTGCCTTCCGGGAGGCCGTCTCCGCCAGCGCGGCCGCCATGGCGCCGTCCAGGCCGCCGTATTTGCGTGCCAGGAAAGCGAAAGTTCCGC
This sequence comes from Elusimicrobiales bacterium, assembly GCA_031082205.1. Classification (GTDB taxonomy): domain Bacteria; phylum Elusimicrobiota; class Elusimicrobia; order Elusimicrobiales; family UBA9959; genus UBA2231. Next base: position 117,663 of record JAVHLJ010000003.1, read on the forward strand.
CGCCGGCCAGGACCAGCGCCGCCAGCGAAGCCGCGAGGATCTTTTTCTTCCTCTCCACGGCCCAATTATATTAATTTAACGGGCGGCCAGGCGGGACAGGACCAGCGCGAGGTTCCTGCGCTGCATTTCGTCGGTGAAGGAGATCCCGTAGGTGAAGTATCCCTCGGCGTCGCGGCGGCGGGAGCGTACGCGGGACATTATGTCGGAGAACGATTCGTCACCCAGGTCGAACTCCAGCGCGGCGCCGGAACCCTCCTTGAGCTCGAAGCGGGTGACCAGCTCGCAGCCGGAAGGGTCCACGCGGGACAACCGGCCCCAGGCTGGCGGCGCGCCGTGCGGCAGCCTTATCCCGGCCGGGATATAGTCCTTCGAGTTAAAATCTGGCATTTTTCTTTATCAGCAGGCCCTTGCCGCCGCGCTCCCCGGTCAGCCAGACATGCGAGCCGTCGGTGCCCAGCGCCGTGGCCCGGAAAGTCCTGTCGGACAGTTCCGCGACGGGCATGGCCGCCGCGGATCTCTCCGGGTTGTCGAGGGGGAACTTGATTATTTCCCCGGACTTCGAGTCCGCGGCCCAGAGGAAATCCCGGTCGCAGGTGAAGGCGGCCAGCTCGCCGCGGTAGGGATATTCTCCCAGGACCCGCATGTCGTCGTTGTTCATGCGCTTCTGGAAGACGCCCTTTTTCCCGTCCGCCGTCCAGACATACAGGCCGTCGAAACATACGCCGGTCAGCGACGACATTCCGTGCTTCGCCGAGGCCGTCCTGGTCAGCCGCCGGTCGCGGGAGCGGCGCTCTATGACGCCGTCGGCCGTCGCCAGCCAGAGATTGTCGGCGGAATGGCCCAGCCCGACCGGCGTCAGGTCGGGGAAACTGGTCACGCCGTTTATCTTGTAGTCGGTCCCGGAGTGGCGGTAAAGCGACTGTGTGTACCAGTCGGCCACCAGCACCTCCCCGTCGGCGAAGGCGACGCCGGCGGGGTGCGAGTAAGGAAGTTCCACCTCGTCCGGGGGGCGCGCCGCTTCGGCCTTGCGGTACTGGGATAGGCCGTAGCCCAGGGCGAAAATGAAGAGGCCGGCGGCCAGAGCGCCGGCGGCCAGCACCGCCTTGCGCGCGGCGTCGGGCGGCGGGGGGGCGACGGCCAGGGCCGTGCCGCTCAGTTTCAGGGCCTTTTTAAGGAGCGGGCGCAGTTCCTCGGGCGTCCAGGGGGCCTGGGCGCAGTCGAAGGCGCCCAGCTTCATCAGCGCCACGGCGCGGGCGGCGTCGCGGCGCTTGAGCATCACCACGACGGGCATGAAGGGGGCTATCCTCAATATCTCCCTTATCTTTATCTCCGAGGGCGGGTCTTCGCCGTCCGCGATGAACACGGCGCGCGGGCGCACGCGCTCGAATATCGCCAGCGCGTCGTTGAGGTCCAGCGAGAAGATAGTCTCGGCCCCCAGATCGGCGAAGGCCCCCTGGAGTATGTTCTTGTCCTTTTCGGACGAGGAAATTATCTGTACCGTGGGCATAATTTATTTGGCGGGGGGAGGCGGTATCTCCAGTACCGAGCCTTCGCGCGGCAGGCCGCGGAAGATCAGCTTCTCGTTGGCCTGGTAGATGCGCTCCCAGAGGTTGGGATTGCCGTAGTATTTGGACGAGATCGATCGCAGCGTCTCGCCGGGCTGCACGGTGTGGCGCCTGGGCCATTTCTCCGGCGGCTTCGCCCTGGGCGCGGGCGGCGGCGGGGGAGGGGGATTGTCCAGGCGGAACTGCGCGTCGAGGACGGAAACCTCGGTCTCTTTCAGCCTGTCCTCGAGGTCGCGCAGGCGCGACTGGCTCTGCGCCAGCTCCGACTCCATTACTCCCTTGTTTACGCGCAGCGTCATGACCGAGTTCTCAAGGGCCAGGCGCTGCTGGCGCAGGCCGTCTATCTGTTCCCGCAGCTCCCGCGCGCGGCCGGCGGCGTCCCCCACGAAGCGTTCGCTGAACGTGGGCGCGCCGAAGCGGTGGACCACGCTGACCTCGTACACCCCGCCCTGCACGTGGAATCCCTTCCATGGCAGCGAGGCCGTTATGTCTATGACCCACGGCAGCAGGTTTATCCCGAGTCCCGCGGCCAGGTAGTCGACGCCGCCCAGCTTGACGCCCCGCCCGGCCCTGAGGCGCAGCAGGTCGTTGAAGAGCGGGCGCTCCAGGCCGGGAAAGAATTCGGCGTGGCCGCCGCGGACGCGAAGGTCCGCCGCGAAGAGGGTCCCCTTGAGCCTTATGGAATTGGCCAGCGTGACGGCGGCCAGGGACTTGCCCAGGCCGAGGTTGACGTCGGAAAGGACAAGGCCGGTGCGCAGTCCGTTATTGGCCGAGAGAAGAACGCCCGCGTCGCCGCCCAGGCCGAAATGGCTCCTGCCGCTGTTGCCGCCGTCGGGGCTGCCCGCGGGATAGCGCAGGCTCGTTATCCGGAAATTGTAGCCCCACCAGACCGGCTGCTGGAAATATTTCAGCGTGAAGCGCTGGCCCTGGCCGAAAAGAAAAGTGTCCTTGTCGCCCTGCCCGCCCTGGCGCAGCGCGTGGTAGCCGAAGCCCGCGGCCTTCTCCTCTATATCGGGGTTGGGGCGTACATAGACCAGGTTCGCCTCTCCCACGGGACGCGCGGGGTCGAGCCGCCTGGCGAACCCTCCTCCCGCCTCCAGGTAGGACATCCCCGACAGGCCGGCCGGGTTGTAGAATATCCCATAGGCGTCGTCGGCCACCGAGCTGAAGGCCGTGCCCATTCCATTGGCCCTGCCCCCGGGGTTGAGGGCGGTGAAGTCCGCCGCTTGGGACGCCGGGCAGAGCAGCAGTGTCAGCAGTAGAGCGATATTCTTCATACGGACGATATATATTATAATAAGCGAAACCTGTTAACTTTGTGTTGCCTAAACTTTAACAAAATGAACCACTCCACGATACTGAGCCTCCTACTGCTGGCGCCGGCGCTGGCCGCCCCCCTGCGGGCGGGAGAGATAAAGGTCTCCTATCCGCGCGAGAACCAGCAGCTGCCGCTGGTCTCCAGGACCTTCATTTTCGGCACCGTCAGCCCGGCCACGGCGCCTTTCTTCATAAACGGAGAGCGCGTCAGGCCCCATACCAACGGCGGCTTCATAGCCTACCTGCCGGTAAAGCCGGGCGAGTTTTCCTTCAACTGCGAACTGCGCGAGGGCGCCACCGACTACGCCACCACCTTCCTGGCCCGCAAGGTGAGGATAGGGCCGGCCGCGCAGAACGGCGCGGAGAAGCCGCGCCCGGCCCTCGAGCTGGTATCTCCTTCTTCGGACCTGGAACTCTCGCCGGGCGACTATCTCAACGTGCACGCGGCGGGCGAGGCCGGCAGGGAAGTGACCTTTTCCCTGGGGAGCGTGGCCGAGGACGAGAACATGGTCGAGATCCCCGCCGGTTCGGGCCGATATTACGGCAGCTACCGGGTCCGCGAGGGCGACCGTGGCCGCGGTCTGAAACTGACGGCCAGGTTCGGCGGCATGCTCCGCCACAGCGGGAAGTCCTCCCGCGACGTGAAGGTGGACATACTCGACAAGTTCACGCTCGTGGAGATCTCCACGGACTCGGTCAACCTCCGCAGCGCCGAGGACGGGGGCTATGTCCTGTTCCTGTCCAGCGGCGTGAAACTGGCTTCCGACGGCCGGTCCGGCGGCATGCGCCGCGTCTGGCTGACGCCCTCGGAACACGCCTGGGTGGAAGAGAGCAAGGTCTCCGCGGTCGGCCGCGGGGCCGCGCCCCGGACGAAGACGGGCGCCATAAGGCTCAAGGCCCAGGGCGCCGGGTCCTCGGCCCTGGTGACGGTCTACGAGAAGGTCCCGTATTCCGTGGAGCACGACGGCGACGTTCTCCGCCTCAAGCTCTACTATACGCGCCTGCACACCAACTGGGTGGTCTACGATTCGTCCGACACTCTCGTCGACAGGGTGGAGATGAGGCAGGGAGCGGGCTACGCCGAGATAAATTTCAGGCTGGCGCGCGCCCTCTGGGGCTACAATGTCTCCTACGGCCCGCGCGGGCTGCAGGTGGACCTGAAAGGCCCGCCGGCCTTCGCGCTGAAATGGCCCAAGCCGCTGGCGGGGCTGAAGGTGGTCCTGGACCCCGGCCATTCCCGGTTCTACAGGTGCCGCGACAACGGCCGCGTCCCGATGAAGGACGTTCCCTACGAAGCCATGCCCGAGGGATGCTGGCTCGACGGGGCGGTCGGCCCCATGGCCACTTTCGAGGTGGACGTCAACCTGGCCCTGGCCGGCAGGCTCAAGTCACGCCTGGAATCCCTGGGCGCTTCAGTCTACATGACAAGGACAGGCGAGGAGAACGTCGATCTGACCGACAGGCCCCGGCTGGCCGTGGAGAACGCCGGCGACCTGTTCATAAGCCTGCACAATAACGCCATCGCCGACGGCGAGGACCCGTTCGGCTCGCCGCGCGGCTTCTCGGTCTATCATTACCACCCGCACAGCTTCGCGCTGGCCCGCGCGGTCCACCGTTCCTTCCTCGGCTCTATAAAACTGCCCGACGAGGGCCTGCGCTTCGGCGACTATCACGTGGTGCGCATGACCCAGATGCCGTCGATACTTATAGAGCACGCGCACATGATAATCCCCGAGCAGGAGGAACTGCTTAATTCGCCCGCTTTTCAGGAGAAGCTGGCCGAAACGGTCGCCGCCGGCCTGCTGGATTTCGCCGGCGCGCCGCCGCAGCCGGTGGCCAGGGCCGAAGGGAAAAAGAGGAGCAAGCGATGAGCGAGAGACTGATACACCTTTCGGCCCTGCTCAGGGACCTGGACGCCCCGTTCGCCTCCGAGGAGGAGGCATGGGATAATTTCGTCCGCAAGAGCGCCTCGTACATGGGCTGCCACTCGGTCAGTTATTTCGAGGCCGACCCCGAAAAGAAGACCCTGACCTTCAAAAAAGCCATAGGGCCCGTGGGGGCCGACCTGGTGGGGCTGAGTTTCGGCTACCAGGGGATAGTCGGCTTCTGCGCGGAGAGCGGCGAGACCCTGATCGTCAACGACGCCCTCAACGACCCCCGCTTCACGAAGAAGGTGGACAAAGGCAGCGGCTTCGTGACCAAGGCCGCCCTGGCGCTCCCCTGTTTCTTCGGCGGAAAGCTCGGCGGCGTGCTGGAATACATAAACCCCATGCAGGGGACTTTCTCTCCGGAGGACGCCGCCTTCGCCGAAGCCGCGCTGCGCCATTTCTGCCAGCGCCTTTACGTCGCCAGGCTCGAGGCCACTGTCTCGCAGCTCAACGCCCGGGGCGAGAGCACCATAAACAACCTTTCCGGCGGTTTCATCGGCGTCGACCAGGAAGCGAAGATCATCTTCTTCAATCCCAAGGCGCGCGACATCCTGGGCACGTCCGAGGAGTTCGTCGGCCGGAAGATAATAGAGCTCTTCAACCTCTGTCCGGACCTGGTCAACGCGCTGGGCGACGTGCTCAAGACCGGAAGGACGGTGAGGCGCCAGGAATTCAAGTGCCAGGTCAACGGCTCCGGCCGGGTCATCGGCTACAGTTCCATCAACATGAAGGGTCCCGACGGCGGCATAGTGGGGGCCGGCGTCATCTTCCAGGATATAACCGACCTCTGAGCCGTGCCGCCCCCGGGGGGGCGACACCACGCTGTCGGCCCCCCGTTCTACCATATCGCGATGCCCGGACACATAGAAATGAACCCTGAGTTCAGGCGCGCCCTGGACCTGCTGGAAGGCCCGTCCCGCTGCGTGTTCATAACGGGCCGGGCCGGCACCGGCAAATCCACGCTGCTGCGCCTCTTCAAGGAAAGCTCCCGCCGCGCCCAGGCCGTGCTGGCCCCCACCGGCGTGGCAGCCCTCAATGTCGGCGGCCAGACCATACACTCCTTCTTCGGTTTCAAGCCGGGCGTCACGCCGGACAAGGCGGCCCGGCTGGCCCGCGCCGCAGCGAAACGGGGCAAGGGAGCCCTCTACCGCGCGCTGGAGATACTCGTGATCGACGAGGTCTCGATGGTCCGCCCCGACCTGCTCGACTGCGCCGACATTTTCCTGCGCTCCGTGCGGGAGGACCATCACAGCCCCTTCGGCGGCGTCAAGGCCGTGCTGATAGGCGACCTGCACCAGCTGCCGCCGGTGCTCAAGAGCACCGAGCGGGAAGCCTTCTCCCGGGCCTACGCCGGGAACTATTTCTTCGACTCCCGCGTCCTTCGCGGGCTGGCCCTGGACGTGGTCGAGCTGAAGAAGGTCTACCGGCAGAGCGACGGCGGTTTCATCGGCCTGCTCAACGCCGTTCGCGACGCCGAGGCCACCCCGGCGCAGCTGGCGGCCCTCAACGGCCGCCACCTGCCCCGCTTCGAGCCGCCGCAGGGCGAGCTCTGGGTGCAGCTGACCACCACCAACCAGCGGGCCGCGGACCTCAACGCCGAGCGCCTCTCCGGCCTGCGCTCCCCGTCCGGTTTCTACGAAGGTTTCCTGGACGGCGAGTTCGACGAATCTTCCCTGCCCACCGCCGAGAGCCTGGAACTCAAGGCCGGCGCGCAGGTCATGATGCTCAACAACGACCCCGGCGGACGCTGGGTCAACGGCACCATGGGCGTGGTGACTGCGCTGGAGCCCGGCGCGGCCAGGGTGCGCCTGGAGACGGGTCCCGTGGTGGCCGTGGGTCCGCATACCTGGGAACTGCTGCGCTACGCCTACGACGAGCGCTCCGGCCGTCTGAAGACCGAGACCGCCGGCACATTCATGCAGCTGCCGCTGAGGCTGGCCTGGGCCGTCACCATACACAAGAGCCAGGGCAAGACCTTCGACAGGATGGTGCTGGACCTGGAGGGGGGGATCTTCGCCAGCGGCCAGCTCTACGTCGCGCTGAGCCGCTGCCGCACGCTGGAGGGCATAGTCCTGCGCCATCCCGTGCGCCCCTGGCACGCCCGCACCGACGCCCGCGTGGCCGAGTTCATGAGGAAGATATGCTCCCCCGCCTGTCCCCCGCGGCCGGCCGCGCCCGCGGTATCCGCCGCCGCGCCTCGCCACTCCCCGGTATCCGAAGGCCTGCGCCGCGCCATAAAGGAGGGCCGCAGCGTCGAGATAGTCTACCGGAGCGCTGATTCGGAGACCACGCGGCGGGTGGTAAAGCCCGTATTCATCGGGCGCTTCGGCCGGGCCGGCGACACTTACGAGGGCTTCAAGGCCGTCTGCTCCCTGCGGCGGCAGGAGCGCCTTTTCCGCGTTGACCGCGTTCTGGAACTCAACGAGGTCTGAGCCTGTAATACCCTTTTCGGGGTATTACATGTCCGTACCGCTAATGTTAGAATAGGTGCGCGCCAGGTTTCCGGGGGGACGAGATGAAATTCGGACAATGCCCTTACTGCGTCGTCAGGTACGACGGCGACTTCTTCTACTACTGCCTGCTCAACAGGCGGCAGGTCGATAAGTCGCACCGCTGCCTCAACCCTTCGATGCGCCGCGCCCGCAGCGGCGGAAAAGTCTAAGCCACGCCTTTCTTCGGACAAAATTCCGACAGCGGGCACTCCCCGCAGCGCGGCTTGCGCGCCTCGCATACGGCGCGGCCGTGCAGCACCAGGGAATGCGCGAACCAGATCCAGTGTTCTTTCGGCAGGGCTTTCATCAGGTCCCGCTCTATCTTTTCCGGGTCCGCGTGCCGCGTCAGGCCCAGCCGGAAAGCCAGCCTCTTAACGTGCGTGTCCACCACCACGCCTTCCGCTATCCCGTAAGCCGTCCCCAGCAATACATTGGCCGTTTTGCGGGCCACGCCGCGCAGCGTGAGCAGTTCGTCCATCGTCCGCGGGACCTCGCCGCCGAAGCGCTCCGCTATGGCTTTTGACGCCTCTTTCAAGGACAGGGCCTTGTTCCTGTAGAAGCCCGTCGAGCGCACCAGCCGCTCCAGGTCCGGCAGCGGGGCGGCGGCCATGGCGGCCGGCGTCGGGTACTTTTTGAAAAGGGCCGGCGTGGTCATGTTGACCCGCTCGTCCGTGCACTGGGCCGACAGTATCGTGGCCATCAGGAGCTGGTAAGGGCTCTTATGGTCCAGCGAGCAGGTGGCGTCCGGGTAGGCCTTCTTCAGCCCCTTTATTATCCCCGCCAGGCGCGCCCCCTCCGTCATGATGCCGGGCCTTTCCGGGAGGCCCGCACCCCGATGCCCCGCGGGTCACTAAGCCCGGCGAAGTATACGGTCTTGCCCCCGAATACGGACTTGACGACGCCGCCCGGCGGCCGCGCGCCGAACTTCTTTTCGAAAGGGATCTCCCTGACGTCGCCGGATTCGCGGGTCGCCTCCAGCAAACGGCCGCCCCCGGTATAGAACATTACATGGTCTATGTCGCGCGGTCTTCCCGGCGCGGAGGAGAATATCAGGTCTCCCGGCAGCAGGTCCTTCCAGCGCCGCGGCGGCGAGAGACGCCACTGGTCATCGGCGTTGCGCGGCAAGTCCAGGCCGTTCACCCGGCAGGCCAGTCCGACGAGGCCGGAGCAGTCCGGGCCGTGATGCGAGCGGCCCCCCCAGAAGTAGTCGTCGCCCAGGAACTGCCGGGCGGCGGAGAGTATGGAACGCCGCAGGGCGGCTTCGCTCTTCACGGCGGGAGGGAACGGAACGCAATCGGACCTCTTTGCCAGCGCCAGCCTTCCGCCGGCCAGCCAGGCGCGCAGCCTCCCTTTGCCGGCCGGCGCGGCGTAGAAACGCGTGCCGGCGGAGATAGCCAGTTTCTTCCCGCCGTATTCCGCGGCGGCGGACTTGGAGGCCACGCAGTAATTTGGCGGCGGGAGGGGGTCCGCCCGCAGGGCGTCCGACCTCAGGAAACCGGCGTAGCAGCCCGACGGTCCGCGGTGGGAGCCCGACTTGTGGGGCTGCTCCAAAGCCTCGACCCTGGCCCAGCCGCGCGCGAACTTGAGCGGCGCGGCGGACTCGTTCATCAGCAGCTGGGATTCTATGAGCTTCCGTTTGCGCTCCGCGGTCCCGGCCGGGGCCGAGTAGAGCGAGGCCACGGGGTCGCCCACGGCGGTGAAAACGCCGGGGTCGCGGACTATTATATAGGCCGCGCCGTACTTGTTGCGGAACCAGGCCCGGGCGAATTCTTCCCGGCGGTATATCCTTTCCGCCCTGCCGGTCTTGACCGCCGGCTCGTTGCAGACGGGGTTGCCCCGGGCGTCGAAACCTTTGAGGAGCACGAAGTGTCCGCGCGTTCCCTTTTTAAGAGGCGAACCGCGCAGCTCGCCAGGCCCGAAGGTCAGGCTGACGGCCAGCGGCAGGCCGCGGCGCAGGACGGCCTCGGCCTCGGCGAAAGTGTTGAAGCGCGTGTACCAGGCCGCCGCTCCCCGCAGCGAGGCCGCGCGGGCGTTGAGCGTCCAGTTGCCGTATATGCCGGCCGCACCGTCCAGGGCCGCGGCGGCCTGGCGGAGCGGTTCCGTCGGCAGGCCTATGGCCGAGAGCGCCATCGAGGCGGAGACCGGGCTGCACATGTCCTTGCAGCGCGGATGGGGCAGGCGCATCTGTGAAACGGGACGAATCTTGAGCGAAAAAGCGCCGGCGTAAGGCCCCCGGTCCGCGGCGGCGGCGGAATAGGGCAGGGAGGAATCAGTCAGGCATACGGCGGCCAGTTCGATTTCCGCCCGCGCGCCGGCCGTGCCGGAGAGGAGGAGGCGCAGCCTGAAGGAGGACGCTTTCCGGGCCAGCTTGAGCAGGTCCTGTCCCACTTCGCCCTGCGGCAGAGGCTTCGACGGCACGCTGGAGCCCCCGGCGCCGCGCAGTTCGGCCATGGCGAACCACGGGGACCATCCTTTCTGCAGGACGGAGACTTCCGCGCGCAGCGCCCCGCCGCCCTTCACCGCGGCGTTGACAGAGAGTATCAGCTGGTCGAAGGGGAGAGGTGCGCTCACGACCGGAGAAACCAGCGCTGAGCCGGAGGAGCCTCCCCTTAAAACGGGGAATCCGCCGGCCGGTATCGAGGCGCGCCCGGCCTTGCGCCAGTCCGCGAAATCGGGGGGCAGGGCGAATAGAACGGTGCGCGAGCGCGTCGGGTCTTTGGTCATATGCTCTCCCGGGGAAATATTATCAAATAATACGGGCGGGGGCCGCCACGCTCTCTCTTATGTTAGAATTTAATCCGCGATAACGGAGGAAAGATGAAAAAAACCATTTTGGCGCTGTCGCTCGCGCTGGCGCCAGCCGCCGCTTCAGCCCTGTCTCCCGTCGAGATGTTCATGACCCCGCCTATAGCCGGCGTTTCATTCAGGCAGACGGCCGAGCTGGACGGCAAAAAGCTCGCGATCAACGGGCGTGGACTGCGCGTCAAGGTCGTTTTCAAGGTCTACGCCGCGGCCCTCTACTCGGAGAAAACTTCCAGCGACCCGGAGCACTTTTTCGCCCTGCCCGGCCCGATGCTGGTCGAACTGCGCTTCCTCCGCGATGTGAGCGGCGAGGACGTCGCCGGCGCCATCGGCGACGGTTTCGCCAAAAATTTATCCGCCGCCGGGATGGAGAAGCTGTCGGCGCGCCTGGCCGATTTCACCGCCCTGATCCCCGACGTTAAAAAAGGGGGGGAACTCTCTTTCCTTTTCAGGCCGGGCCGCGGCGTGGAAGTCCTCGCCGGTGACAAGTCCCTCGGGGAGATAAAAGGCGACGATTTCTCCGAAGGACTTCTGCGGGTATGGCTGGGCGAGGTCCCTGCCGACCCGAAGCTCAAGAAGGGGCTGCTGGGCCTATGAATCCCTGGTTCTACCTGGCGGCGGCGGGCGTAATGGAAATAGCCTGGGCCGTCGGACTCAAGTTCACCCACGGTTTCACGCGGCTCTGGCCCAGTCTCTGGACGATCGGGGCGATGGCGGTGAGCTTCTACCTGCTCTCGCTGGCCGTGCGCTCGCTGCCCATCGGCACGGCCTACGCGGTCTGGACCGGCATAGGCGCCGCGGGCACGGCGGCCGCCGGGATGCTTTTCCTCGGCGAGACGCGCGAGTGGATAAAGGTCTTCTGCATCTTCCTCATACTCGCCGGCATAGCCGGCCTCAGGCTCTTCTCAAGGTCATGAGAGGGTTATTCCTCCTGCCGCTGTTCCTGGCGCCGGCCGCTTTCGCCGGTACTCCGGTGGTCGTTTTCCAGCCATCGCATCAGACCGATACCGGCGAGGACTTCAACGAGGCCGAGGTCTGCGGGGACATCGTCGACCAGGCCATGCTGGCCCGCCCCCGCTACCGGGAGCGCAAGGTGTGGAGTTACCGGGAGGAAGGGCTGCACAGCGCGCGGCGCGGTTCCAATACGATGGTCGCGCATACCACGGCTGTCATCGACGGGAAGATCTCCGGCTACGCCTGGGAGCTGCGGCGCTCCAACGCGCTCAAGCCCCTGGTGTTCATATCGGTACACAATAACGGCGGTACCGGCCGCCACGCGGTCTGGGGATACATACACGACGGGGACGCCCGCGAGGCCGGCAATCGCAGGCTGTCGAACCTGCTCATAGAGGAGATCGCCCTGGCCACCGACCTGGAGAACAGGGGCACGCATCTCGACAGCTCGGCCGGCCGCAACGATTACCGCTGCGCGGCGACGGGCCGGCTCGCGTTCTACAGCATAGACGAGAACGTCAATTCCGCGCCCTACAGGGTGATACTGGAAATAGGGGATATGGAGAAGAGCCGGGCCCTTCTGTCGGACCCGGCCGCCCGCCGGGCCATGGGGGCGGCCATAAAAAGGGGACTGTCCCGTTTTTTGACGGAGACGGTAGAGGGGAAGGTCAGAGCTTCCCGATGATATCGTAGACCAGGCGCACGTTGATCTGCCTCATCGCGTCCTGAAATCCTTCTTCGAGGTCCGCGGCCCCGCCCATGAAAGGGGCCGGGGACCGTCCCGCGTATTCCCTGCTAAAAAGAGCCTTGCCGTCCCTGTGCAGGGACGCCTCCAGGATTATCTCCACGGCGGCGCGGGCCTGGAATTTCTTCAGCCGGGTCTCCAGGCGGAGACCCTCTCCTTCCGGAGCGGTCTTGAACCCGGCTTCACTTAGTTCGGAAGCGATGGCGGCGGAGACCCAGGCCGGCACGTCCTGCCCCGGGGCTCTTACCGGCGGTTTTCTGAAGATCGCGTTGAGCCCGGTCAGGACTCCCAGGTCCTTGCCGTCGCGGGCGTCCCTAGTGGCCGCCATGATCACCGTATGGCCGGTGCCCGCCGGCACCCCGGGGAAATCGGGGGAGTAACGCAGCGAGATGTTCCTGCTGCCGGCGCAGCCCGCCAGGGCCGCGGCGAGGAAAATAAAGACAGGCAGGGATCTTTTCATGAGCAACCCGAGACATAGGTAACAGAATATACCGGACACATGGGTTACAATTCT
>JAVHLJ010000040.1 GCA_031082205.1 Elusimicrobiales bacterium
CTGACACCGGAGGATTGCAGGCTGAAAAGTGTAAACGATCTACCTGATTACATCACCCGAACATCCCGGCGGTCCGCTCCCGCCTCCCCCCTCGCGCCCTTTTGCTATCATTTCCCCATGCCTTTCCTGCCCGCCACCGCGGAAGAAATGAAAAAGCTCGCCTGGGACGCCCCGGACATAGTGCTCGTCACCGGGGACGCCTACGTGGACCACCCCTCTTTCGGCATGGCCCTGCTGGGCCGGCTTCTGGAAGCCGAGGGCTACCGCGTCGCCATACTGGCCCAGCCCGCCTGGACCTCTCCCGCCGACTTCCGCCGCTTCGGCGAACCCCGGCTTTTCTTCGGCGTCTCCTCCGGCAACATGGACTCGATGATCAACAAGTACACCCATAACCGGAAGATACGGTCGTCCGACGATTTCTCGCCCGGCGGCCGCGCCGGCCTGCGGCCCGACAGGGCCACGACCGTCTACGCCCAGCGCTGCCGCGAGGCGTATCCCGGCGTGCCGGTGGTCATCGGCGGTATAGAGGCGTCCATGCGGCGGTTCGCCCATTACGATTACTGGTCCGATAAAGTGCGCCGCAGCGTACTGCTCGATTCCAAAGCCGACCTGCTGGTCTACGGCATGGCCGAGACCCAGGTACTGGAGATAGCCCGCCGGCTGGACGCGGGAGAAAAGCCGTCGGCCCTGCGCGACATACGCGGCACGCTGTACCCCCTGGGCGCCTCGGAAGCGGAGACCTTCCCGGCGGACGCGGCGCTGCGCCTTCCGTCCTACGGCGAGGTCTCGTCCGACCGTTTCAAGTTCGCCGAAGCCGCGCGGATCATGCACGAGGAGACCAACCCCTTCTCGGCGAGGCCGCTGCTGGAGATGACGGGCAAGATGGCCGTCGTCCAGAATCCCCCCGCCCTCCCTTTATCCACGGCGGAAATGGACAGGATATACGCGCTGCCTTTCGAGCGCCGCGCCCATCCCTCTTACAAGCAGCCCATCCCAGCCCTCGAGACGGTTAAAGACTCGGTCGTCATACACCGCGGCTGCTTCGGCGGCTGCGCCTTCTGCTCGCTGGGCCTGCACCAGGGCAAGTTCATACAGGAGCGCAGCGCGGGCTCGGTCATCGCCGAGGTTTCGGCGCTGGTCTCGCGGCCCGGCCATCACGGCAGGATCTCCGATCTCGGTGCGCCCAGCGCCAACATGTACGGCATGCGCGGCAAGGACATGGGGATATGCAAAAAGTGCCGGCGCGGCTCCTGCCTGCACCCGGAGGTCTGCCCCAACCTGGACGTCTCGCACAAGGCGCTGCTGGCGCTTCTCCGGGAAGCGCGGAAAGTCAAAGGATTGAAGAAAGCTTTCGTCGCCAGTGGCATAAGGATGGACCTGGCGCTGCTCTGCCCCGACTATATCGCCGAGATAGCGCGCGAGCATACCGGCGGCCAGCTGAAGGTGGCGCCCGAGCATATCTCGGAGCGGGTGCTCTCGATAATGCGCAAGCCGGGCAATAAGGCGCTGGAGGATTTCACCGCCGGCTTCATGAAGGCCTCCAAGGCCGCCGGCAAGGAACAGTACCTGGTGCACTATTTCATCTCGGCGCATCCCGGCTCGACGCTGGAGGACATGGCCGAGCTCGCCGTCTGGCTCAAGGAGCGCGGCATACGCCCGCAGCAGATAAACGATTTCCTCCCCGCGCCGATGGAGCTCGCCACGGCCATCTACCACACCGGCCTCGACCCGTTCACCATGAAGCCGGTCTATGTCCCCAAAAAAGAGAAGGAGCGGCGCCTGCAGCGCGCGCTCCTCCAGTACTACAAGCCCGAAAACCGGGCCCTCGTGGGCGAGGCCCTGCGCCTCGTCAAAAGACCGGACCTTTCCAGAAAATTACTTGGACGGTGACTGCGGCGGGCAGGACTGGCGGTGCTCTTCGAGGGCGGCCAGGATCTCGGCGCCGTAGGAATCTATCTTGCGCCTGGTGAGGCCCTTGACCTTGGCCAGCGCCTCGAGGGTCTGCGGGTCGGTCTGCGCTATGCGCTCGAGCATGTCGTTGTTGAGGATGGACTCGGGCAGCATCCCCAGGCGCCCGGCCGCGGCGTTCCGCCAGTTCTTGAGCGCGGCCGCGCGCTTCTTGGACCCCTCGAAATTGCACTCCGGCGAAGGCCTCTCGCGGCGCTCGCGCTTGGGCGGCTTGTACTCCGGGGCCGCCAGGCCGCGGGAGACCGCGTCCTCCAGCCAGTGGCCGTGATGGGAGAGCACGTATTCCGTCGCGCCCTTGAACACCGTCATGTCCTTCATCGCCTGCTCGGGATCGCGGGCGAGCGAACCCAGGAAATCGTCGCCGACCACCTTGAAGGCCGGCCTGTCCAGGTCGCGCGCGCGGCGGTCCCGCTCGGCGAAAAGTTCCTTGAGCACGGCCAGCTGGCGGGGCGAGAGCCCGCGCGACTGGCGCGATGAGAAGAAAGCGTCGGGGTCGTACTGCGGGTTCAGCGGCGAGAGCCGCTCGAGCTTCTCGAACTCGTCCTTTATCTCCTCGAGGCGGCCCTTCGCGGCCAGTTCCTTGGCGAAGATCTTGCGCAGGCGGTAGAGATACTTCACGTCCTTGATGGCGTAATCCAGCATCTCCTGCGTGATCGGGCGGCGGCCCCAGTCGGCCTTCTGGTATTTCTTGTTGAGGTCGACGTTGAAGTGCTCCTTTACCAGGGCGTCGAGGCCGCAGCGCTTGAAGCCCAGGTATTTGGAGGCTATCATCACGTCGAAGATATTGCGGACCTCGGTGTTGAAGGTCGTCTTGAGCATCTTGATGTCCCACTCGCCGGAGTGGAAGAGCTTCTCTATCGACGGGTCCTCCAGCATCGGCTTGAGCGGGCTGACGTCCACTTTGAGGGAATCGATCACGGCGTCGACGCTCTGCGCCGATATCTGCACCACGCAGAGGCTCTCGCGGTAGGCGTAGAGGCCGTTGGATTCTATGTCGATCGAAAGGTATGGACTCGAAGAAGCTTTCGCGAGGACCTTTTCCAGCGCTTTGCGGTCCTCCACCAGGATGTAACCCATAATCAATATGATAACATTTTAGCCGCCGCTATGCCCCATATCGCCTTCTACAAGCCCTACGGCACGGTCTCCCAGTTCACGCCCGAAGCGGGGCACCGCCCGCTGGCCGCCTTCGGCCTGCCGCGCGGCGTCTACCCCGCCGGGCGCCTGGACGCCGACAGCGAGGGACTGCTGATACTGACCTCCGACGGCCGCTTCCAGCACCTGGTCGCCGACCCGTCCCACGGCAAGGAGAAGACCTACTGGGCGCAGGTGGACCGGGTCATAACCGAAGAGGCGCTGGCGAAGCTGCGCGCCGGCGTGACGCTGGGCGACGGGCCTACCCGCCCCTGCCGCGCGCGCCTCATCGAGGACCCGGGCCTGCCGCCGCGCGTCCCCCCCGTGCGGTTCCGCAAGACCGTCCCGACCTCCTGGGCGGAACTGATCATCACCGAGGGCCGCAACCGCCAGGTGCGCCGCATGCTGGCCCACGTCGGCTTCCCCGTCCTGCGCCTCGTCCGCCGGTCAGTCGGGGCCGTCACGCTGGAGGGCCTGGAGCCCGGCCGCTGGCGCGAGCTCACGCAGGAGGAAGTGAGGTCGTTTTCAAGGTGATAAGGAGACAGCCGGGGATGCCGGGGGCTCACCTAAGAAAAACCTTCCGAAGGCCCGAGCTTACGGAGTATGCGCCGCAGCTGACGGTGCTTTGCTTCTCGCGGAGCGGAGGCGCATACGAGCGCGAGGGCCGAGGAGGGAGCGCGAGCACGGTGTGCGAGCGGCGTTTTTTCGTGGTGAGCCCCTGGCAGCACCGAAATAGTTATTCACTCTTGAAGGAGTTATCATGACACCGCCGAGAATAGGGTTCATAGGCCTGGGCATAATGGGCGCCGCCATGGCCAGGAACCTCGTAAAGGCCGGCTACGACGTCACCGTCTGGAACCGCGACCGGAAGAAGACCGAAGAATTCCAGGCCATGGGCCGCGAAGCCGCCCCCACCCCCAAGGCCCTCGCGCAGCGCTGCGACGTGATCATAACCATGGTCACCGGCGACGAGGCGATGGAAGCCGTGCTCGGCGGCCCCGACGGCGTCTTCGCCGCCCGCTTCTCCGGCTCCACGCTCATAAACATGAGCACCGTATCCTCCGCCTATTGCGAAAAGCTCGCGGCCCTCTGCTTCAGGGAGGCCGTGACCTTCCTCGACTGCCCGGTCGCCGGCTCCAAGCCCCTGGCCGAGAACGGCACGCTGCTGATACTGGCCGGCGCGGAGGAGAAGGCCCTGGAAAAACGCCGCGCGCTCCTTCTTTCCATGGGCAAGACCGTCATCCACGCCGGGCCGCCGCCCGCCGGCACCCGCCTCAAGCTCTGCGTCAACCTGCTCCTGTCGCAGATGACCACGGGGCTCTGCGAGAGCGCCGCCCTGGCCCGGGCCTTCGGCCTGGACCCGGAACTCATATTCCGGACGGCCGAGGCCAGCCCCGCCATAGACTGCGGCTACTTCCGCATGAAGAAGAACAACATACTTAAAGAGGAATTCCCCCCGGCCTTCGCGCTCAAGGACCTGCTCAAGGACGTCCGCTATATGCTGTCGGAGGCCTCGGCCCGCGGGCTCCGCCTCCCGGTAGGGGAGGCCGTGGAAAAACTAGCGGCCAAAACATATAATAGCGGTGAAAGGAACAGCGACCTCACCGCCATGTACAAGTCGCTGCTCGCAGGGGAGGAGAAATGAAGGAACGTTTCATGCGGGAAGCCATGCGCCTGAAGGCCATGCCCTACTGGGTCCGCGGCCTCGCCGTCATTCTCCTCGTGCTTCTCCTCTACCAGGTCTTCCTGGAACTATCTTACTACCTGGACCTGACCGCCCTCGGACCCTGCCCCGACTGCACGCGCTGAGACCCGCTTGACTCCGCCGCGGTGAAATGTTAGACTAATCTAACATTTATGACCGCGCGCCGGCCCATTTCACCCAAGATGCAGGACTACCTGGAGGCGGTCACGGCCCTGGCCGCCTCGAGCGGGGGAGCCAGGGTGGCGGACATAGCGCGGCGCCTGGGCGTGCGGATGCCGACGGTCAACTCGGCCCTGCGCGTCCTGCGCGAGGCCGGGCTGGTCGCTCAGGCGCGCTACGGCGCCGTCTTCCCCACCCCGCGGGGCCGCCGGGAGGGCCGCGGCATAGAGCGGTCACACCACGGCCTCAAGGAATTCCTCACCCTCGTGCTCGGCGCCGAAGAGAGATCGGCGGACGCCGAAGCCTGCCGCCTGGAGCACGCGGTCAGCCCCCGCACGATGGCCGCCATCGAGGCCATGACCTCTTTCTACGCCTCGCCGCGCGGCGCCGCCAGGCTGGCCGAACTGCGCGGTTTCCTTTCCCCGCGCCGCGGGGGTTTCAAACGGAGCTCCAGGAAATGACGCACAAGCCCAAGGATTTCACCGACCTGCTCTCGGCCAAGGAAGGGGAGCGCGGCTACGTCGAGTCTATCGACGGCGGCGAGGCGCTCAAGACCCGGCTGCGCGCGATGGGGATAATCGAGGGCCGCCAGCTGCACAAGGTCTCCCCCCTCTCCTCCCGGGGCCCCGTATTGGCCGAGGTCCTGGGCACCCGCGTGGCCATCGGCCGCAACATGGCCTCGCGGATAAAGCTCAAGGTTAAGGCCGGCTCGATACTCCTCACCGGCAATCCGAACGTCGGCAAGAGCGTGGTCTTCGCCCGCCTTACGGGCCTCGACGTCATTTCGTCCAACTACCCCGGCACCACCGTCGAATACACTTCCGGCGCCACAATGCTGGCCGGCCACCGCTTCCAGCTGACCGACGTGCCGGGCGCCTACTCGCTGGAGCCGACCAACAGGGCCGAGGAGGCCGCCGCCGGCATAATAAACGCCGCGTCCGGAGACCTGGCCATACACGTCCTCGACGCCACCAACCTCGAGCGCAACCTCTTCTTCGCAATGCAGATACTGGAGAAAGGCCTCCCCGTCATCTTCCTGCTGAACAAGTGGGACATGGCCCGCCTCAGGGGCATTTTCATAGACACGGCGGGACTGGAGAAGGACCTGGGAGCGCGGTTCATCCCCGTAGTAGCCACCACCGGAGAAGGGCTCAGGGAGCTCGACGCCGCCGTAGCCGATTTCATCGCCGGCCGCCTGCCCGTCCCGGTATGCCCCCCGCCCGGACACGACGAGAAATGGAAGATGATAGGCCGCATAGCCTCAGAGCGCCAGCGCATAGAGCACCGCCACCCGGGAACTCTCGAGAAGCTGGCCGACCTCACCTCCCGCCCCTCCACCGGCCTGCCCTTCGCCGCTGTCGCCCTGGCCGCGTCGTTCTACGTCATCCGCTTCATAGGAGAGGGTCTCATCGCGGTAATGGAACCGCTCTTCAACTCTTATTACATGCCGCTGCTGACCGCCGCCGTAGGGGCGCTGCCGGGCCCGGACTGGGTCGGCACCATGCTGATGGGCGTCACGCCCGCGCCGATGGAATCCTTCGGCCTGCTGACCACGGGCGTTTTCATCCCCTTCATCGTGGTCCTGCCCTACATTCTCTCTTTCTACCTGATACTCAGCCTGCTAGAGGACCTGGGCTACCTGCCCCGCCTGGCCGTGCTGCTCGACGACTTCATGCACAAGCTGGGGCTGCACGGCTACGGCACCATCCCGGTCATGCTGGGACTTGGCTGCAAGGTGCCCGGCATACTGGCCGCGCGCGTGCTGGAGACCCGGCGCGAGCGCGTCATAGCCACGGCGCTGGCGCTGATGGTGGCGCCCTGCATGCCGCAGAGCGCCATGATCTTCAGCCTGCTCGGCCCGCACGGCATCGGCTGGATATTCCTGGTCTTCGGCGCCATCGCGGCGACGGGCCTGGCGGCGGGCTCCATGCTAAACCGCTTCACCCGCGGCGAGACGCCCGAGCTCTTCGTCGAGATCCCGCCATACCACCTGCCGCCGCTGCGCCTCCTGGCGCGCAAGGTCTGGATGCGGGTGAAGGCCTTCCTCCTGGACGCCGTGCCGATGATCATGCTGGGCGTCTTCCTGATCAACCTGCTGGACATGTCGGGCGCTCTGGCGGCCGTCTCGGAGATATTCCGCGGGCCGCTGGAAGCCGCTTTCGGCCTGCCCGGCGAGACCGTCTCGGTGATGATCCTGGGCTTCCTTAAAAAAGACGTCTCCATCGCGATGCTGTCGCCTTTCGGCCTGGGCCCCGAGCAGCTGACCGTGGCCAGCGTATTCCTGGCGCTTTACCTGCCCTGCCTGGCCAGCCTGCTGGTCATGGCGCGCGAGCTGGGCCTGCGCGACTCGCTGGCCATAGCGCTGGTCAACTTCGCGGGGGCCTCGGCCGCCGCCGGCCTGCTGCACCTGGCCTTCCGGGTCTTTTAACCCGCGCCCCCAAAAATTGTAATCTGTCGTATCGGCCATCTTCTTTTTTTAACGGAGTCGATCGTGCCCGTCACAGCGAGAACAAACGATACTTCCGCGATGAAGCTCCTGCTCAAGGAAGTGCTCGACCACGAGGTCTACCCGGCCATGGGCTGCACCGAGCCCGTCGCCGTGGCGCTCTGCGCGGCCCGCGCCGCGGAGCTGCTGAAGAAACCCGCGGCCCGCGTCGAGGTGCGCCTCGACCCCGGCACCTTCAAGAACGGCCTCGCCGTGGCGCTGCCCAATACAGGCGGCCAGAAGGGCAACGCTCTCGCCGCGGCCGTCGGCGCCGTCCTGGCCGACCACCGCGCCGGCGCCGGCATATTCAAATGGCTCTCCGGCAAATCGCTCGAGGCCGCCAGAGCTCTGCTGCGTTCGGGCTCGGTCTCGCTTAGACCCGACCATTCCAAGCGCGGCATATACATGGCCGTAAAGGTCGCCGCCGGGCGCGATTCCGCGCTCTGCGTGGTGGCGGGCGGCCACGCGCGCGTCGTCCGGCTGGAGCGCAACGGCAAGCCCCTCAAGGCAGGCCGCGGCGCGGAAAGCCCGTCGGGGCTGCCCGCCTACAAGCGGCTGCTGAAAGTGGCCGACTTCGGCGACCTTGTGGCCGCGGCCGAAAGCGCCGGTCCCGCCGAACTGGCCTATATCGAAAAGGGCGTGAAAATGAACCTGCGGGCCGCCGGGGCCGGCATGGAGGTCGGCAAGGTCGGCTATTATCTCAAGGACCTGGCGGACAAGGGGTTCCTCCGCCGTGACGCGGTCACCGACGCCAAGATACTTTCGGCCTCGGCCACCGACGCCAGGATGGCCGGCATGTCCCTGCCCGTCATGTCCAGCGGCGAATCGGGCAACCAGGGCGTCGTGGCCTCGCTGGTACCCTGGACCGTCGGGAGGGCCTTCAAGGTCCCCAAACAAAAGATACTGCGCAGCATCGCGCTCTCGCACATGATAAACGCCTACATCAAGGTCTTCACCGGCGAGCTGGCGCCCATCTGCGGCTGCGCGGTGGCGGCCGGCGTCGGCGCGGCCGCGGCCATAGTGTACCAGCGGCGCGGCGGCGACAGGCGCGCGCTCACCCTGGCGGTCAACAACGTCATCAGCGATATCGGCGGCATGCTCTGCGACGGCGCCAAGAGCGGCTGCGCTCTCAAAGTCGCCTCCTCGGCCGACTCCGCCGTACGCGCGGCCTGGATGGCCTCCGCCGGCGAGGGCATCACCGAGGAAGAAGGCTTCATCGGGGCCACGGCCGAGGAGACGATCCGCAACATAGCCCGCATCTCAAAGGCCGGCATGGGCGAAGTGGACAGGATCATGCTCGACATAATGGCCGGCAAGAACTTCAGGTAATATGCCCGTTTTCGCTCTCTTCCCCTCCGACGAAGCCGCCGACAGGGCGCTCTGCGTGAAGGCCCTCGGCGAACTGCGCCGCCTGGGCTCCGCCGACGCCCTCGACGCCTGGCGGTCCAGGCCCGGCGAGCTCTTCACCTCTTCCGCGGCGGCCGACGCTTCGGCGGCCGCGGTCACGGCGGCCCGGCTGGGGATAAAGACCTCCGTTTTCGACGCCGCCTCCCTGCCAGTCCCCCCGCCGCCGGAAGCGCTGGTCAAGGCCGAAGCGACGGACGAGGGCGTCAGGCTTTACAGGAAGAGCGTGAAGGACTTCTTCCCTTACGCCGGATTCTCCGCCTTCTCGGCCGGCGTCCTGGAGGAAGCGCCTCCTTCCGCCAACCCGCAGAGGCCCGGGGCCCAGCTGGAGGAAGCGATAAAGAAGACGCTGGGCTCCCCCCCGGCGGCCCCCGCCTCGCCCGCCGCGCGGCCGGCGAAGGAAACCGCTTTCTACCTTGATTTCCTCACCCGCGAGGGCGCCAGGTTCCGCCTGCGCTGGGACGAGGCGGATTATTCCTGGCTGGGAAAGAAGAAGGAATATTCCTCGATGGAGAACTTCCGGCTGACGCTGGAGGAGCTGCACGCCTTCTCCTTCGGCAGGATCCCCGTCACGGCGGCCTTCACCGCCCTGCGGACGCGCGCCCCTCTGGCTCCCTTCCGTCTCCGCGACCTCGACGCCTTCGACTTCAACCTCCGCTGGCTCCTCGCCGTCACCCGGACATAAGGCGACTATTCCGGGGGCTGTCCCCTTACGCGGTCTTTAACCGGTCGGGCATTGTTTCTATAATGTAGACATGACGCAACACCACAAGCCGAAGCGCTACTTCGCCGTCCACTCCCATTTCTACCAGCCCCCCCGCGAGAACCCCTGGACGGGCGCCGTCACTCCGCAGCCCTCGGCAGCTCCTTACCGCGACTGGAACCGCCGCATCGCCCGCGAGTGCTACCTCCCCAACCTTTTCGCCCGCATAATGGACTCCAAGGGCAAGGTCCTGGAATTCGTCAACAACTACGACTACATGAGCTTCAACTTCGGCCCGACGCTGGCCGGCTGGCTGGAGAAGGAATACCCTTTCTACTACCGGAAGATCGTAGAGACCGCGCGGAGGCACCGGGAGAAGCACGGCGCGCCCAACGCCATAGCCCAGGTCTACAACCACGTTATAATGCCGCTCGCCTCGTTCAACGACCAGCTCACCCAGATGGCCTGGGGCCTCGGCGATTTCGAGCGCCGCTTCGGTTTCAAGGCTGAAGCCGTCTGGCTGGCCGAGACGGCCTGCAGCCGCGACACGCTGCGTCTGCTGATCGACCACGGCATGAAGTACGTCATCCTCTCCCCCTGGCAGGCCGAGAAGGTGCGCGCGCCCGGCGCCGCCAACTGGACCAATATCTCCGGCGGCGCCGTGGACCCCAAGCGCCCCTATGTCTGGTACGACAAGGACCAGGGCGGCAAGCCGATCAAGAACCGTTCGATAGCCGTCTTCTTCTACGACGGCAACCTCTCCAAGGCCGTCGCCTTCGAGGGCGCCCTCAAGGATTCCTCCTCGTTCGCGGCCCGCGTGGAATCGTGCTTCTCCGGCCCCGAGCCCGACCAGCTGGTCGCGGTCGCGGTGGACGGCGAGACCTTCGGCCATCACCACAAGTTCGGCGACCTGACCCTGGCCCACGCCTTCCGCCACGAGCTGCCCGCCCGCGGCATAGAGCCCATAACCTTCGCCCGCTATCTCCAGCTGCACCCCCCCTCCTGGGAGGCCGAGATACAGGCCGGCCCCGACGGGGAAGGCACCGCCTGGAGCTGCGCCCACGGAGTCCGCCGCTGGAAGGGCGGCTGCGACTGCGGCAAGGAAGGCCTTTTCCAGCTGGCCTGGCGCCTGCCCCTGCGCGCCGCGCTCAACTGGCTGCGCGACGCCGCTCTGGAAGTCTACAAGGAAGAGGGACCGAAATATTTCAGGGATATCTGGGGCGCGCGCAACGCCTACATCGAAGTTATCATGGACCCATCCCCCGCCGCGGCCGACGCCTACCTGCGCGGCCACGCCGTACGCGAACTATCCCCCGGGGAAAGGTCGAAGGCCTTCCGCCTGCTCGAGATGCAGCGCAACGCGCAGCTGATGTTCACCAGCTGCGGCTGGTTCTTTTCGGATATCTCGCGCGTGGAAACGGTGCAGAACCTCAAATACGCGGCCCGCGCGGCCGAACTCGCCGCGGGGTTCGGGTTCCGGGGGCTGGACAAGGGACTGGCCTCGCTCCTGGAGATGGCTCCTTCCAATTTCACGGACTACGACAACGGCAAGGCCGTCTACGAGACGCTGGCAAAATCCGAGGCGGTCACGCCGGCGCAGCTGGCGGCCTTCTACCTGAAGCTGGCCCTGGCCGGGCGCCTGGCGGGGGCCCTGCCCGACGGCAGGAAATTCCGCTGGGAAATAGCCCGGGAAACTTCCGACGGGGCTACCAGGCTGGCCCGCGGCCGGGCCTGGCTGGAGTCCGCGGCCGCGGGAGAGCCCATGTCCTTCTCCTTCTTCTACGCGAAGTTCGGCGGGAACCTCCCCAGGGCGCTGATGGTGGAAACCCCGGGGGACTTGTCCTCTCCTCGCGGCGACGCCGGGCTGGACGCCTTATTCGACTCAGCTTTCACGGAACTCGCGTCTCTTTCCCAGGCCGAAGCGGCCGAGCGTTTCCAGAAACTCGCCGCCTCCTCGGGCGGAGCCGTGCCCGACCAGAGCTACGCCAACCGGTACGAGCTGCTCTCCTGCGCCGTCTCGGAGATCAAGACCCGCCGGGCGTCCGGCCTCTTCTCGGTCATCAGCGAATACGCCGACATCTTCAGGGGAGACAGGCGCGTGCGCGTCTCCGATTTCCCCACGATAAAGAACGAGCTTGAGTTCTACGCCGCCGAGACGGCGGAAGTGCTGCTGGGAGACTTCGCCCGCAACGGCTCGGAGGAGTCCCTGGACAAAGCGCTCGACCTATCGGAGCGCCTGGCGGGCCTTGGCCTCTCGCTGGAGGCCGTAAAGGACGTGGAGGAAGAGCTGGAGCGCGCCGCCCTGGCCGCCGCCGAGGAACTGGGCGGGGCCCCGTCGCCGGAACTCCTGCACCGCCTCAACAAGCTGGGCAGGGTGGCCTCCAACCTCGGACTCGCCGACACTACCTTCCACCTGCAGAACGCCTGCGCCCCCCTCTGCGGCAGGGAAGAAGTCCCGCACCCGGAGAACTTCCTCCCCCTCTGCGGCGTCCTGGGCATACACCCCTCCCCCAAAGTGGCTCAGCACAAATCCGCTGTCTAGACCTGCCGTAAGGGAAGCGCTCACTCCCTGCCGGTCCTCCCCGGAACAGTTTTCCTTATAAATGAAAAAGCCCCGGGTCTCCCCGGGGCTTTTCGCTTTTTACGGACGGGCGTTCAGGCGGCTTCGCGCGCCCGCCGCTCCGCCTCGGAAGAGAACGCCTTGTAGTCCACCTCGGGGAAGATATTGTCCCTCCACTCGATGTCCTTGAGGTAGCCCTCCTCGATGCGGTTGCCCATGATCTGCTCGTAGAGGCCGTTGAAGCGGTGAGTGTGGTCGATGAACCGCTTGGTCGAATAGGTCTTGGCCGTCCCGACGGTCATCAGGAAGGCCCAGTCGGACGACATCCCCAGCACCACCTCGCGGGCGCACTGGTTCAGCGCGCGCCTGAGCAGGCCGTCGGCGTTCGGGAAGCGGTTGGCCATGTCCACCATCCGCGATACCGCCTTGTGCAGGTGGCGGTACATCCAGTCGTTGGACTCGTTGAGCCAGACCTCGTTGTAGCCCTTGTCCCCCCACGAAGACATCGACGGCTGCACCACCTGGTTGTCGGGGTGGCGGCCCAGGTATTCGCTGGGCGTTATCGTCTTGACCGTCTTCTGGTCGTGGTGCATCTTCTTGAAAAGGAACTCGATGAAGTCCGGGCCCTCGTACCACCAGTGGCCGAACAGCTCGGCGTCGTACATCGACACAAGGATCGGCTTGCGGCCGAGGAAGCCGTAGAGATGCTCAACCTGCCGCTCGCGGTTGAACATGAAGTTGCCGGCGTGGCTGGCGGCCACCTCGCGGGCCTCGTGCGGGTTGTAGGGAGCCTTCTCGTTGAGGCCCACCTTGCCCGTGATCTTGCAGTACTTCATGCCGATATTGCGGCGCACCCCGTCCTGATGCAGGTAGGGCTTGACGTAGTCGTAATCGAGGTCGTAGCCCAGGTCGCGGTAGAACTCCCGGTAGCGCTGGTCGCCGGGATAACCCATCTCGGCGCTCCAGACCTGGTGGGCGCTCTCCATGTCCCGGCCGAAGGCGGCCACGCCGGACGGGCAGTACACCGGCGCGTAGACGCCGTAGCGCGGGCGCGGGCTGCCGTAGATGATGCCGTGGGTCTCCAGGAAGAAATAGCGTATCCCGTGCGCCTTGAGATAGACCTCGTCGCCGGGATTGTAGGCGCACTCGGCCAGCCAGATACCGCGGGGACCGCGGCCGAAGCGGCGGGTGTAATCCTGAGCCGCTATCTGTATCTGGGCGTTGACCGCTTCCTTGCGCACCTCGAGCGGCAGGAAGCCGTGCGTGGCGCAGCAGGTGATGATCTCGAGCTTGCCCATGTCCTGGAACTTCCTGAAACCGGACAGGATATCCCCGTGATAGCAGCCCTCGTAAAGCTCCAGGATGCGCCTGAACTTGCGCTCGTACATCTCGGCCACCGGGGCGAAGGCCGTGTTGCGGGTGCGATGGACCTCTTTCCGGGAGAGCTCCAGGCGCTTGTGTACGTAATTAAGGAAGCGCTTCCTGAGCAGTTCGTCGGCCATCATGCCGCAGAGCGGCGGCGTCAGCGACATCGTGACCCGGAAGTCCGTCCCTTCCTGCGTCAGCCGCTCGTAGACGTCGAGCATCGGCAGGTAGGTCTCGCACATGGCCTCGAAGAACCAGTCTTCCTCCAGGAAGTCCTCGTATTCGGGGTGCCTTATGAACGGGAGATGCGCGTGGAGTACGAGCGCGAGGTAGCCTTTTTCGTTATTTTCCATCTTTCAGGGTGGAGCGGGTCACCTTTATCTCGATGCTGCGGGTGTCGGAGCCGTCGGCCGAGGTCGCGGCGACGGGGAGGTCCATGTTGCCGTCCGGGAGCGCGAAGCGCATCGAGAAAGTCCCGTCGGGGTTGAGGTGCACCTTGCGGCCCGCCAGCGTGACGCTGGCGTCGGGCTCGGTGGCCCCGTAGAGTATCAGTTCGCAGTCGGCCACCAGCCAGAACTTCTTCTCGGCCGGCTTGGGCTGCTGGTGGGAGGAGAGCGACGAGACGCCCCAGGAAGCGGCGCGCGAGAATACCGAGCGCAGCATCTCCCAGCGCTGGGCCAGCGACTTGGCGACCTCGCCCGAGCCCTTGCCGATGTACTCGACGCCGGAGAGCTGCAGCAGTTTCTCGAAGTCGCCGCTTACCGCCATCCACTTCTCGTCGGTCACGTCCGAGACGCGGCCGGCGGGCAGCTTGACGGCGTTGGTCTTGACCAGGCCGACGAACCTGCCGTCGGGCAGGACCAGGCCCAGCTCGCAGCAGTAGGAGCGGCCGCTCTCCTGGACGTTGACGTACCAGCTGCGGGCCTCCAGCCGTACCGGGATGTCGAAATACTTGTGATGCGCGCCGCCGTTGGCGCCCTCCGCGCCCGACATGTCGTAGACGCGGACCACTTGCAGGGAGGTGTCGAAGATATTGTCGCCGTGCGCCTTGCGGGCTTCGCCGCGGGTGTGTTCCGTTATCTCCCAGTAGAGGTACATCCAGTTGGGATCGCGCGGAAGAAGGACGGCCTCGGTCTCGCCGTAGCCTTCCGGGAGGGCCCTGTGGGCCGAATCGGGCTGCGTAGAGCCCGGCTTTATATTACCTGACGAAGTCATTTTCTCTCCTAGTAACGGTTCGTTGACAGGGTTTGTCTGTCAAGGCGGCGCGTGCCATGAAGGAGGACTACCCCTGACCCTGAGGTCAAGTATAGCAAAAAACCACGGTCGAGCTCAACGCGATGGGGTTTTTATGGTTTTTTTGATTTTGACGTCGGTCAGTCCGGCAGGGTTTTTCCGCCGCCCAGGTCGAAATGCGCCTGGGTCGGCGTATAAGCTTCGGAGAAAAGCCAGTCGAAGTTCTTTTGATAGGCGGAGACGGCCCCGGGGTCTCCGACAAAGATCATGTTCTCGAAGGAATTGGCGCTGGCGTTGACGGTCCAGTTGAAAGAGCCGGTCTGAAGGATCTGTCCGTCCAGTATGACGTACTTGGAGTGCATCGCGCCCTTCTCGCTGCGGCCGCCGCGGAACTTTATGTCCACGCCGTTGTCCAGCAGGAACTTGGCCAGGCCGGCCTCGGCGCCGCGCTTCTCGTCGATCATGAAGCGGACCCTCACGCCGCGGTTTTTGGCGCGTATGACCGCGTCGGCCAGCGTTTTGGAGGAGAAAGTGTAGGTCACCGCGTCCAGCGAAATCCGGCAGGAGTCTATCAGGGCCGCGAGGGTCTCCTGAGCCCCGCCGCCCGGGGAGAACACATAAGCGGGGACCGGGCGGCCGTTGAGGCTCATGAGCGGCGAAGGGTCGGAGGGAGGCGCGCCGTAGGCGCCGCCGGGAACCTCCGCGGAGGGCCCGGCGGAGATCGGACGGGCGTGGATCCACATCCATTCGAAATAGCGCTTGTACCCGTCGACATAGATCGGGTGGCGGGCGACGAGCGTGTTCTCGTGGCTGGAGAAGGTGGCGCCGAAGGTCCAGTTGTAGGAGCCGACCGTGACCAGTTCTCCGTCGTGTATCGTGATCTTGTTGTGCATGACGCCGTAGGAACGGGTGCCGCGCAGCGTGCGGACATCGAGGCCGTCCTGTATCATGCGCTTTATCTGCGTGTCCATCCTGGGATAGACGTGGGCCTCGTCGATTATTATCCTCACGGCGGCGCCGCGGGCCTTCGCCCTCATGAGCGCGTCCGGGATGTCCTTCATCGTGACGCTGAAGATGGCGATACCGACGCTATGCCTGCTGGCGTCGACCGCCTTTACCGCCAGATCGTTAAGGTAGCCGAAAGAGTATTCCGGTACGGCGGTAAAGTCGCCTTTAAGGCCGCGGTCCGGCAGGGGAGTGAGGACGGGCTCGCCGGCTTCCGGAAGTTCGGGGAGGACCGGTACGGCGCCGAAGTTGGCGGTAAGGACGCTGTCGGAGATCAGGGGCGATGCTTCCGCGGCCGAGAGGCACGGGAGCAGACTGGCGATAAGCACGAATGGGGTGAGCAGCAAAGCGAGGGGCTTTTTGGTCATTGGTATATTGTAGGAGAATACGGTGGACCGGCCAAGGAACCGAATACCCAGTAATGCGCGGTCTTAGGTCCCAGGCGGTTTTAGGCCAGCCGGGCGGCGGCTTCCGGAGTTATGGCGTAGGCTTCGGCCAGCAGCGGAGGCGAAACGGCCCCGTCTGCCGGCCCGCTGAAAAGGACCTTCCCTCCGGCCAGGACCAGCGCCGAAGTGGAATAGGAGGCGGCCAGCCTGAGGTCATGGGAAGCCACTATGGCCGTGAGCCCCCCGGCGGTCAGGGCGGCGAGGGTCTCGAAAAAAGCGGAACGGTACTTAAGGTCCAGGTGTGAGGTCGGCTCGTCGAGCAGCAGCAGCGGCGCGCCGCCGGCCATGGCCTGGGCAAGGAAAGCCAGCTGGCGCTCCCCGCTCGACAGCGAGTTTATCCCCCGCCCCGCCAGCGGCGCCACGCCGCAGGACTCGAGCGCGCGCAGCGCCGCGGCCCTGTCGGCCGGGCCATAATCCTGCCACCAGCGCAGAAGCGGCGAGCGGCCCATCAGCGCGATATCGAGCGCGGTGAAATCGAAAGGGATGTAAGGCTCGCTGGGAACATAGGCGGCGAGCGCGGAGAGCTCGCGCGGGGTCAGCCCGCCCAGCGGCCGCCCGGCCGCGGTTATTGAGCCGCCCGCTGGTTTCAGCGCGCCGCAGGCCAGCCTGAGCAGCGTCGACTTGCCCGAGCCGTTGGGGCCGAAAACCGAGACCAGTTCGCCCCGCCCGACGGAGAAAGAGACCCCGTCCAGAGCGCGGACGCCGTCGTAGGAATACGACACGCCGCCGAACTCGAGCAGGACGTCTCCTTTCGCGCGGGCGGTCATCGCCGCTCCTCCGCCGTCCCGCGGCGCAGCAGGAAAAGGAAGAAGGGCGCGCCCGCCAGCGCGGTTATGACGCCGGCCGGCAGCTCGGCCGGGGCCGCCGCGGTGCGCGCCAGCGCGTCGGCCAGCATCAGGAAGCCGGCGCCGCAGGCCGCCGAGTAAAGGACCAGCCCCGCGTGCCGCGGCCCGAAGATCCTCCGCGCCGCGTGCGGCACTATCAGGCCGACGAAGCCGACGGCCCCGGCCACCGCGACCGCCGCGGCGGTCAGGAGGGCGGCCAGCGCGAAGAGCGCCAGCTTCATCCGCTCGACGGGGACGCCCAGCCGCACGGCGCCCTCTTCGCCCGCCGAAAGTATATCGAGCTGCCGGCCGAGCACGGCCGCCGCGGCGGATCCGGCCAGCGTCACGCCCGCCAGCGCGGCCAGGGCGGCCGGCTCGAAAGCCCTCACGGTACCGAGCAGGAAAGGGAGCAGCGGCAGGCCGCGGCCGCGGTCCAGCGAGACCAGGAGCATGACCAGCGCCGCCAGGAAGGAACTGACAGCCACGCCCGCCAGCAGCATGGCCACGCCCGAGGTGCGGCCCTTCACCCGCGCCAGCCGGTAGGCGACCGCGGTGGCGCCGAGCCCTCCCCCTCCGACGAGCAGGTAAAAGAAAGGCGACAACGGGCCCAGCCCCAGCCAGGCCGCGGCGGCGGCGCCGGCCATCGCGCCCGACGAAGTCCCGATTATATAGGGATCGGCCAGGGGGTTCTTGAGCACGCCCTGCAGTATGGCGCCCGCCACGCTCAGCGCCGCGCCCACCAGCGCCGCGGCCAGGACGCGCGGCACCCTGATATTGAGGATTATGTCCGGATCGGCGCCGGCCGGCCCCGAGAGCAGCGCGACTGCCGCGCAGGCCCCGAGGGCCAGCAGGGCCGCGACGGCCTTACCGGTACGCATCCAGCGCCTCCCTGAGCGCCCGCACCGCCGAGGGCGACGACGGCGTGAGCCGCGCGAAGAGGTCCCTGTCCAGGCCGCAGAGCACCGCCCCCGAGCGCACCGCCCTGAGACGGCCGGCCATCGGCCTGGACTTTATCTCCGCCGCGTCGCCGCCGGGGCAGATTATCACCGCGGGGTCCGCTTTAACCACCGTCTCCCACGAGGCCTGGAAGTAGCCCGCCTTCTCGCTTCCGAAAATATTGTCCGCGCCGGCCAGGTCCGCCAGCGACGACATGAACGAGTCCTTCCCCGCCGACCAGCCGCCCGCGTCCACCTCGATGTAGACGCGCAGCCGCCGTTTACCGGGATAAGACGCGGCGGCGAAATCCTTTTTAAGACGGGCGTTGAGCTTCCCGCCTTCGGCCGCAAGCCCCAGTTCCGCGGCGATGGTGCGCACCGTCCTGTAAATGTCGGCGACCTTCTTCTCCTCAGGTATGCGCACCACCTTTATCCCCAGCGCGGAAAGCTTTTCGGACGCCGCTGAATTCTTCCAGAGTCCGTCGAAAACCATATCCGGCCTGAGCGCGTAGATCCGCTCTATGTCGGGGCTGAAATAATCGCCCACCCTGGGCAGCGCCGCGGCCGCGGCCGGCCGGTTGCAGAAATTGGACACCCCCACCAGCCTGTCCCCCGCCCCCAGCGCGAATATCGTCTCCGTGTAAGACGGCAGCAGCGACACCACCCTCTCCGCCCGGACGGGAGCCGCGAACAACGGGGACGCAATGCCTATCAAAATCAGCCCTATTTTCCTCATTTTGTCCTTGTTTAACTTACTCTTTTCGGCGGACACAATACCTATTTCGCCTGAAATAGGCATTGCGTCCCCCAATTAAAAAGACCCTGTCTCCGGGAGAAAGGGTCCTAAAAAGTTCCCCTCGGAGGCCCCGCGCAAGCGGGGTTCGCAGTAGACCGGGCTGAGCCTTTCGGCATCACCGTTGCGGGGCAGCCGGGGATTCTCACCCCGTTCCTTCTGCGAAAAAAATACCGTTTAAAGATCAGCCGCCGGCGAACCTGCGCGTCACTTTCTCAAGACGGCGGGCGAAGGCGGTCTTGAGCAGCTTCTCCGGGTCGCCCAACGCGGCGTCGAGGCGCGGGTCGTAGGGCACGCCTTTCGGGGACATGTTCTCCACCAGGCCGGCCACCGGGACCCTCATCGCCTTGTAGACGTCCAGCGAGCGGCGCAGCACGTCGCGCGCCACCGGCGAAGGCGTGGTCACGGCCAGTATGCGCGCCTTCGGGAAGAACTTCAAAGCGTCAAGAGCGGCGTCGCCTATGCCGGGCGGCATGTCGATGACGAGATGGTCCAGTTCGCCCCAGAGCGTCACGGCCAGCATCTCTATTATCGCGTCGGTGACGTTGGCGCCGCGCAGCGGCACGCCCTGTCCCTTGGAGAAGAAAGATATCGACATGAACTTCACGCCGTGCACGAAAGGCGGCACCAGGCCCATGTCCTCGCGCGGAAAGGCCTTGCCGGAACCGAGTATGAAATGGCAGGAAGCGCCGGTCAGGTCCAGGTCCAGCAGGCCGGTCTTATGGCCCTTCTCGGTCAGCAGCAGCGCCAGCGTGGCGGCGGTAACGCTCTTGCCGATGCCGCCCTTCCATCCGGTGACGGCGGTTATCTTTTTGACCTTTTTCAGACGGTCGGCTATGACGGAGGGCCGGGGGTCGAGCGCGCTCATTTCGACCCCTTGATGTGCCTGATATAGACGCCGCGGCCGGCGGCTATGTCGAAATCGGGACTCTTGCACGACGGGCACTTGATGAAAGAGTGCGCCATCTCGGGCACGAAGTGTATGAACTCGGCCTCGTCGCTCTCCTTGCGGAAGCGCTTAAGGTCGAACTCCGCGGAGCAGGCGCGGCAGCGGAAGGCGGCGGGCTCCTTTATTATGCGGAAGCGGGCCTTTTCCATGAGCGGCCTCTTCTTGGCGAGCTCCTTCATGGCGAAAGGGAAGATCTCGAGATCGATGGCCTGCAGCTCGCCGAAAACGACGGCGACCTCGCTGACGCGCTTCATCTTCCGCTCCGCGGCGTGCTCCGCCGCGGCTTTTATGACGGATTCGGCCAATGCCCATTCATGCATGCGTAAATTATACAAAAGGGCGGAGGGGTTGTCCCCTCCGCCCTTCCCGCGGCGCGCCCGACTCTCCCCGCGGCCTACTTGAACAGCTTGCGGAACGTCGCTATCTCCATCGGGTGCAGTTCCGCGTCGCCCTCCGCCCGGCGGGGCAGGCTTATGTTCCCGCCTCCCTGCATGAGGCTCAGCGCCGCGTACTGCGCCTCGTTGGGATTGCAGAGCAGCTGGACTACCGCCATCCCCTCGGCGGAAGCCGCGCGGCTCACGTTGAGGACCAGCACGTTCTGCAGTATCGTAGCCGTCACCTTCTCTTTTCGCTCGTCCGCCATGATGGCGTCGAAAGTGACCATCATGTCCACGCGGTCGCCGGGCCTGAGGAACATCGCCTGGGAGCCGCGAACCGGCACCGCCGCCGCCCTGTACCCGGGGAACAGCCGCGGCTCGGGCCTGTATTCGGCGTAGGCCCTGGCGGAGGCGGGCGGCGCCGGGAGCAGCAGCTTCAGGAACACTTCCCTGGCGTGGCTGAGCGTCCTGACGCGGGCCTCGAAAGCGGCCTGCCCGTCGCCGGCGTAGACGGCCGAGACCAGAAGTTCCAGGTGCTGCGAAGCGGCGTCGATGGAAGCCAGCAGGGAGCCGCCCCTGCCGCCCAGCGAACCCTGCAGCCGCGCCCTGTATATCCTGTCCATGGCGTAGAGCAGGCGCGTGCGCATGTCGGCGTATTCCGCCGCCAGCGCCACGGACGAAGCCGCGCCGGGCGCGGCGGCTGAAAGCGCCGCCGAAGTCTTCTCCGCGAACTCGTAAAGGATGGAGAACGCGTCCTGCCAGACCCTGGCTTCGCTCAGATCCCCCTCCTCCGGGTCCTTCCACGCCTTCTTTTCCAGCATCGCCGGCCTGGCTGCCTCCAGCCACTCCGGTATACGCAGGTCCTTGTTCTTCGCGTGACAGGAGGTGGTCCTGGCGCGGGCGGCCGCCGGAAGCTCCGGGGCCAGCCAGTAATAGGCCAGCTGCATATCCTCGGCCGCGCAGGCCGCCTCCGTCGCGGGCTTGCCGGCGGAGGACCAGGCCGGCGCCGACATGGCCAATATCATCAACAGGGTTTTCATATCTCCTCCGTCCTACTTTATCAGCCGCCGGAAGCTGGCCATTTCCATCGGGTGCAGCTCCAGGTCCCCTGGCGCGCGAACAGTTACGTGCACCTTCTTGCCCTGCGCCACGCTGAGCGCCGCGTACTGCGCCTCGTTGGGGTTTAGCAGCAGCTCTATCACGCCCGGCTCCTCGGGCGAGGCCGGCTTCTCCACGTTGAGCACCACCACGTTCTGGAGTATGGTGGCCGTCACCGTCTCCTTGACGTCCTTCTCCATCTTCGCGTCGAAGGTGACCAGCACGTCCACCCGGTCGCCTTTCTTTACGTACATCAGCTGGTCCCCGCCGACCGGTATCGCGGTGCCCCGGTAGCCGGGCGCCACGGTTCCAGCGGCCCGACGCGCCGCCTCCGAGGAGACGGCCACCCCGCCGTCCTTGCCGGCCTCCGTCGCGCCGAGCTGTCCCGGGCAGTACCCCGCCGCGGCCAGCAGCGCCGCCGCGATCATCGCTCTAGTCATAAGACCTCCCGTTCTCTCGCTCATATAGTCCTTCTCTCGAAAAATTCCTCGTACGAAGTCGCCCGGCGCTCTATAACGATAACGACCTCGTCGGTCTCCATGACAAGGTCCGTCCCCCCCGGCACCCGCTCCTTCCTCGCCGCTACGGTCTTTATCGGCGACCCTTCTCCGGCGGAAACGATCGGGAAGGCGGAAAGGGGCTCGCCGCTCAGTTCGCCCATGGGTATGGCGGCGAAAACGGAACCGTGCGCGGGGGCGGCCGAAGGGGCCGTCGGGGCGGCCGCCGGCGGAGCGTAAACCGCGCGCGGCGGGGCGGCGAGCGGGGAACGGGCATCCGGCCGG